>CANRFM010000001.1 GCA_947629905.1 uncultured Clostridia bacterium
ACTGTTATCATGATAACAGCAAAATTGACGTATTTACGCCGTTTCAGCAAGCATTTTTATTATTCCCACTCAATCGTAGCCGGTGGTTTCGTCGTCACATCATAAACGATCCGATTAACAGAAGGCACTTCATTGACGATCCGGGAAGCGGCAGCTGCAAGCGTCTCATAAGGGATCTGCGCAAAATCCGCCGTCATAAAATCGCTTGTCGTAACAGCCCGGAGCGCTACCGTATAGTCATACGTCCGAAAATCCCCCATCACGCCCACAGAGCGCATATTCGTGAGCACAGCAAAATACTGATTGATCTCCCGGTCAAGCCCGGCTTTTGCGATCTCCTGCCGGAAAATAAAGTCCGCTTCCTGTAAAATGTTCAGCTTCTCGTCCGTAATTTCCCCGATGATCCGGATCGCAAGCCCCGGACCCGGGAACGGCTGCCGCCACACCAGCACCGGTGAAAGCCCCAGCTCCGTGCCCAGTTTCCGCACCTCGTCCTTGAACAGCATCCGCAGCGGCTCAATGATCTCCTTGAAATCCACATAGTCCGGCAAGCCCCCCACATTGTGGTGGCTCTTGATGACAGCCGAATCCCCCAGCCCGCTTTCGATCACGTCCGGGTAGATCGTCCCCTGCACAAGATAATCGACCTTGCCGATTTTCTTCGCTTCCTGCTCAAAGACCCGGATGAATTCCTCGCCGATGATCTTCCGCTTCGTCTCCGGGTCGGAAACACCACGCATCTTCGCCATAAACTGTTCCTTCGCATTCACCCGCACAAAGTGCATTCCGCTGTCCCGGAAAGCCGCCTCTACTTCATCTCCCTCGTTTTTGCGCATGAACCCGTGGTCTACAAAAATGCAAGTCAGCTGTTCCCCCACAGCCTTTGCCAGCAGTGCCGCAGCGACCGAACTGTCCACACCACCCGAAAGTGCCAGCAGGACTTTCCCGTCCCCGACCTTTTCCCGGATCTGCTGAATTGCCGTCTGCGCATAGCCTGCCATCGTCCAGTCACCGATACACCCGCAGACATTTTTCAAGAAGCTGTCCAGCATCCCCTGTCCCGCAAAGGTATGATTCACCTCCGGGTGGAACTGCACCGCATACAGCTTCCGTTCCGGACACTCAAAGGCTGCCGCCGGGCAGTCAGCCGTGTGCGCCGTGGCCCGGAATCCCTCCGGCAGTTCTGCCACATAGTCCGTGTGGCTCATCCAGCTTGTCGCCGTCTCCGGCAGGTGGATCCCCCCGAACAGCACGCTGGAACGGTCGTAATACGTCTCCGTCTTGCCGTATTCCGATTTGTCACAAGCTGCCACCCTGCCGCCCAGCGTATACGCCATCAGCTGACACCCGTAGCAAATTCCCAAAATCGGTATCCCCAGTTCAAAGATCTCCTTTCCGATGTGCGGCGAGCTTTCATCATAGACACTGTTCGGACCTCCCGTAAAAATAATGCCCACAGGCGAAAGCCGCCTGATCTCCTCAATGGGTGTCTTGTAGCTGCGCACCTCGCAGTACACGCCGCAGTCCCGCACACGGCGTGCAATTAACTGATTGTACTGTCCTCCAAAATCCAGAACAATGACAAGCTGGTGTTCCATAACATTCCCGTCCTTTCAAGTAAATTCAATGCTCTAACAGCAAACGTTCGTCACAATATTCACACGTGAGCGTTGTCCCCCTGCCGGTAAAACTCTTCGGCAGATAGGGTTCTGCATGGGTGATACATTTCGGGTTGCGGCAGACCACACCCGGATGTACTGAACCAGAGAGCAGCTCCGTTTTCTTCGTACTCTGCAACATCGTCAGGATCAGTGCCATCCGCACATACATTCCATACCTTGCCTGCTTGAAATACAGCGCCCTCGGGTCGTCATCTACGGACACAGTGATCTCATCCACCCTCGGCAGCGGATGTAAAACGATCATATCCGGCCGTGCCAGCTTCATCTTCTGCGGCGTGAGGATGTAAGTATCTTTCTGCGCCAGATAGTCCTCCTCCGAAGCAAACCGCTCCCGCTGAATGCGTGTCATGTACAGCATATCCAGCTCCGGCATAGCCTCTTCGAGGCTCGTGACCTCCGTGAAACTGCACCCATGCGCCCGGATAATATCCTTGATGTAGGACGGCATGGCAAGCTCCCTCGTGGAGATCATCACAAACCGGTTGTCCGGATAGCAGCTCATCGCCTTGCAGAGGGAATGCACCGTCCGCCCGTTGAGCAAGTCTCCGCAAAGCCCGATCGTCAGCCCCGAAAGCCTGCCCTTTTCGCATTTCAGCGTAAGCATATCCGTCAGCGTCTGCGTCGGGTGCAGGTGTCCCCCGTCCCCCGCATTGATGACCGGGCAGTCCGCCGTCAGTGCCGCCGCTTTTGCAGCACCGACAGTCGGATGCCGGATGACAAGCACATCCGAATAGCCGCTGACAATTTTCGTCGTGTCCTTAAGATTTTCGCCCTTTGCGACCGAGGAAGTCTGCGGATTGTCAAACCCGATGATCGTCCCCCCCAGCCGGAGCATTGCCGTCTGAAAGGACATCTGCGTGCGGGTAGACGGTTCATAGAAAAGCGTTCCCATGATCTTCCCCTTGCAGCTGTTGGCATAGAGCACAGGATTCTGTAAGATCTCCTGCCCCAAGTCCAGCAGCCCGTTCCACCAGCTCACCGGGTGGTCATTCAAGTCGATCAGATGCGGATAGTCCGAAACCATATGCGCCCTCCCTTATTTTTTACAAAAATGTCCTTTAATTCATCGTTTCAAAATACACATGATACCACGTCAGGAACATGAACACCGTCCAGATCTTCCGGCTGTTGTCCGCCTTGCCGTCCCTGTGATCGTCAAGCAGCCTGACAAGCTGTTCCGTATGGAAGAACGCCTTCGCCGCTGCCCCCTCAAAGCAAGAACGGACTATGTTGTAGTATTTGTCCTCTTTCAGCCACACCCGGATCGGCACCGGAAACCCAAGCTTCTTCTTCGCAGCCGTCTTTGCCGTCTCCTGCGGTGTGTCCTGCTTTGCCGCAAGCCGCATCGCATATTTCGTGATATAGGGCGTATGTTCGTCCGTGACCTCCTTACGTGTCACCCGGAAGCGTGTCGGTATCTTCTCCGCCAGCCCCATGACCTTCTTGTCAAGGAATGGCACCCGCAGCTCCAGTGAATGTGCCATGCTCATTTTATCCGCCTTCAGGAGAATGTCGCCTGCCATCCACATATGCAGATCGAGGTACTGCATTTTCGTGACCTCATCCGCATCCTGTACCCGCTTGTAGTAGTGCGCTGTCAGTTTCTGCGGGTCGGGTGCATCCGTCCGGATCTTCAGGAGTGCCTTACGCTGTTCCGGTGTGAACATATACGCATTCCCGATGAAGCGTTCCTCCAAGTCCTTCCCCTTCCGGACGAAGAAATTCACACCCCGCTTTGCCGGAAGATGTTCCGCCACGCTGCCGATCGTGCGCCGCACACTGCGTGGCAGCTTGTCATAGGCAGTCGCATTCGGTTCGCTGTAGACATTGTACCCGCCGAAGATCTCATCTGCCCCCTCCCCGGAAAGCACGACCTTGAGCTGTTCCGCCGCAAGTCCGCACACAAAATACAGCGCAATGGCAGCCGGATCAGCAAGCGGTTCGTCCATCTGATACTGAATGTGCTCCAGCTCCCCCCAGTATTCCTCCGGTTCAATGACTTTCGAGTAGTTCTTCTTGCCGATCGCCTTTGAGAAGTTCTTCGCCCACCCGATCTCATTATACCGTTCATCTTTCCCGAAACCGACCGTAAAGGTCTTATCCACATCCGCAATGGCAGCCACATAGCTTGAATCCACACCGGATGACAGGAATGACCCGACCTCCACGTCTGCGATCTTATGCGCCTTTACGGAATCATGAAATACCTCAGAGATCGCCTTGACCCACTGGTCGAGCGTAGGCGTTTCGTCCGGCTGAAAATGCACATCCCAGTACCGGTGAATCTCCAGCTTCCCGTCCTTGTAAAGGAAATAATGCGCCGGCGGCAACTTATACACACCCTTGAAAAATGTCTCATCCATCGCCGAATACTGGAACGTCAGATATTCTTCCAAAGCCGCCGTGTTGAGTTGCTTGTCAAAGGCAGGGTGTTTCAGAAACGCCTTGATCTCCGACCCGAACAGGAAAGTTCCATTCATCTGCGCATAATACAGCGGCTTGATCCCAAAGAAATCCCTTGCCCCGAACAGCGTTTTTGTCTCCTTATCCCAGATGACAAACGCAAACATCCCCCGCAGCTTGTTCAGCAGCTCCGTCCCGTATTCCCGATAGCCGTAGATCAGCACCTCAGAATCCGTATTCGTCGCAAACCGGTAGCCCTTTTCCTCCAGTTCCCTGCGGATGTCCATGAAGTTGTAGATCTCCCCGTTGAAGCACAGCACCAGTTTGCCGTCCTCACTGTACAGCGGCTGATTGCCCTGCGCTGACACGTCAATGATACTCAGCCGCCTATGCCCAAGGGCAATATCCCCGTCCACATATTTCCCGGAAGCATCCGGACCTCTGTGACGGATCGCATCCATCATCGCCTCCACGACCTGTCCGGCATTATCGATTTGATTTGTAAAGCCCACAAAACCACACATATCCGTTACTCCTTCCTTCACAGCAAGGCACTGCACCAATTGCCAGTACCCACACCATTTTATTATACTATAGATTTCCGGATTTTGCAACAAATTTTCATGAATTTATGAAAAACATCGGAAAAGCCCTTGCAAAAGGAAAGACTTTCGGTTATAATAATACTATAAAGGCAACACCGTACAAAGCCGTCAGGCGGTCTTTGTGCGGTGGTGCCTAACCCCAAAACGAACGGAGGCACAGCACATGGCACAGAAAAGACAGCGCCACGGCAAGGTAGAGGCAAGACAGCAGCGGACAAGACTGCGCTTCAAGCCGGGTGTCATTGTGATCATCGTATTATTCTGCTTCGGCGGATGCTTTGCATGGTATATGGTATCTGCACTCTCTCAGGAGGATTACTGGGAAAAGGAAATCGTTGCCAGCCTGAACGAAAACAACGGCAAATCCGACAGCAGCGGCAAACGGGCAGACGTGACCAACCCCGTCCCCTCCTCAGAACGTGCAGACGAAAGCCGCATGGGCACGGCAGCCTTCATGGGCGATGTAGCGACCTTTGCAGGGTACTATGAGACCAACCAGAATATGGTATTCACAGATGCGATCACCGGGCTTGCCGAATCGAGAATGCGCAGCATCGGCAGAAGCCTTGCGGATGCCAAGCCCGTTGCCCTGTATATCTGGTACCAATGCCCGGAAGACACCGAAAAGGCAGCCGCATCCCTCCAGACCCTGACCGAACATCTTACCGAACAGGCACCGGCTGTTCCGATCTATCTCCTGACAGCGACCCCGACAGCCGACCCGGAACAGAACAAGCGCATCGACACATGGAACGCCGCACTGTTCTCCTTGGCAGATGAAAAGGGCTTGCACTATGTAGACATCAGCACTACCCTGAAATCCAACGACGGCACCCTTGCCCCCGGCTATGACGACCCCAAGACCTTTTACACGACAGTCGGCGACCTCATCCTGACCCATGTGGCAGATTAAGTCAATATCGCACGAAACGCTCCCGTAAAGGGAGCGTTTTTCATGTCAGGAGCTGTCCGGCTTTTTGCAAGGCAGCCGCAATCACAGCATCCATGTCATAATACCGGTACTCCCCCAGCCTGCCCCCGAAAAGAACCTTGTCCTCCGCCGCAGCCAGTTCCCTGTAACGGGCATAGCGGGCATTGTTCTCCGTGTCATTGACCGGGTAATATGGCTCTTCACCGGGCTGCCATTCGCTGCTGTATTCGTAGCTGATAATGGTCTTCGGGATGTCGCAGCCGTTCCTGTCCTTGCCGAACGTGAACCATTTATGCTCGATAATGCGTGTCCACGGGGTCTCCCTGTCGGTGTAGTTGACTGCCGCATTGCCCTGAAAATTCGGCATATCGAGCAGCTTTGTCTCAAACCGCACGCTCCGGTATGCCAGCGCCCCCAGTGCATACCCGAAATACGCATCGATCGCCCCCGTATAGATCACCCGCTCCGCAAGTGCATCCAATGCCGCCTTGTCTGCCAGATAATCCACCCCAAGCTGCACTTCCACACCGGAAAGCAGCTGTTCCACAAGGGCAGTATACCCATCTACCGGGATCCCCTGAAAGCGTGCATTGAAGTAGTTGTTGTCAAACGTCAGCCGCACCGGCAGCCGCCGGATGATAAACGCCGGCAGCTCCCGGCAGTCCCGTCCCCACTGCTTTTCGGTGTAGCCCTTGACAAGCCTTTCATAAATGTCCCGCCCGACAAGGGAGATCGCCTGTTCTTCGAGGTTTTTCGGTTCTCCGGTGATCTCCTGCCGCTGCTCCGCCAGTTTTGCGGCAGCCTCCTCCGGTGTCACCACGCCCCACATTTTGTGGAATGTGTACATATTGAACGGCAGAGAATACAGCTCCCCCCTGTAGTTAGCGACCGGCGCATTCGTAAAGCGGTTGAATTCCCCGAACTGCGTGATATATGCCCAGACCTTCCTGTCATTCGTGTGGAAAATATGCGCCCCGTATCGGTGTACCGCAATGCCCTCTGTCTCTTCGGTATACACATTTCCGGCGATATGCGGGCGCTTGTCGATGACGAGTACGCTTTTCCCTGCCCGCCTTGCCTGCTGTGCAAAGACAGCTCCATACAGCCCCGCACCCACGATCAGAAAATGATACATGATCTTCCCCCTTTCCCGTCATGCCGTCTCGCCGCTCCCGGCGAACTGACTGTTGTAAAGCTCAGCATAGAAGCCGTTCTTTGCGATCAGGGAAGCATGATCCCCCTGCTCGATGATACTGCCGTCCCGCATGACAAGGATATGATCCGCACTGCGTATCGTAGAAAGCCTGTGCGCAATGATAAAGCTCGTCCGCCCCCGCATCAGCTTCTCGAACGCCCGCTGAATGCGGTGTTCCGTGCGCAGGTCAATGCTGCTTGTCGCCTCGTCTAAAATCAGCATAGGCGGGTCTGTCAGCATGATACGGGCAATGCACAGCAGCTGTTTCTGCCCCTGTGACAAGCCGCTGTTCTCGGAGATGACCGTCTGATACCCCTCCGGCAGCCGCTTGATAAAACCGTGCGCATGGACGGCACGGGCAGCCTGTTCGATCTCCTCCGGGGTCGCATCCGGCTTTCCGTAGGCGATATTCTCCGCAACAGTTCCCGTAAAGATCCACGTCTCCTGCAAGACCATCCCGAACTGACTGCGCAGGCTGTCCCTCGTCAGTTCCCTCGTGCTTCTGCCGTCCAGTAAAATTTCACCGCCGCCGATCTCATAAAACCGCAGCAGCAGGTTGATGATCGTCGATTTGCCGCACCCGGTCGGACCGACAATGGCGATCCGCTGCCCCGGCTTCGCCTCCATGCTAAAATGCCGGATCAGGGGCTTTTCCGGCACATAGGAAAAGCTCACATCCCGCAGTGCGATATGCCCCTTGCTGTCCGTCAGCATCAGGCAGTGACTGTCATCCGGTTCCGGCGGCGCATCCAGCACCGCAAAGACCCGCTGTGCGCAGGTCACAGCGTTCTGCAATTCCGTGATCACACCTGAAATTTCATTGAACGGCTTGGTATACTGGTTGGCATAGGACAGAAAGCTTGCCAGCATACCAATACTCATCACCCCGACCCACGGCAGCACCCCGATCGCCCCGAGTGCCCCCACCGTGCCGACAGCCGCATAGATCAGCCCGTTGACAAAACGGGTAGACGGGTTGCTGAGGGAGGAATAGAATGTCGCCTTCCTGCCGGCTTCCCCGAGGGCAGCATTGACTTCGCTGAAGCGCTCCTCTGCCCGCTTTTCGTAGGCAAACACTTTGACAATGCGCTGATTGCCGACCAGTTCTTCTGTCAGAGCGCCAATATCCCCCCGGAGCTGTGTCTGCTTCTGGAACGTGCTGTGGGACAGTGTCGTCAGTTTGGCAGCTAACAGCAGGGAAAGCGGTGTCATCAGCACGACAATTACCGTAATGCGGACATTTCTCGTCAGCATGAAATACAGCGTTCCGCCGATCGTCACCACCCCCGTGAACAGCTGTGCGAACCCCTGCAATAAGCCGTCCGAAAGGATCTCAATATCCGGCACGACCCTTGCCATGATGTCGCCCCTTGCATGACCGTCAATGTAGGAAATGGGCATTTTTCCCAGTTTTTCGGTCAGCTCCGTGCGCAGTTCCCGCACGACCCCGAACGCAAGGCGGTTCACGAACAGCCCCGCCATCCACTGGAATACACCGCTTACGACCACAAATGCTGCCAGTTTCACAAGCACCTGCCCCAGTCCGGCAAAATCCACTTCCCCGACCCCCAGTGCCAGATCAACCGCCTCCCCGATCAGGATCGGCACGAACAGCGACAGCAGCACCCCGATCAGCGTGCAGAACAGTGCAAGCACAAGATGTGCCCAATAGGGCTTTGTATAGCGCAAAATGCGAAAAATCGTATGTTTCATGGCTGCCTCCTATTGCTGCATCTGAGAATCGTAAATTTCCTTGTAAACCGTACACCGTTCCAGTAATTCCGTATGCGTTCCCTGCCCCACGCAGACCCCGTCCTCCAGTACCAAAATCAAATCAGCATCCGCAATCGAGGTCGCACGCTGTGAAATGATGACTTTCGTCATGTCCCTGCACGCCGCAAGGGCTTTCCGGAGTGCCGCATCCGTCGCATAGTCCAAGGCACTCATGCTGTCGTCTAAAATCAGCATTGCCGGCTTTCCGGCAAGCGCCCTTGCGATCGTCAGCCGCTGCTTCTGTCCGCCTGAAAGATTACGCCCGCCCTGCACAAGATGTGTCTGCATCTGATAGGGCAGCGCCGCCACAAAATCCGCCGCCTGTGCGATCTCCAATGCCCATTGCAGGTCATCCTCCGTGGCATCCGCATCCGCCCAGCGGAGATTCTCAGCGATCGTCCCGGTAAACAGCACCGCCTTCTGCGGCACTGTGCCAATGCAGTGGTGCAGCGCATCCAAGCTGTAGGTGCGGATGTCTTTCCCGAACAGGCGGATCTCCCCCTCTGCGGCATCGTAGGCACGATAGATCAGGGATGCCAACGTCGATTTGCCGCTGCCCGTTCCGCCGATGATGCCGAGTGTCTGCCCTTTTTGCAGCGTAAAGCTGATGTCGGAAAGCGCCGTATCCCCTGCGCCCTGATAGGTGAAGTTCACGTGTGAAAAGGCAATTGCCTCCGACCCGTCCGTGTCCGGAAGCTCCGTGCCGTCCTGCATAGAACCGGGCGTTTCGAGCACCTCTGCCACACGCAGAGAGGAAGCCTGTGCCTTCGTGAGAATTTGGATGAGGTTGGCAAGCGCAACCATTGCCAGCAGGATCTGCGTCATGTAATTGGCAAAGGCGGTCAGATCCCCCTGACTGAGCAAGCCCGTGTTGACGTGTACACCGCCGAACCAGAGCACCGCAACGATACCCAGATTCATGACAACAAAGGTCAGCGGATTGAGTACAGCGGAAATTCTGCCGACGGCAAGCATCGCCTGTTCGAGATCGGCGCAGTCGTCCGCAAACCGCTTTGCCTCCTCTTTCTGCCGGGAAAAGGCACGGATGACACGCATACCGTCCAGCGTTTCCCCCGTGCGCCGTGCAATGCCGTCCAGACGTTTCTGATTCGCCCCGTACATGGGAATGGTCTTATGCATGACAAACCAGAGCAGAAACGCCACGATCGGCGCAATGGCAAGAAAGATCAGCGACAGCCGCCAATCAATGATCAGCACCATGACGATCGCTCCGATGATCAGAAACGGCGCACGGGAGGCAAGCCGGATGAACATATTCACCCCCGACAGAGAAGCCGTCACGTCATTCGTGATACGGTTGACGAGGGTAGATGTGCCGAGCCTGTCCAGTTCCGTACAGGAGAGCGTGTTGATATGGCAGTACAGCTCTTTCCGGAGGGTCGTGCCATAGCCGAAAGCGCATTTTGCGGCAAGGTACTGACAGGTCAGCGCAAAGCACAGCCCGCAGATACCGAGCAGCACGATCAGCCCGCAGTGCCGGAGAATATACCCGCTATCCTGCCGGGCAATGCCATTGTCTATGATTTTCGCCATGACAACGGGAACGATCAGCTCAAAGATCGCTTCCAGCAGCTTGAACAGCGGACCGATGATCAGCTCCCGGCGGTAGGGCTTCAGAAAACGAAATAATTTCTGCATAGCTGGTCTCCTTGATTGTATGATAATATTATTATACCAGAAAACGAAGATTTTTGCAACCGGTTATGTATATTTTATTTTTTTCGGACAAACCTAACAACGGAGGTGTTATTCGTGAAAGAATACAATTACGCAAAAAAACAGAAAACCGGGCATCTGAGCTTCTGGTTGGTCATGCTGCTGTGTGCGGCAATGATCGGCGTTTCCTGCTGGTTCGCCTATACACAGACATCACAGGATCTGGAGATGGAGCTAAACTCCGTGCTTGACCGTGAGATCACCGCTGCCAAGCCGGAAACCTCCCTCGTCCGCCCCGCAGCCACCGAAGCCCCTGCCGTACAGGCGACCATGCCCGCCGCCAAGCCCTATGTACCGCCGGAGACAGTCCCGGAAACCGCCGCAGCCGCAGCCCTGCCTGCCGCCAAACCCCATGCAGAGACCGTGACCGAAGCCGTAACCGAACCGACTTCCCCCCCGCACCAGCCGTCCCGCTTTCCGGTAGACGGTGAGATCATACAGCGTTTCAGCGGCGGGGAACTTGTCAAATCCCCCACGACCGGGGTATGGCAGACCCACAACGGCATTGACATTGCCGCAGCTTTGGGGGATAGTGTCTATCCCATGGATGACGGCATTGTCCTCAAGGTCGAGGACGATCCGCTCTGGGGCATCTGCGTGACGATCGACCACCAGAATGGCATCTACAGCCGCTATTGCAGCCTCAATGCCGGTCTCACGGTAACAGAGGGCGACAGCGTGACAAACACTTCGCCCATTGGTGCGGTCGGAGATACTGCCGACGTGGAAAGTTCGCAGGCGACCCACCTGCATTTTGAGGTCATGCAGGGGGAAACGTATATCGACCCGGCTGCCTATATCCAGTAACAGCCGCCTGTCTGCCGTTCTCTGCGCCGGAAACATGCAGAGAACGGTGCTCCGGCAGGCAGAATTTTATTTTTTCTGAAAAATTTTCAAAAAAAGGCTTGACAAGCTATCCTTGTTGTGGTATAATAGATAAGGTGACTTCACCAGATGGCGGCATGGCTCAGTTGGCTAGAGCATTCGGTTCATACCCGAACGGTCACTGGTTCGAATCCAGTTGCCGCCACTTCGGCCCGTTGGTCAAGAGGTTAAGACACCGCCCTTTCACGGCGGAATCATGAGTTCGATTCTCGTACGGGTCACCAGAGAAGGCTTCCGGTTTTTCCGGAAGCCTATCTGTATGCAAAAATGCCCGCTGTGAGCGGGCATTCGGTTTTACAAGGCGGATACTCATTCCGTCTTTTCTTTTTCTTTTTTCTCCCCAAACTTGCGTTCCGTGCCATTCCGCAGACGCTGAATGTTTGTCCGGTGCATGAAAATGATCATCGCCGCCATACATACCAGCACACCGAAATGCAGCAAAATCTGCGGTATCGTGTAGTCAAAGTCCTCCCAGAGATACTGCGCCGCCGCCGTGATGAACGGACAGCAGGCAGTCGCAACGATCGAGGCAAGGCTCACATATTTGGAAAGCAGCAGGATCACGGCAAAAATGCCGATCAGGATGCAGAACACCCGCCAGTCCAGCACAAGGAAAATGCTTACGCCGACCAGCACGCCCTTGCCGCCCCGGAAGCCATAGTACAGCGGAAACACGTGCCCCACAATGGCAAACAAGCCCGCAATGCACCCGATCAGATAGAGGTCAGCCACCCCGCCCGTCAGCTTTCCGGCAAGGAACTGACTGATCAGCACCGCAATGACACCTTTCGCAAGGTCGCCGATGAGGGTGAACAGGGCGCACACTTTCCCGAAACAGCGGAGCGTGTTCGTCAGCCCGGCATTGCCGCTGCCGAATTGCCGTACATCCTCGTGCTTGATCAGCCGCACGACCACGATACTCGAATTGACACTGCCCAGCAGATAGCCAGCTGCCGCTGCGATCAGAAATGCAACAATTTCCATGTCGTCCCCCTTACGTGTCGTTCCGGCTGCGTTCCCGGACGATCATCCGCACCGGTGTGCCGTCCAGCCCGAATGTCGTGCGGATCTGATTTTCAATATACCGCTGATACGAAAAGTGGAACAGGTCAGCCCGGTTCACAAACAGCACGAATGTCGGCGGCTTCGTGGAAGCCTGTGTCATATAGTAAATTTTCAGCCGCCGCCCCTTGTCCGAAGGGGGCTGCACTCTTGCGGTCGCATAGGCAAGCACATCATTCAGCATACCCGTGCTGATGCGCATGGAATTTTGCTCGTATACATGGCGGATGAGGTCGAACAGCTTTTCCACCCGCTGCCCCGTCTTTGCGGAAATGAAGATGAACGGCACATAGGACATGAAGCTGAAATCGTTCTCGAGCTTTTTCTGGAATTCCTGCATGGTCTTATCGGTCTTTTCCACGGCATCCCATTTGTTGATGGCAACGATGCACGCCTTGCCCTGTTCGTGGGCATACCCGGCAACCTTAGAATCCTGCTCCGTGAAGCCCTCCAGCGCATCGATCATGATCACACACACGTCCGCCCGGTCTACTGCCATATACGCCCGGAGTACGGAAAAATGCTCCACCCGTTCGGTGATCTTCGACTTCTTCCGGATGCCGGCAGTGTCGATGAATACAAACTGCCCCTCCTCCCATTCGATGACGGTATCGGTCGCATCCCGGGTCGTTCCGGCAATGTCGGAGACAATGACACGCTCCTCCCCGGCAATGCGGTTGATCAGCGAGGATTTCCCGGCATTCGGCTTGCCGATGACAGCGACCTTGATGGCTTCTTCCCCGTAGTCCTCCGCATCTTCCGCCGGAAAATGCCGGATGATCTCGTCAAGCATATCGCCCGTCCCGTGTCCGTGTACGGAAGAAACCGGAAACGGGTCGCCCAGCCCTAAATTGTAAAATTCATACATCTCGAGCGGTGCTTCCCCGAGTTTGTCGCACTTGTTGACAGCAAGCACAATGGGCTTGCCGCTTTTCTGGAGCATATCGGCAACGGCATAGTCATTTGCCGTGACACCGCTGCGCACATCCGTCACCAGAACGATCACATCCGCATGGGAAATGGCAAGTTCCGCCTGCTGCCGCATGAGGGTGAGCATTTTGTCATCCTCTTTCGGTTCAATGCCGCCGGTGTCCACGACCATGAATTTCCGTCCCCGCCATTCACATTTCGAGTAAATGCGGTCTCTCGTCACACCGGGGGTGTCCTCCACAATAGAAAGCCGCTGCCCGATGAGTTTGTTGAATAATGTGGACTTGCCGACATTCGGTCTGCCCACAACGGCAACTACTGGTAATGGCATAATGTCCTCCTTTCTATTCCTCTCCCAAGACCGCCGCCAGCAGGGCGTAGCCGTCATTCGGCACGGTCTCTATCTTCACGTGCAGCGCCTGTTCTGCCTCCGGTATCGTCACATCATCGAGAAAGACATCGCTATCCCGCCGGAACATGGACTCCGACAACAGCAGGCAGTCCCCCAAGGGCTTCCCCTGAAGCTGTGCGATCAGATCCTGCCCGGTCAGTAAGCCCGTCACGGTGATGCTCTCCCCGAAGAAATCGTTCCGGATGCCGTAGAACCGGCATTTCAGCCCCGGAAACCGCTCCTCTGCCTGCCGCAGCAGCTCACGCAAGAACGGGAGCACTGCCATTCCGGTCGCAAGGGAGACCGTGCGCTTTCCGGAAAATTCCGCCTCCGTCAGGGCATCCTGAAATTCGTCCGCAAGGGAGCGGAGCATCCCCACCCCGTTTTCAAACTGCGGGTAGTCCTCGTAGTATGCACCGTCCGGCAGTTCCCGCCCGGCAAGCAGAAACAATTCATCGGACGGAAACACGGCACGTGTGCCGAACCGCTCCAGAAATCCCGCCTGAAATGCCTCGATGAGGTCGATCGCAGCCGCTGCCGTCTCCGCTGTGAATGCGGTCAGCGGGTACAGCCCCTCCCGGAATTTCGACAAGCCCACCGGCACGACTGCCACGCTTGTCAGATGCGGCAGCATCTTCCCCAAGTCCGTGAGTGTCCGCCGCAGTTCCTCTCCGTCATTCAGACCGGGACAGAGGACGATCTGACAATTGAGCTGAATGCCCGCCTCTGCCATCTGCCACAGGTAGTCCAGTACCTGCCCGGCAAAGCGGTTCTGCATCATGCGGCAGCGCAGTTCCGGGTTGGTGGTGTGGACGGAGACGTTGATATTCAGCTTCATCCGGATGATCCTGTCCACATCCTCCTGTGTCATATTGGTCAGCGTGACATAGTTCCCCTGCAAAAACGAGAGCCGTGCATCATCGTCCTTGAAATAGAGCGTTTCCCGCATACCCGGCGGCATCTGGTCGATAAAGCAGAACACGCACTTGTTGCGGCAGCGCTGTTTGCTGTCCATCAGAAAGCTCTCAAATTCCAGTCCTACATCGTCATATTCATCTTTCCGGATGCGGAACGTCTGCTCCTTGCCGTCCTGCTCCGCCACGAGGATAAGCATGGTCTCTGCCGCATAGAACATATAATCCAGCACATCCCGCACCGTATGCCCGTTCATGGAAAGCAGGCGGCTGCCTGCCCGGATGCCTGCCCGGGCTGCCGGCGAATGCGGCACAACACCGGTGATCGTTACCAAAAGCTCACCCTCTTCCGATAAAAAACGGAGAGAAGTACTCCTCTCTCCGCCCCTGCTTATTCAGCGTCCATCTTCAGAACCTCAACGCCCTTGTAGAAACCGCAGTTTCTGCAAACCTTATGCGGAGCTTTCAGCTCGCCGCAGTGGTCGCACTTGCACATTGCAGGTACTTCCAGCTTCCAAACGGCGCTGCGTCTCTTGTTCTTTCTTGCCTTGGATGTCTTTCTCTTTGGTACTGCCATATCCGGCACCTCCTATTCTGTTTGATCTTTCATGCACCCGCAGTCAGTCTCATTCCTGTTGCAACCGCACACCGGGCAGAGTCCTTTGCAGTCCTCTTTGCACAGTATCTTCGTCGGCAGTTCGAGCAGGAAATCGGTCACTGCAATTTCTTCCGGGTCAATGCACTCTCCCTCGGCGAGTACGTAACTGCCGTCCTCATCCTCGTCCTCGGATACCAGCCGGCGCACGACAATATGCGTTTCGGCATAGGAAAATTCCTGCACGGTCTCCTTCAGACAGCGGTCACACGCTACCCGCAGCGAAGCCGTCACCCGGAATTCCAGTGTCACAGCTCCTGCGTGATTGGCGATCTGCCCGACCACACGCATCGGCGAATCGAACACATAGCCCTGTACCTGTGCCAGACGTTCCTCAGACACGCAGAGATCCAGTGCCACGACCGTGCCGGGCACATCAAGAACGGTTCCGATCTTCATCAGCATACAGGTACCCTCCTTTGCAGAGCATCACAAATTTAATTATACCGCATATCCGGCAATTTGTCAAGCCCTTTTTCAGGAAATTCCGGAGAAAAGGCAGCAGACCCGCCCTTTCTCCGAAAATCATGCCTTACAGATACTTTGTCACACGCTCCGGCAGCTCCGTGTTGTCGGCAGAAACTGTGAACGTCACGATAGTATCATTGCCGGTCAGCTTGTCCAGCTTGTCGAACATTGCCCCCAGCTCGTCAAAATCCGCACCGCCGATCTTGAGGATGCCGTCCACGAAAATCTCCTTGATGTCATAGTTGCCTGCCAGCATTCCGGCAAGGAAACCGTAGAAATTCTCATAGCCGGAAATGTCGAACTGCTCCACGCCGACCCAGCGCACCTTATAGCTGATGGAACGGCGGAGCGTTTCGCCCTTTTCCACGCAGACAAGGCAGCCGTTTGTCTCAGCTACGGCAGTATTGATCTGCTCGATGAGGGTCTTGGTCTTGCCAGAACCTTTCTTTCCGGTAATCAGTTTGATCATGGTAAAAACTCCTTTCGCACCCCGCAGCAGCGGGGCATATCAGACGGCTGTTCAGCAGCCGAGCTTTTCTTCCAGTGCTGCTCTGGCATTCTCATAGCCGGGCTTGCCGAGCAGGGCGAACATATTGGACTTGTATGCCTCCACACCGGGCTGATTGAACGGGTTGACACCCAGCATATAGCCGGAAACAGCACACGCCTTTTCAAAGAAGTAGATCAGGTAGCCCAGTGAAAATTCACTGGTGTCCTCCAGCTCCAGTATGATATTGGGAACACCGCCCTCCGTATGGGCAAGCACCGTTCCCTCAAATGCCTTGCGGTTGACGACGGACATATTCTGCCCGCACAGGAAGTTCAGACCGTCCAGATTTTCGGCATCTTCCTCAAGGAAGAAGTCCTGCCGGGGCTTCTGGATATCCACGACCGTCTCAAACAGCAGACGGGAACCATCCTGTATGTACTGCCCCATGGAATGCAGATCGGTAGAGAATACAACAGAAGTCGGCAGAATGCCCTTGTTGTCCTTGCCCTCGCTCTCCCCGAAAAGCTGCTTGTACCATTCGTTCATCATGGCAAATGCCGGATCATAGGCAACGAGCATCTCCACGGACTTACCCTTGCGGTAGAGAATATTACGCAGGGCAGCGTACTGGTAGCAGGCATTGTCCTCGTAGTCAGCTGTGAAGTCAGCCTGTGCCTTGGCAGCGCCCTCCATGAGCTTGTCAATATCGCAGCCTGCCACGGCGATCGGCAGCAGTCCGACAGCAGTCAGCACGGAGAACCGTCCGCCCACATCATCCGGGACGACAAATGTCTCATAGCCCTCTGCATCGGCAAGGCTCTTGAGCGTACCCTTTGCCTTGTCTGTGGTGGCAAAGATGTGGTTCTTGGCTTCTTCCTTGCCGTATCTGTCCTCGACCAGCTTCTTGAACACCCGGAAAGCCAGTGCCGGCTCAGTGGTCGTGCCGGATTTGGAGATGACATTGACTGAAATGTCTCTGTCCTTGCAGATGGCAAGAATTTCATTGAGGTAGGTCGGATTGATATTGTTGCCGACATAGTAAATGTCCGGTGTATCCTTCTTCTTGTCGTTGTAGAACGGGCTTTTCAGCAGCTCAATGGCAGCCCTTGCGCCCAGATACGAACCGCCGATGCCGATGACGATCAGCACTTCGGAATGCTCCTGTATTTTCTTAGCCGCTGCCTTGATACGGGCAAATTCTTCCTTATCGTAACAGGTCGGCAGCTCCAGCCAGCCGAGGAACGCATTCCCTGCGCCCGTTCCGTCATGCAGCGTCTTTGCTGCTGTCATGACTTGCTCACGGATATTGGTCATTTCCTCCTTGCTGACGAAGCGGTCCAGATATCTGGTATTCAGCTTCAGTGCCATAAACAAACGCCTCCCAAAAATTTCAGTATTCCATATTTATCATACTATAAAATCAGAATTTTTTCAAGTACCTGACGGAATCCTTTTACAACATTGTGAAAACAAGACAATTTCTGTCACACGTTTTTAGAGGTTTTGCCATATGCTTTCAACAAAAGTATGTATCCGCAGCCGGGTGCATACCCTATATACAGAGACTTCACTCACCGGAACACCTGCCCTGTCTGTAACGGAGGAAATTTATGAAACCGACTGCCCTGCTGCTTTCCCTGCTTTTGCTGTGTCTGCTGCTGCCCCTGCCCGTTCACGCAGCGGATGCCCCTGCGAAACTCCTCATCGAAGCCAATACCGGATGCATTCTCTCCGAAAGCGATGCCGACCGGATCTGCCAGCCCGGTTCGCTTGCCAAGCTCATGACCGCCTACCTGACGGCGCAGGCGGTAGAAAGCGGACGGCTCACGGAGGAGACCGTCCTCACCGCCGGAGAAAGCGTCCGGGCAGTGACGGGTGCTGTCATCTGGCTCGAACCGGGGGACAGTCTTTCCGTGAGCGAACTGCTGACGGCACTCCTTGCCGGAAATGCCAATGATGCCGCTGCCGTACTGGCGGACAGTATTTCCGGCACGACGGAACGCTTTGTCATGGACATGAATGCTGCCGCCTTTGACTTGGGGATGCGCAGTACCCGTTTCACCTCGCCGCAGGGCTATGCCGACCCGCAGTCCCGCACAACGGCAGCCGATATGGGCTTGCTCGCCTGTGCGGTGCTCCGGTGCGAAATGCTCGTGCCGCACATGGACATTTGGCGTACTTTCGTCAAAAACGACTCCGTGGAGATCGTCAACGAGAACACCCTCACCCGCACCTATGACGGCTGTCAGGGCATGAAAGCTGCTCATGAAGCGGGCTATCACCTGATCGCCGCTGCCGAACGGAACGGCTTGCTGTGTGCGGCAGTTGTTTTAGGGTGTGAAACGGAGGACGAACGCTTTCCGGCGGCGAAGCAGTTACTGGAAAAGGGCTTTTCCGGCTATCGGCTCACCTCACCGGGCTTTGCGGAGGAATTTCTGCGCCCCCTCACCGTGCAGGGCGGCACGGAAAGCGCCGTGCTGCTCACCCTCTCGCAGGTGCCCTTGCTTGCCGTGCCCCGGAACGAGGAACTGTCCTCCGTCATGGTGCTGCCCGAATACGTGCAAGCCCCCGTACAAGCCGGACAGCAGGTCGGGACGGTGTATTTCTACCACGAGGACACGCTTCTGTGTGAAACTGCCTTGCTGTCAGCGCAGACCGTCCCGGAACTGGATCTCCGGTATGCGCTGCGCAAGATGCTGCACTTTCTGTTCTCCTGAACTTAATGGTATCTTAAAGAAAACCGCTTGACAATTTCCTCTGTTTTTGCTATACTGGATATAGAGAAAAAAGAGGGAGGGTTCAGCATGAAATTCCCTGCACTGCACAGCAAGCGTGCCGTTGTCTGCACGGCTTTGCTGTTTCCGGTTTTACTGGAGATCGCACTGTATTACAATGTTGTCTGGTATGTGCAGCTGTTCAATATATTGCTGCTCTTTTTTGCCTATGCACTTTGCATGGTACTGCTGCGCCGCCTGAAAGCGGCTATGACGGCAATTGCCATACTCATGGCTGGCTTGTCCATTGGCAATGAATTTTCCATTACCGTGCGGTCAGTCGCTTTTCAGTTTACAGATTTTTTCTGTATCGGGGATGCCATGCGGCTGTCCGGGCGGTACAGCTTTACGCCGACATGGGGTATGGCTTGGGCAATCGTCAGCAGCGGTGCATTGCTCGCTCTGGCGCTGTATCTGCTCCGGGATTACCACGACAAAGACCTGAAACGCTTCAATTTCCGCAGCGGTGCAACTGCCCTTTGCGTGGCGCTGCCCATTACGCTGATCGCCCCCATGGAGAAATACAACGACGGCGACCTGAAATTTGACATCAACACCTTTACCCGTGAAAACGGCGTACTCTATTCCCTGTATGTCGAGGCAAAGACACACGCCATCGAACCGCCGGACGGCTATGACGCTGAAGCTGCCGCCGATGCACTCACGGAAGAGGACACCCCCTCGGCGGCACACAAGCCCAATATCATCGTCATCATGAACGAATCTTTTTCCGATTATGACCTTGTGGGGGACATTGGCTTACAGGAGGATGTGCTGCCGTTCCTGCACAGCTTGGATGAGAACTGCATCAAGGGCAAGGCACTTGTCTCCGTGTACGGCGGCTACACCTGCAATTCCGAATGGGAATTTCTCACCGGCAACAGTATGGCTTTCCTGCCGACTGCGTGCATTCCCTACAATCAGGTCATCGAACACAAGACCTCTTCCCTCGCCTCGTCACTGGGGGCGCTGGGCTATCATACAACGGCATTTCACCCCTATCACGGAGAAGAGTGGAAGCGGGAAGTCAATTACCCGCTGCTGGGGTTCGATACGTTCATTTCCGGGACAGACTTAGCTGAAATCGGGGAAGTGCCGGAGGGGGCGGACGAGTCGCTCTGGTTCGGCGATCTGGAGTACATACGGGGCTTCGTGAGCGATGCGGAGGACTACCGGAAGATCTATGATGTCATGGAACACAAACAGCCCGGCACGCCGGAATTTCTGTTCAATGTCACCATCCAGAATCATGGCTCGTACAGCTATGAGGGCAGCGATTTCACGGCTTCGGCATACCTGCCCGGGGCGGACGATGCGGTCAACCAGTACCTCACCATTGCCCACGAGAGCGACAAGGCACTGGAGGAGCTGATCGGCTATTTTGAGGACTATCCGGAAGATACCATCATCCTGCTGTTCGGCGACCACCAGCCGGCAATTCCGGTCGTGTACCAAAGTTACGCTGCGGACATGACAAATCCGGTCGCCCTGCGGGAAACAAGCTACACCGTGCCCTACCTGATGTGGGCGAATTACGATGTGGACTGGGAAAGCAAGGACTATATCAGCCTGAACTACCTCTCCGCCGTCCTGAAAGAAAATGCCGGGCTGCCCGCTGACAAGTGGGACACGTTCCGGCAGGAGGTCATGCAGACCTACCCGGCATTCAATTCCTACGGGGCATTGCAGCCGGACGGGACATTTGTCCCCCTGAAAGATGCCTTGGCATCTGACGAACTGAAACAGTATCACAAGCTGCAATATTACCGGATGTATGATGAAAATAAGTAAAGCAGATCAGCGCAGGGCAGACACTCTGCGCTGTTTTTTATAAAGTAAATCCCGACAAAAAACCCCCGGCACATCCGCTGTACCGGGGGTTTCCGAATCTGCAAGACCGGGACACTTGTCTGCGTGTTTCCGTTTTGCAGCGCTACATTTTACGCTTCGCCGTAAAGCTTGGTGAGCCGTGTCAGGTAGTCGTAACGATCCTTTGCGTTCTCCAGTGCTTCGTCAAACAGCTTCTCTGCACGTGCCGGGTTCTGGCGGGCAAGTGCATTGTAACGTACTTCGCCCATGAGGAAGTTCTTGTACTCCTCTGTGTTCGGAGCTTTGGAATCGAGGATGAACGGGTTCTTGCCTTCCTTCTTCAGGTCGGGGTTGTAGCGGTACAGATGCCAGTAACCTGCCTGTACAGCCTTCTTCTCCTCAGCCTGAGCAGTAGCCATACCGGTCTTGATGCCGTGGTTGATACACGGTGCATACGCAATGATGATGGACGGACCGTCATACGCCTCAGCCTCACGGATTGCCTTCAGGCACTGTGCCTGATCAGCACCCATAGCGATATGTGCTACATAAACATAGCCATAGCTCATGGCAATACCTGCCAGATCCTTCTTCTTGACAGCCTTACCTGCTGCGGCAAACTGTGCGATCGCACCCGTCTGTGTAGCCTTGGAAGCCTGTCCGCCGGTGTTGGAATATACCTCGGTATCGAATACCATGATGTTCACATTTCTGCCGGATGCAATGACATGATCCAGACCGCCGAAGCCGATGTCATAAGCCCAGCCGTCACCGCCGAAGATCCACTGGCTCTTCTTGCGCAGGTAGTCCTTTTCAGCCAAAATTGCCTTCGCATCGTCGCAGCCGCAAGCTTCGAGGGCAGCGATCAGCTTTTCAGCAGCCGGAGTGTTGGCAGCGCCGTCATCCTTGGTGGCAAGGAATTCTGCAATGGCAGCCTTTACATCCGGGTTTTCAGCCTTTTCAGCAAGCTTTTCTACCTTAGCGATGACACGGTTGCGCAGGGTCTCCTGACCGAGGAACATACCGTAGCCAAATTCTGCATTGTCCTCGAACAGGGAGTTCGACCAAGCCGGACCGTAGCCCTTCTTGTTTACCGTGTACGGTGTGGACGGTGCAGAGTTGCCCCAGATAGAGGAGCAGCCGGTTGCATTGGCAATGTACATTCTGTCACCGAACAGCTGTGTGATGAGCTTTGCATACGGTGTTTCGCCGCAGCCTGCACAAGCGCCGGAGAATTCGAGCAGCGGCTGCTTGAACTGCGAGCCCTTGACAGTAGCTTCTGTGAACTTTGCAGTCACTTCCGGCTTGATGTCGGTCGTTCTGCCGAAGTCGAAGCCTGCCTGCTGGTCAAGCTGTGTTTCGAGCGGCTTCATCACGAGGGTTTCAGCCTTGTTGTTTGCCGGGCAGACATTTGCGCACACGCCGCAGCCTGTGCAGTCGAGCACGGAAACGGTCATGCTGAATTTCAGGTCGCCGATCGCAGGCTTCATCGCAGCCATCTTCATGCCGGACGGTGCAGCAGCCACATCCGCAGCGTCAAGCGTTACCGGGCGCAAAACAGCGTGCGGGCAGACATAAGCGCACTGGTTACACTGGATACAAGTATCCGGATTCCAGCAAGGTACAGTCACAGCGATACCACGCTTTTCAAAGGCAGACGAACCGGACGGGGAAGTACCGTCAGCCAGCTCTACGAAAGTAGAAACAGGCAACTTGTCGCCCTGCTGTGCGTTGCACGGGATCTGGATCTCGTTGACGAACTTCTCGAGAGCCTTGTTGTCGCAGGTGACTTTTGCCATGCCCATGGGTGTGTCAGCTGCATTTGCCCAGCTTTCCGGGATCTGAATTTCTACCAGACCCTTATAGCCGGCATCGATAGCATTCCAGTTCTTCTCAACAACATCCTGCCCCTTTTTGCTGTAAGAAGCTTCCGCAGCAGCTTTCATGTAGCCGAGTGCTTCCTCGAACGGAATGATGTCAGCTAACTTGAAGAATGCAGACTGGAGAATGGTGTTGATACGTGTGCCCATGCCGGTTCCCTGACCGAGCTTCACGCCGTTTACGGTGTAGAACTTGATCTTGTTCTGTGCAAGGTATCTCTTGACCTGACCGGGCAGGTTCTTTTCGAGACCCTCCATATCCCAGATGGTGTTCAGCAGGAACGTACCGCCGGGCTTGATGTCGGAAACCATATCATACTTGTCAATATAGCTCTGATTGTGGCAAGCCACAAAGTCAGCCTTGTTGATCAGGTAGGTGGACTTGATCGGCGTTTTGCCGAAACGCAGGTGCGAAACGGTAACACCGCCGGACTTCTTGGAGTCGTAGGAGAAATATGCCTGTGCATACATATCCGTATGGTCGCCGATGATCTTGATGGAGTTCTTGTTTGCGCCGACCGTACCGTCAGAGCCAAGACCCCAGAACTTGCAGGAAATTGTCCCTGCCGGTGCAGTGTCCGGAGAGAAAGATGCATCGAGAGACAGATTCGTCACATCATCCACAATGCCGAGCGTGAAGCGCTTCTTCTCGGTGTTCTTGAAGACAGCGATGATCTGGTTCGGGGTGGTATCCTTCGAGCCGAGACCGTATCTGCCGGTGAATACCGGAACGCTGTCGAACTTTGTGCCCTTGAGAGCAGCAACCACATCGAGGTACAGCGGTTCGCCGATAGAGCCGGGTTCCTTCGTTCTGTCCAGAACGGAGATCTGCTTTACCGTATCCGGCAGAGCTTCCACGAGCTTGTCTGCTGCAAACGGTCTGTACAGGCGGACACGAACCATACCATACTTACCGCCGTTGGCATTCAGGTAGTCGATCGTCTCCTCCACGGTATCCATTACGCTGCCCATTGCGATGATAACGTGCTCAGCATCCGGAGCGCCGTAGTAGTTGAACAGCTTATAATTTGTGCCAGCCTTGGCATTGACCATGTCCATGTACTTCTCAACCACAGCCGGAATTGCATCATAGTACTTGTTGCAAGCTTCACGAGCTTGGAAGAAGATATCCGGGTTCTGTGCAGAACCTCTGAGTACCGGGTGGTTCGGGTTCAGAGCCTGATCCCGGAATGCCTGTGCAGCAGCCTTGTTGAGCATTTCGCCCAGATCGGCATCGTCCCAGACCTCGATCTTCTGGATCTCGTGGGAAGTCCGGAAGCCGTCGAAGAAGTGCAGGAACGGCACTCTGCCCTCAATGGTAGACAGGTGTGCAACAGCTGCCAAGTCCATAACCTCCTGCGGGTTAGAGGAGCAGAGCATTGCATAACCGGTCTGCCGGCAAGCGTACACGTCGGAGTGGTCGCCGAAGATGTTCAAAGCGTGGGAAGATACGCAGCGTGCAGAAACGTGGATGACGTTCGGCAGCAGCTCACCGGCGATCTTGTACATATTCGGGATCATCAGAAGCAGACCCTGAGAAGCGGTATAGGTTGTCGTCAGCGCACCTGCGGACAGAGAGCCGTGAACCGCACCGGCAGCACCAGCTTCAGACTGCATCTCCACAACAGTAACAGGATCGCCGAACAGGTTCTTCTTGTCCTTGGCTGACCACTGGTCTGTGACCTCAGCCATTACGGATGAAGGTGTGATCGGGTAGATCGCAGCAAGGTCCGTAAACGGATAAGACGCCCAAGCAGCGGCGTTGTTACCGTCCATGGTTTTCATTTTTCTTGCCATGGGATATTCCTCCTAAAACATAATGAGATTCTGTTTGGCACACGCAATGCCTTACATTATCTATAATACCATAAAACCCCGCATTTGTAAATAGCTTTTTTGTAGAAAATTACACTTTTTTTTGCACAATTTCTACAATATCGCAAAAACTGTTTTTCTCAATTTCAGCACAAGCGACAAAAAATCCGTTTGAGGATTGTGTGAAATGTACAAAAATGTATGTTTCGGTAGATTTTTTTGCAAAAATCCCTTGACGGCTGTGGGGTTTTGTTGTATAATGAGTATAGTGTTATATACGGAATACGTATGATTAACACTCGTTTTGTTGTCTCCTTTCTTTTGTTCTACACAACAATTGATTTTATCTTATCTGATCTGTATACCGGGCTTTTTAGTCCGGTAATTTTTTATCAAAAAGCTGCTCCCCCGGAAGAGGAAGCAGCTTTTACATTATACAGGGAGTTTATCGATCATCTCGATCACATACTGCAGCACATTCAGTGCATCTACCGGCTCGATGATCTCGTTCAGGTCAACATCGACATTGATCCGTGCCTGATCGGACAGTTCACTGCCGGGAACGTTCATCAGGTACTTGTTCAGCGTGATGACATCCGCTAAATTTACCTTGCCGTCTTCATCCGCATCGCCGTATACCACATCACCCGGTACATCCGGTGTTCCGGTTTCCGTGGGTACATCCGGCTTTTCTGTCTCCGTGGGTTCGACTGGCTTCGATGTGCTGCCGGAAGGTGCACCCCAGACAATACCGCAGCCGACTGTGGACATATACATCTTGCCGAACTCGTTCATATCGCCGACAATGTAGTTACCATTGCCCGTACCGCCGTAAATGTGCTGTGTGTTGATGAGTGTCCATGTCTTTCCGGCATCCTGCGAACGGTAGATGCCCTCCGCATCATCCGCTGCGATTTTACCGTAAATGAACAGCGTATTCGGGTCGCCAGCCTTTTCCGGCGCACCGTAGCCGACGCATTTTGCATAATTCACGTCAAGCTTTGTCATCGTTGTGCCGGCATCTGTCACCAGATACAGCCCTTCCCAGCCGCCAGCCATGGCAAGGGTATCCTCTGCCACATAGGCAAGGTCGCCCGTATGATCACACATATCATACCGGAACATCTGTGTCTGCGTGAACGTCTCGCCGTAGTCCGTGCTGATATAGAACGCATAATGCGATTCATCCAGTGTCGGTTCTGTCTTGCCGGGTGTGGAAGCCCAGTAGTCATTATAATTGATCCCCGAACCATATACGATAGACGGGTCTGTCGGGTCTACTAATGTGTAGGTTGCCTTCGTACCGCTGATGCCGGTGCTGTTGCTCCATGTTCCGCCAAAATCATCCGAGTAGGAAACCGCACCGCTGCTGCCGGAATGGAAAATCCGGTACACACCGTCCTCTACTTCCGTGATAGAGAGCTTTCCGCTGCTGCCGTCAAACTGCATCTCCGTCCACGATTTGCCGCCGTCTAAGCTGTAGTAGCCGGTCGCTGTATTTTCAGAGATACGTGCCATCACATCCGGGTCAGACGGGCAGTAGGCGATGGCAGAGGTCGAGCCCATGTTCGGCGAATACTGCGGCGGAATGTCGTAGGGGTTTTCATGGATGAAGCCGTCATAGTCACCGATGGCGGAATAGAATGCCCCGCCCGGCACGCTCGTGCCGTCCAATGAAACAACTTCCTCCACGCCGTCCGGCTCAAAGTAGAACTGTACCCCGCTCTCGTCCCACACATTGTCGCACGCAAACACACCATTACCGGATGTCAGCAAAATTCTATCCGGGTCACGGGGGTCAAGCAGAATGCCGCTGCCCCAGTGGCAAGCCTTGCCATATACCCAGTCATAGCCGTTTGTTTCCATTGGCAGGGAGACAAACTCCTTGTGCGAACCGTTTTCGTCATAAATGGTTTCCCCTGCGCCGGGCGTAATATCCTGCCATGTAGCACCGCCGTCCGTGGAACGGTAGAAATGGTCGCCCCATGCGATCGTGCTTTCGTTTTCGGGGGTAGAGGGGTCATCCTGCACCCATTCTTCCCCGTACCACTGGTCAGCCCACACACCGCAGGTTCTTGCCAGCAGCTTGTTGGGGTCGTCCTCATCCGCTTCAATCATACCAATGGCTTGGTCAAGGGCAAATGCTGTTACCTTACCGCTTGCGGTATCGTACTTGTACGCCCCGCCAGCCGTGCCCGAAAAGGCAAGCCCGGCAATGTACGTGAAGAACAGATTTCCGTGGTGGTCGCTTGTAATGGACAGCGGATAATTGGCTGTCGGCAGGTCGGCGCTCAGTTCCGTAAATTCATCCGTATCCACATCGGCTACGTGAATATTCGCCTGCCCGGTAACGGAAGTCCCGACATAGACCTTACCGCCCTCAATCAAAATGCAGCCGATACCGTTCTGCTGGTTGTATTCCTTTGCCGGTTCTGTACCTCTTACCATGTTGTCTGTCCACATCGGATATTTCAGCTCACCGGGGAAAAGCCCGAGCGCATCATACCCCTCCACCGGAGACCATGTTGCACCGCCGTCCGTGGACTTGATGAGAGCGGACTTGCCTGCGGTGACATCGCCGCCCGCATAGATCGTATCAGGGTTGTCCGGGTCAACGGCGATCGGCTCAATGCATTCCCGTCCGTCACCGTTGCCGTGCACCTGAATATGTTCGGTCACGTCTGCTTCCGTGAAAGTCTTGCCGCCGTCCGTGGTCTTGAAAATGACTGTCCTTGCATCGGAGAAGTACGCACAGCCGCACAGGAAATATGCCGTGTCATCGTCCGTCGGGTCGATGGCAATGCCCTTGCAGCTGAGCAGACCTCTGTCCGTATCGGTCAGGAAGCCGAACAGCTGATCCCACTGTTTCGTTTCGTAGTTGTACTTGTACGCACCGCCCACGTCCGTGCGCAGGTACATTTCCTTCTGTCCGGTCACGATACCCGAAACAAAACCACCGCCGCCGATTTTGAGTGTGCCCCAGTCATAGGAGCTTTCAATGCTTTCCGTTGCTGCCTGAACAAGCGTCCCCGGTACGACCACGCAGGAGCAAAGGAGTGTCATGCTGACCGCCGCAGCGGCAGCTCTTTTCCAGAATTTCATCTTTTCTGCCTTCTTTCTGAAATAATTTTCCGCATACCCTCTATCTGACCAAATATATGGTTATATTTATTATACAACATTATTTCAGAAATTGCAAGAGGTTTTGTGAAAAAAGCAGCGTGACGGTCATGCTTTCTCCGCCAGCATGATCTCTACCCGTCCCTGAATGGCTTCGGCTGCCTGTTGGGCTGTGTGGTCGCCCGCAAAGTACATCCCGACTTCCTCCTCGATGATCGTGAACACCAGCTCCCTGTCCAGAAATCCGCCTTTTTTCGTTATGCTGTTGATGTAATTCAGCAATTGTTCATATTCTGCCCGGCTGGGAAAAGTGATCGTTTTAGAGAAGAAATTCCCGCTCGCTGTGCCGGTCTCCACGACTGTTTCCCCCTCCCGGTCATAGCACTGTGCCGCCTCTGCCTCGAAGGCTGCCTTGTTGATCGGAAAACCGCTGTACGGCAGGATCGATTCCGATACCGGCATCTCCTCGTTGTCAGAAAAGGCTCTGTACTGCATATCTTCCCCAAGCAGCACGCTCAGGAACTCCCAAGCCCCCTCCTGTTTCACCGGGTCGGAAGTCGCACAGATACTGTACCGCTCATAGTCCGCATCGAAGAAAGAACCGCACCCATCCGTAGAGGGGTAGCCGACGATGACATAGGGGTCTTGCTCTGCATTGTCTGTCAGAATATCATGATAGCTCATAAAATTCCCGAACCACGTACCCTGTTCTAAAAATTGATTCTCGTTCCGCACATCGCTTTTTTCGATCGTTTCCGGGAACTGTCCGCAAAATTCCAGCAGACTGATAAATTCCGGGGAATCGAAAGAACAGGTCAAAGTGTCATAGTCCACGAACTCCGGCAGCATATTCCGCAGTAAATTGATATAAACATAGTACGTCGTATTCTCCGAACAGAACCAGATCTCCTCCGGGTCTACCGCATCCCAGTGGGAGATCAGGTCATCGAGGGTCCAGTTTTCCTTTGTCCCGACAAGGCTCTCCCTGCCGATCATGGTATCGATCATGAATCTTGCCGGCATCTGGCAGAGTTTGCCGTCCTTTGTTTCAAACACCGACAGCACGTGTTCCATCAGGTCAGACCGTGACAGCCCTGTCTCTCCATCGAGAAACCCGTAGAGGTCAGCAAATGCACCCTTTTCGGACAGAATTTCATACCGTGCCATTCGGGCAAAAGAACCATCGCTCACAATATCCACAAGATTCCCCTGTAAAATATCCTGTTGAAGCTGAAAATCCTCGTTCTTCTGTTCAAATTCCGGGGTATCGACCGTGCCGCCCACGTTCTGGTCATAGACGACCGTTTCGAGGTGGTAGCCGTTGTCCGCCTCGTTGAACCGGGTGATCGCTTCACGCTCCCCATCGGAAAGTATGACATGGTTACTTCCGTCCGCATCCGTCCAGCCGCCCACGGCATAGTACAGGATGATCTCCCCGTCCTCTGTTTTTTCTCCGGTATAGGCAGCTTTCAGGTCGTTCGTTTCGGCAGGCGTGGAAGTTCCGGCAGGGGCAGCCGGCTTGGTTTTGGGTGCGCTCTGGCATCCAGTCAGCGTGACCAGCAGGAGCGCAAGCAGCAGAGTTATTTTTTTCATGATGACCTCCTTGTATGTTTGACATTTGTATTTTGTCTACACTATACAAGTACGGTTTTATGGATGAAAGCTGACACTTCGGGATTAAATTTGGCATTGTGCATAATTTTTTTGTATAAAATATAGCATTATATACAATCCATGTAGGTAGGGAGATCACATCTTACCCCCCGGCAGGACGCCCTGAATCGGGGCGTCCTTTATTTCCGTCGCATTTCACGACGGTATTATATAGTAGTGACTTGCTTTTCAGGCGTGCGGGTGTGTATTTTACACATCTGCACGTCTGTTACACAGCCTTGTTACACACCTTAAATGCCTTAATATAACCAATTACACACCTACACGCCTTTTTTCTTTGTTGCTATTATATATATATATATTATACCATATTTTTCCATTCTTGCAAATCCAATACAATATCTGTAATTCTATGATAATATAGAATGAAAAAAATATAAAACTGCTGAAATGACAGTTTTACAATATCTGAAAGGGTGTAACTCTGATGGACACCCTTTGACGGAATACAAAACAATATCGAGTTTTAACAAAACGTTAAAAGTCAATTTTTGTAAGAAAAAATGAAAGATACATATAATATATATATAGCAACAAAGAAAAAAAGCGTGTAGGTGTGTATTTCCCTATAAATAGCCAAAACAGGCGTGCGCAGAGAACGAGTAACGGCAGAAAAGGCGAGTGTTTTACACGTATGTACGTCTGTCACATACCATGCTTGCTCGCCTGAAATCCCGGAATATAGCCATTTACACGTTCACACGCCTGAAAAGCAAGCCGCTTTTATATATATAGTATCACGCTGCTTATTTATGGTAGTTTGTCCCCCTCTCGATCTGATACGCCCGGTACAGCTGTTCCATCAGCATCACCGATGCCAGCGCATGGGGAAAGGTCATCGCCGACAGCGAAAGCCGCCGGAACGCTTCCCGCTTCAGGGCTTCCTCCAACCCGAACGAGCTGCCGATCACAAACGTCACCGCGCCCGTTTGCTGCGGCAGTGTCCCCGTCAGCAACGCCGCAAAGGCTTCACTTGTCACCTGCTCCCCCTCGATGCAGAGCGCAATCAGCAAGCCCTTTACATTCCGGCGGATGTCCTCCGCCTCCTGCGCAAGGGCACGGGCGATTTCCCGCTCCGAGGGCTTGTCCGCCAGCCGTACCGCCGGGAGCTGCGTGAACGTGAATTTACAGAACGGCGCAAGGCGTTTCCGGTAGACCTCCTGCGCTGCCGTCAGGTGCGGTTCTTTCTGCTTTCCGACCGTCAGCAACTGTACCTGCATCAGAAAATCACCGCCCCGCCGTCCGAAACCGCCGGTGCAATGCCGAGCAGATAGTCCACGCCCTCCGTGAAGCCCGCAAGCGCCGCCTTGACGGTCTGCGCCGCAAGCAAGGGCGTATTGTTGTGCGGACTTAAATGCCCGAGCAGCACCCTTGTCGTGCCGGACTGCACCAGCTCCGCCGCAAATATACCGCTGTCCCCGTTGGAAAGATGCCCATAATCCGACATGATCCGACCTTTCAGGGGCGGCGGATACGGACCGTTTACAAGCATTTCCGGGTCGTAATTCGCCTCAAGCAGCACCATGTCACAGCCCTTGACGGCTTGCCGCACTTCCTCCGTCACGACCCCCAGATCCGTGCAGACAGCGCAGTATTTATCATCCGCCGTATGTACCCGGAAACCGCAGCTCCCCGGCGCATCGTGCATGGTCGGGAATGCCGTGACTTCCATACCGCCGCAAGCCATGCTCCCCTGCAACGGGATACGGTACAGCCCCTCCGGCAGCTTGTCCGCCAGCCCCGCAAGCGTTCCGGGCGTGGCGATGACGGGGGCTTTCAGCTTTCCGGCAAGCACCCGCAAGCCGCTGATGTGGTCGGAATGCGTATGCGTGATGAAAATGCCCCGCACCGACTTTTCCGGGATGCCGTTGCTTTGCAGGGCGCTCAGGATGCGTTTGCAGCTCACGCCCGCATCGATCAGGATGCCGCCCTTTTCGCTCCCGATGAAGTGCGCATTCCCGCTGCTCGATGAAAATAACGGGTAAAATTTAGCCATATACCGCCTCTTTTCTATAAAAGAGATCCGCCCTCCCGCTGAGAGAACGGATCTGTTGTTATTCTTTAATCATATACATCGCCTTTATTGACATCAAATACGACTGACATCTTATAACTTTGACTTGAATGAACAGATGGACCTGAATACAAGTAAGCTTCGAAATTGCAGCGAACAGATGTACGATTACTGTTAAAAGCTGGATTACATTGATATGCTATATAGCCCGGATAATCTGCAACAACACTGCCATATTTATCAAATGTACTATAATAGTTTGCACCGTCTGCGGCAATCCAATAAAAATCACAATACAAGTAATTTTTCATATATCCGTCCGGATTATCAGCAGTCCAATAGTACCATTTTTGTGTCGTTAAAGTTGTGAGGTCTATAGGCTGAACATCCTCACCCGTATTCGGAACAATGTTCGGGTTATCTTCCTCTGCCTTATACTTTTCGATAGCAGCAGCACTCTTTTCCAGACAAGCTGTAAACTCCTCCGCCGTCATCTCGGTAATAGGCTTATCCTCACATTCTGACGGTGTGAAGTCCTCTCTGTCCGGATCGGTTGCTTCATACCAATCAATAGCAAGTTTTGTATCATGTTCCTCGTTGAATTGCGCAAGAATTGCTTCATATTCTTCAATTGTAGGCAATTCTTCTGACTGTACATCCTCAACCTTGCAAATATTAGGATTTTCTTCTTCGATTCCGGCTGTAGTCTTTGCCAGACAAGCAGCACTCTTTTCCAGACAAGCTGTAAACTCTTCCGCTGTCATCTCAGTAATAGGCTTATCCTCACATTCTGACGGTGTGAAAGGCTCACGACCGGAACTTATTTCATCAACCGAATCCCAATCAATGGCAAGATCCGTACCGTGTTCCTCGTTGAATTGTGCAAGAATTGCTTCGTATTCCTCCATTGTCGGTAATGCTGTCTGCACGTCACCAGTCGTGGCTGTCTGCACATCTTCAGCAAATACCATACTGCCTACACAGGCAGATGCAGCAAGTGTTACACACATCGCACCTAATGCAAGACTACGAAAGATCTTTTTCATAGCAATACCTCCTTTTGTAATGGGGAAATGTATTTTCCTACAATTTTAGTTTAGCACATCAAATGTATTTTGTCAAGCACAACACAAAATTTTAACGATATTTTAATATATTTTTTACATTTGTTACCACTTAGTTATTGTTCACATTCTCTGTATCTCCGCACCAATGCCCCGGAGCTTTTCCACAATATGGGAATACCCCCGTTCGATGTGCTGTATTTCGGTAATTTCCGTCCTGCCCTCTGCCGCAAGCCCTGCAATCACCATTGCCGCACCTGCCCGCAGATCACAGGCTTGGACTTCCGCACCATGCAGCCCCGGAACGCCCCAAAGAATTGCACCGTCCCTCGTCAGGTCGATATTGGCACCCATTTTCCGCAGTTCTGCCACGTACTTGAATCTGTCCTCCCAGATGCCCTCCGTGATATTGCTCTGTCCCTCTGCCAAAGTCAGCAGCACAGCCATTTGCGGCTGCATATCGGTCGGGAAACCCGGATACGGCTCGGTCTTGATATTATTCGCCCGGAACGGTCGGCTGCCGTCCGCATGGACACGCACGATGTCCTCATTCTCGATGACATCCACCCGGACACCGCATTCTTTCAGGCGGTCGGAAATTTCCTTGAGGTGATGCGGAATCACGCCATGGATCATCACATCGCCCCGTGTTGCCGCCGCAGCGACCATATATGTCCCCGCTTCTATCTGGTCGGGAACGACAGAATACACCCGTGTTTCCTCCGAACCCTCCGCCATATTCCCCCGCAGTTCCTGTACCCCCTCAATGGTGATCTTGTGCGTACCTGCGCCGGAAATGTGTGCGCCCATATAATTCAGGAAATTCGCAAGGTCAACGATGTGCGGCTCTCTGGCGCAGTTCTCGATGGTCGTGATGCCGTTCGCACGCACGGCAGCCAGAATGGCATTCATGGTCGCACCCACGCTGACGACGTTCAGGCTGATATTTCTGCCCGTCAGCTCGTCCGCCCGCAGTTCCACCGCATCGATGAACGGGTCGCCCTTGACATCGTAGCCCTTGATGAGCAGCGACTCCGCACCGAGCGTTTCAAACGCCAACAAGTGCTGGTCAATGGGTCGCTCCCCCAGATAGCACCCGCCCGGCATGGCAGCCTTTGCCTTGCCGCATCTGCCCAGCAGTGCCCCCAAGAAATAATACGAGCCACGCATTTTCCGTGCCTGTTCTTCCGGGACGGTATGGGTCAGCAATTTCGGGCAGAAAATCCGGTAAGTATCCTCTTTCAGCCGTTCCACCTCTGCACCAAGCGCCCGCAGGATGGTCAGGCAGATCTGCACATCGCTGATGTCCGGCACATTTTCGATAATGACAGGCACATCGAGCAGCAAAGTCGCCGGAAGCAGGGCGATCACGGAATTTTTCGCCCCGGAAATGTAAATATCCCCGGTCAGCCGTCTGCCGCCCTCGATCACAAATTTATTCAAATTCTTCTCTCCTCTTTGCAGAGGTGCAGCTTTTTTCTCTTTACTGCTGCGCCCCGTCTGCGGCATCGTTTGTGGGATACCAGTGTATCTCACTGCCGTCATATTGTTCTACCGTTACGCTGTCCATATACACCGCATCGAGCGGTTTGTCGTTTGCATCTGTATCTACCATCGAAATGTCATACACGATGTCCAACCCGTCAATGACCTGCCCGAACACCGTATAATTGCCGCCGTCCAGATGCGGCGTACCGCCATACTGCTTGTACAGCCCTTTGGCTTCTTCCGTGAAATACGTACCGGATCTCTCCGTGATCATGTTCAGGTACGCATCATCCACGCTGTCACCCGTCACGATGTAAAACTGGCTGCCGTCCGTTGCCGTACCGCCGCTGTTGGCATAGGCGACTGCACCGGGTACGTGAATGAGCTGCGGTGTATAGCCGCCGTCAAACGAGCCGCCCCACGTGCTTTCACCGCCCGTGCCGTCCCCTTTCGGGTCGCCGCCCTGTATCATGAAGTTGGCGATCGTTCTATGAAAGATCAGCTCATCATAATAGCCGGACTTTGCCAGCTCCGTGAAATTCTCACACGCTTCCGGCAGCAGATCGGGGAAGAGCTTGATTTTGATGTCCCCTCTGTCCCGGACGTGAATGACAACAATATCTTCCCCCTCGGCAGGGGCAGTATAATTCAGCACCGGCAGTTCTTCGAGCTCCACGTGCTTGGCACAACCTGTCAGAGAGGCACACAACAGCACAGCAGCAACGCCTGCCGCAAAAATCTTCTTCATGGAACGTACTTCCTTTCTGGAACAGGGGCAGCTCCCCTGCTTTCTATCGCATACGTATATTCATTATACAACATTCTCTGCCGTTTGTAAAGTCAAATGCCTGTTTTTTCGGAATGGTTCAGTGAAAATGGATAAAAACAATTTTCCGGCAGGGAGATACTTGTTTAATATTTCCTTAATTTTTGGTTTCTGCCGCCTGTGTTTCGGCAGGGGGCTGAATTTCCGGCAGTTCGTTCAGGGCAGCATCTTCCTCTCCGTAGGCAGAAATTTCCACGGACAGGATGTAAAGCTCGTCCTCCGGGATATTATAGCCGCCCGTTTCGGCAGGGGGATCTGTTGCGGCTGCACAAATGGCATCGATCACGTCAAATCCTGCGTAGGTCTGCCCGAACACCGTCACCTGCTGCGAAAAATTCGGGATACCGCCCCATTGCAGGAACACATTGCCCAGTGCTTCGCTCTCGGTCGCTTCCTTAAATTCGGCAGCGAATGCCTCGTCCGAAAAATCCACCGTATCCAGTACCATGAAGCGTGTACCCGTGTACTGCACGGCATTCCCGAACAGCCGCTTGAACACGCCGCCCTCCGATACCGTATTCATGGCGCAGACTGCCCCCCGGAACGGCCACAAATTCTGGTGCAGCTCCCGTGGTACACGTTCCTGCGCTTCGGTGACATTGGTCAGGCTGCCGTCCGGCGCATTGCTCCCGGCGGCGAAAAGGACATCCTGCTCCACGTCAAAAATGCAGGTATTGTCATAGTGTCCGCTTTCAGCAAGCCGGATGAACTGCGCCACCGTTTCCGGCGCATAGTCCGGATAGAGCACGACCCGTATCTCCCCCAAAGACGTTGTAATAATAGCCGTCGGCTCGCCCTCCGGGATCGTCTCCGTCTGCACCAGTTCGAGGGTGTCGGGGTCGATGTAGTGATAGTCCTTGCTCGACACCATGACGATGAGGTAGAACACCAAAAAGCTCACCACCGACATCCCGATGAGGAAGATGCCCAGTGCGGAAAGCCGCTTGTTTTTTTTGTGCATGGTCTGCTCCTTTACAGCTTTTTGATCTCCACGCCCTGCTTCGTCTCCCGGATCGCATAGCCAAGGGCAGTGATCTCGTCACGCAGACGGTCGGCTTCGGCGTAGTTCTTCGCCTGCCGTGCGGCAGCTCTCTGCTCTGCCAGTGTCAGGACTTCCTGCGGAATTTCCTGCTCCTTGCGCTCGTACAGCAAACCGAGCACATCGGTCAGCTCCGTGAACACCTGCAGCCCTGCCGCAAGCTGTTCCTTAGAAGCCCCCTCTGCCGCCATGCTGTTGAGGACACGCACCAAAGTGAACACTGCCGCAAGCCCGTCAGCGGTGTTGAGGTCGTCCTCTAATGCTGCAATGAAATCCGCCCTTGCCTTGTCAAAGGCCGCCTGTGCTGCGGGGGGGATCTCGCCGGACGGAGCGGCGGAAAGCGCACGTTTCACGGTATCCCGGCATTCATACAGCCGGTCGAGGGAAGCTTTGCACGCATCGAGCAGCTCCGCAGAATAATTCATGGGCGCACGGTACTGCGCCTGAATCATCAGGTAGCGGATGACTTCATAGCCATACTGCTCTGCCACCTCACGGGTGAGGAAGAAATTGCCGAGGGATTTCGACATTTTCTTGTGGTCTACATTGATATGTCCATTGTGCATCCAATAATGCGAGAACGGCACACCGTTAGCAGCTTCGGACTGTGCAATTTCATTTTCGTGGTGCGGGAAAATCAGGTCATGCCCGCCGCAGTGCAGGTCGATCGTATCGCCAAGCGTATCCTTTGCCATGGCAGAACACTCGATATGCCAGCCCGGTCTGCCCGGTCCCCACGGCGAATCCCAGTGCTGTTCGGTCGGGGGGCAGCCTTTCCAGAGGGCGAAATCGAGGGGGTCTTCTTTCACATCATTGACCTCTACCCGTGCGCCTGCGATCAGGTCATCGAGGGACTGCCCGGACAGCTTGCCATAGTCCGCAAATTGCCGGGTACGGTAATACACATCCCCGCCCACCTGATAGGCGTAGCCTTTTTCCACAAGCGTTTCAATAAAGTGGATAATTTTCTCCATGTAGCAGGAAACTTTCGGGTGAACGGTCGCAGGGCGCACGTTCAGACCTTTTGCATCCGTTTCGTATTCGGCGATATACTTTTCGGCAGTGGCTTCGGGGGTGAGACCCTCTTTTTCGCTCTGCCGGATGATCTTGTCATTGACATCCGTGTAATTCTGCACGAACGTCACATCATACCCCCGGTATTCCAAAAACCGCCGGAACACGTCAAACACGCAGATCGGGCGTGCATTGCCGATGTGGATATAATTATAGACCGTCGGTCCGCAGACATACATACGCACCTTGTGGGGTTCGAGTGTCCGGAATTCCTCTTTCCGGTTGGTGAGTGTGTTGAAAACCTGAAGCATCTGTTCTCCTCCTCTATAAAGGCTGCTGATCTTTTTTTTGGATCCTGTCCAGTTCCGCCTGCAATTCCTGAACCTGCCTGCGGAGCTGACAGATCTCCATTTCTACGGGATTGGGAATGTGTACCTGATCAAGATTTTCCACAGGATGTTCCACTTTCTTGCCGTCACAGCGGACGATCCGAGCCGGAACGCCGACAGCGGTACAGTTATCGGGCAGCGCCTCAAGCACGACCGCACCGGCAGCGATCTTCACATTGTTGCCGACCGTGAACGGTCCGAGTACTTTCGCCCCCGAACCGACCATGACATTGTTCCCGAGTGTCGGGTGACGTTTGCCCTTATCCTTACCCGTACCGCCAAGGGTCACGCCCTGATAAATCAGACAATCATCCCCGATGACTGCCGTTTCCCCAATGACGACCCCCATGCCGTGGTCGATGAAAAACCGTCTCCCGATCGTTGCACCGGGGTGAATTTCAATGCCCGTGAAAAACCGTGACAGCTGTGAAACGGTACGGGCAGCAGTGAACATCCGGTGTTGGTACAGCCAGTGGGAGATCCTGTAATGGTGTATGGCATGAAGCCCGGAATAGGTCAGAAGGATCTCAAAGGTACTCCGTGCAGCCGGGTCACGTTCCCGGACTGCCTGTATATCCTCCTTCAGCCTGTCAAACACAACATCGCCTCCTATGAAAAAATCCCCCTTGCCTTTCCGCAAGAGAGACGTTGCCAAACGTTTTCCACTCTGATACTAAGGCAGCACCGCACAAAGATTGTGCGTCAGATGCGCAGTCAGATTTTTCGTCAGCTTGTGCAGAAACGACGCAGGAATACTTTGTGTATTTCAAGGAGTTTATGCGCAAGATGACGGAAAAGATGCAAGCAGATGACGTACAAAGCCGTCAGGCGGTCTTTGTGCGGAGCTGCCTTGTGTCGTAACGCAGACTTGCGCTGCCGGATACGCACTGCACACGCAGCTTCCCCGGCAGGGCTGACAGTCGCACTTCATCGGGGATGCTTATGCCGTTCCACCGACCCGGCACTCTCTGAAAAGCATTTCCCGGACTACTCTGACTGCTACGCCTGTTTTGCGATTCGGGCGGATGCCCTACTATTTATTATATACGATATGCGGGGAAATGTCAAGGGGGGATGCAAGGTTTTCCCAATTTCCCCATTTTGACATTGCTATATAGAATGGGACGGAATTTCTTTGTATTTTTGTGCAAATCTACAAAAATGTCAAATGCGCTTGACATGGGGCGGATTTCGTGGTAGACTAATATTAGCACTCAAAGAGTTGGAGTGCTAACACTCAAAAAGACTACTGCCAGAAAGGAGCGTATTCCTTTGAATGAACGGAAGCTGAAAATACTGGCTGCCGTAGTGGAGGAGTATGTGCGAACCGGAGAGCCGGTCGGCTCGAAGGTAATTGCCAGTCTGCCGGGGATCGGCGTTTCTGCCGCAACTGTCCGGAACGATATGGCAATGCTGGAGCAGCTCGGTTTTCTGGAACAGCCCCATACCTCCGCAGGCAGAGTGCCGACCATTCAAGGCTACCGCCTGTATATCGAGGAGCTGATGTCGCCGCCCTCGCTGCCCGGTGAGGAACGGCAGCGGCTGGATGAGATGCTTGCCAGTCAGGGTCCGATGACGGAAGAACTGCTGATCGAGAACGCCACTACCGCCCTTGCGGAACTGACAAAGTGCGCTGCGGTCGTGTCGGATTTCTCCCCGCAATTTTCTGTCATTTCCAAAGTAGAGGTCATTCCGGCAGGTAAGCGGGTCTATGTGGTTCTGCTCATCACTTCCGGGGGTGCGATCAAGAATAAGTCGTGCCGGCTCGAATTTGACCTGACGAACGAACAGCTTGACCTGTTCTCCGGTTTCCTTGCGGAAAATTTAGAGGGCGTTTCGGTCGCCGATCTGTCGGACGAACGGATGGAAAACCTTACGGCTGCCATGAGTGCCTATATGATGACGATGGCACCCCTTGTGGAGGGCATTTGTGAACTGTCCCGGGATCTGCGGCAGCACGCTCTGACGTTCCGGGGAGAGAACAACCTCTTTTCCTGCGAAGAACTGGACAAAATGGAGATCGTGCGCTTTATTGAGCACAAGGATGAACTGGTCAGTCTGCTCGATTCTTCTTTCAGCGGCATTCAGGTGATGTTCGGGGAAAATCCGGACAGCTTTGTCATCGGCAATTCTTCTATGATCGTCTCCAAATATCGCAAGGGAGATCACGATGTCGGTTCTCTTGGCATAATCGGTCCGATGCGGCTCGACTATGCGAAGGTGATACCATATATTGAATATTTTTCACAGAAGATCACAGACCTGATCTCCGAGGAGAGCGAAAGCCCTCCGGGGGCGGGCAGTGATACGGATACGGGGCAGAAAGCTCCGCCAAACGGATAAGGGGGTGAATCCGATGAACGACACAGACGAAATGCTGGAAGATCTGCCGGAAGAGACGGCAGAAGAACCGGAAACAGAGGAAACCGCAGAAGCCGATACATCCGGCGATTCCCCTGCGGAAGAAGAGGCACAGGAGGAAGAAGCACCGCCGGAGAACGCTTCCGAAGCACTGGAGGAGGAACGGGAACGCTATTTGCGGCTGTATGCGGAATTTGACAATTTCCGGAAGCGGACACAGCGGGAAAAGTTAGAGGCATACAACAATGCCGTTGCTTCCTGCGTGGAGCAGCTCCTGCCGGTCGTGGACAACTTTGAACGGGCTGTCGATGCGCCGTGCAGCGATGAGAAATACCATTCCGGCATGGTGATGATCTCCGGGCAGCTGAGAAACTTTCTCGAAAAGCTCGGCGTAACGGAAATTGCTGCACTGGGTGAACCGTTCGACCCGAAGGTACACAACGCTATCAAGCAGACAGAGACTTCGGAGGAATACCCCGAAAACACCGTCTGCGAGGTCTTTCAGAAAGGCTATATGCTCCAAGACCGCCTGATCCGTCCTGCTATGGTCGCCGTGGCAGGGTAAACACGGGCAGCACCGCACGATTTTTGTACGGCATTGCCCACACACAAAGAAATGTGAGAGAGTGAAAGGAAGAGATCTGTTATGGGAAAAATCATTGGTATTGACTTGGGAACAACAAATTCCTGCGTCGCTGTCGTAGAGGGCGGTAACGCTGTTGTCATCCCGAATGCAGAGGGCGCAAGAACGACCCCGTCTGTCGTTGCATTCTCCAAAACCGGAGAACGTCTGGTCGGCAAGGTTGCCAAGAATCAGGCGATCACCAACCCCGACAGGACGATTTCATCTATCAAGCGCCATATGGGTTCGAGCTATAAGGTAGATATTGACGGCAAGAAATACACACCGCAGGAAATTTCTGCGATGATCCTCCAGAAGCTGAAGGCAGATGCAGAGGCTTACCTTGGTGAGACGGTGAATGAGGCTGTTATCACTGTTCCGGCTTACTTCACGGATGCACAGCGTCAGGCAACGAAAGATGCCGGGCAGATCGCAGGTCTGGTCGTAAAGCGTATCATCAACGAGCCGACTGCTGCTGCGCTGTCCTACGGTATCGACAAGGAAGAGGATCAGAAAGTCATGGTCTATGACCTTGGCGGCGGTACGTTCGATGTGTCCATTATCGAAATGGGCGAGGGTTTCCAGCAGGTAGTCGCTACTGCCGGCAACAACCACCTCGGCGGCGATGATTTCGACCAGAGGATCATTAACTGGATGGTGGAGGAATTCCGCAAGGAACACGGCATTGACCTTTCCACCGACAAGATGGTCATGCAGCGCCTGAAAGATGCCGCAGAAAAGGCAAAGATCGAGCTGTCCGCTACCCCGACCACAAGCATTAACCTCCCGTTCATCACGGCAGATGCCAACGGTCCGAAGCACCTTGATCTGACTTTGACACAGGCAAAGTTCAACGAGCTGACCGCAGACCTCGTACAGTCCACCATGGGACCTGTCCGTCAGGCACTGGAAGACAGCGGCATGAGCGCTTCCGAACTGGATAAAGTCCTCATGGTCGGCGGTTCTTCGAGGATCCCGGCGGTACAGGAAGCTGTCAGAAAGCTCATCGGCAAGGACCCGTTCAAGGGCATCAACCCGGATGAATGCGTAGCACTCGGTGCAGCTTTGCAGGGCGGTGTGCTCGGCGGTGATGTCAAGGAGGGTCTGATGCTCCTCGATGTTACCCCGCTGTCCCTCGGCATTGAGACGGCTGGCGGTGTCTGCACGAAGATGATTCCCAGAAACACCACCATTCCGACCAAAAAGACGGAGGTATTCTCCACCTATGCCGACAATCAGCCAGCTGTAGACATCAATGTTTTGCAGGGTGAGCGTGAATTTGCACGGGATAACAAGCAGCTTGGCACATTCCAGCTGAGCGGTATTGCACCGGCACCGAGAGGTGTGCCGAGAATTGAGGTCACCTTCGACATCGACAGAAACGGCATTGTACACGTTTCTGCAAAAGACCTCGGCACAGGCAAGGAGCAGACGATCTCCATTACAGCTTCCACCAATATGTCCAAGGAGGACATTGACAAGGCTGTCAAGGAAGCAGAGGCTTACGCAGAAGAGGACAAGAAGCGCCGTGAGGAGGTCGATACCAAGAACTCCGCTGAAAACATGGTGCTCCAGTCCGAAAATACGCTCAAGGAACTGGGCGATAAGGTGCCGGAAGCTGACCAGATGGCTGTCCGTGCCAAGGCTTCCGAATTGCAGAATGCGATCGATGCCAATGACACGAATGCCATGAAGCAGAAGATGGACGAACTGCAGAAGACCCTGATGGACGTAGGTTCTAAGATCTACCAGCAGGGTGCGCCGCAGGGCGGCATGGATGCCGGCGCAGCACCGCAGGACGGCGGAAGCAACAACGGCGGCGACGATGACGTGATCGACGCAGATTTCACAGAAGCATAAGCATTGGCGAGGGGCAGAACTTTCTGCCCCTATTGCCGGATATACTTCTCTAAGGGAAAGGAGTGCCGCTTTCGGGCGGCGATGGGAATATGGCTGACAAGCGTGATTATTATGACGTGCTCGGTGTGTCTAAGACAGCAAGTGAGGACGAGATCAAGAAGGCATACCGCAAAATGGCACGTGAGAACCACCCCGACCTGCACCCCGATAAGGTCGAGGAGTGCGAAGAAAAAATGAAGGAGATCAACGAGGCTTACAGTGTCCTGTCCGACCCGGAGAAGCGCCAGCGGTATGACCAGTTCGGTCATGAGGGAATGGACGGTGCAGAGGGCTTCGGCGGTTTCAATGGATTTTCCGGCTTTACGGGGGGCGATGTGGGAGATATTTTCGACAGTCTGTTCGGGAATATTTTCGGCGGCGGCGGTGTCCGCACCAATTCTGCCAACGCACCCCGCAGGGGCAGGGACATCCACTACGGTGTCAATATCAGCTTCATGGAAGCGTGCACGGGCAAGTCGCAGGACATCAGCATTACACATCAGGAATTCTGCACTGCCTGCAACGGCACGGGCGCAGAACCCGGTACTTCGACGGAAGCTTGTCCGGACTGCCACGGCAGAGGCAATATCAAGGTCACACAGCAGACCCCGCTCGGGGCGATCTCTTCGACAAGACCCTGTCCGCACTGCGGCGGCAAGGGAACGGTCATCAAAAGCCCCTGCCAGAAATGTCGTGGTGTCGGCAGAGCGAAAGTGCAGAAACGTGTCACGATCACCATTCCGGCAGGTATTGACAACGGACAGACACTTCGTATTTCCGGAGAGGGCGACTGCGGCATCAACGGCGGACCTGCCGGAAACCTCAATGTCAGCGTGACCGTCCGTCCGCATCCGCTGTTTGTCCGGGACGGCTATGACGTGCACTGCGAGATACCGATCACCTATGCACAGGCTGTCATGGGGGATGAGATCACCGTGCCGACCATTGACGGGAATGTGAAATTCTCCATTCCGGAGGGTACACAGAACGGCGCAAAGCACCGTCTAAAGGGGAAAGGCATCAAGTACCTCCAGCAGGACAGACGGGGCGACCAGTATGTCAAGCTCTACATCGAAGTCCCCAAAAACCTCACCAAAAAGCAGAAAGAACTGCTCAGGGAGTTTGAAAATTCGCTTTCGGATAAGAATTACGCCAAACGGCACAGCTTCTTTGACAAGATCAAGGATCTGTTTCAGTAATGCTTGCAGCCCCTCCGGGTTTCGGAGGGGTTTTTTGTTACAAATCCCGAAAACCTATTGACAAAGCTGCCTGAAATTTGGTATAATGTAGGGTGAGGGGGTTTCAGCTCACAGGAAAAAAGCTTGCCTCCAGCTTACGGAAAGGGTAAGACTATGGGTATTTATCGTTTTACCAGACAGAATCAGGTTCAGTTTTCGGACGACTGGAAACTGTTTGCAGACCTGTTCCAACATATCGGTACATATATCTACCGGGAATCTGCGCAGACGGTGTTTTTTGACGACAATGCACAGCGCATTTTACGGGTAGAAAAATCTATGCCGCTAACACAGTATCAGAAGTTTCTGGAAGCTCTCACTGCCGAACCGGTCAAGGGGGAACAGAATCTGTATTTCGTGCGCTCCGGTGAGGAAAAGCGCTGCCTGAAACTGTTCATCACCCCCCGCAAGGACGGGGAGCTGGGTTTTGTGGAGGAGCTGCCCCGGCGGATAGCGCAGACGGAAGAGGCTTCACCTTTGGATGAAGTGACCGGGCTGCCGAAGTTCCCTGCCTTTCTGCATCTGACACAGCGGAAATTGCAGGACTGCGGCACAATGTGGCTTGCGGCAATTCACATTTCCGGCGTGAACAAGGTGTCGGATCTTGCGGTGAGCAGCGAGGACTGTATGGCTTCCGTGGCGGAGGTGCTCGGACGGTTTTCGGGGGAGCAGGTACTGCTGACCATAAAGGGCACGCAGGATCTTTACGCTGCCTTTTTCGGCATGGAAGAACAGCAAGTCAGAATGCAGCTGAAACAAATGCGGAAGGCTGTCGCAGCCTGCGTGATCTCCGATGATTTCGGGCAGGCACTCCCCGAAGAGAACGCACACAGTCTGGCACTGTATGCCGGGCTTGCTGCCTACCCCGAAGAGACAAACACGCTGCGGGGGCTGATCTCGGCAGCGGAATTTGCGCTCTTTGAAACACGGCACGACAGTCAGAATTTTATCGCCCGGTTCTCCCCGGATGACTATGACCGTAAAAAAGACGAATATAAGGCGGAACAGCTCTTCAATCTTGTCATCAACGAAAACCGCCTGAATTATCACTTTCAGCCGATCGTCGATGCGCATACGGGCGTGATCGTCGGGTATGAAGCACTGATGCGGTCGGAGTATTTCACGCCGGACAAACTGCTCGAACTGGCAGAAAAACTGGGGCGGCTCTATGATATTGAACGGGCTACGTTCTTCAACTGTATGCGCTTTCTGAGCGAACACCAGAGCAATTTCTCGGACAAGATGCTGTTCATCAACTGCATCCCGGCAAGCATCCTCACGGAGAGTGATTTCACGGAACTGCGGCTCACCTATGAGGAACTGCTGCGGAAGATCGTGGTGGAGATCACGGAACAGTCGGAGGGTTCGGCGGATGTTCTTGCTGCCCTGAAAGCACGCTGCAAGGAGGTCGGCGCAAGAATTGCCGTGGACGACTACGGCAGCGGCTATGCGAATACCGCTACGCTGCTGAAAAATGCGCCTAATTTCGTGAAAATTGACCGGGAACTCATTGACGGCATCTGCCGCAGCTCGCAGAAACAGCAGCTCGTTGCCATGATCATCAACTATGCGCATGACAATCAGATCACGGTACTGGCAGAGGGTGTTGAGGAGGAAGCTGACCTGAAAGCTCTCATCCGCATGGGTGTTGACCTGTTTCAGGGGTTCTATACGGCAAGACCGACACCCTACCTGTTGGAGGAGATTTCCAAGGAAGTGCGGGATATTATCGTCACGACAAACCTCGAAGCAACGACCGGACAGAAGAAGATCTTCAACGCCCGCAGTGAGAAAACGCTTGACCTCGTGGAACTGGCGTTGCAGAATTACACAGATATTCATATCTATCAGCATCAGATCACCATTATCGGCGACCCCGAAAAATCCGTGCCCATGCACATTGCGATCATGGACAATCACAGCTGTGAGCTGACACTGCGCAACGTGAATATCATTTCGCAGGACAAACCCTGCCTTGCGGTGGGGAATTATGCGCAGCTTACCCTCATTGCGGAGGGGGAGAACACCTGCAATTACAACGGCATCCGTGTGCCGGAGGGGGCTTATTTCCACCTGACCGGAAGCGGCAGCCTGAAAGTGGACTGCTACTCGAAATTCGGCTATGGCATTGGCGGCGATTGTGACAGCAGTTACGGGTGCATTCTGATCGAATCCACCGGAAAAGTCGAGATCATCTGCAACAGTGACAAGGGTATCGGCATCGGGGGCGGATCAAATCCGGATGACTCGGAGATCAACCTTGTTGCCGGAGATGTTCACGTGACAGTCGGTTCGCCGAATGCGCTCGGTATCGGGTGCATGGACGGCAATTCCATCGTCCGCACGCAGCCCGACTGCAACCTCAGCATTGAAGTCAACGGTATCAGCAGTGTGGGCATTGGTTCACTGGTCGGGCAGACAGACATTCAGTGCTGTTCCGATGTGCATTTCAGCGGCGGCGGCAACAAAGTCGTGGGGATCGGTGTCCTCAACAAGGGTACTGGCTCGATCACCGTTTCGGATGCGGTGCTGCATTTCTTCCTGCGTGTCAATTACGGTTCGTGCATTGGTGCGTTTGGGGGCGATGTGGAAATTCTCGTGAAAAATGCGACCGTTGCTGTGAATGCAGAGGGCGGTGAAATTACCGGGATCGGCGATGCTAAGGGTTCGGGCGATGTGACGCTTGACCATACGGAACTGAAAGCCTACATTTCCGCTTCCAAACAGCGGGAAGCCGGTTCACGGGGCGGACAGCTCACGATGCGCAGCAGTACCATTACGGCGGACATCAACGAACAGCATAACGATACAACAGAATAAAGGAGTTATTTCTATGAAGCTTGGTATGGTGGGACTTCCGAATGTCGGAAAGAGTACACTGTTCAATGCGCTGACGAATGCAGGTGCGCAGTCGGCGAATTATCCATTTTGCACGATCGAAAAAAATGTGGGTGTGGTGTCTGTGCCGGACAGTCGGCTCGACTACCTTGCAAAAATGTACGACCCCGACAGTTTCAAGCCTGCCGTGCTCGAATTTGTGGACATTGCCGGACTGGTGCGGGGCGCTTCTAAGGGTGAGGGACTGGGGAACAAGTTCCTTGCGGATATCCGGGAAGTGGATGCGATCGTCCATGTCGTGCGGTGCTTTGAGGATATGGACATCATCCATGTGGACGGGAGCATCGACCCGGCAAGGGATATTGAGACGATCAACCTCGAACTCATCATCTCCGACACGGAAATGGTGCAGCGGCGCATCGACCGGGCGAAGAAACTCCTCAAGGGCGACAAGAAAGCTGCGGTACAAGTGGATTTCTTTGAACGGCTGCTTTCCCATTTGGAAGAGGGCAAGTCTGCACGGAGTTTTGCTGTGACGGAGGACGAGCAGGCGTTTCTGCACGATACGCCCTTGCTTTCGGCAAAGCCTGTGATCTATGCGGCGAATCTCTCCGAAGCGGATTTTGCGGGCAGTCTGGACGAGCATGAGCATTTTCAGGCGGTCAAAGCCATTGCGGAGGAGGAGCACGCTGCCGTGCTGCCGATCTGTGCGCAGACGGAAGCGGAAATTTCTGACATGAGCGACGAGGACAAGGCGATGTTCCTTGCTGATTTAGGGCTGGAGGAATCCGGGCTGAACCGCATTATCCGGACGGGGTACAGTCTGCTTGGGTATATTTCTTTCCTGACTGCCGGGAAGCAGGAAGTGCGGGCGTGGACGATCACGAAAGGCACAAAAGCACCGCAGGCTGCCGGGAAAATTCATACGGACTTTGAAAAAGGCTTTATCCGGGCGGAGATCGTTGCGTTTGATGACCTGAAACGCTGCGGCAGCATGGCGGCTGCCCGTGAGGCAGGGCTGCTCCGGCTGGAGGGGAAGGACTATATCATGCAGGACGGGGATATTGTGGAATTCCGGTTCAATGTGTGAGGTTGTATGAAGCACGTGGAAATTTTCACGGACGGGGCGTGCAGCGGCAACCCCGGTCCGGGCGGCTGGGGAGTCATGCTGCGGTTCGGGGCGCATGAAAAAGAGCTTTCCGGCGGTGCAGCGGACACGACAAACAACCGCATGGAACTGTCTGCCGTCATTGCCGGGCTGCAGGCGCTGAAAGAACCCTGCGAGGTCACCCTCACGACCGACAGCAAGTATGTCTGCGACAGCATCAACAAAGGTTGGGTCTACGGCTGGCAGAAGCGGGGCTGGATCAAGTCCGACAAAAAACCTGCCCTGAATGTAGATCTATGGGAGACTTTGCTCCCCCTGCTGAACAAGCACCGGGTGACTTTCGTCTGGGTCAAGGGACATGACGGACACCCCGAAAATGAACGCTGTGACCGCCTTGCGGTGGCGGAGAGTAAGAAATTCTGATGGCTGTACCCTTTCGGGGGTGCAGCTTTTTTGATATTAGACACAAAGATCCCGCACCCTTTCAGGGGGTGCGGGATCTGGTTTCAGGGATTATTCATCGTCTTTCCGCTTGCCAGAAAATGCGATTGCAGATGTCAGGAGCGAAACAGTAAGCAGAATTACCGGAAGTGCGGTAGCTCTGTCACCGGTAGACGGTGAGCCGGTACCTGTGCTGGAACCTGTGCCTGTACTTGTGGTTGTAGCTGTTGTGGTGGATGTGCTGGATGTTTCGGAAGAGCCGCTTGTTTCGTTGGATGTGTCGGTATTGGTGATCTCGGTTTCTGTGGAATTTTCTGTGTCGGTAATGACGGTTGTGGTGTTGGTGTCGTTATCGCTGTCATCAGCGGTCGGGTTGGTGGTTGTGGTGGTCGAATTGCTGTCTGTCTGCTGATCATCCGTTACTGCCGGTGTATCCAAACCTGCAATGTGGGTTGTCATAACTGTGGTGGTTGTTTCTTCTGTGGTTGTGGTTGCTTCCGTCGTAGTGGTAGCAGCGCTTGTGGTGGTGGCTGCTGTGGTGGTGGTAGTTGTTGTAGTTGTCAGTGGCGTTGTGGTAGTGGTAGTAGTTGTGGTTGCCGCTGTGGTCGTGGTAGTTGCCGTGGTTGTGGTTTCCGGAGTGGTGGCTTCGGTGGTTGTAGTCGTTTCTGGTGTGGTAGCTTCGGTGGTTGTGGTGGTTGCCGGTGTGGTGGCTTCGGTGGTTGTGGTGGTTTCCGGCGTGGTGGCTTCGGTAGTTGTGGTGGTTTCCGACGTGGTAGTTTCGGTGGTGGTAGTGGTTTCTGTCGTTGTGGTTGTAGTAGTAGTAGTAGTAGTGGTGGTAGTTTCTGTCGTGGTGGCAGTGGTTGTGGTTTCTGTTGCAGCTACAGGCTTATCTACCATAACAACGATGTTGCTGTCTGCCGGAACGAACGTTGTGCCGTCCTCGGATACCTGTACATTGCCATCCTTGTCAACGGTGAAATAGATGTCCTCTGCCTGTTCATAGCCGTTCGGTGCGGTGATTTCGGTCAGCTTGTAAACCTTGCCGACTTCCAGACCGTCAATATTGTGGGACTTGCCGGCTTCGGATGTCCATGTGTCAATTTCCTTGCCGTCTGCATCTGTTACGATCAGCTGTGCGCCATCGATTTCCTCGCCGGTGATGTCCTGCTTGGAAATGGTCACGCTCTGCTTTGCGTAATCGTCTACCATGACAAGTTCCTTGGCTGTCTGGAACGAGTCCATATCGCCGGATGTAGATGTCCAGATCTGTCCTTCGCTGTCTACCATGAAGTAGAGGTTCTCAGCCTTTTCATAGCCGTCCGGTGCGGTCACTTCTTCGAGCATATAAATCTTGCCTGCTTCCAGACCGGTGACTTCATGGCTTGTGCCAGCTGCGGATGTCCAGCGGTCGATCTCATTGCCGTCCGTATCTGTTACGGTCAGCTTTGCGCCCTCGATTTCCTCGCCGGTGATGTCCTGCTTGGAGATCGTCACGGAAACGTCCTGCTTTGCGTAGTCATCCGTCATGACAAGAATGTTACCATCCACGGGGACGAATGTCAAGGAATCATAATTCAGCGGCTGAACGTATACCGTGCCGTCCTTGTCAACCTTGAACGGAATGCTTTCTGCCTTTTCGTAGCCGTCCGGTGCTGTGATCTCGGTCAGCATATATTCCTTGTCTGCTTCCAGACCGTCGATCGTATGACTCTTGCCAGCCTCGGATACCCATCTGTCAATCTCGTTGCCGTCCTTGTCCGTTACGACAAGCGTTGCACCCTCGATTTCCTCGCCGGCGATGTCCTGCTTGGAAATGGTGACACTCTGCTTTGCGTAATCGTCCTCCATAACGACTGTATTGCTGTCTGCCGGGGCAAATGTCTTGCCGTCCGCAGATACCTGTACATTGCCGTCCTTGTCAACGGTGAAGTAGATGTCCTCAGCCTGTGCGTAGCCGTTCGGTGCGGTGGTTTCGGTCAGCTTGTAAACCTTGCCGACCTCCAGACCGTCAATGCTATGGCTCTCGCCTGCCTTGGATGTCCACTCCTCAACGACCTTGCCCTCGTCATCGGTTACGGTCAGCGTTGCGCCCTCAATTTCCTCGCCGGTGATGTCCTGCTTAGAAATGGTCACACTCTGCTTTGCGTAGTCATCTTCCATAACGACCGTGTTGTTTTCTGCCGGGGCAAATGTCTTGCCGTCCTTGGATACCTGCACATTGCCGTTCTCGTCAACGGTAAAGTAGATGTCCTCCGCCTTTTCGTAGCCGTCCGGTGCGGTCACTTCTTCGAGCTTGTAAACCTTGCCGACTTCCAGACCGTCAATGCTGTGGCTCTCGCTTGCCTTGGATGTCCACTCTTCAACGACCTTGCCCTCGTCATCGGTTACGGTCAGCGTTGCGCCCTCGATTTCTTCGCCGGTGATGTCCTGCTTGGAAATGGTCACGCTCTGCTCTGCGTAGTCGTCTTCCATAACGACTGTGTTGTTTTCTGCCGGAACGAAGTTCTCGCCGTCCTTGGATACCTGTACATTGCCGTTCTCGTCAACGGTGAAGTAGATGTCCTCCGCCTTTTCGTAGCCGTCCGGTGCGGTCACTTCTTCGAGCTTGTAAACCTTGCCGACTTCCAGACCGTCAATGTTGTGGGACTTGCCAGCTTCAGAGGTCCATGTGTCAACGACCTTGCCCTCGTCGTCGGTTACGGTCAGCTGTGCGCCCTCAATCTCCTCGCCTGTGATGTTCTGCTTGGAGATCGTCACGCTCTGCTTTACGTATGCATCCGTCATGACAATGATGTCTTTATTTCCCATGTTTGTGTTGGTATCGAAATCATTTTTATCGGAAGTGTAGATATTTCCGGCAGCATCTACCATAAAGTAGATATTTTCTGCCTTTTCATAGCCATCCGGTGCGGTCACTTCTTCAAGCATATAAACCTTGCCGGCTTCCAAACCGTCAATGCTGTGGGACTTGCCGGCTTCGGATGTCCATGTGTCAATTTCCTTGCCTTCCGTGTCTGTTACGGTCAGCTTTGCGCCCTCGATTTCCTCGCCGGTAATGTCCTGTTTGGAGATCGTCACGCTCTGCTTTGCGTATTCATCTTTCATAACGACCGTATTGCCGTCTGCCGGAACGAAGTTCTCGCCGTCCTTGGATACCTGTACATTGCCATCCTTGTCAACGGTGAAATAGATATCTTCCGCCTGTGCGTAGCCGTCCGGTGCGGTCACTTCTTCGAGCTTGTAAACCTTGCCGGGCTCCAGTCCATCGATGCTGTGGCTCTCGCCTGCCTTGGATGTCCATTCGTCAACGACCTTGCCGTCCTCGTCTGTTACATTCAGCTGTGCGCCCTCGATTTCCTCGCCGGTGATGTCCTGCTTGGAGATCGTCACGCTCTGCTTGGGCTGGGTCGTGGTTGTTTCGGTTGTTGTGGTGGTAGCTGCTGTCGTGGTGGTAGTAGCTGCTGTCGTTGTGGTGGTAGCTGCTGTGGTCGTGGTAGTAGCTTCTGTGGTTGTGGTGGTGGCTGCTGTGGTTGTGGTGGTGGCTGCTGTGGTTGTGGTGACAGCTTCTGTGGTTGTGGTGGTTTCAGTTGATGTTGCGGAAGTTTCGGTTGATGTCACAGAAGTCTCTGTTGAGGTTTCAGAAACTTCGGTTGATGTCACAGAAGTCTGTGTTGTGGTTTCGGTAGGTGCGGGGGTGGTTGTGGTTTCGGCATATTTATCTTCCATGACAACAATGTTGCCATCTGCCGGAACAAATTCGCCGTCCTTAAATACCTGCACGTTGCCGTTCTTATCAACCTTGAACTGGATACTCTCTGCCTTTTCATAACCGTCTGGTGCTGTCACTTCGGTCAGTGTATATACCTTGTCGGGTTCAAGATTGCCATCAATGATGTGCGGCTTGCCCGCTTCGGATGTCCAGTTGTCGATCACATTGCCTTTTTCATCTGTTACGGTCAAATCTGCGCCCCCGATTTCCTCGCCAGCCACATCCCGCTTGGAAATCGTGATTGCGTAGTAATCCACCATCTTGACTTTATCTGTAAAGTTTGTAGAATCCTTAAGCTCATCTTTATTGGTGGATGTATAGACTTTGCCGGAGTCATCCACCATAAAGTATATAGACTCCTTCTGCTTTACATAGCCGTTCGGTGCGGTCTCTTCGGTCAGTTCGTAAACCTTGAAAGGTACAATTACATTATCGGTTTCAGTTGCTTCCCCAATCTCGATCTCATGTGACTCTCCTGCTTTTGAAGTCCATGTTTCAATTACATTGCCTTCCTCATCTGTTACAGTCAGCTGTGCGCCCTCGATTTCCTCTCCGGCAAGGTTCTGCTTGGAAATTTTGACACTTTGCTTTTCTTCGCCTTTTTCGTTGATGATCTCGAAGCCTTTGCCGTCGTTCATGGTGTTGTTCAGGATCGGCTCGGGGTAGATGATGGACTTTACGCCGTCCTTTGTCTGGATGACTACACCTTGTGCTGTAGCTTCTGCACCTTCCGGCAGATTGTCACCCTGATAGGATTCTCCATCTATAATATAGGTGTTGGATGTAACGGCAAGCGGATCAAAGGAAGCTACTTCCTTTCCGCCTTTATACGTATCATCGTCGTATGCTGTCAAGGTTGCGGGCTTCTGGGAGAAATCTGTCCAGCTTGTATGCACTTCTGCTACTACATCTTTTCCGTTTACCTTTGTAGTGACAGGATCACCCGCACCGGCAACTTTGTAATATGGTATATCTGTGGTATCCAGCAGTACGATTTCTTGTGCATCTGTTGTGACTTCTCGGGTGAGATTATCAATTTTAGTATTCCAGTTACCATACTGAATTACAAAATTATAAGTCCCCGCTGTTTCTGCACTTTTGGCTTTTGCATTGACAGTGATCTTTGCTACATTACTATAATTTTCAGAATTGTTAGCAGTATAAAGATTGCTCCATGTTCCGTCTTTTCTCTCAATGACTGGTTCAAATTTCGCAAGCTCTTTATTATCTTTATCGTATAATTTGATTTGTCCGATTTCCAGATTATCGCTTTCTCCGGACAGGCAGACCTGAGCGAGAGATGAACCATTATTTGCCCATGTATAAGTTTTTATTTCCGTGCTTGGAACATAAGCACTTTCATTACCTTTGATCTCATCTTTGGTGTACGTAACAGGATCAGTCGATCTGTGTTCGATAACCTTTTCAACTGCTCTTGCTTCTCCCTCTGTCAGTTCAAAATAATACTTTGTATTATTCGTCACATAACCTTCCGGAGCATCTACTTCCTGAATGTAGTATTTGCCGGGCTGTACATTTTCAAAAACGATCTTGCCGTCTGTTCCGCTTTGCTTTGTGTCAATCGGCTTATCCGAACCTTCTCTGTACAAGCCGATCACTGCACCAGCAAGAGGATCTTCATTTCCATCTACCTTGTTGACTATCACCTGATAGCCAGAAGCACCCATCGTTCCTCTACACGGACGATAGCCAAATTCCAGACCGCCGTAGAATGAATTTGCGATCAGCGCACCGGAGAGGTGACCACGACAATCATCATCAGATTTTACATTTGCTTTCGGAGCAAATATTGTACCATTAAAGTTAGCATTGATTGTGAGATCTGTTGCTTGATAGAAGTTATAGAGAATCTGAGAAGAAATCGGATGGTTATTTGTTCTATTGTCACCTGTTCCTGTGTTGGAAATAAATACATCATTCACATAAGTCTTGACTGTAATACCTTCACCGCTTTTTCCGATGTTGATCGTTTCACCGCCGCAGTTGATGATGTAGTTTTCTTTTTCATTTTCGGAGTTATCTTTGATGTGGATCTCTGTTACATCGTTATTCCATGTACCAACATTAAATACAATCGAACCCGGTGTACCGCCGCCGGTGTAATCCAGATACAGTACTGTGCCATCCCAGCTTGCTGTACCTGTCGGTGTTACTTTAGAAAGCTGATCAGACATTTTATACTGATAAGCAAAAGAATCATCAAAGTCGATCAATTCTGCATGATAAAACTGTGCAAGTTCCTCCAGAGTTGTTGAACTATGTATATGTCCGTTACCATAATAAATAAGACCATTATTATTACTATTGTTATGCAGATATCCTTGGAGATCATTTAGCCTTTCTTCCGCATTCTTTCCCTGCAAGACAAAACGCTTGAATTTATCCCCACTTGAATTTGCAGCATAAGTTGCTATTTTTTCTATATCCCCGCCTATAATAGCAGATGCAAAATCAGCACGCCCGGTATAATCATCCGTATTTTTCAAAGGCGTACTGTTTGCATAATCACCGCTGCCGACTTCGTAGTTATAACCACCCTTAAATTTAAGGTTACCGCCAACAGCCACACGACCTTCGGCATCCGCAGCAGTTACAGTCATGTCCTCTTTCAGGAAAACGCAGAAATCCGATGCTGCACCAAGCAGATATTTTTTCCGCAGGATCTCTGTAATGTCCTTCGCCGAATAGTCGCTGATATCAAGCATAACTCCGGCAGGGTATTCAATCTCCGTCTCGCCAATCAAAAGTTCTGCTTCTGTGAGCGATCCTTTACTGTTCCCATCATTTCCGGGTTGACCACCATTAAGGTTGGAAACCATATGATCCCCTGCCGCCCCCACGCTAATTCCACCAGCCGGAATTATGGCTGACAAAGCGAGGAACACGGAGGTTATGCCGCTGACCAGTCGTTTCCCTATGGATTTTTTCATAAATTCACGATCCTTTCCCTATCATTTTTGATTCAGAATGTCTATGTCAAAGCCCTCTCCGCCAGTCGGCAGAGTTGCTATTATTTTTATTATACCATAGCCCTGACAAAATTGCAACCCTTTTTCTAAAATTGTGAAAAAAATATTACGTTCCGTTTTGTATAGATTGCACAAATTTTGCTTGATTTTCTCGAAATCGATTTAGAAAATAGGTTTGTTACATAAATAGCACACCCGAAATTTGTGCATTTCTACAAAATTCTGAAAAAGTGTAAGGTTTCAAGCCCGAAATCTGTCTATCTTTATAGAGGTATACGCCACAATTATAAAGGAGGTCATACCATGAAACGACTGCTTGCTTGCCTGACTGCCGGGGTTTTTCTGCTCTCGGGCTGTCAGAAACCCCATGAACCGACCGGAGCGACTTTGGAAGTGAGTCTGGAACATTCCTTTGCCACCGAAACGCTCTTTCCGGAGCATACGTTCGGCTATGATCCGCTGCTCTGCGGGGGATGGCTCGTGGACTATGCCTATGAGGGCGAATCCTGCGTCGTGACCGCCCTCAACCGGAACACCGGCGAGGAAAAAGCCCTTTCCTCGGACAAACGCCACCCGATCGGGGCTGAAACGGACGGGGACGGGTACCGCCTGTTTTTTGCGGAAACCGACTACACGGCTGAAACGCTTGCTACCACGTACACCTTTGCTGCCTATGACAGCAGTTTTTCGCTCGTCTCAGAAGAAGACATGACGGCGGAATTTACCTGCATGGAAGAAAACGCCGTGCCGTCCTTCCTGTGCCGGACACCGGACGGGGGCTATTTGCTCCGCAGTGACCGGGCGTATTATTTTGACGAAGACTTCACTTTACAGGGCGAACTGAGTGAAGCGGTTGACCGGGCTTTCACCGGGCAGGACGGGGCGCTCTACGGGGTGAGTTCCTCGTCCGTGTACCGCATCGACACGGAAGCCCTCACCTGTGAAGCCTGTGAAGTCCCCGAAGTGCAGCAACCCATGCTGATCACGCCGGGGATTGGCGGGTACACGTTCTTTTGCTGCGACAATGAACGGCTTTACGGCGTGGATGTGAAGGCGCAGACCGCCGAAGAGGTGATGAATTTCACCAATTCCGACCTGCGGTATGATGATATTTTCAAGATCCTGCCGCAGGAGGACGGCACGTTCCTGCTTTTGCTGCGGGATGCGGACAATACCGCTTCCCTCTGCCGTTTTCGGGAACGCACGGAGGAGGAGATCGCCGGGCTGCACCTGATCAGCCTTGCCGTTTACCAGAACAGCGACAAGTATTTGCAAGAACTGGTGAACCGCTTCAACCGTCAATCATCGGACTGCCGCATTGTCATCACAAGCTGTCTGCCGTATGACAACAACACGGAACAGGAAATGCAGGCGGGCGATGCGGCTTTTTCCGATTTGCAGAAGCAGATGCTTTCGGGGGTCGTGCCGGATATGCTGTGCATCAGCCATGCGGATTATGAGGCGCTCTCCCTGAAAGGGCTGTTCGAGGACTGGTATCCGTGGATGCAGGACGATCCGGAATTTAATGAAAGCGACTACTTCATGAACGTCTTTGATGCGATGGCATTCCGGGGACGGGCGGAGCGAATTGCTTTTCATTTCAGCGTGGAATGCATGGCGGCAAAAACGGAATTTGCCGGGGAACAGTCCGCCCTGACGGTCGCCGACTATCAGGCACTTGCCGAAAAAATGCCGGAGGGGATGCGGCTCTTCTCCCCTGATGATACTCCTGCCACGCTGCTTGCGGATCTCGTCACGAATCAGCTCGACAATTTCATCGATTATGAAAAGGGCGAATGCAGCTTTGATACGCCGGAATTCGCTTCGCTTTTGGCATTCTGCAAGCAGAACAGCAGCTATCAGCAGCCGGACGACCTGCTCTGGCGGGATAACAAAGTCCTGCTGAAAATGCTGGTCTTTTCCTCGCTGCATGAATTGCACCTGTATCAGGAGAAAACTTTTGGCGATGCGCCTGTTACTCTGCTCGGTATGCCGCAGACGGAGCTTTCCGGCAACGGCGGCAACATCCGCCCGTCCGGGGTGTTTGCGGTCTCCGTGGATTCCTTTTATAAAGAGCAGATCTGGGATTTCATCAAATTTTGCCTGCGGGAGGAAAATCAGTCTTTGATGGACACCAGCACGTTCCAGCAGTTCCCGGTCAACCGGAATGCCATGCAGGCAGCCTTTGACAAGGACTGTGAAAACAAGGACGGGCTGCTGCATTTCTATTATCTCAACGATGAGGAATTTACCGCCGCCGACCCCACCCCGGAAGAAGCACAGCGGACGATGGACTACATTAACGGTATCACGACGGCTGTATTTTACAATACATTTCTCGTCAATATTGTGCAGGAGGAGGCAGGAAAATACTTTGCCGGCGACTGCACGGAACAGGAAGCCGCTTCTGCCATTCAGAGCCGGATCACGCTCTATCTTTCCGAGCATATGTAGCACACCCCACAAGAAACAGGCTTGCCTTTTGTGCATAACGTAAAATTCGCCGCAGAGTATAGCATTTTCCCGCCGGATATGGTATAATAGAAATGTAACATAGCCGATATGGACAAGGAGGCAGCCTATGAAAGAATGTGTCAAAGCCATTTTCCTGACTTTTCTGTTGCTCGGTGCAGCGGCAGCCGCACTGCTTGCTCTGCGGAGTCTTGTGGATTCTCCCCGGCATTATCTGACAGTGGAAGATGACTAAAAAGCAGCACCCGTGTGAAAACGGGTGCTGTCTTTTATTGGATCACTTCCTGCCCGCCCATGTAGGGACGAAGGGCTTCCGGAATGCGGACGCTGCCGTCTGCGTTGAGGTTGTTCTCCAAAAAGGCGATCAGCATTCTCGGCGGTGCGACGACCGTATTGTTCAGCGTGTGCGCCAGATACTTGCTGCCGTCCTCCGCCTTGACACGGATACCGAGCCGCCTTGCCTGTGCATCGCCCAAATTTGAGCAGCTGCCCACCTCGAAATATTTCTTCTGCCGGGGCGACCATGCTTCCACGTCTAAGCTCTTGATTTTCAGGTCAGCCAAATCACCGGAACAGCATTCAAGCGTGCGCACCGGAATATCGAGCGACCGGAAGAAATCCACGGAATTTTTCCAGAGCACATCATACCATTTCATGCTCTCTTCCGGCTTGCAGACCACGATCATTTCCTGCTTTTCAAACTGATGAATGCGGTACACGCCACGTTCCTCGATGCCGTGCGCACCGACTTCCTTGCGGAAACAGGGGGAATAGCTCGTCAGCGTCTGCGGCAGGCTGCTTTCCGGCAGGATCGTGTCGATGAATTTGCCGATCATGGAATGCTCACTCGTGCCGATCAGGTAGAGATCTTCGCCCTCGATCTTATACATCATGTTCTCCATCTCCGCAAAGCTCATGACACCGGAAACCACTTCGCCCCGAATCATGTACGGCGGAATATAATAGGTAAATCCCCGCCCGATCATGAAATCCCTTGCATAGGACAAAATCGCAGAATGCAGCCGGGCAATATCTCCGCACAGGTAGTAGAACCCGTTGCCGGAGGTCTTGCGGGCAGAATCAAGGTCAATGCCGTTCAGCCGTTCCATAATGTCCACATGATAGGGAATCTCAAAATCCGGCACGACCGGTTCCCCGAAACGTTCGATTTCGACATTCTCACTGTCGTCCTTGCCGATTGGCACGCTCTCGTCAATGATATTCGGGATGACAAGCATGATCTCCCGGATCTTTGCCTGCAATTCGCCCTCGCTCGTTTCCAGTGCGGTCAATTCGTCGCCCATGACATTGACTTCGGCTTTCAGTGCTTCTGCGCCCTCTTTGTCGCCCTTTGCCATCAAGCCGCCGATCTGCTTGCTCTTCGTCTTGCGCTGTGCCCGCAGTTCATCGCCCCGCAACTTTGCCTCCCGGAACTGCTTGTCCAGTGCCAACACCTCGTCCACGAGGGGCAGTTTCTCGTCCTGAAACTTTTTCCGGATGTTCTCTTTCACCAGTTCCGGATTGGTCCGTATCAATTTCATATCCAGCATAGATGTTCTTCCTTTCTGTGTTTCACGTGAAACATTTAGTCCTCCGGCGACAGCAGTCTTGCCAGTTCCCGCAGGTCGTCATCGTCATAAAATTCAAGGGTCAGCGTGCCCTTATTCTTTTTGTACTGCACCTTCACTTTCCGCCCTAAACGGGTATGCAGTGCCTGTTCCACTTCCCCGTAGTAGGTCGGGAGCGGGGCAGGGATCTCTTCCGTTTCGGGTTCTGCATCCGTTTCGGCAGCCATTTTTTCAAGCTGCCGCACGGTCAGCAAGCCTTCCGCAGCCTTTTTGGCAGCTTGGATCATCAGCGTTTCATCCGTAAAGCCCAACAGCGCACGTGCGTGCCCGGCTGAAATACTCCCATCCGCCACCAGATCCTGCACCTCTTCCGGCAGTCGAAGCAGCCGGGTCGCATTGGCAATAGCACTCCGGGAACGTCCGACCGTCTTTGCGACATCCTCCTGCCGCATCCCGAAATCATCCTGCAGCTGCCGGAAACCAAGGGCTTCTTCAATGGGGTTGAGATTTTCACGCTGCAAATTCTCGATCAGGGCGATCTGTGCAGTTTCGAGGTCGGACAGATCCTTGACAACGACCGGAATTTCATCGAGACCAAGCATTTTTGCCGCACGCCAACGGCGTTCACCGGCAACAATCTGATACCCGCCCGAAGCCAACGGGCGCACCAACAGGGGCTGCAACACGCCATGTTCCCGGATAGAATCCGCCAAAGTCTGGATCGCCGTCTCGTCAAAATGCTTTCTCGGCTGTGAGCGGTTTGGCTCTAATTCGGAAATACGGAGCGTTTTCTTGACCTGTACCTCGGCGGTATTATCCTCAAAGAGGGAATCCAGTCCGCCGCCAAGTCCGCCTTTTATCATAGAATCATTCCTTTCTGCTTAACTCATTGCCCGGCGCATCCGCCATTTTGTCTTGTTGTCGAGTTCCTCGCCCAAAAATTCCTTACCAAGCAGTTCATAGAACAGTGCACCCTTGGAACTTTTATCGTAGTACATGACCGGTTTCCCGTAGCTCGGCGCTTCGGAAAGGCGCACATTTCTCGGAATTTTTGTCTGAAATACCTTGTCCGGGAAATACTTCTGCACCTCGTCCACGACCTGCTTTGACACGTTCAGTCTCTGATCGTACATGGTGAACACAATACCGCAGATGTCCAGTGTCGGGTTATAATTCGACCGAACCAGCCGGAATGTGTGCATCAACTGCGTCAGTCCCTCAAGGGCATAATATTCCGCCAACATCGGCACGAGAATTTCATCACACGCCGTCAACCCATTCAAAGTCAGCAGTCCCAAAGCAGGCGGGCAGTCAATAAATATGTAATCGTACTGTTCTTTCACGGTCAGCACCTGCATTTTCAGCCGTTTGAAACGGTCGTCCATCTTGATGAGTTCGACCTCCGCACCGGCTAAATCTGCCGTACCCGGCACAAGCGAGACGTTTTCAAACTCCGTCTGCACGATCGTGTCCTCTATTTTTGCCTTGCCGATCAGTATATCATAGGCAGAAGCCGTGATGCCCTTTTTCTTGACACCAAAGCCCGTTGTGCAGTTTCCCTGTGCATCTATGTCGATACAAAGCACCTTGAACCCCCGTGAACCGAGGTACGCAGCCAAATTGACAGCTGTTGTGGACTTGCCGACACCGCCTTTCTGATTTGCGACCGCAATCACTTTACCCATGCAGTTTCCTCCTTTTCTTTTGTGCGATTCTACGCATATCTTTATTATACCATGTTTTTCTGCATTTGTAAAGCGATTTGCGGAAATATTTTTGTTTCACGTGAAACATTTACTCCTGTTTCAGCAGCGGAATGCGTATCCGGTACTCAATATAATCATCAAACTGCATTTTCTGCGAAGCAGCAGGGATTCCGGCTGCCTGCATGGTTTCGACGGCTTTGTGTATGGTGTTCGTAAATAACCGCACATCCCGGAATAAGACGCTCCGTTTTCGGAAATTCTCCCGTTCCCGCACCTTACCGAGCATTTCGTCGATCAGAAGTTCCGTCTTTTCCACGTTCAGGGAGAGCTTGACAACCTTGTCCAAAACTGGCTTTCGCTCCGCCGGGCTTGCCATGCGAAGCAGTGCCCGTGCGTGGCGTTCGGTCAGTTTGTGTTCGAGAATAAATTGCCGCTCCTCCTCAGTGAGCCGCAGCAGTCGGAGTTTGTTTGCAATGGTACTCTGCGCCCGCCCTAATTTCATCGCCGCATCTTCCTGTGTCATGCCGTAGTAGCTGATGAGCTTTTCGAGTGCAGCTGCCTCCTCGAAATAATTCAGATCCTGCCGCTGAATATTTTCGACCAGCGCTAAAATGGCAGAATTGCGGTCGCTGATCTCCATGATGATGCATGGAATTTGCTGAAGCCCTGCCAATTTTGCCGCCCGCAAGCGGCGCTCCCCTGCAATCAGTTCAAACACTTCCCCGCACCGGCGGACTGAGATCGGCTGCAACAGCCCGTTCTGCCGGATACTGTCCGCCAATGCCCGAAGTTCTTCCGCCTGAAATGTGACCCTCGGCTGATTTGGATTCGGCTGAATGGCACTGATCGGGAGCATGGAAATCTTCCGCTCCTCAGCTTTTTCCTTTGCAAACGTGAATAATCCTGACATAATTGCCTCCTTATGTGTTCTAAGTTTATCTGTAACTTCATTATAACAGACCCCGGAGACAATTACCACAGAAAAAATCCGTTATTTCTTACGCAAATAACGGATTTCCATACATAATCACCTGTGCTTACAGCGGCTTTTGCTTTATCTGACTGCTATTGCGTGGGTATTTTGTCGGAGTGGCTTTGCACTTTTTCACGACATAAATCACCCTTTCATCCCCGCCGGGCAACGTATACGAGATCGTATCCGTAAGTTCACCACCTAAAAGCCGAATTGCCTGCAGCGCCGGCTTGATCTCCTCGCCCGGTCCTTTCATGGCAAGCCAGTAACCGTCCGGCTTGACATACGGGAGTGAGTATTCCGCCAAAGTAGGCAGCGCTGCGACCGCCCTTGCTGTCACCGTGTCGAAACTTTCCCGCAGTTCAGTTTTTGCCAGCAGTTCCGCCCTGCCGTGCATTGTTCTGCACTCCACCCCAAGCAAATCGCACAACTGTTCCAAAAATGTGACCCGCTTCTGTAAACTGTCCAGTAACGTCATGTGCAGATCACGCCGCACCAAAGCCAACGGCACACCCGGAAACCCTGCCCCGCTGCCAATATCCAACACGGCTGCCCCTTCCGAAAAACAGCCGGGCGCTTTTTGCAAAAGCAGCAGACTGTCCAAAAAATGCTTGCGGAAGATCTCGCTGCCATCCGTCACTGCCGTCAGATTGACCTTTTCATTATAGGAAACCAGAAATTCTGCATATTTCTGCAACAATCCATATGTTTCACGTGAAACATTCAGCCCCTCTGCCGCAAATACAGCCGCAGCCTGTTCAAATTCAGGAAACATCCGTACCCTCCTTATGCTGTTCGAGCCAGACTAAAAGCACTGTAATATCCGCCGGAGACACCCCCGAGATCCGGGAAGCCTGCCCGATGCTGATCGGCTGCATTTTCGTCAGCTTTTCCGCAGCCTCTAAACGTAGTCCCCGGATCGTTCCATAATCCATCCCCGCCGGCAAACGCTTTTCCTCCAACCGTTTCGCCTGTGCAATGGAAGCATTCTGTCGCTCAATATAGCCTTGGTATTTGATCTGAATTTCAGCCTGTTCCTGCTCCTCATAAGTAAGCTGCGGTCGCTCCGGGTCAAAATCTGCTAAATCCGCATACCCAAGCTGCGGACGGCGCACCAGATCAGCCAGTTTGCAGCCCGTTTTCAAAGGCGCAGTCCCCTTTTGCGTGAGCATTTCGTTCAAAGCCTTGGACGGTGCAATATTTGTTGTATTCAGCCTGTGAATTTCGGCTTCGGAATGCTTATATTTCTCCTGCATCTGTTTCAGGCGTTCCTCCGGCAGGAGTCCGACCTCAAACCCGATCGGCATCAGCCGGGCATCCGCATTGTCCTGCCGCAGCACAAGCCGATATTCACTCCGGGAAGTCATCATCCGGTAAGGGTCACTGCACCCCTTTGAAACCAGATCATCGATCAAAGTCCCGATATAAGACCCGGAACGCTCTAAAATCAGTGGCTGCCGCCCCTGCACAGCAAGTGCCGCATTGATGCCGGCAACAAGTCCCTGCGCCGCCGCTTCCTCATAGCCGGAACTGCCGTTGAACTGCCCTGCCCCGTAAAGCCCATGGATCGTTTTACATTCAAGCGTAGGGCGTAGGGCGGTCGGGTCAACGCAGTCATACTCGATCGCATAGGCAGGGCGCAGGATCTCGACCTGTTCCAGTCCCTTGATCGTCCGGAGAAAGAGTTCCTGCACGTCCGCCGGGAGCGAACTGCTCATGCCCTGCAAATAAAATTCCTCCGTGTGCAGTCCCATCGGTTCAATGAAAAGCTGATGCCGGGGCTTCTCCGCGAACCGCACCACCTTATCTTCGATAGACGGGCAATATCTCGGACCGACCCCCTCGATCCGTCCAGCATAGAGGGGCGAACGGTGCAGATTTTCCCGGATGATGCGATGTGTTTCCGCATTCGTATAGCTCACGTAGCAGCTCACCTGATTGCGCAGTCCGTCCGGATCCGTGGCAAAAGAGAACGGTGTGATGCGTTCGTCACCGTCCTGCCGTTCGAGGACGGAAAAATCAATACTTCTCCGGTGCACCCGGCAGGGCGTGCCTGTCTTGAACCGCCGCAGGGGAAGCAATTCCCGCAGCTGCACGGAGAGTGCATTTGCCGGCAAGGATGCATCCGGACCGCTTTCAAAAGAAGTCTCCCCGATATGCACCTTGCCCCGCAGGTACGTCCCCGTTGCCAAAATCACTGCCCTTGCCCCAAATTCCAATCCGAGCGTCGTCACAATGCCCGAAACAGAGCCATTTTCGATAATCAGCCGAGCCGCTTCGCCCTGCTTGACGAATAAATGCTCCTGCAATTCGCAGATCTGTTTCATGTGAATATGATACATCTGCCTGTCCGCTTGAACCCGGAGACTGTGAACAGCAGGACCTTTCCCCCGGTTGAGCATCCGGCTTTGCAGAAAGCATTGATCCGCCGCTTTGCCCATTTCACCGCCAAGCGCATCGATCTCACGCACCAGATGCCCCTTCGCCGTGCCGCCAATCGACGGATTACAGGGCATATTGGCGATCTGGTCAAGGCTGATGGTCAGCAAAAGCGTCCTGCACCCAAGCCGTGCCGAAGCCAGTCCGGCTTCCACCCCCGCATGACCTGCCCCCACTACGATCACATCATATTGTTCCATAGCAAACCTACTTTCCCACGCAGAATCGGGAAAAAACTGTATCCACGACCTTGTCCGTCACACGTTCGCCCGTCAGACGCAGGAGCGCATCCGCTGCCGCATCCAAGCTCACTGTGACCGCATCATAGGCATATCCCGCCTGCAATGCCGTCAGACCCTCCTGTACCGCATCCATTGCCTCCTGTAAAGCTGTCCTCTGCCGTTCATTCACGATCATGCCATCTTCAGCCGGCACTGCCGACCTCGCCGCAAACCGACAGACCGCATCGGTCAGGGACTGCATGTTTATTTCGTTTTTTGCCGATATTTCGACAATATCCGAAAATTTCTCCATTTCCGGCTGCCAGACTTTTGCAATGTCAGTCTTGTTGCAGACACAAATTGTACGTTCTACGGGCAGTTGTTTCAAAAGTGAAACATCCTCTTCCTCCATCGGACGACTCGTGTCGAATACCGCAAGGATCAGATCCGCCTCTTTCAGACAGGCAAGACTGCGCTCCACGCCAAGTCTTTCGACCTGTTCTGTCGTTTCCCGCATGCCGGCAGTATCCGACAGCCGCAGTGTATAGCCCCCGACCCGCACCTGTTCCTCGACCACATCCCGTGTTGTCCCCGCCAATGACGTGACGATGCTCCGCTCATAGCCGGAGAGCGCATTGAACAGAGTCGATTTCCCGACATTCGGCTTCCCGGCAATGACGGTATACAGCCCCTCCCGGAGAATTTTCCCGTACCCGTAGGTATCCAGAAGCCCCTGCATATTCGCCAGCAGTCCCGAAAGCCGCCGTTCCAGCGCTCCCCCGTCCACCTCCGGGATGTCCTCGTCCGGGTAGTCCGCCCAGACTGCCAGATCAGACAGCACGTTCAGCAGTGTTTCCGAAAAGCCGGAGATCCGCCGAAACGTTGCCCCCTCCCGTAAACGGCGGGCAGCTTTTGCGGCATTTTCACCGGATGCAGAGATCAGATCAGCGACTGCTTCCGCCTGTGTGAGGGAAAGTTTCCCGTTCAGGAAAGCCCGTTTCGTGAACTCCCCCGGCTCGGCAAGCCGCACAGCATCGCACAGCACCGCCCGCAAAAGCGTTTCCGTCAGATACCGCCCGCCGTGACAGGCGATCTCCACCACATTTTCCCCCGTGTAGCTATGCGGCGCACGAAAAACCGTCAGCACCACATCGTCAAGCCGTTCCCCGTCCTGCATCAGGTAGCCGTAAGCGCAGGTATACCCTGCCATTTCCGCCGGCATTCTACCCCGGATCGGCTGAAACAGTTCCTGCGCCCGGGCAATCGCCTGTTCGCCTGAAATCCGTATCACCGCAAGACCGCCTGTTCCATGCGGTGTTGCGATCGCTGCGATCGTATCCATATCCTGCCCTTTCCATTTCTGCAAAAAGGGGCTGAACCTCCGTCCAGCCCCTGCTGCTTAAAATTCAATTTTCCCGTACAGCCCTGCGTTGATCTCGTCCTCAGCCTTGGGACGCTTATAGTCCTTTTCAAAGCTCGTTTTCATGGAATCCATCGAGATCCGTTCGGACGGTACCTGTTCATCCCGGCGCTGACTGCTGCGGTAACGATTATTGCGGTCGCCCCGGTTATTCCGGTCGTTCCGGTCATTTCTGCGGGGTCTGCGGCGCTTGTCCTCGCACTCGACAACGACTTTCCGGTAGGGCTCTTCCCCGATACTCTTCGACAGCACGCCCTCAATTTCTGCGATCGCCGAATGGATGATGCGCCGTTCATACGGGTTCATCGGCTCGAGCACCTGCGACCTGCCCGTGCGGAGTACGCCCCTTGCCACCTTGGCAGCCAGTTCCTGCAAGGTCTTGCGGCGGCGCTCCCGGTAATTGGCACTGTTCAGAATGATCCTGTAATACTCCTTATCCCCTCTGTTTGCAACGAGGTAGGTCAGATATTGCAGCGCATCGAGGGTCTCGCCCCGTCTGCCGATGATCATGCCATTGCTCTCCGCTGAAATATCAATGATCGCACTTTCACTGCCAGCATTGACCGTCATTTGCGGATTCACACCCATGCTCGTAAGTACTTTCGTCAAGTAGGTCTTGGCACGCTCAATCTTTTGCAGCGCCTCCTCAGAGGGTTCCCCGGAAATCAGATCCTCATCGGAAACCGTAGCCTGCTTTTCCGCTTTCGGTGCTTCTTCTGCCGGAGCAGTTTCTTCCACAGGAGAGACTTCCTCAACGGGAGTAACTTCTTCTACAGGAGCGACTTCCTCGACCGGAGCAGCTTCTTCCACCGGAGCGACTTCCTCGACCGGAGCAGCTTCTTCCACCGGAGTAACTTCTTCTACCGGAGCAGCTTCCTCAACGGGAGTGGCTTCTTCCTCTGCCGGTTCATCTTCCGGCACTTCGTCAAACTCAACCGGCGGCGGAACAAGAACATCCTCCCGCACACGTCTGTCCTGATCGGGCACATCAATGGAAACATATGTCGCCCGCACAGTCGCCTGTCCTTTCAGGATGCCGAACAGTCCCCGCTTCGGCTCTTCGATGACCTCAAAGCGAATATCCGTCACAGGCACGCCAAAGGCACGTGCTGCAAGCCCCTTTGCTTCCTCAACCGTCTTGGCAGTAAAATTCTGTGTCATTTCATGACCTCCTCACTTCTTCTTTTTCTTTTTTGTATTCTGAGAAGTCTGCGGTGTTTCCTCAATTTCCTCACCGTACTTCTCAGCCATACGCCGTCTTGCCTCACGGATGACGGCAGTATTATATTCTTCCAGTTCCGAACGGCTCAGCTTACGCTCACCATCATCGTCCGAATACCGTACACGATTCGTCGGACCGCCCCCAAGCCTTGCCTTGCTGCTCTCCTGTTCCCTTAACAGTTCCTCCTGCTGTTCCATGATGCGCTGCATCATAGAGGGACGGCGGCGTGCCTTCTGCGCTTTCTTCCGCTCTGCTTCGCCGATCTTCTCCACACGCTTTTCATTAAACCACGCATACAGCAGTGCCGACTGCGCAAAGCCGATCACCGACGAACACAGCCAGTAGAAACCGACACCGGCAGGCACGGTAAATGCCAGCCAGATCGAGAACAGCGGCATACCAAACAGCATTGCATTCATGCAGCCCATATTCGGCATATCCGGGTTGCGCTTTTTCTGCATATACTGCATATAGATCGTCATCAGAAGCTGCGCCACACCGGAAAGGATCGGGATCAGGAACAGGAAAACCGTCGAATTTTCGCTGAAATTCGTGCTCGGCGTTTCGCTCAGGTTCGTCTTGCCGATCGTGAACGTATCCGAAAATTCCACCACATCTGCCATAAACTGATTGTCTATCGCCGTCAGTGTCAGCTTTTCTCCGGTCTCCTCGCCGTTGTTGCTGTAGGTCTTGACCGTTCCCTGCTCCACAGCCGCCGCAAAGGCATCCTGCTCACGCACCATCCTGTCCATGAGGATGAGTTCCTGCCGCATCTGATTGCCCTGCAAGGACTTCTGCAAGGCAGCCTTGTCCTCATCGATCGAGATGACGATCGCCTTTGCCTCTTCGATCACAGGCTTGTCATACTGTAAAATAAACGTCATCGGCTGATACACGACCGCCAGCACACCCCACAGCAGCAGCAGCGGAATGAACGAGGTCAGGCACGAGGCATACGGGTTTATGTTCTCCTCCTGCATCAGCTTTGTCTGTTCGAGTGAAAAACGGTTCGGGTCGCTGCCGTATTTTTCCCGCAGCTTTGCGATCTTCGGGTTCAGCAGCTGCTGCCGGGCAGCATTTTTCTGCTGTTTGTAGGAAACCGGCAGCAAGATCAGCCTTGTCACCAGCGTAAACAAAATAATGGCAATACCATAATTTCCAACGAGATCATAGATCAGCCGCATGACAAAGCCAAGCGGTATACCGATCAGGTTACTCAGCGCATTGATCAATTTGTTACCTCATTCCTTATTCCAAGATGAAACCACAGCCCCGGATCTCTGCATCTATCTTCTGATCCGGCGGTAGTCAATTTTCGGGGGAACTTCATCCACACCGCCCTTTGCCCACGGGTGACAGCGCAGCAGTCTGCACAGCGCAAGCCAGCTACCTTTCACAGCCCCGAACCGTTCCAGAGCCTGTAACGCATACGCCGAACAGGTCGGATAATAGCGGCAGCAGGGCGGAAAAAGGGGCGAAATGCATTTCCGGTAAAACCGGATGAGCTGCATCAACACGTACCGCATACTTACCCTTTCCCGTGCATCGGCTTGTCCGCATAGACATCATGCAGCGCCGGAATGCCGTATTTCCGCAGATAGTGACTCAGCGAAACCGAATTTTCCGCCAAAAGCCTTGTCCTTGCCACAATGACAATATCGAGACCGACCGGGGCATTCAGCTCATTTTCCCGCCATGCCTGCCGGATGAGCCGTCTTGCCCTGCTCCGGCACACGGCATTGCCGAGCTTTTTTCCGGTCGTAATGCCAAGCCGATTCACCGCAAGCTGATTTTTCCGGGCGTAAAGCACGACCATCCGGGACGGAATGCAAGTCCCTTTCCGGTAACAGAGCTGAAACTGCCTATTTTCCGTCATGACTTCCGTCAACAGCAATACGCTCACCTCATCCTGCGATAAAACAAAAAGACCACAAATCATGATTTGTGGTCTGACTCGTCAATGGGAAAGTCTCTTTCTGCCCTTTGCTCTCCTGCGAGCTAAAACCTTTCTGCCGTTTCTGTCGGACATTCTCTTCCGGAATCCATGTTCCTTTTTTCTATGGATCTTCTTCGGCTGATACGTTCTTTTCATGTGTTCTCCTCCTCTCCACAGCCCCGTCAAAACACGGGCGCTCTCATACTCTATTATTATACCGCATTCCGTCAACCCTGTCAAGTGTTTTTTTCCATTTTCACGAATTTAAGCAAATCCGGCAAAAATCCTATGTGGAAATCGTTACATTTGCACAGTATCTACGGCACAAGCGTCAGATCCACGATCTCCGCAGGGTTGCAGACACGGAATTTCCCGATCCCTGCCGTCAGCGACAGAATGCTGCCCCGTTCCTGAAAAAGCCCAATATCATATAGGGGGAGAAATTTTCGCTCCGGCGACAGAATGCCGCCTATCCCCGGCACACGCACGATACCGCCGTGCATATGCCCGGACAGCACTACATCTGCCCCCCACTGCGCATATGCCGGAAATCCGGTAGGCGTATGTGCCAACAGCACACAGGGATGTGTCACCTGCCCGATGCACTGCTGCACCAGTTCTGCCGTAACAGGTCTTAAACCACAGTAGCCGTGCTTCCCCTTATAAACATCCCCCGGCAGTGTCAGCCCCCGGAATGTCAAGCCTGAAACTGTAACGCTGGCATTATTTAGCACCATTACGCCCCTGTCCCGCAGTCCGTCCAACAGTTCTGCACGCTGTCCGGCAGGGAGATCTGTTTCATGGTTGCCAAGGGAGAAAGCGACTGGTGCGATCTCCCGCAGCAGTGCCATGAGTTTCAAGGCAGCTGGAATGCCGTACAGCCCCGGCTTCCGGGAGACCAGATCGCCCGTCACAGCGATCAGGTCGATCTTCTCTTTCCGTTCACACTGCCTGACACGGCGCAGAATTTCTGAAATAACCGCTTCATTCTGCGCCAAATTTGTTGCTTCACTGAAATGCACGTCCGAAAGATGCACGATGCGAAAGGCAGACCGGATCCCCCTTAAAGGGATCCTTTCCTGCCTGACAAGCAGTGTCCCGGAACGGAACATTACGCTTCATCCTCCGCTGTCTCTTCCGTCACTGTCTCTTCCTCCGGTTCATCCGGTACGGCAGATTCCTGAGCAGCAGCCTCCTCATCGGAAAGCTGTTCAACCTCGGCAGTCTCCTCCGAGGCATCGTGTTCCGCCCTCGTAAAGGCAACCACAGCATTACCGTCTGAAACCTTCATCACACGCACACCCTTGGCAGCCCTGCCCATAATGCGGATGTCGCTTGCCAGAATGCGGATAATAATGCCCTCTGTCGAAATCAAAATAATATCGTCTGTCTCATCCACGACCTTGATGCCGCAGACCATACCTCTTGTCTCGTCCGTATGGTAATTGCGCAGCCCGTAGCCGCCACGTCCCTGCACACGATATTCATCCAGTGAACACCGCTTGCCGTAGCCCTTTGTGGTAACGGTCAGCACAGCCGCACCGGCACGGACTCTTGCCATGGAAACGACTTCATCGCCCTCACGCAGCTTGATCGCCCGCACACCATGTGCCGAACGGGACTGCGGACGGATGCAAGTCTCATCCAAACGCAGTGCCATGCCGTTTTTCGTGGCAACGATAAGCTGTGCACTGCCGTCCGTCATGCGGACTCCGGCAATCTCATCACCCTCGTGCAGCCCGATAGCAATCAGACCCTTCTTGTGAATGTTCCGGTACGCATGAAGCGGTGTGCGCTTGATCTGTCCCTGCTTTGTGACCATGACAACGTATTCTTCGCTGTCAAAATACCTTGTTTTCAGCATTGCCGTGATGCGTTCTCCCTCCTGCAAATTGAGCAGGTTCGCAAAGTGGAATCCCCTCGAAGCCTTTGAGCCGTCCGGAATTTCATAGCACTTGAGCTTGTACATATAGCCCTTGTTCGTGATGAACAGAATATTGTCATGCGTGGAGCAGATGAACATTTCGGAAACGAAATCTTCCTCCCGCTGTTTCATGCCCTGCACACCTCTGCCGCCACGTTTCTGCGTTTTATAGGCATCCAGTGCCATCCGCTTGATATAGCCGTTATTGGTGTAGGTGACAACGCAGTCCTCGACCTCGATCAGTTCCTCAATGTCCAGTTCCCCGCTGACGGCAGTGATCTCCGTGCGCCGCTTGTCGGAAAATTTGCGCTTGATCTCGCCCAATTCCTCGGAAATGATCTGATATACCCGCTGCTTGTCGGCTAAAATATCCTCGAAATCGGAAATCTTCTCACACAGCCCGAACAGCTCGTCCGTGATCTTCTGCCGTTCCAGACCGGTCAGAGAACCGATCGTCATCTTCGTGATCGCATCCGCCTGTTCCTCGGATAGTCCGATCGTGTGCGGCAGATGCAGCCCTGAAAGGTCATACTCCGCACGTTCGAGCAAAGCATTCATGTCCACATCCTTGAAGCGTTCTTTCAGCCTTTCCTTACCTTCCGGAATGTTGGAAGAACTCCGCATGATGTTGATGACCTCGTCAATATAGTCCGCTGCCAGCATGAAGCCCTGTAACAGGTGCGCCCGCTTGAGTGCCTTGTCTAAATCGAATTTCACCCGCCGGGTGATGACATCTACCTGAAATTCCAGATACTGTTCCAGTACCTGTTTCAGCGTGAGTACTTTCGGCACACCGCCCGAAAGCACCAGCATATTCACACCGCAGGTATCCTGTAACTGCGTGTAGGAGAACAGCTTGTTCAGTACCACATCCGGAATGGCATCCTTGCGCACACCGATCACGATGCGCATACCGTCTCTGCCGGATTCATCCCGGACGAAAGTCGCACCGTCAATGCGCTTTTCCTTGATCAGTTCGGCAATGTGCTGTACCAGTCTTGCCTTGTTGACCATGTAGGGGATCTCATGGACGATGATGTGTGTCTTGCCCTTGATCTCCTCAATGGAAGTCTTTGCCCGGACGATAATTTTCCCCCGCCCCGTGCCATAAGCCGCACGGATGCCGGATTTGCCCATGATGATGCCGCCGGTCGGGAAGTCCGGACCCTGAATGCACTCCATGAGGTCGTCCAGTGTGCAGTCCGGGTCTTGGATCAGCAGATTCAGCCCGTCAATGACCTCTCCCAAATTGTGCGTTGGAATATTGGTCGCCATGCCGACTGCAATACCCACCGAACCGTTGACAAGCAGATTCGGGAAGCGGGAGGGCAGGACGGACGGTTCTTTCAGGCGGTCGTCATAGTTGCTGTCCCAGTCGATGGTATTCTTGTTGATGTCCGTGACCATTTCGAGGGAAAGTTTGGACATCTTCGCTTCCGTATAACGATAGGCAGCCGGCGGATCGCCATCCACCGAACCGAAGTTCCCGTGTCCGTCCACCAGCGGATAACGCAGGGAAAAATCCTGCGCCAGCCGGACAAGGGCATCATACACGGAAGCATCACCATGCGGATGATACCGGCTGAGTACCGCACCGACCGTATCTGCACATTTCCGGTAGGGCTGATCGGGTGTCAGACCGTTTTCGTGCATGGTGTAGATGATGCGCCGGTGCACCGGTTTCAGACCGTCACGCACATCCGGCAGCGCACGGGAGATGATGACAGACATCGCATACGCCAAAAACGAATCATGCATCTCGTCTGCCACATCGACCGGAATGACCTTTTCCTGCGGCTGCGTGGGCTGTGTGTTTTCTGTTTCGTTACTCATGTTCTCACCTCAGAACCCCTTGTGCAAGGGGAATTATACTTTCGACTGATAGGTACTGCCAAGCTGCTGCGAGAAATGCACCCGCAGTATTTCCAGTTCCTCTTCCGTAAAAGCAGCTTTCGGGACGACATAGAACATCGTTTTCTGCTGATAGATCATCAGAAAATCGGCATATTCCGTCACGTGCAGTCCCTTGTTATAATAAATTCTCGTCCCGGAGAAATTCTCCTCCGGTTCGTCGTTGAATAACTCGTCCGAGGGGTGTTCCTCCTCCGGCAGCATCGTACCGATCTCAAGGTATTCCGGAAAGATGCGCAGCCGGTACTCGTCATGTTCGATCTCCCGGACGGCTTCCATCAGGTTGCGCCGTATTTTCCGGGGGTTGTACCACTGAAACACCGCCAGTGCCAGACAGACGATAATGACCGTGCCGTATATCGCATTCTTCCCGTCATCCCCGAACAGGAAGAAATACCCGTAAATGCAGCAGACCAGCAGCAGAACGGCAATGGCAATGCGGCTTTTCGGATAGACAAACCGCTTCTGAAATGCCGTAAATGCTGCCCGGAACAGTGCAAACGGTATCGTATACTGCTTTTCGAGCAGCATACCCTCTGTTTTCAATGCCATGTCCTGCACCCTTAAATGTCCAGATTGGACACAGTTCTTGCATATTTTTCGATATAATCTTTCCGTGGCAGGACTTTGTCACCCATGAGAATGGTAATAATTTCATCCGCCCGGATCGCATCCTCCATACGGACACGCAAAATTGTGCGGGTCTCCGGGTTCATGGTCGTTTCCCACAGCTGTTCAGAATCCATTTCACCCAGACCTTTGTACCGCTGCACGGCAACTTTGGCAGTGCTGCCGTTTGCATCGGCAAGTTCTGCAATATACTTATCCCGTTCCGGATCGCTGAAAGCGTAGTAGGTCTTTTTGCCCCGTGCCACTTTGTACAGCGGCGGCTGTGCAATATAGATATTTCCGTTCTCGATCAGAGGACGCATATACCGGAAGAAGAACGTCAGCAGCAGTGTCCGGATATGGCAGCCGTCCACGTCGGCATCCGCCATGATGATGACCTTTTCATACCGGAGTTTTTCTAAATTGAAATCCTCCCCGATCCCCGTTCCCAAAGCTGTCACGACTGGCATCAGTTTTTCATTGCCGTACACCTTGTCAAGGCGTGCCTTCTCCACGTTCAGCATCTTGCCCCACAGCGGCAAAATTGCCTGATAGCGTCTGTCTCTGCCGCCCTTGGCAGAACCGCCGGCGGAATCACCCTCGACAATGTAGATCTCGGTATTTTCCACACCGTGTTCCGAACAGTCTGCCAGCTTGCCCGGCAAAGAAGCGCTCTCCATAGCAGACTTGCGGCGGGCAGTTTCCCTTGCGTTCTTGGCAGCTTCCCGGGCACGGCGGGCAGCAAGGCATTTGTCTAAAATTTCCTGTGCCACAGCAGGATTTGCCTCTAAATAATTCATCAGCTTTTCCTGCACGAGCTTTTCCACAAAGGGCTTTACCTGCGGATTGCCGAGCCGTCCCTTGGTCTGTCCCTCAAATTCGCACTCCGTCAGCTTCACGGAGACAATTGCCGTCAGCCCCTCACGCACATCATCGCCGGACAGCTTTTCATTTTCCTTGAGGAATTTGAACTGCTTCCCGTACTCGTTGATGACCTTCGTCAGTGCATTCTTGAACCCCGTCTCATGGCTGCCGCCGTCTTTCGTGTGGATATTATTGGCAAAGGAGAGGATCATCTCATTGTAGCTGTCGTTGTACTGCATGGCAATTTCTGCAAACGAATCCCCGTCCATGCCGGAAACATAGATCACATCGCCGACCGATTCATAGCCCTTTTTCCGGTGAATATGCGCAATAAATTCCCGGATGCCGCCCTCGTAGTGCAGCACATCCTCCACCGGATTTTCCGGGTCACGGGTATCGGAAATGGTGATGTGCACACCTGCATTCAGGAATGCCTGTTCCCGCATTCTGCGGCGCAGAATGGTATAATCAAATTCCGTTGTTTCAAAAATTTCCGGATCAGGCTTGAATGTGACCATCGTGCCGGTTTCCGTAGTATCCCCGATGACTTTCAGCGGTTCCGTGTATTTTCCACGGTCAAAGTGTTGAAAGTGGATATGCCCCTCGTTTTTTACAGTAATTTCCAGCCACTCAGAGAGCGCATTCACGACCGAAGCGCCCACACCGTGCAGACCGCCGGAGACTTTATAGCCGCCGCCGCCGAACTTACCGCCGGCGTGCAGTACTGTATATACGACCGTTGCCGCTGAAATACCCTCTGTCGGGTGAATGCCCGTCGGGATACCACGTCCGTTGTCCGTCACACGGATGACATTATCCGGTAAGATCTCGACCGTGATCCTTGTGCAGTATCCGGCAAGTGCCTCATCAATGGCATTGTCCACGATCTCATACACCAAGTGGTGCAGACCCTCTGCACTGGTTGAACCGATATACATACCCGGCACTTTCCGCACAGGGTCAAGCCCCTCCAGCACCTCGATCTGTTCCGCATCATACATTTCTTCCACAACATTCACTCCTCATTTTCTTCAAGATATGCCATAATGACATCCAAAATCGTCCTGTCCTCGTCATACATTTCGATCTGGATCGGTCTGTATTTCTTCTCATGCACCACCCGCACGGAAAAAACGCTGTCCGGCGGCAGTTTTCCGCTCTCCTCGATCCGCCGCAGCGCCTCCGCTGCGGAATTCATGCGCAGGTCGTATTCATGGAAGATCATGGTCAGGTACTGCGCTGTCACTTTCCGCAGAGCAGCAGGCGACTTTCCGTTCACCATGCACCGCAGCCGCAGCATCCGCTTTCTGGCCGTTATAATTCTCGTATTATCCGGCTCAAAGCGCCGGTTCATATACGCCTCACTCACCGGAAGCGGACACCGGATCTCCGCTGTTTCCGAAATGCCGCAGCAAGCCACGCCTTTTTCCTCCCGGAACAGGATCTCAAACCGTTTCAGGCGTTCTGCCGGATACCGTTCTGTCATTTTCCGGAACGCCCGCCCGGCTTCTTCCGTGAACACCTGCACCAGCATCTCATTGGCATAGCCGCACCGTCTTGCTTCCATGTATTCTTCCAGATCCATTTTGCCTGCCATTTCCTCACCTCACAGGCTCTATAAAATGCTTTTCAACAGAGTTTTCCACAATCAGTGTGGAAAACTCATGTAAAGGCAGTATCATTCTTTCTCCTATAGCAGGGCACTTGCCCGCATTTCCACTTTTTCAACAGTTTTCCCCGTGTAATTCTTCCAACATCCCTGCCTGCATCTGAAAGGTCTTTCCCTTCCGTTCGATCTGTAAGGAGGACGGGTGACACAGCGTAATAAACACCTGCATATCCGAAACCATGTCATAGATCAGCCGCTGCCGCCTCTCGTCCAGTTCCCCCATCACATCGTCAAGCAAAACCACCGGAGAACGCTGCATTCTTTGATTATACAAGTGTGCCTGCGCCAGTTTCAGCACGAGTGCCGTACTTTTGCACTGCCCCTGCGACCCGAAAACACGAACGGGCTTCCCGTTGATATTCAGGTGCAGCTCATCTCGCTGCATTCCCCTTGTCGTGAAACCTGCCCGCAGATCCTCCTCCACGTGTTCGAGCAGCTTGTTCCGATAGATCTCCGCCAGTTCCGGCACGGGGCGTTCCGGCAGCGGTTCATCTCCGTACACAGCACTGTGATATGCCACCGAAAGCACTTCCCTGCCGCCCGTCATGATGCCGTATAATTCCGCACAAAGCGGTGCAATACTGCGTACATAGGCAGCCCGCATACAGGAGATCCAAGCCCCTGCCTGCGACAGCTGTGCGTCCCACATCGTCACATCTTCCCTGCGAAGCCGCTGCCGGTTGACATTCTGAATGCCCGCATTCCGCTGCGCCAACAGCAGCTGTGCCTGACTGACGTATTTCATGCTTGCCGGGTGCAGCTGACAGGCACACAGATCCATGAATGCCCGCCGCCGTTCGGGGGCACCTTTTCCCTTGACGATCTCCATATCTGCCGGAGAAAATGCCACGCAGTGGAACGTCTCGAACAGTCCGCCCGTTTTCTGCACTTCCACGCCGTTGATCGTGATATGGCGGTTTTTCCGGCTGTTCTTCTGCACCGCATAGGTAATGCGCTGCTCCCGCCTGCCGTCGTCAAACCGCATATCGCACTGAAAAAAGTCCGCATCAAAGCCAAGATAATGCCTTTCCTGCGCCCCGTGAAAGCTCCTGCATCCCGTCATCAGCCAGATCGCATCGAGGAGATTGGTCTTGCCCTGCGCATTGTCCCCCGTTATGAGATTGAAACGGGCATCCGGAACGAACTGCACCGTATGCAGATTCCGGAAACCGTCTGCCGCAAAGGATGTGATATACATTCAGCAGACCTCGACCCGGAACTGATCGACCTCGACCACATCGCCCGGACGAATTTTTTTCCCCCGCATGGTGCAAACCTCGCCATTGACTTTCACTTGTCCCTGCTGCACAAGGGCTTTGGCAAATCCGCCTGTATCGCACAGCCCTGCAAATTTCAGGAGCGCATCAAGCCGGATAAATTCTGTACGGATCGTCACTTTTTCCTGCTGCATCTCTTATCCTTTCAGGTGAATGGGCATGATGAGATAGACAAAGCTCTCCCCCTCGAGCGGTGTGATCTTGATGACCTTGTTGCTGCCGCTCATGTGCAGGCAGACCTTGTCACATTCGCAGACACGCAGTGCCTCGAGCAGATAGCGGTTGCTGAAACCGATCGTCATATCATTGCCCTGAATTTCCGCCGGCACACGGTCTACGATCTCACCGATGCCGGTCTTGCAGGAGATCTCCACACTGTTGTTGGAAAAATTGCACTGCATGGGGGCTTTGTTTTTCTCGTTGATGAGCAGCGAACACCGCTCCGCACATCCGACAAGTTCCCGGGTATTCATGATGACTGTCGTAGACGTAGAGATCGGAATGCTGCTCCGGTAGTTGTGGAACTGTCCCTCCAACAGCCTTGCAAACAGCTCAAAGCCATTGACACGGAATACAATATGCTTGCCGTTTGTCGCAAATTCACACATCTGTTCCGGGTCGTCCTGTAACAGTGTGATCAGCTCGCCCAGTGCCTTTTTCGGCACAACAAAGCGGAAACTGCCGATATTTTCCACCGGTTCCTGCCGCAGGGCAAGCCGGAATCTGTCCATTGCCACAACGCAGAAGCACCCGTTTTCAGCCTCAAACAGTTCCCCGGTCAGAATGGGCTTATCCTCCTTGACCGAAGCCGCAAAGCTCGACTGCTGTATCATCGAACGCAGCATCTGCTGGGAAACTGTCGTAATTGCCGTCGTATCCACGACCGGCAGATCCGGAAATTCCTCCGCATTCATCGCCGAAATGCGATAGCGTGTATCCTCCGAGGAAAGCGAAGCATTCAGCTTCTCATCCACGGTAAACGTGATCTGTTCGCCCGTCATGCGGCGGGACATTTCGCTGAACAGCCTTGCATTGAGGACACAGGAAAAGCTGTCCTCACAGTCCGCCTCGATCGTGGTACGGATGCCGATCTCTAAATCATAGCCTGTCAGAACCACAGCACCCGGCTTCATCTGCAAACAGATACCCTCCAATGCAGAAATGGTAGACTTGACAGAAACACCCTTGGAAACGTGTGTGATCGCATTACACAGATCTGCTTTATTACATGAAAATTGCATAGCCATTCTCCTCTATCAAAAATAAAATACTTCCCCGTTTTTGGGTTCTCCACAACCGGCTTCAGAAACTTCCCCTTTGTGTGCATCTATCAATCCATCATAAGAAAGAAAAAAATAGTAGTAGTAGTAGAGGCTGTGAAAAAGTGGATAACTGCCCGGAACCGCAGTGTTTCGGGAAAACTTTTTCGACAGCGGCACTGTTGATGTTCTGTGGAAATGTGGACAAACTGTCCTGCCCCCTGTACTGCTGTGGAAATGTGGAATCTTTGTGGAGTGGAAAAGGAAAAATTCTTGAAAACTTTGTGGAAAACTGTTCCGACACTTTTCAACAATCTTCTCCCTGTGGAAATTGCTTCGCTGAAAAAGTGGAAATCCTTAGCATAAGCTGCAAGAATCCGGAATTTTCTTACATAATCTATTCACCGACTTTTCAACGGACTGTTGAAAAGTCGGTGGAAAACTGTTTGAAACTATTTTTTTCACAGAGTTTTCAACAGTGTTGTGGAAAACTCAGTTGGAAGATTGTGGGTTCTTTTCCCGGATGTCCTTGATAATATCATCCACCAGTGTTTTGAGGTTTTCATCCTTCTTGATGGCTTCACTGACATTGTTGATCGCATAGACAATGGTAGAATGATCCCGACCGCCGAACTCCGTACCGATGACCGTCAGCGGCATATCCGTGACTTCACGGACAACATAGGCAGCCACCTTGCGGGCTGTGGAGATCTGTGCCGTGCGCTTGCTGGAGCGGATGTCATCCGGCGAAATGCCGTAGACATTGGCAACCTCCGCAATGACCTTTTCTACCGTGATCGGCACAGGCTGATCGTCCGTGAGAATATCCCGGATCACGCTCTGCGCCATAGAAATGGTTGGCGGGCTGTTGGCAAGTGTCTTGAGCGCCTTGAGCTTTTTCACAGCGCCCTCTAACTGCCGGATATTGGTTTTCAGCCGGGTAGCGATGAACTCCGTCACCTCGTCCGGGATCTGTAGGTTCAGCAGTTCCGCTTTCCGGCGGATAATGGCAAAGCGTGTCTCAAAATCCGGTACACTGATGTCAGCGATCAGCCCCCACTCAAAGCGGTTGCGGATCCGTTCCTCCAGTGTCTGCAGATCTCTCGGCGGCTTATCAGAAGTGATGACGATCTGCTTCCCCTCGGAATGCAGCTTGTTGAATGTGTGGAAGAATTCCTCCTGCATACCTTCCTTGCCGGAGAAGAACTGAATATCATCGACGATCAGCACATCGGCATTGCGGTATTTATCATGGAACACGGAAGTATCCCGCTTGTCGATCGCCTTGATCAGCTCATTACCGAAGGATTCACCGGTCACATAGATGACATTCTTGGAGGGGTCTTTCTGGGAGATCTCGTGCTTGATCGCCGTCACAAGATGTGTCTTGCCCAGACCGGACGGTCCATAGATGAACAGCGGATTGTAGGTCGCACGCTGATCGGTCGTGATCGCCTTGCAGGCGGCGTAGGCAAATTCATTGGAGCGCCCGACAATAAAAGTATCAAACGTATAGTCATACTCACCAAATTCAAAGCTCCGCTGCAATTCCTTGTTTTTTTCGTCTATTTCGGACAGATCCAAAGCCGGAGAAGATTTGTCCGTCTCCTTGGCAGGTACAACGACCTCCACCACAAAATTGACCGGAAATCCCATCAGCTCTGTCATGACATTTTCGAGCATGGTTTTGTAATTATTCAGAAGTATTCCCTGCTGAAATCCCGTATCGACCTGAAACACAGCATTCTGACCGTCAAGCCGTACAGGGATCATGGTGCTGATCCACGTGTTGCAGGCAACATCGGAAATCAGTTCATGTTCAGTGATGTAGTGCTTGATCTGTTCAAATACTTCATCAAACGATTTCATATCTCACCCTCCATTTATACAATCTTACCTATTATATATTCTACCACATTTCACGAAAAAAAGCAAGTCTTTTTTCACGAAAAGACAGCTATACATCATATTTTATTTTTACCATACAAAAACAAAAATCCATTCACTGTCATTTCCGCAGTGAAAGGAAAGAATGCTGAAAAATCGTTTGCACCATGCACATGGTCAATGCTTGTTTTCCGCACGCACCGCATTTCCGGAGGCTGCTGTCCATGAGAAAGGCGACCCGTGGCAGATAGCCCGCATCTTCGAGCAAAGTGAACAGCGGAAAGAAGATCGCCATCGGCGGCAGCATCACAGCCACCACCCATGAAAGCACCCGGTACATCCCGTCAAAGATCACGCTGCACAGCCATTCCGGGGCATGGACAGAATGCAGCAGGGAACGTCCTTTCTCCCCCAGTGCCGTCAGCACCCCCGAAAGCCATTCAGACGGGTAGTTTGCCCCGACGATCGTGATCCATAAAATGCCAGCCAACAGCAGCAGCATGACCGGAATGCCCCACCGCTTCCCCATGAAGATCCGATCGAGCCGCCTGTCTGCCGCATCACTGCCGGGCGGCTGCGCCGTAACGGCAGCGGCGATCTGTTCGGCACGTTTCACGACAGCGGCAATGATGCTGTCCCGTATCCGCTCCGGTGTATAGCCAAGCTGTAACAGATTTTCCTGCAATTCAGCAATGTGACTTGTCAGGTGCGGCGGCGCTTCATACAGCGGCACTTTCTCCGTGAAGGCAGTATCCTGTTCGAGAAAGCGCAGCGCTGCCCACCTTGCCGGAACGGTCAGTTCCAGTGCCCCGATCAGCCCGGTCAGCACCTGTAAGCGGGGTTCTAACACTGCCCCGTAATCCACAGCACACCCCGCCGGCGCTTCCTCTGCCGTCAGCAGGTCGGCAAGCCGCTCCTGTAGGGCTTTCAGACCCGCTCCGCTCCTTGCCGCCATGCCCACGACCGGAACACCGAGCAGGCGTTCCAGTGCCGGCAGATCAACGGTAATGCCCTTCTTTTCCGCCTCGTCAAGCAGATTCACACAGACCAGCACCCGTGGTGTCAGCTCCAGTGTTTGCAGGACGAGATTCAGGTTGCGCTCCAGACAGCAGGCATCGCAGACCACAGCCACGGCATCCGGACGGGCAAAACAGATGTGATCACGGGCAGCCTCCTCCTCTGCCGAACTTGCCCGGAGGGAATATGTTCCGGGCAGGTCGGTCAGGATACAGTGCATCCCGTTGAGCTCAAATGTCCCCTCCGCCCCGGAAACCGTCTTGCCTGCCCAGTTTCCGGTGTGCTGGTGCAGCCCCGTGAGGGCATTGAATACGGTCGATTTTCCGACATTGGGATTTCCGGCAAGGGCGACATGATAGGCAGTCAGTTCCGGCATGGTACATTCCTCCTTGTTTCTATTTTACCATATGCAGCACAGAGAGAAAAAATGAACACACCATGAATTAAAACTCTGTCGGAATGAATGTCATTTTCCCGTCATATAAACCACATCCCGACCCCATGCAGCACAAAGCACACGCAGAGTCCGCACACAGTCGGCAGCACAGCGGCAAATAGTGTCCATTTCAGGCTGCCGGTCTCTTTCCGGATCGTCAGAAGTGTCGTGGAACAGGGGAAGTGCATCAGGGAAAATGTCATGGTACACAACGCCGTCAGCCACGTCCAGCCGTTTTCCACAAGGATGCTGTGTAATGTGGAAAGTTCACCCGTTTCCACCAGTGTGCCCTGTGCAAGGTAGGACATCAGCACGATCGGCAGAACGATCTCATTCGCCGGAAAGGCAAGCAGAAAGGCGAGCAGAATGCTCCCATCCATCCCGAACCACCTTGCAAACGGATCAAGCACCCCCGCACAGAACGAAAGCAGACTGCCCTCTCCCACCGAAATATTGGCAAAGATCCAGATCACCAACCCTGCCGGAGCTGCAACCATACACGCCCTGCCGAGGACAAATACTGTCCTGTCGAGCAGCGAGCGGAGCAGCACTTTCCCGATCTGCGGACGGCGGTAGGGGGGCAGTTCGAGCATAAAAGAAGAGGGCATCCCCCGCAGCAGCGTGCCGGAGAGTATGCGTGAGACGAGCAGCGTCATCCCCACGCCGCAGAGTATTACCCCCAGTAAAATCAGCGCCGAAACCACCGAACCCCCTGCCCCCGTCACAAAAAACATCCCGATCAAGGAGATCAGCAGTGGAAAACGCCCATTGCACGGCGTGAAAACATTCGTCAGAACAGCGATCAGGCGCTCCCGTGGGGAATCCATGATCCGGCAGCCCGTCACCCCACAGGCATTGCAGCCTAAGCCCATGCACATGGGGCATATGATTTTGCGCTATATCCGCCATTCGATCTCCACAGATCTGCCGTCTATCCGGATAGTTTGGATCATGGAGGCAACCAAAAGCCGTTTTTCAGCAAGTGTTCCGCTATGTAGGACGGAATGGAAGTTTTCCACAGAGAGGGTGCAGTTTGTGTGGAAAACTTGCTCCGCCTGTTCGATCTGATTTTGCAGCAGCAGCTTCCGGGAGCGCAGGGCTTCTGCCCGTTCCTGAACCTGAGAAAAGGGTATAGCAGCGATCTGATACAGTTCCATCACACGGGACAATGCCGCTTCCGTGTCGGCGATCTCCTGCCGGAGAGCCGCCGTGTCTACAGCGCCCGGCACGGGCAGAAATTCCCTGCTGCCCGCTATGGTGATCTGCTTCATTTCGTGCAGTATGACCGCATCAAGGTCTTCGATTTTCCAGTTATCATTCCGGCAAGCGGGATCTTGTATGCATTTTTTGGCACATTTCGAGCGTGAATAACATCTGTAGCAGCCATGCCCGGCGCTGTATCTTGCCCCGCAGCGTTTGCAGTACACAATACCGGAAAGCAGATAGCCAGCCCGGAAAGGCGTTTTCTGGGCGCTGTTTTTCCTGTGCTCACGGTCGGCATCCTGAAGCAGGCGGTTCGCTGCCGCATAGATCTCCTCGCTGATGATCGCCTTGTGCCGTCCGGGATATTCCACACCGGCAAATTTTACCTTTCCGGTGTAGATGCTGTTTTTCAGGCAGCCGGAAACTTTAGCGGCACTGTTCCAGAGGGTATTGTGGAATTCTTCCTCCATTTGTTTTGCAATGGCATGGATACTCATACCGGACAGGAAGAGCGAAAAAATACGCTGCACTTGTGCCGCCTCTGAGGGGACGATGTGCAGCGCTCCGTCCTGATAGCGATAGCCTTTCGGGGCATTGCCGCCGCCGTGAAAATAGCCAGCCCTGCCCCGCCCGATGCGCCCCATTGTAAAGCGCTCCGTGATCTGATCCTTTTCGAGCTGTGCAAATACAGAGAGTATCCCGATCATTGCCCTGCCAAACGGCGTGGTCGTGTCAAAATTCTCACAGACGGAGATGAAGTCCACATGATTGGCAAGAAATGCATCCTCGATCAGTGACAGCGTGTCTTTCTGTGACCGGCTCAGGCGGTCGAGTTTATACACGACCACCGCCTCAATGCAGCCCCTGCGGATGTCATTCAGGCATTCCTGTAAAGCAGGGCGGTTCATATTGCCGCCGCTGTAGCCGCCGTCTGTGTAAAATCGATAGATGCTGTAGTCTTTCGCCTTGCAGTAGGCTTTCAGCCGTTCCGTCTGTTCCTCAATGCTGTAGTTGTCAAGCTGATTTTCCGTAGAGACCCGGACATAACAGGCAACCGTTTTCATAAGCTCACCCCTTTATAGTAATAGTATAGGATATGCAGTGTGCGCATGATTTAATAAAAAAATGCCAGAGATTTCCGGCATAAAACAAGGCGCAGCGCACATACTATCTCCGTGAGCCATGTAACGGTTTGGAAAAATTCCGAGCCGGCTTGCAAAAAGCGGCTCGCAGAAAAGAGGGAAAGCACATGAATCATATCTGGGATAAGATTTTCCTGACGCTGCTGATCATCGGCGGCATTAACTGGGGTCTGGTCGGTATCTTTGAATTTGACCTCGTTGCATGGCTGTTTGGCGGTGCAGGTTCGATCCTGAGCAGAGCGGTCTATATCCTTGTGGCAATTTCAGCCATCTGGACGACCACGCTGCTTTTCCGTCTTGGCGATGAGACGCCGGAGCAGCTTGGTTCTATGGGCTGACAACAAAAATCCCCGCTCCTGTGAGATGGGAGCGGGGTTTTTATTATGCATTGAGAAGCTTTGCCAGATGAGACTTCTTTCTTGCTGCATTGTTCTTGTGCAGCAGATTCTTAGCGCAAGCCTGATCGACACGCTTGATGGCAGCTCTTACAGCTTCCTCTTTGTTGGCATCGTTGTTTGCGCAAGCCAGCTCAGCCTTCTTGATCATGGTCTTGAGATTAGACTTTCTTGCCTTATTGGCAGCAGCCTTTGTCTTGTTTACCTTGACTCTTTTCTTGGCAGATTTGATATTCGGCATTCCTGAATGCACCTCCCTTTGTTTGCGTATAAAAGCGCTGATTCGGCACAAAATAGAAAAGCAGTGAGACACTTCTGCTTCCGGACGGTACGACCGTTCCTGCATAGTATGCCGTTACTACACCTTTTACTATTATACCACGCTTTCCGGAAAAAAGCAAGAAATTTTTTCACGAATTTCTGCTGAAAAGTTTTCCACTTTTTCGGCAGTTAGTACAAATTTCCGGAAACCGGAAAGGAGCGCATATGCAATACCGGACTGACCTTGCCGTAGAAAGCCTTGCCGCCGTGCGAAAACCCGCCGGCATCACGGAACACAAGCGGGGCAAGTATTTCCGCATCACGGAAATTCACATTGCCGACGATGAGAGCGGCAGACCCCTCGGAAAGGGAAAGGGGCGCTATATTACACTGGAGGGACAGGCGCTGTCCCGTTTTTCAGACGACCATGAACCCATGGCGCAGGAACTTGCCGCCGAACTGCGCCCCCTGCTGCCGGAAGAGGGCTGCGTATTGGTTGCGGGCTTGGGGAATATGGACATTACCCCCGATGCCCTCGGACCTCGCACGACCGCAAAAGTCCTTGCGACCCGCCACCTGAAACAGGAGTTAGCAGACGAGGATGAAGCTTTCCTCAAGGATCTCCGCCCCGTCTGCGTCCTTGCAGGGGGCGTGCTGGGGCAGACAGGCATCGAAACAGCCGAACTCCTGCACGCCGTGGCAGACCACGTCAAGCCCTCTGCGGTGATCGCCGTGGATGCGCTTGCCTGTTCCTCGCTGGAAAGGCTTGGGACGACGATCCAGATCTCCGATACCGGGATCTCCCCCGGCAGCGGTGTTGCCAATCACCGGGCAGCCCTGAATGCGGAAACGTTCGGCATTCCGGTCATTGCGATCGGTGTACCGACTGTCATCGGTATGCGCACCATAGCCGAAGATCTGACAGGCAGACTGCCCCTGCCCACCAAGCAGGACATGATGGTCACGCCCCGTGACGTGGACAGGCTGATTTTACAGGCGGCGCAGCTGTTGGCTTGCGGTATCAATTTGGCACTGCATCCGCAGATGGAGTATGCGGATGTGGCATCTTTATAATAGAAAAGCAAAAAAAGAGGACACCGCTCTTCCGCCGTGTCCTCTTTACAAGTCAGATCAAGCTGTTCAGCCGATCACTCTTACCTTGATCACGCCATCCTTGGCAGCAAGGGCATCTGCATCGGCGTCTCCTGTGAAGATCGCATAGCCGAAGCCTTTCTTCACGCCGGAGCAGCAAGCACCGGTCACGTCTGCACCCTCCTTGAAGAGGACACAAACCTTTCTCCCGGCAGCATCGCAGGCAACGTTCGGGAAGTTGACACTGTTCCGGATATTGCCGTTCTCGATGTAGTCAATCAGCTCATCGGCTGCCATTTTAGCACAGTTGTCCTCGGATTCAGGCGTAGATGCACCCAAATGCGGAATAGCCACAACACCGTCCATGGCAACGGTTTTAGCATTCGGGAAATCAGTCACATAGCAAGCGACCTTGCCAGATGCGATCGCAGCCTCGAGGTCGGTATCGTTCACCAGCTCACCTCTTGCGAAGTTCAAGATCCTTGCGCCGTCCTTGAGCTGTGCAAATACAGCAGCATTCATAAAGCCCTTGGTATCCGCATTGCACGGTACATGGAGCGTGATATAATCCGCAGCGGCATAGACTTCTTCCTTGGTCGCAACGACCTTGCAGAACGGAGCAATTTCCGCAGCAGCAGCTTCACTCAGGAACGGGTCAGTACCAATAACTGTCATGCCCAGTGCAGCAGCAGCCTCTGCTACCTTGCGCCCGATCGCACCCAGACCGATGACACCAAGTGTCTTGCCCAGTACTTCCGGACCTGCAAACTGGCTCTTGCCCTTTTCGACCTGCTTTGCCACGTTCATTTCCTCTGTGTCTTTCAGGTCTGCTGCCCATGCGACAGCCTTTGTCACCTTACGGGAGGACAGGAACAGCCCGGCAAGTACCAGTTCCTTGACGGCATTGGCATTTGCGCCGGGGGTGTTGAATACAACAATGCCCTGCTCTGCGCACTTGTCGACCGGGATATTATTTGTGCCCGCACCTGCTCTGCCGATGGCAAGCAGATCTGCACCGAATGTCATGTCATGCATCACAGCGGAACGCACCAGAATGCCGGTCGGGTTCTCCACGGAATCCGATACCGTGTACTTTGCCTTGTCGAATTTCTCCGTACCGCAGGCAGCGATCTTGTTGAGTGTCAGAATATTGTACATGGGTATTTCCTCCTTGCTGTGCGCTTATGCGTTTTCTTCCTCGAACTTCTTCATGAAAGCGACCAGCTTCTCTACGCCCTCAATTGGCATTGCGTTGTAGATAGAAGCTCTCATGCCGCCGACCGTTCTGTGACCCTTGAGGTTCTCAAAGCCGGCTTTCTTTGCCTCTGCAACGAATTTTGCATCGAGGTCTGCATCGCCCGTAACGAACGGCACGTTCATCAGAGAACGGTCTTCCTTGCGTACCGTCCCCTTGAACATCTTGCTCTGGTCGAGGAAATCATACAGGATCGCAGCCTTCTTCTCGTTGTGTGCCTTCATAGCTTCGAGACCGCCCATTTTCTTCAGCCACTTGAAGACCTTGCCGCAGATGTAGATACCATAGCAAGGCGGTGTGTTGTAGAGAGAACCTGCGTCTGCCTGTGTTTTCCATGCAAGCATGGTCGGTGTATCCTTGATGGGTGTTTCATCAGGGATCAGATCCTCACGGATGATGGCGATGACCACGCCGGCAGGTCCGACATTCTTCTGCACGCCGCCGTAAATCACGCCGTACTTCGTCACGTCGATCGGCTCACTCAGGAAGCAGGACGAAACGTCAGCGACAAGCTCCTTGCCCTTGGTGTTCGGCAGCTCCTTGAATACGGTGCCGTAAATCGTATTATTCTGGCAGATGTATACATAGTCCGCATCCTCCGGAATGTCCAGATCGGAGCAGTCCGGGATATAGGAAAAGGTCTTATCCGCAGAGGAAGCAAGCTCTACAGCTTCACCATATTTCTTTGCTTCCTGAAATGCCTTCTTTGCCCACTGACCGGTGATGATGTATCCGGCTTTGCCGTTCTTCATCAGGTTCATCGGAACAGCCGCAAACTGCTGGGAAGCGCCGCCCTGCAAAAACAGTACCTTGTAGTTGTCCGGAATGCCCATCAGGTCACGCAGATCCTGCTCTGCTTCGTCAATGATCTGCTGGAACATCTTGGAACGGTGGGACATTTCCATGACGGACATACCGCAGCCCTTGTAGTCCAGCATTTCCTCTGCTGCTTCACGCAGAACTTCCTCCGGCAGAACAGCCGGTCCTGCGCTGAAATTGTACACTCTGCTCATTGCAATAACCTCCAGATTGATAGTAAGTATGGCAGGAACAGCGGCTTGGTTCGTTAAAAAATTAACGAATGAATCCTATATCTACCGCAACACCTGAACACATCTATTATACTATTTTTTCCGGAATAAGTCAAGACATCCGGGCAGATTCTCCGCATTTTGTTGAAAATGCTGTGTTCTGACAGTTTTTTTGTGTGCATTATGCATTATAACAGATTATAACAGAAATCCCCGAAGGCAGCGTGACGCTGCACCCGTTGTGCCTCCCAATGCGCCTACGGCGCAAAGGTCGGCTTGCGTGACTGCTGCTTTTATCTTACCTAAAAGCAGTCGCCCTTTGCGCCTCAGAATTTTCTTAAATAGCTTCTTTAATTTTGGCGATCGCACCTTTTTCGAGGCGGGAGACCTGTGCCTGTGAAATGCCGATCTCCCGTGCGACTTCCATTTGTGTCCGTCCGCAGAGGAAGCGCAGGTATAAAATATTTTTCTCCCTGTCCTCCAGTGCTTTCATGGCATCCCGCATGGAAAATGCAGCGATCCAACTGTCCGCACTGTCCTTGTCGCTGATCTGATCCATGACATAAAGCGTATCGCCCGCATCTGAATATACAGGTTCATACAGCGAGACCGGGTCGCTGATACTCTCAAGGGCGATCACAATATCGGAGCGTTTTTCGTCGATCTCCTGTGCAATTTCGTCCATGGTCGGTTCTCTTTGCAGGCGTGCTGTGAGGACATCCTTTGCCTGAATCGCCTTGTATGCTAAGTCCCGCAGCGAACGGCTGACCTTGATCTGGTTATAGTCCCGCAGATGCCGCCGCAGTTCGCCGCTGATCATCGGCACGCAGTAGGTCGAAAACCGCACTTCCTTGCTCAGGTCGAAATTGTGAATGGCTTTCATCAGCCCGACCACCCCGATCTGAAACAGGTCGTCCACGTCCTCTCCCCGTCCTGCAAACCGCTGCACCACGCTCAGAACAAGCCGCAGATTCCCCTGAATGAGCTTGTCCCGGACGGCTTTGCTGCCGGTCTCCTTGTATTCCCGGAGGAGAGCCATTTTTTCCTCCTCCCGCATGACTTTCAGTTCAGCCGTATTGATCCCTGCAATGACCACCTTATGATATGCCATCAGATGCACTTCCTTTCGCTAAAATTAGTATGCACTGGAAGAAAGTGCTTCATGCAATGAAAAATTTTCCGCCTGTCCGCATTCCGACAAGTTCCGCCGTCCCGGCGTGTTATAATACAAGCAGGGGGGATCGGATGAGGACGGTCTATGTGGATGTACTGCTCGTGTGCAACCTGTACATGAATTTCCTGCTCCTGCGCCTGACCGCAAGGCTGACCCACACAAAATGCCGCACCGGGCGGGGTCTGACAGGGGCAGGGCTGGGGGCTGCGGGTTCGCTGATGATCCTGCTGCCGCCCCTGCCGTTCCTGCTGTCGCTCCTGTGCAAAGCAGGACTGGCAGCCGGGATGTGCCTGATCGCATTCGGAAGAAGGCAGTTCTGGCAGAAACTGCTGTGTTTCGGGGGTGTGAGCTGTGGAATGGCAGGCATTCTGTTAGCGCTGTCACTCTCCGGGCGTGTCTGGTATGCGAACGGGAGCTGGTATCCGGACATCAGTCTGCGGGCGCTTGTCCTGTGGACGATCGCTGCCTATGGGGTGCTCTGTATCGTGCAGTATTTCCATGACCGTGCCCACCCCACGGCAGACGGCTACACGGTGCATATCCGCTACGGGACACACACGGCAGCCGTGGAGGGGCTTGCCGACACCGGAAATACCCTCGTGGACTTCTGCACGGGCAAGCCGGTCATTCTCTGCGAACGGGAAGCGCTTTCTGCTTTGCTCCCGGAAACGCTCCCGCCCGCCCGTTTCCGTCCGCTGCCGTATGCCACGGCTGCCGGAACGGGTCTGGTGTACGTATTCCGGCCGGATGAAGTCCTCATCCGGAAAGAGGGAACTGCAAAATCCGTGGACGTGCTCGTCGGTATCGGCGGACAGACGGAACATAAGGCAATTTTCAACCCGAAACTGCTGCGCTGTTAGGAGGTCTTTTCATGAACATTTTACAAGCCGTCAAGCAATTCCTGCACAAGCTGTTCCGCCCCTGCCGGGTGGACTACATCAGCGGGTCGGACACGTTGCCGCCGCCCCTTACCAAAGAGGAAGAAGCGGCTGTATTTGTCCGACTTGCACAGGGCGACACACAGGCACGGGAAACGCTCATCGTCCACAATCTCCGGCTTGTTGTCTACATCGCAAAAAAATTCGAGACATCCAGCATCTGTCTCGAAGATCTTATTTCCATTGGCACGATCGGCTTGATCAAGGCAGTCGGCACATTCTGCCCGGACAAAAATATCAAGCTTGCGACCTATGCTTCCCGGTGTATCGAAAATGAAATTCTGATGTTCCTGCGGAAGTCCTCACAGTACCGGGGCGAAATTTCCATTGACGAACCGCTGAACGTGGACTGGGACGGCAACGAACTCCTGCTGTCGGACGTACTCGGCACGGAAGAGGACATTGTCAGCCGTGGCATCGAGTGGGAATCGGAACGGGAAATGCTGCTGAATGCCGTTCACGACCTGCCGCCCCGGGAGCGGGAGATCCTCGAATACCGCTTCGGGCTTGGCGGGAAAAAGGAGATGACACAGAAAGAAGTCGCCGACCGCATCGGCATTTCACAGTCCTACATCTCCCGTCTGGAAAAGAAGATCATCCGGAAATTACGGGTGGTTTTAGAGGAACAGTTAGTTTGAAAGTAGAATTAAAGCAGTCGCCCAATGCGCCTGATGGCACAAAGGGCGACTGCTCAGCTTGTAAAAAAACCCCCTTTTGAATGAAAAAAGTCGGAATCGGCTAACGTAGAATAGCCATTTTCGAGCTATTTTTTGAGGGCAAAAAACATGATTTCAGACTTTTTTGACAGCCTGAGCAGTCGCCCAATGCGCCTGATGGCACAAAGGGCGACTGCTTTCAGGTAAGATAAAAGTAGCAGTCATGCAAGCCGACCTTTGCCGCCGTAGGCGGCATTGGGAGGCAAATCGGAAGCGGCAGCCTGCCGCCGGGCAGACTTTTGCTATTATCCTTTAGAAATACCAGAGACAAAATGCTTGAGCAGTCCGAGATCAAAGACATCGATCATCCCATTCCTGTCCATATCCGCATTCTGCCATGCCGTCAGAGTTCCGCTGCCAAGCAGCCATTTCTGGAGCACGACAATATCGGCAAGCGTGGACGCCCCGTCCGCATTGACATCGCCTAAGACCGGAGGTGTATCCGGTTCAGTGGGTGGAACGGGTTCAGCGGGCGGAACGGGTTCGGTCGGCTTTACAGGTTCGGTAGGCGGAACAGGTTCGGTCGGCAGAACGAGGGGCGCTGTTTCGACAAGCCATCTCTGCCCGGCTACACCGCTGAAAGTCTCCACGGAGGAAGCCCCGACCGCCTGCGTGTAGCGCTCTGCTGTCTTGTCATAACCGGCACGGGGTACAATGGTATATGTGCCGTCCGGATCTTTCACGAAGCGCATCATCTGCACATTGGTGGTGGTATCCGCATCCGCAAGTACTGCCTTGCCGTCCTGCACGGTGAGATACTGCCCGCCCGAGATCAGGTAGTACAGATCTCCGGTCGCCGGTTTCACCGTCCATGCATCCTGTCCTGCAAGGGGCGTTCCGGCATCCGCATTCGTGAACTGATAGGAAAGCGCCGTGTCCATGGTCTCCCCGGCAAAGGTCACCTCATCCAAGAACCAGTTCTGACACGCAGAACCCGTTTTCCCCCAGAGTGCGCAGTTTGCGCCGGCTTCTTCCGATGCGGAAGCGATCTCCACAAAGGAAGAAGTATCTTTCTTCGGGTGGATCTGATAGCTGCCGTCAGTATTGGCAGTCAGGAGGAATTTCTGGTTGTCATTGCCCTTAAAGGCATACAGCTCTATATTGGTGCCGTTTTCCGTCTTGCCGCCTGTCACGTCAAGCACATACGTCTTGTCCCCGACCATGGACTGGATGTAGTAGTACCCATCTTCTGCCGGAACGAACCGGAACGTATTCTGTGTACCGGCTTCGGAAGCGCCCCACTGCTGCACATTCGTGCCGTTGGCAGCTTCTCCGCCTGCAATGTCCAAATACAGTCCGCTGTTGGCATTGCGTATCATGAAGTACGCATTCGTAGGCAGTTCTGTCGGGGCAGTACTCCCCCAGCCGTCCTCTACACCTGCCATGAACCCCGGCGAGGGAACACCTGCGGCGGCATAGGTGGTGTAATTGACATTGCCCGCTGTTTTCTGTGCACCGCTGTAGGCAGTCGTGTAGGTCTTTGCCTGTTCAGCGGTCAGTGCCTTGTAGGTGTAGTTCGATGCCGGTCGCCATGTGCAGGGCTGTGCTGTGCTGTTGGAGTCACCGCCCTGTTTGGTGCGCTGGCAGTTCTGGAATATAGAACCCGTTTCCGAATAGTAGCCGTTGAAAGTCATCTGATCCCAGTCACAGATGACATTTCCGCCGTTTTCATAGACGCAGTTCTCAGCGAAAATTTTACCCTTGGTGATGACAGTATATGCCATGCTGAAGGTATTCACATAGTTGTTGAGCGAATGGTAATACCCCCACCGCATCAGCCCCGGTCCTCTGGTATGCGTATCGTGGAAACTGTTGGCGATCAGAGACATACGGGGGTAGTTGTCATACTGCGCCTCCAGATCTGCGCCGTCTGCCGGATAGCCTAAGATCAGCCCGTACTTGTGCGCCCCGAACGAACAGTCCGAAACCGTGCAGTAGTCCGCATCATAACAGCACGCAAGGAATTTATCCTCGTCCACTTCTCCATTGGACGATTCCCCGTAGCCGTCATGCCCGACAAAGGTCACATGATCGACCCAGATATTTTCCCCCGAACCAAAATAGAACTGGATGGAGTCATTGTTGTTGGAATCCCTGTCATGGGTGCTCTCAAAGTTTTTGAGAATGATATTATTGCCCGTGCCGCTTTTGCTTGCGGTGCAGAACTGCACATTGAACAGCGTGTGCTTGTCGTAGCTGCCGATGATGGTCTTGTTGCTGTGGACATAGATCCGCCCGGCGGAACACATATAGCGAGTGCCGTTCAGGTTCAGCTCCGTCACGGAAATATTGTCGGTGACAACGATCGTGTACGGCTCGTCAGCAGTCGCATATTTCTGCAAATCGGCAAAGTTGGAAACTTCCACCGTCTCCCCGAGCAGTCCGCCGATGTCCGCAGCCTTGACCTTTCCGGTCGTGTCGTCAAAGCAGTACCCCGCAAAGCCCTGTAAACCTGCCGGATCGAGCAGCCACTGCTGCCCCTTTTCCCCGGCATAATCTGCCACCGTCAAGCCAGTTCCCCCGGCAGTCAGCGCAAGGTCGGTATCGGCATAATTTATAATTTTATAATGCAGATCATTCCCAAGACTGTCCTTGTCGGTCGGAACGATGTACCAGTACTGCGCATGGTCGTTTTCGTTGCCGTAAATGACAGCTTCCATTCCCGAAGAAAGCCCGTACTGCATGGGCGTGAGCAGCCTGCCGGAAGCGGCATTGACGATCTTGAAGTAGCTCCCGTTCCCGTCCGCACCGCAGTAGTCGATGCGCCACTGTTCGCCGAGCGTACCGTTCTCCGCTGTCAGGGCAAGGTGGGAAGCATCTTTCGTGTCCGCCGCACTGAGGTTGGCGCTGTCGTCATAGGCAGCAATGTGCATGAGCTGCGGTGCATATTCCACACCCGCAGCGCTGACTTCCGGCGCTGTCTGGATACAGGGTACAGCCGTCAGTGTCAGCATTGCCGAAAGTGCCGCTGCAAGGCATTTCGGCAGGGAAAATCGCTTTTGCATCCTAACCATCTCCTTTGTTACATTTGCAGGGATCTGTAAACATTGCCTGTTACATATAGTATACCATAAACAAAACGAACTTGCAAGAGATTTTTCAGCAATTTTCAGCAAGCCAGTTCATCGCCGTATGGACAAAAGCCGCACTGCCCCGCCACAGGACAGAATCATCAAACCGCACCTGCGGATGATGCTGCCCGAATTCGTAGCCGTCCTGCTTGCTGCCCGCCGTGAGGAACATACTAACTGTCGGTACATGATGGCTGACAAAGGCGAAATCCTCACTGCCGCCCCCTGCCTTGCCGCCGGAGACGACCGAGAGGTCGATCGCTGCCTCCCCGAACAGCGTGCGCATGGAAGCCATTGCCGAAGCCGCAAGCGTCCCGTCGATCATCATGCACGGGCAGAAATCGAAGAATGTCACCTCCGCTTCACACCGGAAAGCAGCCGCAATGCCCTTGCAGATCTGTTCCATGCGTGTGCGGATGAGTGCGCCGACGGCGTTTTCGGGGTCGGTCGTGCGGATCGTGCCCCACATTTCGGCAGTGTCGGGAATGACGTTGGAAGCCTTGCCCGCTTCAAACCGTCCGGTCGTGAACACCCCGAACTGGTTGCCCTCCAGTTCCCGGCTGTTGATCTCCTGTAAAGCGATGTGCATATGCGCCGCCGCCGTGATCGGGTCGATGGATTCATGCGGTGTCGAACCGTGTCCGCCCTTGCCTCGGACGGTGATGTGGTACTGTTCGCAGGAAGTGGAGGAAATGCCGCCCCCTGCCACGAGGAACATTCCCGAAGGCATGGGCATCCCGGCAGTGACGTGAAGCATCATGGCAGCATCGACTTTTGGGTTTTCGAGCAGTCCTGCCTGTATCATATCGGGCGAACCCTGAAAGATCTCCTCTGCCGGCTGAAATTCGAGCTTGACCGTTCCGGCAATTTCATCTTCACGGGCTTTCAGGAGCTTTGCCGCCCCAAGAAGCATGGCGGTGTGCATATCGTGCCCGCAGCCGTGCATCTTGCCCGGAATTTCGCTGCAATAGGACACATCGGCTTCCTCCGTCATGGGGAGTGCATCCATATCCGCCCGGAGCAGGATCGTTCTGCCCGGTTTCTTCCCGCCCGCAAGCGCAACCACGCCGCAGCGCCCCATTTCCTGCGGTGTATAGCCCATTTCCGTGAGCTGTTCCATGACGAGCGCTTTCGTGACCGGCAGGTCAAATCCGGTCTCCGGGTGGCGGTGGATCGTCCGCCGGAGTTCCGCCAAGGTGGGCTGAAGTGCCTGTGCCTCTGCTAAAAGCTGTTGTGTGTTCATGTGAAATACCCCTTTCTGTCAGCCGTCCGCTGTATGGTAATGGTTTCTATCTTCTATTATACAGCATTATTCCGGTAATTTCAAGTATAAAATCGAGCAGCAGCCTTTACAATTCAGGAAAAATATGTTATAATAAAACCGATACGAAAAGCCGGGAGGGAATGGAATGGCAGAGAACAGATCAGATACCGCACAGACAGCGGAAAATCCGCCGGAGCTGCCTGTCTATGAACACGCCGTCAGCCTGCAGGAAACCGGAACGGTCGAAGCGCTCGAAGCGGCAGTCATGCATTTCCGGCGTGTCGAACAGTATGCGGATGCCAAAGAACGCATTGCACAGTGCATGGAAAAGATAGAACAGCTTGAAGCAGAACGCACCCGCCGCCGGGAAGATGTCATCGCATGGGATGCCGAAATGCAGCGCCGCCGGATGCGGAAAGCAGACCTGCTCGACAACCTGTTCCGGTTCGTGATGCTGCCGCTGTTTTTCGGTGTCGTGGTGCTTGCGGTGTATGCGATCAGTAAGACGTAAGGCGGTAGGAATGGACAACAGAAGGTACAATGTGTGCCGTGGTTTTGTCAATGTTGTCAAATTCTCTGCCCGTGTCTTGACAATACCGCTGAATCATTGTAAAATAATAAGGTGAGACAAATGGCAGTATTTCGCCAAAGCAGGGAGATGAAGCAAATGAAGGTCGTATTATTGGCAGGAGGGCTTGGCACACGGATCTCCGAGGAATCCCAGTTCCGCCCGAAGCCGATGATCGAGATCGGCGGAAAGCCGATTTTATGGCATATTATGAAGGAATATGCCCATTATGGTATGTGTGAGTTCATCATTTGTGCAGGCTATAAGCAGCATATCATCAAGGAATGGTTTGCGGACTATTTTCTCCACAATTGTGATGTGACCTTTGACTATACAGCCGGCAGAAATGACATGATCATCCACAAACAGTACATTGAACCGTGGAAAGTCACAGTTGTGGATACCGGGCTGCAAACCATGACAGGCGGGCGCATCCGGCGCATTCAGGAATACGTGGGAAATGAAACATTCATGATGACCTACGGCGATGCCGTCTGCGATGTGGACATAGAAAAACTGCTTGCGTTCCACCGGTCGCACGGCAAAATTGCTACGCTGACCGCCGTCCGGCAGGAACAGCAGAAAGGGGTGCTGGACATCGGCGGCGACAATGCTGTCAAGTCGTTCCGGGAAAAGAATCTTTCGGACAGTGCACCCATCAATGCAGGCTATATGGTGCTCGAACCGCAGGTGTTTGACTATATTGCCGGGGATGAGACTGTTTTTGAGCGGGAACCCCTCGAACGCCTTGCGGCAGAGGGGGAGCTGATGTCCTATCCGCACAGGGGCTTCTGGCAGTGCATGGACAACAAGCGGGAAATGGATGCCCTCGAAAAATTATTGCAGACCGGCAATGCCCCGTGGAAAAAATGGGCAGACTAACAGGAAGAATGGGAGGAAATGACCATGGCAGAGTGGAAGAGTGAAGCAGAGGCAAGGGAACAGATCAAAGCCCTTGTCGCAGACTATTATCATGATTTTGTGGAAAAGAAAAAGCCCTTTGCAGAGGGTGACAGAATTACCTATGCTGCCCGTGTGTTTGATGAAAAGGAAATGCAGAGCCTGACGGATGCTGCACTGGATTTCTGGCTGACAACGGGCAGATTTTCTGACCGGTTTGAAAAGGAGTTCGCACAGTGGCTCGGCGTGAAGTATGCGCATCTGGTGAACAGCGGTTCTTCTGCCAACCTGATTGCATTCATGGTGCTGACAGCCCCGGAGCTGGGCGAACGCCGGGTAAAGCGTGGCGATGAAGTCATCACCGTTGCCTGCGGTTTCCCGACTACCATTGCACCGATCCTGCAATACGGCGCAGTTCCGGTGTTCGTGGATGTGACCGTACCGCAGTATAATATCGACGTGACACAGCTCGAAGCTGCCCTCTCCGAAAAGACAAAGGCAGTCATGATCGCCCACACCCTCGGCAATCCGTTTGACCTTGCCGCTGTGAAAGCTTTCTGTCAGAAGCATGACCTGTGGCTGGTAGAGGACAACTGCGACGCCCTCGGTTCTAAGTACACCATGGACGGCGAAACAAAATTCACCGGCACATGGGGCGACATCGGCACGAGCAGTTTCTATCCGCCGCACCATATGACCATGGGCGAGGGCGGCTGTGTTTATACGGACGATCCGCTGTTGCACCGGCTGATCCTCTCCTACCGGGACTGGGGACGGGACTGCGTATGCCCCTCCGGACGGGACAATCTCTGCGGACACCGTTTTGACGGGCAGTTCGGGGAGCTGCCGCAGGGGTATGACCACAAGTACGTCTACAGCCATCTGGGCTATAACCTGAAAGTGACCGATATGCAGGCAGCTGTCGGCTGTGAGCAGCTTCAGAAATTCCCGTCCTTCATCGAACGCCGCCGCCACAACTGGGACAGGCTGCGCCAAGCCCTGCTCCCCGTGGCAGACAAGCTGATCCTGCCCGAACCTGCGGAAAACAGCGTGCCCTCATGGTTCGGTTTCCTCATCTCCGTGAAGCCGGAAAGCGGCATTGCCCGCAACGATGTGACACGCTATGTGGAAGAGCACAACATCCAGACGAGACTGCTTTTCTCCGGCAACATGATCAAGCACCCCTGCTTTGATGAACTGCGTGGCACGGATGCCTACCGGGTAGCCGGCAGTCTAAATGTGACGGAATTTATCATGAATCAGACATTCTGGGTGGGTGTCTATCCCGGCATGACGGACGAGATGATCGACTATATGGCAAAGATCATCACCGAAGCCGTCAGCCGATAAGGGGAAAGCACAATGAAACGGATCAGTATCTTAGTGCCGACCTACAACGAGATCGACAACGTCAGACCCCTGAGTGAAGCCATTATTGCGGAACTGAAAAAACTGCCGCAATATGACTATGAGCTGGTATTCATCGACAACGATTCCAAGGACGGCACCCGTGATCTTCTGCGGCAGATGTGTGCGGAAAACAAGAAGATCAAGGCGATCCTCAATGCCAAGAATTTCGGGCAGAACAATTCGCCCTGCTACGGGCTGATACAGACCACAGGCGACTGTGTGATCATGATCTGCGCCGATTTTCAGGATCCCATTGAACTGATACCGACTTTCATTCAGGAGTGGGAGAAAGGCTATAAGATCGTCAGTGCCATCAAGACCACCAGCAAGGAAAATAAATTCGTCCGTTTCCTGCGGACGTGTTATTACAAGCTGATCAAGAAATTTTCGGACGTGGAGCAGATCGAACATTTTACAGGGTTCGGGCTGTATGACAGGTCGTTTATCAATATCATGCGGGATCTGGACGATCCCACCCCGTTCCTGCGGGGCGTGGTGGCAGAACTCGGCTACAAGCGCAAGGAAATTCCCTACGAACAGCAGCTGCGCAAGGCGGGCAAGTCGAAAAATAATTTCTTCACGCTCTATGACCTTGCCATGCTGAGTTTCACGTCCTACACCAAAATCGGACTGCGGCTTGCGACTTTCGTGGGACTGTTCATTGCGATCGTCAGCTTTGTCATTGCACTGATCTACTTCATCATGAAACTCTGTATGTGGGATTCGTTCAATACGGGCATGGCGCCTGTGGTCATCGGGATGTTCTTTTTGGGGGCAGTGCAGCTCATTTTTCTGGGGCTGATCGGGGAATATATTCTCAGCATCAACAAGCGCCTCATGAAACGCCCGCTTGTCATTGAAGAAGAGCGCCTGAACTTTGAGGAGGAGTGACATGGAATTTTACAACCGGAAAAAAGTGCTCGTCACCGGGCATACCGGATTCAAAGGTTCGTGGATGTGCCGGCTTTTGTTGCAGGCAGGCGCAGAGGTGACAGGCTACGCCCTGCAGCCGCCGACAGACCCGGCACTGTTCACGCTGTGCGGACTGGACAAGGAAATGTCATCCGTAGAGGGCGACATCCGTGACCTTGCACATTTGCAGCAGGTCATGGACGAGGTAAAGCCGGAGATCGTCATCCATATGGCAGCGCAGCCCATTGTCCGGGCATCCTACCAGAACCCCGTCTATACCTATGAAACGAATGTCATGGGCACGGTGCATCTCCTTGAGGCAGTCCGCCATTGTCCGTCCGTTGTCTCCGTCGTGAATGTCACGACCGACAAGGTCTACCGGAACCGGGAATGGGCATGGGGCTACCGGGAAAATGAGGAGCTGAACGGCTTTGACCCCTATTCCAACTCGAAATCCTGTTCGGAACTGGTGACAAGCAGCTACCGGAATTCGTTCTTTGCGGACGGGCAGGTCGCCATCACCACTTGCCGGGCAGGAAATGTCATCGGCGGCGGCGACTTTGCGGCGGACAGGATCATTCCGGACTGCATCCGGGCAGTGCAGCGGGGGGAGGAGATCATCGTGCGCAATCCTGCCTCGACACGTCCCTATCAGTTTGTCCTCGAACCCGTGTATGCATACCTGATGATCGCCGCACGGCAGTACACGGATAAAAGCCTTGCCGGGTGCTACAACATCGGACCGGACGACAAGGACTGCCTGACGACCGGGGAACTGGTGACACTCTTCTGCGACAAGTGGAATGCGGCAAACGGCACATCCGTGCAGTGGAAAAATGTCAGCACCGGCGGACCGCATGAAGCGTCTTTCCTCAAACTGGACTGCTCGAAAGCGAAGTCCGTATTCGGCTGGAAACCCGTCTGGGGCGTGGAAGATGCCATTGCCAATATCGTGGATTTCAGCAAGATCTATCTTGCGGGCGGCAGCGTGAGAGACTGCATGGACAGGCAGATCGCAGCCTTCCTGCAGGAAGCGGAGAAATAAGCATATGCAGAAACGAACACGCAGCCTGATAGGGCTGGCAGCGGCAATTTTGATTTCGCTTGGTATCATCTGTCTTTCTTTCCGGGTGTGGGAGGTCGATATGCATATCCCGGTAGGCTTTGCAGGTGATGGCGTGCTGCTGTCTATGTTGTTCCGGAGTATTGCAGAGGGCGGTCTGAAAGGCATCTGGTTCTGTGACAGACTGGGTGCACCGGACTGGTCGGCACTGATCGATGTGCCGTTTCTGGATTTGGACATCGCAGGAGAAGCATGGCTGCTGACACGGTTTCTCCCGGTCAATATGGCAGTGTATCTGATCTACCTGCTGACCTATCCGTTGGCAGCGGCATCGATGTACCTGCTGATGGGGAAATTCACGAAAAAAACACCCCTGCGGGTGCTGCTGTCGGTGGCATATGCGGTAACGCCCTATCATTTTTACCGTGGCATGGGGCATATGACGCTTTCGCATTATTACACGATACCGTTTGCGGTGCTGTGTGCTTTGCTGATCGCAGAGGAGCAATTTCAGGGCATCGCACCGGAACGCTTCTCCCGTGTGAAAAAACTGCTCCTGTACGGCGGCTGCGTGCTGTTGGGGTTCTCCAATGTGTACTATGCCTTTTTCGGGCTGTTCTGCATGGGAATCGCCTTTCTGTACAAGCTTGTCTGCACTAAAAAGCTCTCCTGCCTGTGGAAAGAAGCTGTACCGCTGTATACGGTTCTGCTCTGTGTGGGCATTTCCCTGCTCCCGAAAATAATTTACTCCCTGAAATATGGCAAAAATACACTTGCTGCCGTGCGTTCTGAGGTGGCAACGGAAATTTATGCGCTGCGCATCATTCAGATGCTCCTGCCGCCGGGCTATTCTGAAGCCGGCATACTGGCGAAGATCGCACAGCACTACAGCGCAGTCGGCATGGGTGTCAATGAAAATCAGGATGCCGCCTTAGGGCTGTTGGCAGCGGTGGGTTTCCTGATCGCCTGCCTGTGGGTGATTTTCCGCATCATGCAGAAAGACAAGACAGCGGACACCCGGCAGCGGGAAAGGCTGAATCTGCTGTCGCTGCTCATCCTCTGTCTGGTGATGTACAGTGTCACAGGCGGCTTTTCCATGATTTTTTCCATGCTGATCACACCGGAGATACGCTGTGTCAACCGTTCGAGCGTGGTGATCGCCTGTCTGAGTCTGTGTGTGCTGGCGATTGTGTCAGATGCCCTTTTCACGAAGCTGAAAGGCAAAGGCAAGGCGGTCGGCTGTGCGGTCATGGCAGCTGCGTCCATATTTGTGGGGTATGCGGAAATTCTGTGGTATCCGCCGCACTGGCAGGCTGCTGCCAAACAGACGGATGCTGTCCTGCAAAGTTTTTTTGCACAGGTCGAGGAAACTGCCGGGGAAAATGCCCTTATTTATGAATTGCCCTTCATGCAGTTCCCCGAAGTGCCGCCGATCAACGGCATGGCGGATTATCAGCCTGCAATCGGCTATCTCTATACGGACACCGTGCGCTGGAGCTATGGCGGTGTCAAGGGCAGAAATCCCTCTGCGGAGCAGCTTGCCATTGACGAGGGCATGAGCGAAGCCTTTTTACAGGGCATTCTGGATGCCGGATTCACAGGCGTGTATATCGACACAAAGGGCTTTTCGGACGGCGGCGCTGCCGTCAATGCCTATTATACAGAGACACTGGGGTTGACACCCATTGTTTCCAGTGACGGATGGCTGTATTACTATTCGCTGGACGAAAGCGTATTGCAGCGGGCAGGGGCGTGAGAGAATGATAGAGCATATCTGCCGGAAAGTCTGCACCTTGCTGCACCTTTCCCCCTCTGAAAAAGTACTGGAATCACTGGTGCAGTTCGTGAAATTCGGCTTGGTCGGCGTGAGCAATACTGTCATCAGCTATGTGCTGAATGTGCTCGTCCTGCTTGCCCTCAAGCCCTATGCGCTCTGGTGGGACTATATCGCCGGGAATCTGGTCGCCTTTTTCCTGAGCGTGCTGTGGTCGTACTACTGGAACAGCAAATTTGTCTTTACCCCCGAAGCCGGTGAACAGCGCAGCCACCTGAAAGCACTCCTGAAAACCTATATCTCCTACGGCTTTACGGGCATCATCCTGACCAATCTGCTATCGAGCCTGTGGATCTATCTTGGCGTGTCCAAAATGATCGCACCGCTGATCAACCTGATCGTCAGCGTACCTCTGAATTTCATACTGAACAAACTCTGGGCGTTCCGGAGCAAATAAAATAAAGCCTTCTCTGCTGCCGCAGAAGAAGGCTTTTTCTGTTCCCGTTACTGCCTGCCGTTGAGTTTGTCTAAAATAACAGGCAGGTCGGTGTCTATCTTGTCATTGTCGATCTGACAAGTCCCGGCATTCGCATGACCGCCGCCGCCGTACTCAAGGCAAAGTGCGCCGATGTTGAATTTGGAATTGCGGTTGATGATGGACTTGCCGATCATGACAGCCGTGTTCTGCTTGCGGAAACCCCACGCCACATGGACGGAGAGTTCCGTTTCCGGGTGCATGGCGTAGACCATGAAGCGGTTGCCGGCGTAGATCGTCTCCTCGTTGCGCAGGTCGATGACTGCCACCTTGCCGTCAATGCGTGTAATGCGCTCGAGCTGTGCCTTGAACAGTTCCTGCTGTTCAAAGTAGAGATCCACACGCTCCTTGACATCCGGCAGTTCGAGCACCTCATCGATGCTGTGATCCACGCAGAATGTGATCAGCTGCATCATCAGGTCATAGTTGGAAATGCGGAAATTGCGGAACCGCCCCAGTCCGGTACGGGCATCCATCAGGAAATTCATCAGCACCCAGCCAGTCGGATGCAAGATCTCCTCCTCCGTAAAGTCCGCACTGTCGCCCTTGTCCACAGCCTCCATGATCTCCGTGGAGACCCGCTTGAATGTATCCGCCCCGCCGTAATAGCGATAGACGACACGGGCAGCGGATTTAGCACTGCCGTCAATGAAGTACTTGTCCTTGTAAGCGGCTGCATTGTTGCGGAGCAGTTCGCTCTCGTGGTGGTCGAAAGCCAGTCCCACCCGTGGGTCAAACGGCAGATTGGTGGTGATGTCGTTTTCGGAAAGCTCCACCTTGCCGTCCTGCACGTCCTTGGGGTGCACGAATTTGATCTCGTCAATGATATTCAGCTCTTTGAGCAGCATGGCGCACACCAGTCCGTCAAAATCGCTCCTTGTTACCAGTCGTTTCATCTACAGACCCTCCGTTATGTAAAGTAGCCGGTCATGCCGGAAATTGTTCTGATTCCATTATAACACATATTTCTGAAAAATGCAATACCCTACACAAGGATAATTCACACAGTGCATTTCATACATTTACCAGTTGCAAAACCGGAAAATCTGCATAAACTATAAGCAGCAGAACATTGTGTTTGCCGGAAAGGGGGTGACACCCCCCCAAAGGGAGATGTCCTTGACTTGCCCCCTTCACATTCGGAAAGCACAAGACGCTGCTTTCCGATAAAAGCCCGCTGCCGTCTTTCAGCAGCGGGCTGTTTGTATCATTCGTCTTTCAGGTACTCCCCCGGAACGGGATAGCCGTTTTCCGCCAAAAGCCGTGCATAGTCCGGGTCTTGCAGACGGGCGACAGATGCCTGCCGCTTCTTCTCATAAGCCCTTGCCACTCTGCCGGTCTTTACGCCAAGCACTTGCCACAATTCATACAATACCCCAAGCACGCTGCACGCAACCAAGACCCACAGCACAGGATAATAGCTGTTTTCAAAGTAGAGCAGTGCCAGATTGAAACCCGCTGCCGCCAGTCCGAGCACAAGCAGAAGCCCTGCCCCTTTCAGCCATGGCAGCACGGAATGGACATTTTCCGGTTCGCTGTACAGAGCGATTTCGCTGTAACGGTCATCGAGATAAGTACCCCCGCACTTCTTGCAGGTACGCAGGGGACTGTCCTCGTACCTTGCCTGCGGATGCCCTCCCACAGCCTTGCCGCAGTGCGGACAGTAGCCGTGGGCGTGTTTGATTTTTTCCATATAATTCCTCCTGAAAAAGCAAGCCCCGCTTAGGAAAGTGGGGCTTCATTTTATTCTTCCGTGAAATCGTCCGTTTCTGTCGGTGCAGGGGCTTCTCCCTCACGCATATCGGTCGTTTCCGGTGTTTCAGCCGGGGCAGTCTCTTCCGTCTGCTCCAGTTTCCCCTCCATCAGCAATGCAAAATCATCCCCGTCGATCTTTTCATGCTCCATCAGGTACTTCGCAACGGTGTGCAGCTTATCGGCGTGATCCGTGAGGATCTGCTCTGCCTTTGCATAGCCCTCCTCCACGAAGGCACGGATCTCCGCATCGATCTCCGCAGCCACTTCATCCGAATAGTTCGGCGTACTGCTGAAATCCCGTCCGAGGAACGGTTCGCTCTGATCATGTCCGTAGACCACCGGACCGAGCTTTTCACTGAAACCAAAGCGTGTGATCATGCTCCGAGCCGTCGAAGTCGCACGCTCCAGATCATTCGATGCGCCCGTAGAAATATCGTCCAAAATCAGTTTCTCTGCCACACGTCCGCCGAGCAGGACAACAATTTCTTCCCGCATTTCCATCATGCTCCGGTAGGACTTGTCATGCTCCGGCAGCGACAGCGTATAGCCGCCCGCCATCCCTCTTGGAATGATCGAGATCTGGTGTACCTTGTCCTGATGCGGGCAGTAGTACGTGCAGACTGCGTGCCCTGCTTCATGGTAAGCCGTCAGGCGTATTTCCCGTTCGGTAACGACACGTGACTTCTTCTCCGGTCCTGCAATGACCTTGATCGTTGCTTCCTCGATGTCCTCATTGGTGATCGCCTTGCGGTTCTTGCGGGCTGCCAACAGTGCTGCCTCATTGGCAAGATTGTCAAGGTCTGCCCCCGTAAAGCCGACCGTACCTTTGGCAATATTGGCAAGGTTGACATCCGGTGCAAGGGGCTTGTTGGCGGTGTGGACTTTCAGGATCTCCTCCCGTCCCTTAATATCCGGATAGCCGACCACGATCTGCCGGTCAAACCGTCCCGGACGCAGCAAAGCCGGGTCAAGGATGTCTCTCCGGTTGGTAGCCGCAATAACGATGACGCTTTCCTTTCCGGTAAAGCCGTCCATCTCGACCAGTAACTGGTTGAGGGTCTGCTCCCGTTCGTCATGTCCGCCGCCTAAACCGGCACCTCGATGCCGTCCTACGGCATCGATCTCGTCAATGAAGATGATCGACGGCGCATTGCGCTTTGCCGTCTCAAACAGATCCCGCACACGGGAAGCGCCGACACCGACAAACATCTCCACGAAATCCGAACCGGAGATCGGGTAGAACGGACAGCCTGCCTCCCCGGCAACTGCCCTTGCGAGCAAAGTCTTACCAGTACCGGGCGGTCCGAGCAGCAGCACGCCCCGTGGGATACGTGCGCCCAAGTCAGCGTATTTCTTCGGGTTCTTGAGGAAGTCCACGACTTCTGCCATCTCAAATTTTTCTTCCTCCGCCCCGGCAACATCCGCAAAGGTCGCCTTCTTGCCGGAGGGCTGGCTCTTGATATTGGCACGCCCGAAATTGCTGTACCGTCCGCCGCCTGCCTGTCGCATCATGAAGATGAACAGCGCAATGCCCATGATCATGATGATAAACGTCGGCACATAGGTGATCAGCCACGAATTGTCCCGGATTTTATAGTAGTCCTGATCGAGCGGATGTTCTGGGTTTGCCTTGTTGTAGTCCAGACGGTAGTTCTCCGTCTCTTCGAGGAATTTCCCCACATTCGGCACGCTGTATTCGATCTCTGTTTCGTCCTTGAGTTTCAGTTTCAGTTCACCCGTCCCCAGATCGAGCGTATATGCCGTGACCTCTAAATCATCGAAATGCTCCATGATCTCCGAGTAGGTATATTCCGGCTCTTTCACATTCATCCGGGGAATCCAGTAGGCAAAGAGAAAAATGAATATCGCTGCGATCAGCAGATAAATGACGATACCCCTGCTTCTTTTCGGTGTCAAACGATCCACTCCTTTTCATGTATGATACGGGCTGTCCATTTATAATACAACGCCCTTGTGAAATTGGGATGTTCTTTACGTGTCCGTCCGGTGAACAGTCAGCAGCAGCATCCGCTGTGTCTGTTCCGTCACCGCTGCCCGTGCCGCTGCTCCGAGTCCCTCGACCCACAGCAGCCCCTCCGCATCGGAGAGAAAATGCACAGCAGCCCGCTTTTCCGGGGCGACCTGTTCCTGTAACCATTTTTTGACAGTTACATGATGTTTCCGCCCGGCAAGCTGAATACGCAGTCCGGGTACTCTGCCATGCAGCCCGGCATACCCTTTTATTATATCATAATCGAGAGCAGAATCTGTGAACATTGTGTAAACACTTGAGAATTTTTTCACATTTTTCCTTAAAATCAACTCTGCTTCCACAAAACAGCCGGGGAAAATCTGATTTTTTCCCAATTGCAGCTTGCAATACGGTGTTTCTTCCGGTTTTACCCGCAGAAAAAGCACATCCCTACTCACACAGACACGGGGCATCCCCCGGACGAGTTCCGCACTGCCGCCCGTTTCGAGCAGGTGTGCCACGGTGAAGATCTGCACCCGGCTGACCGGGTAGCCATTTTCTTCCAGAAATTGTGCAATACACCGGAGCTGCAATGCCGGCTGCACCCCCGAAAGCCCTTTCAGCGAACCGTCCGCCTGCCGCAGCCGTGCATAGGTTTCCGCCGTCAATTGTTCGAGCAGTGTTTCATCGAGCCGCAGCAGTTCCGCCGTCTGTGCGGCGTGTACGGCAGCCGCCGGATTGACCGCTTTCAGGACAGGAACGGCATGGTGCCGCAGCGCATTGCGGGCATAGCGGTCTGTGAGGTTAGAGGAATCCGTTACATAGTCTGCCCCGATCTCCCGGAGATACGCTTCAATTTCCGCACGGGTAACAGAAAGCAGCGGACGCAGATACCGCTCCCGCACCCCCGGAATACCGCAAAGCCCTTTCAGACCCGTCCCCCGGGATAGCCGCAGGAGCAGCGTTTCCAACTGATCGTCCGCTGTGTGTGCTGTAGCCGTATAGCCCGGTATTTCCGCAAAAACGGCATACCGGAGATCCCTTGCGGCAGTCTCCTCCGAGCTGCCGTCCTGCATCTGCCTTGCCTTCACATCGACCGGAATTACCGTCAGCGGCACACCGAGTGTTTCGCAGAGCCTGCGGCAGAAAGTTTCATCCCGAAAACTTTCCTCTCCCCGCAGCTGATGCTGCACGTGTACCGCCGCAATTGTCAGCCCGTAAGCTTCCCGCACGGACAGCAGGCAGTACAGCAGACAAACGCTGTCCGCCCCGCCGGAAAGCGCAGCCGTGACCGAAACGTCCCGGATCTCCTGCTCTGCAAAAAAGCGGCTAACGGCTTCAGGTGGGTTCACTTCTGTGCTCCGCTGTGGTAAAGCGTGTAAACTGCCCGTCCCAGTTCAGGAAAACCGTTCCCGTTTCTCCGTGGCGGTTTTTGGCAACGATGCATTCCGCCTCGTTCGGTTTCTGACTCTCCTTATGATAATACGCATCTCTGTACAGGAACAGAACAATGTCCGCATCCTGCTCGATAGAACCGGATTCACGCAGGTCGGAGAGCATCGGTCTCTTGTCTGTACGGCTTTCCGGTCCACGGGAGAGCTGTGACAGCAGAATGACCGGCACATTGAGCCGTTTTGCCATGATCTTGAGCTGTCGTGTAATTTCACCGACGATCGTAACACGATTCTCCGTGCGCAAAGTCGTACCGATCAGACCAAGGTAGTCGATCACCACCAGCCCTAAATTCTTCATCCGCCGCAGTTTGGAATGGATCTGCTGCACGGTGATATTGGCTGTATCGTCGATATAGATCGGCATCCCTGCCAGATAGCTTGCACCGCTTGCCAGCCGTACCCAGTCATCTCCCGTCAGCCTGCCCGTGCGGAGTTTGTAGGAATCCACCTGAGAAGCACTGGACAGAAACCGGGCAGCAAGCTGTTCACGGGGCATTTCGAGCGAGAAAATGCACACCTGCTTGTCGGGATTATTTTTGGCAACATTCTGTGCAATATTCAGCGCAAAGGCAGTCTTTCCCATTGCCGGACGTGCGGCAATGAGGATCAGGTCGGAATTGTTCAGCCCCGAAGTTTTGGTGTCGAGGTACGAAAACCCCGAACTGATACCGACATACTTCTCCCGGTCAGGTCCGGCAAGCTGTCCGATGTGGATATACGTATCGGAAATAATATCCTGTAACGGGATCAGCCCCGTTACATTCCGCCCCTGCCGGATGTCGTAGATCCGCTGTTCCGCTGCATCGAGCAGCAGCTGTGCATCATTCTCACCGTTCTGAATATCCGCTAAAATTTCCCTTGCCGATTCTGCCAGCATACGGATATAGAATTTATTGAGCACAATGGCGCAGTAGCTGCCGATGTTGGAAACTGCCGGCACCATCTGCACCAGATTACCCAGATAATTTCTGCCCTCTGCCGCCGTGGCAAAAATTTTGGCAGAGACCGCTTCATTGAGTACCGTCACAATGTCGATCTTGCCGCCTGCCGCAAACATAGAAAGCATAATGCCGAACAGCGCCCGATGCTGGTCGATGAAGAAACACTCCGGTTTCAGTTCTTCCAGCACTACAGGCATGACCGTACTGGCTTGTATCATGCAAGCGCCAAGTACGGTCTGTTCTGCTTCTAAGCTGTAAGGCAGTTCCATATCATTGAATTCTGCTGCCATAGTACCCCCTTATTCCTCTGTGACTTCAATGGTAACAGAAGCGGCAATGCCCGCATACAGACGAATTTCAGCCGAAAAAGTCCCGAATGCCTTGATGTCGGACTTCAGGTTGATTTTTTTCTTCTCGATCTTGCAGCCGTACTGTGCTTCGATCGCCTGTGCGACCTGTGCAGCCGTCACCGACCCGAACAGTCTGCCGCCCGTGCCGGCTTTCGCTTGGATCGTCACCTTTTTCCCGTCAAGCTTCTGCTTCATCTCCTGTGCATTTGCCTTTTCGGTGTCAATGCGGAACTGTGCCGAGGACTGCTGTCCCTGTAAGCGGTTCAGATTTTCGGCAGTCGCCTCCACAGCGAGTTTCTTCGGCAGCAGCATATTGCGTGCATAGCCGTCAGCGACGTTCTTCATTTCGCCTTTTTTCGCAGTACCTTTGACATCTTGTAAGAAAATGACCTTCATGCTTCTCATCCTTTCTATCTGCCGAAATTTTGCAGCACTTCGAGCAGCCGTTGTTTCGCCTCCGCCAAGGAGACATCCGGCAGCTGTGTCGCTGCCATCGTCTGATGCCCGCCGCCGCCAAGCTGTTCCATAATGACCTGTACATTGGAAGCCCCGTAGGAACGGGCAGAAATATTCACCACATGGTTGACATCATAGATCACAAAAGCAGCCTCCACGCCGGAAATACCGAGCAGCTCATCCGCTGCCTGCGGCGCAACAAGCCGCACCTCCGGCGTATCGGGTGCAGCCACTGCGATCGCAAAACCGCCCCGGATCTCTGCCGATCCGACAAGCTCCGTCCGGCTGCGGTAGGCTTCGATCGAGCCGGAAAACAGCCCTTTCACCCGTACCGTATCCGCACCGATCTTCCGTAAGTACGCCGCTGCCTCAAACGTCCGCACACCCGTGCGCATGACAAAATTCTTCGTATCGAGCATGATACCCGCCAGCAGACAGTCCGCATAGATCGAATCCACCGGCTCGCTGAGCTTGAAGTATTGCAGCAGCTCCGTGATCATTTCACAAGCCGAGGAGGCATAGGGTTCATGGTGGAATACAATGGCATTGTCCACAAAATTGACATTTTTCCGGTGGTGATCGATGACGGCAACCCGCTTTGCCTCCTGATAGAGGGAGCGGCTTTCAAGGATGTCCTTGTTGTGGGTATCCACGATGATGAGCAGCGTGTCGTCCGTTATGGCTTCCAGCGCCTGTGCCGGCGTGAAAAACAGGTCACGTCCGACCTCATCCTCCACCAGTTCGAGCAGCTGCCCGGAAAGGGTCTTTTTCGGGTCGGCGACTACATGAACTTTCACGCCCATCAGCCGCACAGCCCCCGCCAGACCACAGGCACCGCCGACCGAATCGAGATCGCCGAACCGGTGTCCCATGATCAGCACCTGACTGCTCTCTAAAATCAGATCCTGAATTGCCCCGGCGACAATTCTTGTTTTCGCACGGGATTTCTTTTCCACACCCTTCGACACGCCGCCGAAAAAGCGGTAGCCGTTTTCGGTCTTGACGGCAGCCTGATCGCCGCCCCTGCCGAGTGCCATATCCAGACACTGCTCCGCATAGGCTTCGCTCTCCTGTAAGGTAGCAGCCCCATGCCCGACACCGATCGAAAATGTCACATAATTCTTCTCATCCACGAAAATCGTCCGGGCATCGTCCAGTATCTTAAATTTCCCGGCGATCAGTTCCTGTACGTGCTGTTCTTCGAGAACGGCAAGAAACCGCCCGTTCTTCAGCCGCCGCAGGACACCGTTCGTCCCTGCAATGAAATCCTCGAGCAGCCGTTCAATTGCCGCACTTGCCGCAAGGCGCACGCTTTCTTTTGCATTCTGGATCAGGTCTTCATAGCTGTCCACCATGAACAGCAGCACACACGGACGGGAATTGGCATAGTCGAGCCGCAGTTCTTCCAGTTCCGTTTCATCCGTCCAGAGGAAAGCCGTCAGCGCTGCACCGTCTTCTTCATAGGGCATGGCGGAAACATGATAATACCGCTGCTGCCAGAAAATGGACTGCTCCAGCGCAGAGGGGTTGAACGGTATCGTCTCATACAGATTCCGCCCGAACAGCTCCGCACCGCTCATGACCTGTTCCCGGAAATAGGCGTTGTAGCGCACAATGACCCCTGCCTTATCCAGTACGCAGATCCCGAACGGCAGCTTTTCCAGTGCCGCAAGTTCCGTCTGTTCCGCATCCTCACTCAGCTTTGCAATGTAGCGTATCTGACTTTTCCGGGAAAGCCCAAGCACAACTGCCCCGATGACAGAAAGCACCACCCCCGGAACGCAGTACAGCAGCCCATACGGGTCGCCCCGCTGATAGAGCATTGCCGCCGGCAGTACCGCCGCCAACAGCATCAGTGTCGCCAAGATCCAGACAGATACAGGGTATTTCAGCTTCACGCCTTCACCTCCTTGCCCGTCTGCCGTATCCGGCAGAGGTCAGACTTCCATGATAATGGGGAGAATCATCGGGCTGCGTTTGGTCTTTTCAAAAATGTAGTCCGAAAGTGCATCCCGCAGCTTCGCCTTGAGGGATGTCCATTCTTTCAGCTCAAAGGCAGAGCATTCGTCAAGTGTATGGCACATCAGCTGCTTTGCCTGTACCATCAGTTCCTCCGCCTCACGCACATACACAAAGCCCCTTGAAATGATGTCCGGACCTGCCACGACCCGGTTGGATGCCCGGTTGATGCCGACCACGATGATGATCAGCCCGTCCTCCGCCAGATGCTTTCTGTCCCGGAGTACGATCGACCCGACATCGCCCACGCCAAGCCCGTCCACAAGCACTCTGCCCGACGGTGCCTGCGATACGATCTGTAACTTTACGCCGTCCGTCTCAATGACATTGCCGATCGAGGCAAGCAGGACATTTTCTTTCGGCATACCCATTTCAATGGCAAGTTTCCGGTTCTTGACCAGATGCTTATATTCGCCGTGTACGGGGATGAAATATTTCGGGCGTGTCAGTGCCAGCATCAGTTTCAGTTCTTCCTGACAGGCGTGACCGGAAACGTGCACCTCGTACATGGACTCGTAAATGACCTCCGCACCGGACCGCAGCAGTTCGTTGACGACCTTTGTCACGTGCTTTTCGTTGCCCGGAATGGGCGTTGCCGAAATGATGATGAAGTCCATGGGAGTGATATTGACCTTCTTGTGGTCGTGCATTGCCATGCGTGTCAGGGCAGACATCGGTTCACCCTGACTGCCGGTCGTGATGAGTACGATCTGTTCCGGCGGATACTGTCCCATATCCTCAATGTCAATGATCGTGTTCTTCGGCACTTCGAGATAGCCTAATTCCAGTGCCGTCGTGATCACGTTGATCATGCTGCGCCCTAAAACAGCAACTTTTCTGCCGTTCCGGGCAGCCATGTTGATGATCTGCTGCACCCGGTGAATATTAGAGGAGAACGTCGCAATGATGATACGCCGGCTGCCTGCTTTGGCAAACAGGCGCTCAAAGGATTCGCCGACCTTGCGTTCGGACTGCGTGTAGCCGGGGCGTTCTGCATTGGTAGAATCCGCCATCAGTGCCAGTACCCCTCTGCTGCCAAGTTCCCCGAACCGGGCAAGGTCGATCGGACCGCCGTCAATGGGCGAAAAATCGACCTTAAAGTCTCCCGTATGCACCAGCACGCCTGCCGGGGTATGGATCGCCATACCCATTGCGCCGGGGATAGAGTGGTTGACTTTGATAAATTCGACCGCCATACAGCCCATCTTCACGGTCTTGCGGGATTCGATGACATTCAGGGAGACCTTGCCAAGCAAGCCGTGTTCTTCGAGTTTGTGCTTGATCAGCCCGATCGTCATGCCCGACCCGTAAACAGGGGCATTGACCTTTTTGAGCAAGTAGGCAAGTCCGCCGATGTGATCCTCGTGTCCGTGCGTGATGACGATACCCCGGAGCTTTTCCTTATTGCGCTCCACATAGGTGAAATCCGGCAGCACAATGTCCACGCCGGGCATTTCCGCATCCGGAAACGCAAGCCCGCAGTCAAGGATGAACATATCATTGCTGCATTCAAACACGGTCATGTTCTTGCCGATTTCATTCAGTCCGCCAAGCGGGATGATGCGCACGGGGGTGCGCTTCTGATCCTGCGGACGGGGACGTCTCTGTACGGGTTGCGGTGCAGAGGGTGCAGGTACAGCAGCCTTCTTTGCGGCGCTGCCTGCCTGCTGTTTCGGGCGGTGTACCACATAGCGTCTGCGCTTCTGCGGTTCGTTCTGGTGATTCTGGTTGTTCTGGTTGTTCAATCGTATACCTCGTCTTTCTTGTAGTGTGCAGAAAGAGCCGCTGCAAGAGCCGCTGTACCCCGGCACGGATGAAAGCTGCATGGTGTACAGTCAGGAGCTGCGTTGGAATTCTGCGTTGCATGGGTGATATTGTAAGTATCGGAAACGGCGCACCGTTTCCATGATATAAAGGCAACCCCGCACAAAGAACGCCTGATGGCTTTGTACGGTGTTACCTAAAGGCTTTCGCCTGATACCCGTTCCTTCTATCTGCGCATACAGATATACATTTTTATTATATCGGATTTTTCTGCCTTTGTCAAGTACGCAGAAAGCGCCCCGGCAGTAAATTGGGCAGTTTGGCTAATTTTTCCGGGAAAGCAATACCAAGGTTAGAAAGGTATTACAAATGCTTACCCCTGTTCCGCATGGCGCAGCTTTTTCTCCCACATCCCGCAAAGCTCCGCTGCCGTTTCCATGGAATCCGCATGCACACGCAGCTTCACCAGTCTGCCCTGCGGCGGCAGGGTCATTTTCACGGAAGGTTCGGGGTTGCGGTTTTGCAGGTTTTCCACTTCCTGCCGGGTGAGGGATGTGGAAAGTTCCCGCTGCACCGTGCAGAGTTTCGGCAGCAAAGAAGCCGCTTGCCGGAGTGTCAGTTTTCGTTCCGTCAGCACCCGCAGCACCCGCACGAAGAGCCTTACCCCGTCGCAGCAGACTGCCTGTTTTTCATAAAGCTGCGCCGCTGTCGGGGAAAATGCCGGACTGTGCATCCGCAGCACCCGGCAGCCGTTCCGGGCAGCGAAATCCTCCGCCGCCGGGTGGAAATCCTCCGGCAGCGCCATCGGTTCATCCCGGAAGGACAGCATAGCCAACAGCAAAAGCTGCTCTTCCCGCAGTAGTCCTGCTTCGAGGGAAAAAGCCCTTGCGCTCCGCCCGTCCTCCGAAAGGGTGAGGGTAATTTTCTCCCCTGCCCCGCCGGAGAACAGCCTTTGTGCCGCCTCCCGGAGAGCAGGGTTTGCGCAGCTCACGGTAATTTCCGGCAGACCGCTGTCCGGGAGCTGCCGGGCATTTTCGTCCTCCCAGAGGTGCAGCATCCCGGATGCATCCGAAAACCGCCCGCACCGCACGATCCTGTCCGAAATGCCGCTGTCCAGCGCCCGCCACAGCCGCATGGTCTGCGCCTGTGTGAGTGCCTGTCCCTGCGCCCCGAACGGCAGCAGCTGAATGGATTCTTCCCCGGAAGCCCACAGCACGGCATCGCACCCCGTCAGCCTTGCCGCATACAAAAGCTGCGAAAGCGCACAAGCGCCCGTCTGCCAGACCCTTGCCCCCTGCGAGACTGCCCCGGCAGCCGCTGCCAGAGCAAGTCCCTCCCCGGCAGGATGACTGTAGCCGACCGCCAGACGGCTGCCGAGGGAGACCATTGCCGCCCCCGCCTGCAAAGCCGTTTCAGCCGTGTTCCACCGGGAAAGCCCGCCGCAGATACCGTCCTCCGGCAGGACGAGCAGATTTCTCGTCTGCGTATATCTTGCGTGCGGCGGGAGGACAGAGCCTTCCGGCACAACACCGCCCGTCAGGTGCGCCTCCCTGTCCACCAGTGCATGACGGCAGACCACGCAGTCTTTCAGCACAGCACCCTCTCCGACCTGTACGCCGTCACCAAGCACGCACCCCTCTAAAACCGCCTTATCCCCGATAATGCAGTCATTGCCGAGGATGCTTGTCCGGTCAACGGATGCCCCCTGTCCGATGTGAACGCCCTCCCCGATGCGCCGTGCGGACTTGCCGGACAGGAGCATCTCCTGCTGCAATTTCCGGTAGGCTGCCGGGGTATCGGCATGACGGAAATGCGAAAGCCGCAGGGCTGCCGTTTCTTTTGGTTCAAGTAGTGCCGAGCCGGTCGGGTGCAGTTCCGCTTCGGCAGGAGAACCGTCCGGAGCGGAGAGCTTCACGCCGCTGCCCTTACAGAGGGCATACAGCTCCCCCATATCCCATTCCGGCAGGCAAAGCCGCCGCAGCAGCAAGGTCGGCGCTTCCGCCCGCAAAGATGCCAGAGAATCCACGAACCGCACCGGCATTTGCAGATGCAGCCCGTCCAGTGTGCGCCGGATGCGCTCTTCTGCCGCTATCAGCACCGCATTCTGAAAGCCGCTTTTTTCCAGATACGTCAGCAGATGTGTCAGCAAAGGCACATTGCAGAAAGGCAGGAGCGCTTCGGGGCAGTCCTGCATGGGGATACATTCCGCTGTTTTGTCACAATAGAGAATCGCTTGCATGGGTAAACCTCCTTGCGGCAGTGTCTGCCGCTGCATTTTTCTCTATTATGGGCTTTTTTTAGTATTCCTATGCATTATGATATGCGGATAGAGGAGCAGAATGCCCGGCAGGTTGCAGTATGCCATACCGGCATTGGCAATGTCTGCTATTAGCCAGACCGTTTCGAGCCGCATCACAGCTCCCACCGCAGCAGCAAGGCAGAAAGCAGCACGGTAGACCGTGACCCATTTCTGCCCTGCAATGCTTCGCAGGGCGCTGCTGCCGCAGTGCGACCAACCCACCAAAGTACACAGCGCAAAGAGTGCAATGACAGGCGGCAAGAGCACATCCGCTGCGCTCCCCATGCCCTTCCGGAACGCCAGTAAAACCATCCCTGCCCCGTCTGCCCCGGAATCCAGTACTCCTGCCGAAAGCACTGCCAGTGCCGTTGCCGTGCAGCAGAGAAAGGTATCCGCAGCGACCTCGAGCATACCGCACGCCCCCAAAAATCCCGGCAGTGCGCCCTCCGTGCTGCTGTGCAGCATACTGCTGCTGCCCAGTCCGGCTTCATTCGAGAATACGCCCCGGCGCACCCCGACGGAAACCGCCTGTCTGACAGCTTCCCCGGCAATGCCGCCGGCAGCTGCCTGCCACCCGAATGCGCCCCGGAAAATCGACAGAACTGCTGCCCCTAAATTCTCCCGGCAGTGCCAGATCACCACCCCTGCCCCGAGCAGGTATACCGCCGTCAGCCCCGGAACGACCGCTGCCGCAAACTGCCCGATCCGCTTTGCACCGCCGAAAATAATTGCCGCCGTGATGCCGCCTGCCGCAAGCCCCGTCACCCATGCCGGGATGCCGCAGGCTTCTTGCAGTGTCTGCGCCATAGCATGGCTTTGTGTCATGTTTCCCATGCCGAAAGAAGCTGCCACGCAGCAGACCGCAAAGGCAGTCCCCAGTGCCGGGTGAATGCCGTATTTCAGATAGGCAGCTGCCCCGCCAATTTCTCCCCGGCGGTAATGGCAGCCAAGCACATTTTCCGCATAGATCAGCCCCATGCCGAGCAGGGCAGCGACCCACATCCAGAACACAGCACCTGCGCCCCCGAGCGTCAGCGCCGTGCCGACACCCGCAATATTTCCCGTCCCCATTGCGGCAGCGAGCGAGGTCATACACGCCTGAAATACGCTCTGCTTTCCGCTGCCCCGGTGTTTTTTCCCAAGCAGCCGCAGACTGCGCAGCGGCTGAAAACCGCCGTAAATATGGCAGAAAGCCCCCGTGCCGAGCAGCAGCCCGACCAGTCCGCTGCCCCAGAGCAATTGGTTCAGGGAAGTCAGAAGATCCATATGCCAACTCCTTTTTTCAGATATGCCTCGTTTCCCCTTGCAATTTGATATGCATTTATGCTATAATAGAAATGGAAACTTCTTTGCCATGATTTACTCGAAAGGGGGCGTTGCCATGCAGGAATACCGTGCCGATCTTGCCGCACTCCGGCTGATACAGGTCTGCCTGTGCCTGACCGCAGCCCTCATCACGGCGGCAGCGGCTTATTTTCTGAAAGAATGGCGCATTGCCGTCTATTGCATCGCCGGTGTATTCTGCGGCAGTGCCGTGCTGATCGGCTTTTTCTGTCTGCCTGTCTGGTTCAGCCGGCTGCGGTATGTGGTCAGTTCCTCCCGGCTGACGGTCTGTTCCGGTCTGGTCGTGAAAAAAGAACAGTCCATCCGCCTTGACCGCATTCAGTTCGTGCAGATCCTCTCCGGTCCGTTCAACGGGCTGTTTGGAATGAATTTCATCCTCCTCCACGTCTACGGCGGGCAGCTTTCCCTGTTGTTCCTGAAACGGCAGGACAGGGATGCCCTCATCACCATGCTCCAGCAAAGGGGGGTCTTTCATGCACCATGAACACCCCCTGCGGATCATTCGCTACACCAAAAAAACCCTCTGGCTGCTGATTTTCCCCATTCTGCGTGGTGCTTATCACGTGTTCAACCGTGAAGTCCTCCTCGAATGGCTGGAGGGGGCATGGATGGACCTGCTGATCTTGCTGTTCATCATTGCCTACGGCTGGCTGTGCTGGTATATGCGGGTATTCACTGTCCGGGACGGGCAGATCTATGTAAAGGAAGGCATTTTCTTCACCCGCAGGCGTATCATTCCGGTGCGCAATCTTTCCGCCCTTACGATTGAGCACCCGTTCCTGCTCCGCCCCCTCAAGGCTGCCTACCTGAATGCCGATACCGCTTCGGGGCTGTTGGGGACGACCGACCTCAAGCTCATGATCCGCTACCGGGACGAGGAGCTGTTCCGCAGGGCGCTCCCCCGCATCCGGCAGGGCAAGCGCCACAACACCAAGCACAAGGGCAGTTTCCTGCGGACGGTGATTTTTTCGGTCATCTTTTCAAGCAGCTTTTCGGGGACGGTGTACATGGTCGTGTTCTGGTTTCAGAGCGGCAGAATTGCAAGAGACCTGATCGCCGAATGGCAGATACAGGAGCGTTTCGGCACAATGACCGAGGAGATCGCCCGGCACCTGACGGGCATTCCGCCCATTGCCGTGGCAGTGGGGCTGCTGTTCCTGTCCACGTGGTTTCTGTCGTTTTTCAGCAATATGCTCCGCTACGGCGGCTTTCTCATCGAGGGCGACCGGCGGATGATCTCCGTGCGCAGCGGACTGCTGACCAAGCGGCTGTTCTACCTCACGAACCGGAAGATCAACTTTGCGGACATCCGGCAGAACCTGCTGACGAAATTTTTCCGCATCTTCTCCCTTGCCGTCAACTGCCCCGGCTATGGTACGCAGCGGGGCAGCATCCCGATCTGTATGCCCATCCTCACGAGAAAGGAAATGGACGAGGTCGTTCCCCTGATCTTCCCCGACATCCGCCTGACCGGGAACACCCTGCGCACCCCGTGGACATCGTGGCTGAGTTATGTGAACACACCTGTTTTCTGGGGCATCATGATCATCCCGGCTGCACAGGCGGCAAGGCACTACTTTCCGCAGATGGCAGAGGCGACAAATTTCTTTCAGGTGATGCTGCTGTTGCCGCTGGCATGGAAATTAGCAGTGCAGATCACGGCACTGGTCACGACCGGGCTGAGTATCACGGATGGGCGTATCTGCGTGCGCTGGTGCAAGGGTACGACATTCCATACGATCATCACGGACACGGACTGCATTGCCAAGATCCGCATCCGCCGCAATCTTTTTCACAGGATCAACGGCAAATGCCACCTCATCCTCTATTTCCAGTCCGAAGTCACCCGAAAATGTGTACTGCGCAACCTGTACTATGCGGAAGTGCAGAAATTACTGGCATTTTCGTGATCATAATAAATCTCCGCCTGCCTGTGCCAATAAATTCCACGTTTTGCAGTCCACGCAGCCGGTCATGGGGAGTGCGCACATTTTCTGGAACGGCTGTATCGCCCGCTGCGTATCGCCGTCAAATTCCCCCGTCACTTTCACGGGCGGCACATCACCATATTTTTCCGAAAGGGAATGCAGAATGGACTGAATGATGAGAATGGGGAACCCCTGTTCCCCCGGCAGCATCACTGCCCCTGCCTGTTGTGGAAATGCCCGCAGCGGCTGCGGCGGCTGATCGACCAGTTCCCGGTAGACGATCACAATTCTGTCCCATGTCGCCTGATTTGTCTCCCCTGTCACACGCAGTCCGTAATACTGCTGAAACGCCCGCACGGCAGCTTCCGTTTCCTTGCCATAGATGCCATCCGGAATAATTCTCGGCACGGCAGGATTATAGTAGGAAATGCCGTGCAGCAGCCCCTGTAATTCCCGGATATGCGCCTGTTGTTGTATATTAGTGTACATTATGCGCCCTCCTCTGCCCGTATCGTGTAGCCCGGTGCCTGATACGGGCGTTTTTCATACCCGAACCGCAGATCGGAATACAAACCCGCAATGCTGTCCCACGTGACAGCCCCCACAACGCCGTTCGGTGTCAGCCCGGCATAGCCCTGAAAAGCGGTAACTGCCTGCCTTGTCAGCGGTCCGAAATAGCCGGTATTCTTTACCGCCGGGATCTCCGGTATGGTTTCGTGGATGTAGGTCAGGTACTCCTGCAATACCCGCACATAATCGCTCGTGACACCCTCTTGTAAAACCGTTCCGGGGTATAAGATCGGCACAAGGTCGGAACGGTCGGGCGGCATGGATGCCACGATCCCCGCATACGCCCGGTAGATGTCATTCCATGTCGCCTCATCTACTGCACCCGTGACCGGAAGCCCGTAGACACGCTGAAAGGACTTGACGGATTCTTCGGTCTGCTTGTCATAGATGCCTGTGATCTGGATCGGCTGCACCGATTCGTAATAAGCACCTACGACCGCAAGAAAATACTGCAAGCCCCGCACCTGTTCGTTCTGCATTTCGGGGGAGAGATTTCCGGTGAACTGCAACGGAAATTCGTCCTGCCGTATCCCCTCCGAATCTAACTCGGCAAGGCGCTTGACACTCGTGTAAATGTAGGCGATCCTGTACCATGTGGATTTCCCGACCGTGCCTGTTTCCGGCAGGTCAAAGATCTGCTGGAATGCCCGGACTGCTGCTTCCGTGGCAGCGTCATAAGTGCCGTTGGCATCCGGAATTTTGGGGATCGCCGGATAGTTCCGGGAAATGCGGTTGAGCTGGATCTGAATGGTCTGCACGGGCAGCCCTGCCGAACCTGCCGCTAACAGCGTACCCGGATAGGAAAGCGTATTCGTGCGTACCGGTGCATCTTTCACAATGCCAATGTCCTCCCCGTAATAGTATTGCAGGATCTCATACGGTATCAGTCCATCCCGTGCCAGATCTACCGTGCCCCACTGCGAAAGCCCGTTGCAGGTCACGGTCGTTCCGTTGCAGAAGGCGGCAAACAGCGGCTCGATAAAGCCCTCCCGGCGGATGTAGTCGTCAAACAATTCATCGACCAGTATGCCGATATTTTCGTAGATCTGCCGCCCTTCAACGTATTTCTGGTCAAAATTGGTATTGTTGGTGATGTCAAAGTCATAGTCCCTCGACCGGTACCATTCTGTATAGATGCGGTTGAGCGCAAAGCTCACAATGGCGTAAATATTCGCCCGCAGTGCCGCTTCCGGCCATGTCGGGTAGATCTCACTGGACACTACGTTCTTGATATATTCCGGAAAGGGAACGGTCACATTCGGGGCATCTTCATCCGGTGCGCCGAGGTGGACGGTGATCGTTTCGGGGACAAAGGGTTCTCCTGTCAGCATAGCGCCCCTCCTTACGACCGTCCGGAACGCCCGGCAGAATTTTGCGTAATGCTGTCATCCGCTTCACTCTGCAAGGGCAATGGCACAAGCTGAAACACCTGCCGTGTCGTGATGCCGGGGAAAATATGGACATCCTCCGCTTCACTCCGGAAAAATCCATAGGCAAAGATCTCAATATCACACAGGGCATACGGGGCAACGTTCTCCGCTTCCTGCGACAGATCGGCAGACGGGGCAGGCAGCGTCACGACGGGCGTTTCACCGCTTTCATCGGTCGTCAGCAGGTAATTCAGATGCCGCTTGTTCCCGATCTCCGTGAAAACGGCGACCCTTGCCCCCGGCACGGGATAGGCACTCCCGGCAGTAGATGCCACGACCCGGAGTTTCCCCTCGGAGGTGTTGCGCTCCTCATAGGCTTTCTGCGCTTCCCACTCCTCCGGAAAGACGGGCGCAGACGGGCGGATATAGGACGGCAGCACCGGATCGCCGTCCTCATCTACCGGAAGATCCGGCTCACCCTCCACGATTTCTTCCTCGGCTGCGGTAGGCTGCTCCGCTTCGTTCGCTTCATCGGGCACTGCCGGTTCACCGGGCGGCGGGGTGTCCTCCATGTCCTGCGAACGCATTCCGTACAGACGCAGCATTTCCTCCCGGTATTTCCGGGAAAGCTCGGATAGGTTTTCCTGCATAGTCATTCCTCCTGTTCCGTTTGGTGTACTATATGCAGGAAACGGCTGCGCTATGAAAGAAATGTGAGTATTTCCTGAAATTTTCCGCCGGGTCTTGCATTCTCCGGAAATATGTGGTATAATAAAACAAATGACTATCTTCCTGTTTTCAAAAAGGAGTTGCCTATGATCAATTATACAGGCAGTACCTGCCTTGTGTGCCATGAAAAATTCAAGGACGGCGATGACATTGTTGTCTGCCCCGACTGCGGTACACCCTACCACAGAAGCTGCTGGGCAAAGGAAAACCGCTGCATCAACACCACACTGCACGAAACAGGCGCAAGCTGGCAGCAGCTGCGCCGGGAAAAGGCAGAGGCAGAAGCACAGGCGATCATCGACCAGAACCGGGGAACTTCGTCGCAGCAGGTGCGCATTGACCTGCCGGGCGGAGAGAGTATGTTCTTTGATGCGGCAGACCCCTGCTGCGGGATGTCGCCGGAAGAACCCATAGAGGGCGAAAAGCTTGGCGATGTGGCTAATTTTGTCCAGAAGAACACCCTCTACTATATCCCGCTGTTCCGGCGTTTCCGGGATACGGGCAAAAAGCTTTCCCTCAATTTCACGTGCGTGCTGTTCCCGCAGCTCTATTTTGCCTACCGGAAAATGTGGGGCTTCGCACTGTTGAGCGTGATTTTGCTGCTATTATGCGATATTCCGTCGCTGCTGCTCAGTCAGCTGACCATGCTCACCAATACGGAGCTGATGCAGCAGTTCAGCACCATGTACGGCATGGATCTGAGCAGTATGTTCGGGGGGCTGACTGCATTTTTACAGGCGCATGAGGCATTTCTTTCGACACTGTCCGTGCCGCTGTATCTGATCAATCTCTTGGTGCGGGCATTGCTGTGCCTGTTCGGGAATTACCTGTATTTCCGCTTTGTCATCAAGTCCGTGAACCGCATCCGCACTCAGGCAGCCACACCGCAGCTCCGAAGTACGCTCCTGCGTACCGAGGGCGGCACAAACCTCTGGAACGTGATCGGCTGTGCAGCGCTCGGCTATCTGGCGCAGTTCCTGTTCATCTATGCCGTCATGCTGTTCTGTCAGATGACAGCGTGATGCAGCTCAAAAATCCTGAAAAAAGCCCCCTGACCACATCGGTCAGGGGGTTATCTGTGTTTGCGGTCATGCAACTGTGAACTGCTTGTTCACCAGTGCGTAGTTACTGTTCTTGGCGTTGGTCGCAATGACGGCATAGACATACTTGCCAGCCGGGAGCTTGTTGAATTCTACGTAAGAATCGAGCTTGTGCAGATCGTAGGACTTGGCATTCGGAGCGATCGTCCTGCCGGTCACGAACTTGCCGTCGATGCTGTACACACCCACGGTCAGGGCAGTGATATTGGAGCTTGCCGAAGTGACAGTGCCCGTCACGCTGAGCGCCTTGCCCTTGGCAAGGGTTGCCGGAACGGTCGTTCCGCCGGAGATCGTCAGCTTGTCGTCTGCATTCGGGGTCGTTGTGGTCGTATTGCCGCCGCCGCTGCCGACTGTGAAGTTCTGGTTCACGAGTGCATAATTCTTATTTGCCGCATTGGTCGCAATGACGGCATAGACATACTTGCCCTCCGGGAGCTTATTAAATTCGACATAGGCATCGAGTTTGTGCAGATCGTAGGACTTCGCATTGGGGTTGATCGTCTTTCCGGTCACGAACTTGCCTGCGCTGTCATACACACCTACGGTCAGGGAAGTCATTGCGGAACTTGCCGAAGTGACGGTACCCGTCACGCTGACAGCCTTGCCCTTGGCAAGATTTTCCGGAACGGTCGTTCCGCCGGAGATCGTCAGCTTGTCGTCTGTGCTTGGGGTCGTTGTGCCTGTATTGCCGCCGTTGCCGACTGTAAAGCTCTGGTTCACGAGCGCATAATTGCTGTTCGCTGCATTGGTCGCAATGACAGCGTAGACATAAGTACCGTCTGTCAGCTTGTTAAATTCGACATAGGCATCAAGATGTTTCAGGTCATAGTTCTTTGCCTTCGGGTCGATGGTCTTGCCGGTCACGAACTTGCCCGCACTGTCGTAAACGCCTACGGTCAGGGAAGTCATCACGGAATTTGCCGAGGTGACGACACCACGCACGCTGACAGCCTTACCCTTGGCAAGCTGTGTGGGAACGGTCGTGCCGCCGGAAATGGAGAGCTTATCGTCCGCAGAGGGGGTCGTTACGGATGTATCACCGACCGAGAACGTCTGGTTCACGATGGCATAATTGCTGTTTGCGGCATTGGTCGCAATGACGGCATAGACATACTTGCCCTCCGGCAGCTTGTTGAATTCCACATAAGCATCAAGCTTGTGGGTGTCGTAGGTCTTGGCATTCGGGGCAATGGTCTTTCCGGTCACGAATTTCCCTGCGCTGTCATATACGCCCACGGTCAGGGAAGTGATATTGGAGCTTGCCGAGGTGACAACACCCTTGACGGAAAGTGCCTTGCCCTTAGCGAGATTGTTCGGTACGGATGTGCCGCCTGTGATCGTCAGCTTGTCATTGGTGCTTGGCGTGGTCGTGCCTGTACCCGTGCCGTCACCTACGGTAAATGTCTGATTGACAAGGGCGAAATTCGTATTGGCAGCATTGGAAGCGATAACGGCATAGACATATTCCCCTGCCGGCAGCTTGCTGAATGCTACATCGTTGTCGAGCTTTTTCAGGTCATAGGACTTGGCATTGGGGTTAATGGTCTTGCCGGTCACAAACTTGCCTGCCTTGTCATAGACCCCTGCCGTCAGTGCCGTCATATTGGAGCTTTCGGAAGTGACAACGCCGGTCACGTTGAGTGCCTTGCCGACAGGCAGTGTTGCCGGAACGGTCATGCCGCCTGTGATAGACAGCTTATCCTCCGCAGAGGGCTGCTGTGTCGTCCCCGAACCCACGGTAAATGCCTTTTCATAGAGCTTCACACTGGTATTGGCAGCATTGGAAGCGGTAACGGCATAGACATATTTCCCTGCCGGGAGCTTGTTAAATTCTACATAATTGTCGAGCTGTTTCAGGTCATAGCTCTTGACATTGGGGGAAGCCGTTCTGCCGGTGATGAGCTTGTTATTCGCATCATATACGCCCACGGTCAGGGAGCTGATGGCGGAATTGGCGGAAGTGACAACACCCCGGACATTCAGCGCTTTTCCGACAGCTAAAGTATCCGGAACGGCTGTTCCGCCTGTGAGCGTGAGCTTGTCCTCTGTGGCAGCCGGCGGGTCGGGTGGGTTTTCAGCCGGCGGGTCGGTCGGGTTTTCGGTGGGTGTGTCAGAAGAAGTGCCAACGGTGAATGCCTTGTTCACGAGGGCATAATTGCTGTTGGAAGCATTGGTCGCAATGACAGCGAAAACATATTCGCCCTCTTCGAGCGTGCCGAAACTGATGTAATTATCCAGATTTTTCAGGTCATAGGACTTGGTGTTCGGTGCAATGGTTCTGCCGGTCACGAATTTGCCGTCCTTACTGTAGACACCGGCTGTCAGGGCTGTAATTGTGGAGCTGGACGAGGTGACAACACCGGTCACACGGACTACCTGCCCTTTGGCAAGCGTTGAGGGCATATCGTTTGCGCCGGAAATGCTCAGGGTGTCGTCATTCTCCCCTGCGCCTGTGATGGTGAATTTCTTATTGACAAGTGCCTTGTTCGTCAGGGATGCATTGGAGGCGATGACTGCAAAGGTATAAGACCCTGCCGGGAGCTTGTTGAAGCTGATATACTGGTCTAACTGGCTCAGGTCATAGGTCGTTGCCTTGGGGGCAATGGTCTTGCCGGTCACGAATTTGCCGTTGGCATCGTAGACACCTGCCGTCAGTGCGGTCATATTGGAAGAACCGGAAGTCACAATGCCCTGGATGCTGAAGCTTTCGCCCTGTTTCAGGGTAGCAGGAACTTCCGTTGCGCCGGAAATGGACAGCCCGTCAGAAGCGGCTTCCCCGTTATCCGTTACGGTGAAACGCTTATTGACAATGGCATAATTGGTATTGGCTGCATTGCTTGCGATGACAGCATACGTATACGTACCTGCCGAAAGCGTATTGAAAGCAACATAGGAGTCCAGACGCTGCAGGTCATAGGACTTTACATTGGGGGCAATGGTCTTGCCGGTCACGAATTTGCCGTTTTCGTCATACACCCCGACCGTCAGTGCGGTAATATCCGAGGAAGCGGAAGCAACAATACCACGTACAGAGAAAGCTTCTCCCTTTTTGAGGGTATCCGGTACTGTGGAGGGGTTGGTGATGCTCAGGACATCCCCGCTTTGTGTGCTGCTGCCCGTTCCGGAAGCGGTCACGGTGAAATTCTGGCTGACCAGAACCGAACCGGCATGGCTGTTGTTGGATGCTGTTACCTTATATGTATAACTGCCGGCTGTGAGCTTGTCAAAAGCAAGCGCACTGTCAAGCTGGCTCAGGTCATAGGTCATGGCATTCGGTTCGGCAGTCTTGCCCATGATCATCTGTCCGCTGCTGTTGTAAATGCCGACAACCAATGAGGAGATGACGGTAGAAGCGGAAGAGACTGTCCCCTTGACAGCGACCGTTTTCCCCTGTGTCAGGGTAGAAGGCACCTGTGTCCCGCCGGAAATACTCAGGGCATCGGCTTCTGCCTGCACCTCGGAAGCATCTGTGGTTACAGTGACCTGCTCTGTGGTTGCTTCGGTTTCCGGTTCAGTAGCTGCCTCTGTTTCGGGTTCTGTGGGGTCCTGCGCTTCCGGCTCTGTAGCAGAAGGCTCAGAAGGCTCTGTTGCCGGCTCTGTGGTTTCCGTTGTATCACTTACGGTTGCATCTGTCGGCAGCGGCGGCGCTGTCAGTTCATCTGCCTGTACGGGCAGTGTCAGCACGCCCTGCAGGACCATCTGTACAGCGAATACCCCGGCGGCAATTCTGCCGGCACTGCGTTTCTTATCTCTGTTCATGCAATTTACCTCTTTTCCTTTGTTCATTTGTTCATTCGGATAGATCCATCCTTATTTTATAATTATAGCATTTTCGACCGGCAATGTCAAGTAGCGACATGAACAAATCCATGGTCTTTTTCTTCCCATTCAAAAGCAAATAAGACAAAATCCCTGAAACAGTGTTGCTTGCTGCTTCAGGGATGCTGTTTTAACCGACTACCTCATAGCCTTTGGCTTCCACGGTCTGTTTCAGGACAGCGGCATCCACGGCAGTTTCCATGGTGATGACGGCTGTTCCCGCTTCGTGGCTGACTTCTGCACCGGTCACGCCCGGAACGGCTTCGAGCGCCTGTTTTACGGTCGCTTCACAGTGGGGGCACATCATGCCCTTGATCTGTAACGTTGTCTGCATGGCATTCACCTCCTTCCGCTTGCTTTCCGCTGGCTGCTGTGCAGGGCGTTCCACCTTGAACCAGTTCAGCCGGAGTGCATTTGTCACCACGCAGAAACTGGACAGGCTCATTGCCGCCGCACCAAACATGGGTGTCAGGCTGATGTGAAATACCGGGATCAGCAAGCCTGCCGCCAGCGGAATGCCCAGCACATTGTACAAAAACGCCCAGAACAGGTTCTCCCGGATATTCCGCAGCACTGCCCGGCTCAATCGGATCGCTGCCGGAACATCTGAAAGCCGGCTGTTCATCAGCACCACATCGGCTGCATCCATGGCAACGTCCGTCCCTGCCCCGATGGCAATGCCCGTGTCTGCACTCGTCAGGGCAGGGGCATCGTTGATGCCGTCGCCTACCATGGCTGTCCTGCCCTTTTCTTTCAGGCGGCGGATGACGGCTTCCTTTTCCTGCGGCAGCACCCCGGCGATCACCTCGTCCACGCCTGCCTGTTTCCCGACTGCCTGTGCTGTGCGTTCGTTGTCACCGGTCAGCATCACCACGTGCAAGCCCATATGCCGCATCGTGCGGACAGCTTCGGCACTGTCGGGCTTGAGGACATCCGCAGCGGCAAGCATTCCGGCAAGCTGCCCGTCCTCCGCAAACAGCAGGGGGGTCTTGCCCGCCTGTGCTAATATTTCCGCTTGCCGGAGGAGTTCTGCCGGAATGGGGAGCTTCTCCTGCAAAAATGCCACACTGCCGCCCAGTAATTCCTTACCGCTGTGCACGGCACGCACACCGCTGCCCGGCAGTGCCTGAAATTCCGTCACCGCATCCGGCTGCACGGCAGTTTCCGCTTTCCGCATCACAGCACGGGCAAGCGGATGTTCGCTGTGCTGCTCCAAGGATGCCGCAAGGCGGAGCAGGTCGTTTTCCGGAACATTCTCAGACGGCAGAATGTCCGTAATTTCAGGCATTCCGGCGGTCAGCGTTCCGGTCTTGTCGAGTGCGACGACGCAGACTTTTCCGGTCTCCTCAAGAGATGCTGCCGTCTTGAACAGAATGCCGTTCTTCGCACCGACACCGCTGCCGACCATGATCGCAACGGGCGTTGCAAGCCCCAGTGCGCACGGACAGCTGATCACAAGCACAGCGACAGCATGGGTCAGTGCCGTCCCGACCGGCACACCCAAAAGCATCCACACGAAAAATGTCACCGCCGCAATGCCGATGACGGTCGGCACGAACACGCCTGAAACACGGTCGGCAAGTTTGGCAATGGGGGCTTTGGTGGCTGCGGCATCGCTCACCATTTGGATGATCTGGTTCAGGGTCGTATCCTGCCCGACACGGGTCGCTGTGCATTTCAGGTAGCCGGAAAGGTTGAGCGTTCCGGCAGAAACGGTACACCCGGCAGTCTTGTCGGCAGGAATGCTTTCTCCGGTGAGGGCGGCTTCATTGACAGCACTGATGCCCTCCGTCACGATACCGTCGATCGGTACGGTTTCACCCGGACGGACGGCGAACACATCCCCCACGGCGACTTCTTCCACGGGAACGGTGCGTTCCTGCCCGTCCTGAAGCAAGACTGCTGTCGGCGGTGCAAGCTGCATCAGCCCCCGCAAGGCATCGGTCGTTTTGCCCTTGGAACGGGCTTCGAGCAATTTTCCGAGAGTGATCAAGGTCAAAATCATGGCAGCGGACTCGAAGTACAGATCATGCAGCCCGTGTTCTGCTTTGCCGGATGCCATGCCGATCAGCACTGCCGTGCTGTACAGGAACGATGCCGCTGCCCCGAGCGAGACAAGCGCATCCATATTGGGGGCAAGGTGCAGCAGGCTTTTCGTGCCGCTGATGAAGAATTTCCGGTTGACGACCATGACGGCAGCCGTGAGGACCAGTTCCGCCATGCCGAGCAGCAGGTGATTTTCGGCAAGAAACGGCGGCAGATACCAGCCCCACATGGTATGCCCCATGGAAATATACATCAGCACCGCTAAAAAAAGCAGCGATGTCACCAGACGGTGCGCAAGGGCTTTCACGGTGCGCTGTGTCTCATCGGGCGGGGCTTTGGTGTCGGTCTTCGGGGAAATGCCGTAGCCGGCTTCCCGGACGGCGTGCATGATGGCATCGGGGGCAGCCGTACCCTCGACACCCAATGTTCCGGTGAGCAGATTCACGGAGCAGGCGGTCACGTCCGGCACACTGGAGACTGCCTTTTCCACCCGTGCGCTGCACGCTGCACAGCTCATTCCGGTGACGATATATTGTTCCATAGACGCTCCTTTCCGCAAGGCTATTTCATCAGCCGTTGCAGCACGGTGACGAGTTCGTCAATGACTTCATCCTTGCCCTCCCGGATGTCCCTTGCCACGCAGCCACGGATGTGACAGGCAAGCAGTTCTTTATTAAAAGCATTCACCGCTGCCGAAACTGCTGCACTCTGCACCAGAATATCCGTGCAGTAGGCATTACGTTCGACCATGCCCCGGATGCCCCGGATCTGTCCCTCCAGACGGTTCAGGCGGTTGATGAGGCTTCTCCGTTCTGTTTCAGAGCGGTCTGTGTGCTTTTCGCAGCAGCAATTTTTTTCTTCCATAGGAAACCCTCCTGTATACCCCCATAGGGTATTCTGTAGTTCTATTATATACCCCCATAGGGTATTTGTCAAGGGGTTTGCCGGGTTGTAACTTTATTGTAACCATTTCGCCCGGTTCTATGCAGTTCTGGCTGCGTGTGTATCTTTCTGTCCGGAAGGCTGCTTTCAGAAAATTCCTTGACACGGCAGAAAAAATGTGCTATACTAATCATAAGGGCATCAGCCCGGAAACCATTAAGGAGGCGGTCTGTATGACATTAGGTATTGGTATCATGATAGCAGGTGGACTGCTGGGCGTACTGGGGGCAATGTTTCTGATCAACCACAGCGGCATGAGTAAGGTCATTGTGGGTATCATTCTGCTGGCGGTCGGACTGGGCGGTCTGGCAGCCGGGTATGGCATGGATCAGAATCAGGAGGTAACTTATACAGTGACGGAAGTCACAGCTGTCAGCGCACGGGATACAGACAATGTCTACCGTGTGACACTGAAAGCGGAAAGCGGTACGGAAACGTGGATCTATCTTACAGATAATCAGCTGACACTGTTCCCGAAGAATGAACAGGTCACGATGCGTAAGAAGCAATTGAAAGTCTACACGCAGGAAAATGCAAATAACGCAGCCAATGCAGGCTGACAGCTGCCCCTCACATCTTCCGGTGTGGGGGGTTCTGCTCTTTGAGAAAAAAGACTTGCTTTTTCATTCCGTTTGCGGTATAATAGAAGAAGATAACATGATGACTGAGAGAGTAGCTGCCCGTTCCCCTGCTCCAGAGAGGTACATGCTTGCTGAAAGTGTGCCGCAGGACAGGGCGGTGAAATTCACTCACGAGTGGCGCAGCCGAAGCCCTGCGGGGTGGTAAGCGGCGATGTCCTGTCCGCATTAAGGACAAAGGGGTGTTAGCTCCCGTCCAATGGGTGGTAGAACAAGTACGGCTTGTCCCGTTTGGGTGAGCCGTATTTTTATTTAATTCCATATGAGGTGAGAACATGAAAGAACAACTCAGACAAATCGAAGAAAAGGCAAAGGAAGCCATTTCCGCTGCCGCCGACCTGAAAGCACTCGAAGAACTGCGTGTCCGGGTGCTTGGCAAGAAGAGCGAACTCTCCGGTATCCTCAAGCAGATGGGGAAACTCTCCGCAGAGGAACGCCCGAAAATGGGGCAGCTTGCCAATACGATCCGCTCCGACATCGAGACTTTGCTTTCCGAAAAGACCGAAGCCCTCCGCAATGCCGCACAGAATGCCCGCATGGCTGCCGAAACGGTCGATGTGACCATGCCCGGCACAAAGCCCCCTGTCGGCAGACTGCACCCCCTGCAAACCGTGGAGAACGAGATCAGGGAGATCTTCCTCGGCATGGGCTTTTCCGTTGCGGACGGTCCGGAAGTGGAGTACGACTACTACAACTTTGAGGCGCTGAACCTCCCCCCCGACCATCCTGCACGGGATACGCAGGACACGTTCTACATTACGGATCAGATCCTGCTGCGCACGCAGACTTCTTCGGTGCAGGTACACGTCATGGAACACCAGAAGCCGCCGATCCGCATTATTTCTCCCGGGCGGGTGTACCGTTCCGATGCCGTGGATGCGACACATTCGCCGCTGTTCCACCAGATCGAGGGGCTTGTGGTGGACAAGGGTATCACCATGGCAGACCTCAAGGGTACGCTCGAACTGCTCATGAAGCGGCTGTACGGCGAGGACTGCAAGATCCGCCTGAGACCGCACCATTTCCCGTTCACCGAACCGTCTGCGGAAGTGGATGTGATGTGCTTTAGCTGTCACGGGAAAGGCTGCCGGGTCTGCAAAGGCGAGGGCTATATCGAGCTGCTCGGTGCAGGCATGGTTCACCCGAAAGTACTGGAGGGCTGCGGCATTGACAGCAGCGTGTACTCCGGGTTTGCGTTCGGGCTTGGGTTGGAGCGTGTGGCAATGCGGCGGTATAACATCTCCGATATGCGGCTGCTGTTCGAGAACGATATGCGTTTTCTGGAGCAGTTCCGATGAACCGGCTGCAAAAGCATCTTTCTTCCCGGAAATTTTCGGAGCGCATGGGTCCTGCGATAGCGGGCTTCTTCGTGGTGCTGCTCGTGCTGCTCTGTCTGTTGGGCGCTTATGCGATGTACGAGGACGGCGACCGGGGCGGCATGACGTTCATGGTGGTACTGGCGATCGGTGTGAGCGCTGCGCTGATCTGGGCGGAGCGCAGGAGCATGAAGCGCAGCCGGCAGCGTGCTGCCCACCGTGCCGCACATATTGCCGGATTGACCGATGCCGATTTTGAACGTCTCGAAGACGAGATCTCGCTCGCCGAAAAGCGGTTCAAGACCTTTTACCTGTTGCAGGACTATCTCTACGTCCCGAAGGAAAGGCTGCTGCTCCCCTATGACAAGATCCAGCTGTGGCAGACTGTCCGCCACAGCACGAACGGTTTGCCGGACAGTGCATGGGTCGATATCAGCGAGCCGGACGGCTGTCAGTATAAGGTCAATATCGTCCAGTGGAAAAAATATCTTCAGCATCTGGATGACTTCATCGAGGAACTGGATGCCCGCAAACAACATGCGGCTGCGCTGCACACGGGGGAGAAAATGGACAATGATACGCTTTGATGAGGAACTCTGCATTGCCCTGTGTCAGAAAGGGCTGCTCTACCGGGTGCTGCGTGGTCTGTGGATCCCTGCGCTGATCATGATCGCAACGGGATGTATGATGTTCGCTCTGTGGGACAGACAGGGCATGATGGCATGGCTGAAAGTGCTGCTGTTCCTTGTTGGTGTCTGGCTCGTCAGGGTGGTGTATCTCAGTGTGAAATGTGCTGCTCTGGTGCGGCAATTGCAGACACTGGGCAGCGAGCTGGACGTACAGCTTGGCATGGCAAAGGCATGGGGCGGTTCGGTCTATCTGCTGGAGGACTATGTGTTCGCACCGCAGTATTTTCTGCTCGTGCCGTATGCAAAGCTTGAAAAGATCAGCGTGAAGTCATGGCACGGTATCGGAAATGTCACAACGGATGTGCAGCTTGTGTTTCACTGCGGACACAGGCGTTACAAGACGATGATACAAAAACTGGAAGCGTTCGATGAAAAGCAATTCCAGACCGCTTTGCAGCAGAAAGCGGTCTCCGCACGGAACAGGAGCGCATCATGAAACACACACGAAGCAATGCGGAACGGTCACCGGGGGAGAGACTTGCCCGGCAGCTCGCCCCGCAGCGCACGCATATGCTGCGTGCTTCCCTGAAAATACTTTGTCTGTCTGTGATCATGCCGGGGCTCTTCCTTGGCATGAGCTGTTACGGGCTGTGTACGCACAGTATCACGGTAGTGGGCGTACTGCCGCTGTTTGCCGGTGCAGGGCTGTTCCTTGCCATCGGCATCCCGGCTGCTCCGATTATGTTCCGGCAGGCAAAGGACGAGTTTGACACAAGGCAGCAGAAACTGTCGGGGCTTACCCAAGAGCAGCTTGCCGCCCTCGAACAGGAGATCGGACAGGCGGTGTGCTATTTCGGGACGTTCTATCTGCTGACAGACTACATCTGCGCACCGGAGGCAGGCTTGCTGATCGGGTATCCGGAATTTTCCGAGATCCGGGTCTTTCCGCTCCAGTATGAACCCAAAGTCGCCGTGATACGGCAGGACGGCAGTGTGGCGCAGTACGTGAAAGTGAAGCAATACCGTGCCTTTTGCAGGGACTATGCACATTTTAATGAGATGCTGCAGGAACGGAAAAAGGCATACCTGCTGCGGAAAGGAGCAGATGCAGATGCAGGATGACGAAAAAATGGGAAGCTCCCTCTACCGGCAGCTTGCCCCACAGAAATGGAAATTCCGGCTGTCCATGGCAACGAAAGTGATCTTCGGACTGATCGTGGTGTTCGGGTTTTCGGGGATGTGTGCGATGTATGCCGGCACGGACGGAAAGGAGACCCCTTGGGTGAATATGCTGCTCTTTGCCATTTGCGTGGGGCTGTTCCTGCTCTTTGTCTTTGTGACCGTGGCACAGATGCAGACCGCTGCAAAGCTGTACCAAAAGCGGGAAGAACGTCTAAAAGACCTGAGTGCGGACGACCTCTTTGCCTTGCAGGAAGAAATTTCCCTCACAGAACCGGTATACGGGAAACTCTATCTGCTGCGCAAGTATCTTTATGTGAAGCAGGAGCGCATCCTGATCCCGCTTAGGGAGACGGAACAGTGGTCTTACGGGGTTCCGCTGGGAAAGAGCCGGAACTACGCCGTTCTTCAGGAAAAGGACGGTTACAAGAACTATATCGCCCTGAAACAGATGCACGTCTTCATCCTCTCGCTGTCGGAATTCAACAAGCAGTGGGAGAAAAGGAAAACAGAGGCGCTCCATATCTTGTTTCGGGAAAAATTGGAAAGCAAAAAAGAAAAATACAACAAATATGAAACTGCCGAGTCGACATATTATTAAGGCAGCAAATACACATGACAGGGAGGTGCTGCGGTGCGCACAAGGCATTTACTGACGGTGAGCAGAAGAAACTGTATACGAAACAGTATCAAGTATCTCGTCGTGTTCGGGTTTTTGGAGCTGATCGCCCCGCAGACACCGATAGAATAGTATTACAATTTTCAGGAGGGAATACCTATGAATTTATCATTGAGATGGCTTTCGGACTATGTGGACACCCATGTCACACCGAAAGAATTCTGCGCCGCTATGACCATGAGCGGTTCAAAAGTGGAAGCGTTCACCTGTGAGGCGGATGCCCTGCAGGGGATCGTGGTCGGGAAAATTTTAGAGAAGCAGCCGCACGAGAATGCCGATGCGCTTTTCGTGTGTCAGGTGGACATGGGCGGCGCAGCCCCCGTGCAGATCGTCACCAATGCGAAAAACGTCAAGCCCGGTGATCTGGTTCCCGTGGCGACCCCCGGCACGACCGTTCACGAGGGCAGCGAGTCCATGACGATCAAGAAGGCAAAAGTCCGTGGCGTGCAGAGTGACGGGATGTTCTGCGGGCTGGCGACTTTGGGGCTGACGGTGCATGATTTCCCGTATGCCGATCCGGATGCTGTGTTTGTTATCGAGGAGGACTGCGTACCGGGGCAGGATATTGCCTCCGCACTGGGCGTGGATGACGTTTCCGTGGAATTTGAGATCACCTCGAACCGCCCCGACTGCCTGTCCGTAATTGGTCTGGCAAGGGAAGCCGCTGCGACCTTTGATGTGCCGCTGCACGTGGCAGAACCGGCTTTCACGGGTTCGGACGAGGACATCCACCAGACCTTACAGGTCGAAATACAGAACAGGGAAAAATGCTCCCACTACGTTGCCGGGCTTGTGCGGAACGTGAAAATTCAGCCCTCGCCCCGTTGGCTGCGGGAACGTCTCCGGGCAAGCGGTGTGCGCCCGATCAATAATTTGGTGGATATTACCAATTATGTCATGCTCGAATACGGACAGCCCATGCACGCTTTTGATTTACGCTTTGTCAAGGGCGGTAAGATCTGTGTCCGCAATGCGAGAGCCGGGGAGACGATCACCACGCTGGACGGCGTAGAACGCAGCCTTTCAGAGGAGATGCTCATCATCGCCGATGCCGAAAAGCCCATTGCCGTTGCCGGTATCATGGGCGGCGAATACAGCGGTATCATGGACGATACCGTGGACGTGGTGTTTGAGTCTGCCTACTTTGAGCCGGTACAGGTGCGGCGCACGGCGAAGAAGCTCGGTATGCGCACGGATGCTTCTGCCCGGTATGAAAAGGGTCTGGATGAAACCTCCATGCTCACCACCCTGAAACGTGCTTTCTCCCTCGTGGAAGAATTAGGCGCAGGTGAACCCGTGGGTACGGTCATCGACTGCAACTATGCCGACCCGACCCCGAACCGCATTCCGTTCGACCCGGCATGGATCAATGGATTTTTGGGGACGGACATTCCGGAACAGGATATGCGGCGCTATCTCGAAAGCCTTTCTATCCGTGTAGAAAATGGGGAGTGCATTGCCCCCTCGTTCCGTATCGACTTGGAACGCCCGGCAGATATTGCAGAGGAAGTTGCACGCATTTACGGCTACAATAACATCCCATCCACCGCAATGCAGGGCTTGGCAGACGGCAGACTCACCCCTGAACAGAAATGCCTGCGCACCATTGAACAGACCATGGCAGGCATGGGGTGCAGCGGCATTCTGACTTACTCGTTCATCTCCCCGAAGTGGTTCGACAAAATTCGACTCCCGGAAGATTCTGCCCTGCGGAACACCGTCACGATACGCAATCCGCTCGGGGAGGACACCAGTGTCATGCAGACGACCACGCTGCCGGGGATGCTCGAAATTCTTGCCGGGAATTACAACCACCGCAACGCACAGGCGTGGCTGTTTGAGCTTGGCAAGGAATATCTGCCGACCGAAGCGGACAAGCTCCCTGCCGAACCGCACCGCCTGACGGTGGGAATGTACGGCGGCGGATGCGACTTCTTCACGCTCAAGGGAATGATCGAAGTGCTGCTCGGCAAGCTTGGTGTGCCGGATGTGCGCTTTACCCGGTGCGGAGAGGACTGCCCCTATGATGAAAAATACGCTTTCCACCCGGGCAGAAGTGCCGTGGTATGGAGCGGTGATACGGCGCTCGGTATCTTCGGGGAGATTCATCCGGTCGTGCAGGAGACTTACGGCATCGGGGTGCGCTGCTATGCGGCAAAGCTCGATGTGCCGGCAGTATTTGCGGTCTCCACGGACGAGATCACCTACAAGCCGCTGCCGAAATTCCCGGCAATGACCCGTGACCTGAGCCTTGTGTGTGATGAGGAGATGCCGGTTGCCGGACTGGAAGCTGCCATTCGGGAAGCGGTCGGGCGTTCGCTCGAAAAGGTGGAGCTGTTCGACGTGTACCGGGGCGAACAGATCGCAGCCGGGAAGAAGAGCGTATCTTATAAAATCGTGATGCGCAATGCCGAAGAGACCATGACCAACGAACAGGCAGATGCTGCCATGAAACGTGTGCTCAAGGCACTGACCAAACTTGGCGCAGAGCTGAGAGAGCTGTAACAGAAAAAAAGGGGCACTTTTTCGCAAGTGTCCCTTTTGTTGTTTGTTGCTCAAAGGATAAAGCAGATCAGCCCGCTGCATCCCTCGTTGATGACACGTTCGAGGGTCTCCTGAATTTTCATGCGGGCTTCTACGGGCATTTTGTAGAGCTTGCTGTGCAGTCCCTCGTTGACTAACTCATGCAGCGACTTCCCGAAAATATTGGACTCCCAGATGCGTGCCGGGTCTTCCTCAAAGCCCTGCAACAGGTACATCACCAGTTCTTCACTCTGCTTCTCCGTGCCGACAATCGGGCTTACCGTGGTCGTGATACCGGCTTTCATCAGGTGGATGGACGGGGCAGAGGCTTTCAGGCGGACACCGTACTTGCCGCCCTGCCGGATAATTTCCGGCTCTTCCAAGCTGAGTTCATCCATGGTCGGCAGGACGATGCCATAGCCGGTCGCTTCCACTTCCCGGAGGGCAGGTTCAAGGCGGGCGTAGTGCTTCTTCACCTCGCACAATTCCCGCAGAATTTCCAGTAAACCGCCCTCGTCCCGTATCTCCAGCCCCGTCGCCTCGCTGAGTATCTGAAAAAACAGCGCCCCGTCCAACATGACGGAAATCGTCACCGTCCCTGAACCCAAGTCGATCTCTGCCGATTCTGCACGGGTAACATAGCGGCATTGGCAGATTGGGGCAGCCAGTCCGGCGGCATCTTTCACGCTGTGCAGCCCCTGTGCGGCTTCCCGGATGGCGTTGAACACTTCCTGCTTGACGGGGTGTCCCTTTTCGAGCATGGAGATCCAGCCCGGCATGGCGAAATTCACTTCCCGGATCGGGAATGCGTAAAGCAGCGCTGTGAGGATGTCCCGGATGTCCTCCTCCGTCAGTTCCGGGCAGCTCACCGGGAGAACACTCGTGCCGTAGCTTTCTGCCATTTGTGCGGCAAGTGTCCGGGCAGCCTCGGAGGTCGGGTCGGTGCAGTTCAGCAGTACCACAAAGGGCTTGCCCAGTGCCTGCAATTCCCGGATAACACGCTCCTCACATTCGGCATATTCCTCCCGGGGAATGTCCGAAATGCTCCCGTCTGTCGTCACCACAAGCCCGATGGTTGCGTGTTCGGTGATGACTTTCTGTGTGCCGATCTCCGCTGCCATATTGAACGGAATTTCCTCGTCAAACCATGGTGTCATGACCATGCGGGGCATTTCGTTTTCGATGTACCCCAAAGCGCTCGGCACGATATAGCCCACGCAGTCGATCATCCTTGCCCGGAACTGTGCGCCGTCCGCCAAATGCACCGGAACGGCTTCTTCGGGGATGAATTTCGGCTCGGTCGTCATGATCGTCTTTCCGGCAGCGGATTGCGGCAGTTCGTCCACGGCACGTTCTTTCTTGAAGCCGCTTTCAATATTCGGGATGACGAGGGCTTCCATGAAACGCTTGATGAGGGTGGATTTCCCCGTGCGGACGGGACCCACCACGCCGATGTAAATATCCCCGCCCGTGCGCAGGGCAATGTCACTGTAAATGTCCTTCATAACAGCCTCCTTCTGCAACAATGGGAATGAGCAGCATACCATCGCCCGGCAGGGTGTCCTGTGTCAGGTCGTTTTCCTCCATAATGGCTTCCATGCAGGTGTGGCAGCGTTTGGCAATGTCCCAGACTGCCTCGTCCGCTCTGCCGAAATACAGTTTCAGAGCAAAATCCCGTGGGTGGGTCGTTTCCGTCTGTACTTCCACATCGGAGAGCACCTGTACGGGCTGGCAGTGTGTGACCGTCCCCTCCATGCGCAGTTCGGCTTTCAGGGAGACTTCCGCTGCACCGGACAGGTTGTAGGTACAGTTTTCGGCAAAGGCATCCGTTTCGAGAATATCCTGCTCCCCCAGTTCCGCACAGGTAAAACGGTGCTCAAAGGGTTCTTCCTTTTCGAGCAGGCGGGGCATCCCGGAGCTTTCCCGGACAAGCACATAACAGCAGAGCATCCCGCTGATGCAGATTTCCGCTGCTTCCGTGGCGGTGGTGAGGTTCTTCACCTCGCACCATGCATCGTAAACGCAGTCCAGTTCGCCGTCCGTGCAGGGGAGCTTTGTATTGCACACGAGCATTTCCGAAAAGGGCAGCGGTGTGCCGCAGGTCAGCAGTTCCATGCTCCGGCAGGTGCAGGGGTGTTCGGTCGAAAAGGCATCGCACAGCAGCGATTCCGAAGCCGTCCGCACCGCCGAACATTCGGCACGCAGTTCCGCTTCACAGCGCAGTAAACGCACTGCACCGCCCGCATCGGTCACGGGTTTCAGGTCGCAGGAAAGGACGGTACAGTGTACCCGGCAGACATCCTGTTCTTCCAGTCCTTCCGGTTCTAACAGCTGGCTGTAGGGGATGCGGAACGACATTGGCTCTAAGCTGCCGTCTCCGTCCTTTTCACAGGCGTAGAGGAGCTGTATTTGCAGGCTGCCCTGTAGCATGAGCTTCCCGGAGACGAATTTCTGGCTCTGCTCCACGGGTCGGGCATCACAGCGGACAATATGCAGCACAGGCGGCTTGGATGCGCCAAGTTCCAGTTCCTCGCTGAGGAGAATGCTCTGCACGCATTGCAGGCGTTTTGCCGGGTACTGCACCGGAATGCGCCGGAGCTGCATGGTCTTTTCAAAAATATCGGAAAGCGCTTCCTGCTGCCGGACAGCGCTTGTCTTGATGCGGACGGTCACTGCCCCTCGCACGTCCAAACGCCGGCGGCTTACGGCACGGCAATTGACATAATCCGTCACCGGGCAGATCTCGGCGGTCATGTTCTCCCCGGCGGGCAGTTCGGCTGTGCGGGAAAAGTGCAGGGACTGTGTGACACATTGCAGGATGTGGGAATCCTCGCTGCAATAGAGGATGCGCACATCTGCCCGCAATTCGTAGGAAAGCCGGTCGCCGTTAATGGCTTTATTGAGGACGGTGGGCGTGATGAAGCACTTGATGAGCTTACAGACATCCGGGTAATAGTCAGGCAGGACGTAATCCAGTTCCACGCCCTGTTCCTGTAGAATGCTTCCGGTCGGTTCGGCGGCGGTGATGACCGCACGGTTGGTTTTCATTTCCATTCGGGTACCTCCTTGCTTCACTGTTGGTACAGTTTATGCGGGGAGGTACCACAATATGCGCCCCGGCGTATGGTATACGTCATTGCTATACGCCTGTTTTGGCTATTTATAGCCATTCATACGCCCATACGCCTAAAAAGCAGGTTGTCCTTATATAGTATACTATACGTGTAGCGCACACCCTTGGCACACCATCCGTACACGCTTGTTTTGGCTATGTATAGGCTTTACACACCTACACGCCTTTTTTCTTTGTTGCTATTATATATATATTATACCATACTTTCCCAGTCTTGGAAATCCAATACAATATCTGTAATTCTATGATAATATAGAATGAAAAAAATATAAAACTGCTGAAATGACAGTTTTACAATAACAAAAAGGGTGTAACTCTGATGGACACCCTTTGACGGAATACAAAACAGTATTCAGTTTTTCCAAAACGTTAAAAGTCATATTTTGTAAGAAAAAATGAAAGATACATATATAATTATATAATATATATATAGCAACAAAGAAAAAAGGTGTGTGGGTGTGTATTTGGCTATATTAAGCCATTTAGGGTGCGTGGTAAGCTGTGTGCAGGGTGCGTACTACACGTGTGGCAGAAATATAAGGACAACTTGCTTTTTAGGCGTATGGGCGTATGATTGGCTATAAATAGCCAAAACAGGCGTGTGATGATGACGTATACCATACGCCACAGTGTATGCCCCCTAAACTGCACTACCAACCGAGCAAGCCGACCTTTGCCGCCGTCAGGCGGCATTGGGAGGCACCACGGAGCCGGCAGCCTGCCGGAAGGGTGTGAATCTGGTTCATACCCCTGCGCCCCTGTGGGGTCGATTTTACCGACCGCATCTACCTGAATTGCACTTTCAACTTGAATTATGCTTTTTTCCCCCTCATCTTCGCCCGCTGTACATTGTCAAGTACCCGCTTGCGGATGCGGAGGTTTTTGGGGGTGACTTCAAGCAGTTCATCATCGGCTAAAAATTCCAGACAGTCTTCTAAGCTCATCACCCTCGGCGGTACAAGGCGGAGCGCATCGTCACTGCCGCTCGCTCTGGTGTTGGTCAGGTGCTTGCGTTTGCAGACGTTCACGACTAAATCCTCCGCTTTCGGGGAAACGCCAACGACCATGCCCTCATAGACCTGCACCCCTGCGCCGATGAACAGTGTACCCCGCTCCTGCGCATTGTACAGCCCGTAGGTCACCGCTTCCCCGCTTTCATGACAGATGAGCGAACCCGTGCTTCTCCTCGGAATATCGCCCTTATACGGCACATAGCTGTCAAACACACTGCTCATGATACCCTCCCCACGGGTATTCGTGAGGAACTCGCTCTTGTACCCGAACAGCCCTCTGGACGGGATGAGAAATTCCAGACGGGTGCGGCTGCCCTGCGGCTGCATGGACTGCAATTCGCCTTTGCGGGTGCCCATTTTTTCCATGACAACGCCCACGCATTCTTCCGGAACGTCCACAATAAGCCGTTCCTGCGGTTCACAGAGTTTGCCGTTAATGGTCTTGTACAGCACACGGGGCGTGGAAACGGAAAGCTCATACCCCTCCCGGCGCATGGTCTCGACTAAGATAGACAGGTGCATTTCGCCCCGTCCTGCTACGCTGAAAGCATCCGTGCTGTCGGTCTCCGTCACACGCAGGGAGACATCTTTCAGCAGTTCCCGCATCAGGCGTTCCCGAAGCTGCCGGGAAGTCACAAATTTCCCCTCCCGTCCGGCAAAGGGCGAATCATTCACGGAAAAGGTCATTTCCATGGTCGGTTCGCTGATATGTGTGAAAGGCAGTGCCGCCGGGGCTTCCTGTGCGCAGACTGTATCACCAATCGTAATATCCGGAATACCGCTCAGAATCACAATATCGCCTACCATAGCCGTTTCCGTATTCACCTGTGAAAGCCCCTGCATCTGCGCCAAGGAGACGATTTTCGCCTGTACGTGCTTTTCGGGGTGGTTATCGTTGACGACCGTGACGGGCTGTCCGACTTTCACCGTGCCACGCTGTATCCTGCCGACAGCAATTCTGCCGACATAATCATTATAATCGATTGAGGAGACCAACATTTGCAGGGGGGCTTCCGGGTCGCCCTCCGGGGGTTGGATGTAGTTCAGGATCGTCTCAAACAGGGGCTTGAGGTCTGTGCCGGGGGTGTCCTTGTCGAACGAAGCCGTACCGCTGCGCCCGGAGCAGTACAGGATGGGGCTTTCGAGCTGTTCCTCATCGGCATCCAAGTCCAGTAAAAGCAGCTGCACCTCGTCTGCAATTTCGTCAAGGCGGGCATCGGGGCGGTCTATCTTATTCACGACGATGATGATTTTATGCCCCATTTCCAGTGCTTTGGAGAGGACAAACCGGGTCTGCGGCATAGGACCTTCGGCAGCATCCACAAGCAGGATAACACCGTCCGCCATGGAGAGCACACGTTCCACCTCGCCGCCAAAATCTGCGTGCCCGGGGGTATCGATGACGTTGATTTTCACATCCCCGTACTGCACGGCGGTATTTTTGGCAAGGATCGTAATGCCCCGCTCCCGTTCGAGGTCGTTGGAATCCATGACACGTTCGGCAACGGTCTGATTTTCCCGGAACACACCGCCCTGCCGGAGCATTTCATCGACAAGGGTGGTCTTTCCGTGGTCAACGTGGGCAATAATGGCAATATTCCGCAGGTTTTCTCGAATCATACAAAATCTCCCTTTCTTTTTCTGTAAAATTTTCACATACGGTTTAAGTATAGCACATTTTTTGGGAAAATGCAAGGGTTTCAGCAAATGTCAGCAGAATACCGGACTTGTGTAGGAAAATTTCCAAAACCCCTTGCAAAATTTTTGGTTATATGGTACAATAATAACAGTACATTGTTACAAAATTCCCGACAAAGGAGAATACTTATGCAATACGGTTACTTTGACCTTGCCAACAAGGAATATGTCATCACCCGCCCCGACACGCCCGCACCGTGGGTGAACTACCTCGGCTCGCCGGAATATGGTGCAATTGTGTCCAACAACGGCGCAGGGTACAGCTTCGTACAGTCCGGTGCAAACGGGAGGATCTCCCGCTTCCGGTTCAACTCCATGATGGCGCTGCCCGGCAGATATGTCTACCTGCGGGACAAGGAGAGCGGCGACTACTGGTCGGCAACATGGCAGCCCGTCGGCAAGCCCATGGACACCTACAAGAGCGAATGCCGCCACGGTACGGCTTATTCCGTCATGACCTCGGAATATGCCGCAATTTCCACCGAAACGACCTACTACGTCCCTGCCGGACAGACCTATGAAGTCTGGCGTGTCAAGGTCTCGAACAAGGACACCCGCCCCCGGACACTTTCCGTTTTCGGCTTTATTGAATTTACCAACGACAGCAACTACGAGCAGGATCAGGTCAATCTGCAATACACCCTCTTCATCACCCGCACGGAGCGCAAGGGGAATAAAATTTTACAGCATATCAACGAAAATTCCGGCAAGCAGGCGGACGGCTCGAATCACAGAGAACGCTTCTTCGGGCTTGCCGGGGCAGAAGTGCTGGACGGCTGCGGCAGTCTTGAAAAGTTCATCGGCGCATATCGCACCTACGCCAACCCGATCATGGTCGAGCAGGATAACTGCGGCGATGAGATGAATTTCAACAGCAATTCCTGCGGTGCGCTGCGCACGGAGCTGACACTTGCCCCCGGTGAGACAAGGGAGCTGGTGTTCCTGCTTGGGCAAAAGACCGATGCAGAATCCGCTGCTATTCTTCGATCCTACGAGCAGCCCGGCAAAGCCGATGCGGAACTTGCCGAACTGAAACAGTACTGGCACAGCAAGCTTGCCAACTTCGAGGTAAAGACCCCCTCCCCGGTATTTGACAACATGGTGAATGTGTGGAATGCGTACCAGTGCTTCATTACGTTCATCTGGTCAAGGGCTGCTTCGCTGATTTACTGCGGACTGCGCAACGGCTATGGCTACCGGGATACTGTGCAGGACATTCAGGGCATTTTACACCTTGACCCGGAAATGGCTGCGGACAAGATACGCTTCATGTTAAGCGCACAGGTGAGCAACGGCGGCGGTCTGCCCCTCGTGAAATTCAACCACAACGCCGGACACGAAAACACCCCCGACGACCCTGAATATGTCAAGGAGACCGGACATCCGTCCTACCGTGCGGACGATGCCCTCTGGCTCTTCCCGACCATTGTTAAGTATATCGGCGAGAGCGGCAATGCGGCTTTCCTCGATGAAGTGATCGTCTACGCAGACGGCGGGGAAGCGACCGTTTACGACCACCTGAAAAATGCAATCCGCTTCTCGATGGAGCACATGGGCGACCATGCGATGCCGGCAGGACTGCACGCAGACTGGAACGACTGCCTGCGGCTCGGGGCAAAGGGCGAGTCTACATTCGTGGCATTCCAGCTTTACTATGCGATGAACGTGATCCGCAAGATGGCACAGGACAGGAACGACACGGACTATATTGCCTATATTGACGAAGTACAGGCAAAACTCGGCGAAAGCCTTGCCAAGTGCTGGGATGAGGACAGATTTATCCGGGGTATCCGGGAAGATGGTGTCATTGTCGGCGCAAAGAAAGACCCCGAAGCCAATATGTGGCTCAATCCCCAGAGCTGGAGCGTAATTTCCGGCTTTGCCGATGCACAGCAGGCTGAAAAAGCGATGGAGAGCGTACACAGCATCCTGAACACCCCCTACGGCGCAAAACTCCTCGAACCGCCCTACAAGGAGCACTACTTTGACGGCGCACTCATGCAGGTCTACAATGCCGACACGAAAGAAAACGGCGGTATCTTCTCGCAGTCGCAGGGCTGGCTGATCCTTGCGGAGGGCTTGCTCGGACACGGGAACAGGGCATTTGAGTACTTCCTCGAATCCTCTCCGGCAAACATGAACGACAAAGCGGAGATCCGTGTCATGGAACCCTATGTCCACGGACAGTTCACGGAGAGCAAAGCTTCGCCCTTTGCCGGGCGCAGCCATGTACACTGGCTGACCGGAACGGCATCGACCGTCATGGTTGGCTGTACAGAGGGCATTTGCGGTATCCGTCCGGATGCGGAGGGGATTGCCATCCTGCCATCCATTCCGGCAGCGTGGGACGGTTTTGAGATGAAGAAAGTCTTCCGGGGCAACACCCTGCACATCACGGTGCAGAATCCTGCCCACGTGGAAAGCGGCGTGAAGTCTGTCACCGTCAACGGCAAGGCGATAGAGGGCAGCTACATCAAGGCAGATATGCTCACAGCGGATACAAATATAGTAGTAACACTGGGTTAAGCGATGGCGCAGTGCCGACGGAAAGTACAAGCAGGGGGTGAATCAAATTCACACCCTTGGGGGTTAGGTAAATAACAACAGGCTGCCCTGAATCGGGGCAGCCTTATATTTTTATGCACTTGTTATATTATAATCCCAGTAACTCAGTGTGCGTTCCTGTACGTGTTAAAACAAGAAGCAGTTCATTCTCTCTTACCTGATAGATCAAAAGCCAGTCGGGAGCAATGTGGCACTCACGAAAGCCTTTCCAATTGCCGCTTAACGCATGATCCTGCCTTGCAGGTTCAAGTTGTTTCTGCTCGGCGAGCTTTGTGATAACGTCCTCCAACAGACGGAGATCATACCCTCTTTTCTGTATGCGCTTGTAGTCTTTCTTAAAAGCACTCTGGTATTTAATCGTCAGCATTGAGATCCTCCATCAGTGCTGCCACCGAAGTGAAGGCTTTGCTTAAGCCGATATTGTTTTGTGTGTCTTGCATAGCTTTTACGGTTTCAGAATTGGGTACATCCATTGTCACCTTAAAGGGGATACCCTGTTCCCGTACTGCCTGCTTGGCGGACATGACAAAAAAGGTACTCATATCCAGACCGAGATTATCCAGCAGTTCCCGCAATTGTGCTTTCAGCTCTTCCTCCATTCTGAACGTTGTACTTGTCAGCATAGCCATCTGCTCCTTTCCTTGTGCTTTCGCACTTACTATGATCATTATAGCAAAAAAATCAGCAGTTGTCAATACAGTGTAATGAAGGCAGCATCATGCTGCCAAATTTAATGAAAATACTCTTGTAATCCCAACCAAAATATGCTATAATAGAAATAAGACTGCTTGCGGGAGGTTGGATATGGTACAATTTGGAAATGAATGGGATATTCTGCTGTCAGACGAGATGCAGAAGCCCTATTATCAGGCACTGCGGCAATTCCTGACCGTGGAATACCAGACGAATACGATCTACCCCGACCAGTACGACATCTTCAACGCCCTCAAGGCGACCACTTACAGCCGGGTGCGCTGTGTGATCCTCGGGCAAGACCCCTACCACGGGGCAGGACAGGCGCACGGTATGGCGTTTTCCGTCCGGAAAGGCATACAGCCCCCGCCCTCGCTCGTGAATATCTACAAGGAAATTTACAGCGACACCGGCATTGACAACCGGAACGCCCACGGCGAACTGACCGCATGGGCAGCGCAGGGCGTGCTGTTGCTGAATACCGTCCTCACCGTCCGTGCCGGAGAAGCCGGAAGCCACCGGAACAAGGGCTGGGAAACGTTCACGGACTACATCATCCGGTTATTAAACCTCCGGGAAGACCCCATTGTCTTTCTGTTGTGGGGTGCGCCCGCCGGGAAGAAAGCTGCCCTCATCACCAACCCCTGCCACCTTGTCCTGAAAGCTGCCCACCCAAGCCCACTCTCTGCCAACAAGGGCTTTTTCGGGTGCCGGCATTTTTCCCGGACGAATGCATTTTTGCAGGAACATGGTTTTCAGCCCATTGACTGGACTGTCACATAAATAAGGAGTTACTATGGCACACAAGACTTTTTATTCGTTTGAAGTGTTCCCACCGAAGCCCGATGCCCCGGTAGAGAGCGTTTCCCGCTGCTTTGCACAGCTTGCCGAACTGAAACCGGATTTCATCAGCGTGACCTACGGCGCTGGCGGCGGCACGGCGGGCGGCAAACTTACCTGCGAACTGGCACAGCGCCTGAAAGAGGAATACGGCATGAAACCCGTTGCCCACCTCCCCTGCATTTCCTACACCAAGGAGGAAATCACGGCAGTGCTGACCGATTTCCGGGCGCATGGGATTACGGACATTTTGGCGCTGCGTGGCGACAAAAGCCCCGACCGCCCCGCCAAGAATGATTTCCGCTACGCCTCCGAACTGATTGATTTTATCCGGACACAGGGGGATTTCCATATTTTGGCAGCCTGTTACCCGGAAGTCCACCCCGAAGCCCGCAGCGCCGAAGACGACCTGCGCCACCTCCGGGAAAAAGTGGACAAGGGCGCAAGCCGCCTGATTTCGCAGCTCTTTTTTGACAATATGACGTTTTATCAATTCCGGGAACGCTGCGACAAGGCGGGCATTCATGTTCCCATTGAAGCCGGTATCATGCCCGTTGTCAATGCGAAGCAGATACAGCGCATGGTCAGCCTCTGCGGTGCAAGTCTGCCCCGGAAATTCACGGCGATCATGCAGCGTTTCGGGCAAAACCCCGAAGCCATGCGGGATGCGGGCATTGCCTATGCCGTTGACCAGATCGTTGACCTTGCCGCCAACGGCGTGGACGGCATCCACCTCTACACCATGAACAACCCCTATGTCGCACAGCGTATTACCGAAGCAGTTTCGGGGATATTGGGGCGGCAATCGTGATCCATTTTACGGAAATCGACCGGGCACAGGCATTCCGCTACATGGGAATGCCCGGCACACCGGACGAAAATCTGCTTGCCTTAGCCGACCGCTGCGAGCGGAAACTGCTTGTTTCATCCGTACCGAATTATGTGTACCGTGTGTGCCCGCTGACCAGTTCAGAAACGGGTATCCGCTGCACGGGAACGGCACTGCACCTCACCGGAAAGGACATCACTGCCCACCTGAATGGCTGTACACAGGCAATTCTGCTGTGTGCTACGCTTTCGGCAGGGGCAGATGCGGCAATTCGTTCCGGGAGTGCGGCGGATGTGCTTGCCGGGCTGGTGACGGATGCCATGGCAAGCGCCCTCACCGAACAGCTCTGCGATGCTGCCGAGCAGGAGATCCTGAAACAATTCCCGGACAGCTACCCGACATGGCGGTTCAGTCCGGGGTACGGCGACCTGCCATTAAGCGTACAGGGGGATTTTTTGGCGGCGTTGAGTGCAGAAAAGCGGTTAGGCGTTTCGGTCAGTGCGGGCGGAATGCTCATCCCGACCAAAAGCGTGACCGCCATTATCGGGCTTGCCCCGCAGCCCGTCCCGAAAGGAAAACGGGGCTGCGCCGTGTGCCGCATGGCGAAAACCTGCCAATTCCGGGCGAAAGGAGTGCACTGCGAATGATACCAATTGAGCCATTTCTCATGCTTGACGGCGGTATGGGGACGATGTTGCAGGCGCAGGGACTTGCGCCGGGTAGCATTCCGGAACTGTGGAATATCGAACGCCCGGCGGAAGTCACTGCCGTACACCGTGCCTATGTGGAAGCCGGGGCAGATGTGGTCTATACCAATACCTTCGGCTGCAACCGCCTGAAAATGGCGAAAACCGGACACACCGTGCAGGAACTGATCGCTGCCGGAGTCCGCTGTGCAAAGGCTGCCGGGGCGAAGTATACGGCACTCGACATCGGACCGATCGGACAGCTGCTTGCCCCGACAGGAACGCTGTCTTTTGCGGAAGCGTATGATATTTTCCGGGAGGAGATCGAAGCCGGGCAGGCGGCGGACATCATCATCTTTGAGACGATGAGTGACCTGCTTGAGGTGCGTGCCGGGGTGCTTGCCGCACAGGAACACGGCGGCGGCAAGCCGATTTTCGTGACGATGAGCTTTGAGGAGAACGGGCGGACGTTCACCGGCTGCTGCGTGGAAGCAATGGCGCTCACTTTAGAGGGCTTAGGCGTGGATGCGATCGGCGTGAACTGCTCCCTCGGTCCGGAAGAACTGGTGCCCGTGGTGCAGACGCTGTGTAACTGGACGACCTTTCCCGTCATCGTCAAGCCGAATGCCGGACTGCCCGACCCGGTGACGAACGCCTACAACTTCTCCCCGGAGCGCTTTGCAGCGTGCCTGAAACCCTTTGTGGAGATGGGGGCAGTGATCTTCGGGGGGTGCTGCGGAACGACTCCGGCACATATCCGGGCAGCTTCAGAACTGCTCCATACCCTGAAGCCTGTGCAGCTGCATCCGCAGATCCCGGCAGCCGTCTGCACGGCGAACCGAGTTGTAACGATCACAGAACCCCGCATCATTGGCGAACGCATCAACCCAACCGGAAAAAAGCGCTTCAAACAGGCATTGGCGGAGCATGATACGGACTACATCCTCGGACAGGCAATTGCACAGGTCGAGGCAGGGGCGGATATTTTAGACGTGAATGTCGGTCTGCCGGAAATTGATGAAACGGAAATGCTCTGCACCGCCGTGGAAGCGATTCAGGGCATCACGGATGTGCCGCTACAGCTCGACACGACCGACCCGAAAGCCCTTGCGGCAGGGCTGCGCATCTACAACGGCAAGCCCATTGTCAATTCCGTCAACGGGGAGGAAGATTCCCTCAACACCGTCCTGCCCCTTGTCAAGCGCTACGGTGCGGCAGTGGTGGGGCTGACTTTAGATAAAAACGGCATCCCGAAAACTGCGGAGGGGCGGTTCGCCATTGCAAAGCGCATTCTTGACCGTGCACTGGCACTCGGCATCCGGCGGGAGGACGTGTATATCGACTGCCTTACGCTGACCGCCTCTGCGGAACAGGCGGGTGTCATGGAGACACTCAATGCCCTGACCCGTGTGAAAAAGGAACTCGGGCTGTGCACGGTGCTTGGGGTGTCGAATATTTCGTTCGGGCTGCCGGACAGGGAGCTTGTCAACCGGAATTTCCTGACGATGGCGCTCTATGCCGGGCTTGACCTGCCGATCATCAATCCGAACACGGAAAGCATGACCGCTGCCGTGCGGACATATAAATTACTGGCAAACCTTGACCGGAATGCGGTGGATTTTATCGCACACTACGGCAATGTACCAACCCCTGCCCCGCAGGCACAGAACCCGGCGCAGATGAGCCTTGCCGCTGCCATTACTGCCGGGCTGAAAGCGGAAGCAGGTACGCTGACACAGCAATTGCTTGCGGACACGGAAGCGATGGAAATTGTCAATGAACATCTCATTCCGGCACTGGATCAGACGGGCGCAGCCTTTGAGAAAGGGCAGATCTTCCTGCCGCAGCTCATTTCTGCCGCCTCGGCAGCACAGGCGGCATTTGAGGTCATCAAGACCTACCTCACGGAACACAGCGGAGAATCTGTCAACCGGGGAACGATCGTACTTGCGACTGTCAAGGGCGACATTCACGACATTGGCAAGAATATTGTGAAGATCCTGCTCGAAAATTACGGATACCACGTCATTGACCTCGGCAAGGATGTTCCCTGCGAAGCCGTTGCCGAAGCGGCTGAACAGAGCCATGCACCCTTGGTCGGGCTTTCCGCATTGATGACGACCACACTGCCGTCCATGGAGAAAACCATTGCCCTGCTCCGGGAGCGCTGCCCGTGGTGCAAGACCGTTGTGGGCGGTGCGGTGCTGACGGCAGATTACGCCAAGCAGATCGGGGCAGACTTCTACGCAAGAGATGCCAAAGAAACGGTGGACATTGCGAAGCAGGTCTTTCAGGGAACAGAGGGGGATAACACATGAAACAGAAACTGCTTGCCCTGTGCCTGTGTGCCGTTGCAGGAATGTCCGGCTGTTCCGGCACGGGCACAGCGGCATACCAGTGGAGCAATGTTGCCATTGGTGGGGGCGGCTACGTGACGGGCATGGTCTACAGTGAAGCGGAGGAGAACCTCATCTACGCCCGGACGGACATTGGCGGTGCGTACCGCTGGACGGAGGACGAACAGCGTTGGGTCGCCCTGACCGATCATCTGGGCGGGGCGGACTGGAATCTGATCGGCATTGAAAGCATTGCCGCCGACCCGGTGGAGGCGAACCGGGTGTACCTGATGTGCGGCACGTATATGGGTTCGCCGGGTGCCGTGCTTGCCTCGGAGGACTATGGCACAACATGGACACAGGTCGATATGCCCTTTGAATGCGGTGCGAATCAATCCGGACGTGGTGTCGGGGAACGCATGATGGTCGACCCGAACCGGAACAGCACCATTTACATGGGTACAAGAAATGCCGGGCTGTGCGTTCGGACGACTACGGCAGAACATGGGCAGAGGTGGAAAGCTTCCCGAACAAGGGAGATTATCAGCAGGAAAACACGGCTGTCGGCATTCTGTGGGTAGAATTTGACCCGGTAAGCGGGGATGTCTTTGTCGGTGTGGCAGATACTGCCGGGAACTGCATCTACCGTTCTGCCGATGACGGTGCAAGCTGGGAGGCACTGCCTGTCAATATGCCGGGAATGTACCCCCTACAGGCGGATTTTGATGCAGACGGAACGCTGTACCTTGCCTATTCCGACAACTGCGGTCCGAATGCAAACCCGAACAGCGGGGCAGTCTGCCGCTACCGGGACGGGGCATTTACGGACATTACACCGCCGCCGGGTGACGGACGTTACGGCGGATTCGGGGGCATTTCCGCCGACCGGAACAACCCCGGAACGCTTGTGACAGCGACTCTCGGCTACTGGGGGGACAATGGCGACAACATCTACCGTTCCACGGACGGCGGCGAGACATGGCAGTCCCTCTTTAATGAAACAACCGGGGAAAGGCACTACGTCATGGACGTTTCACAGGCGGACTGGCTGACGTGGGGACGTGAGGAAGCCAAAACCGGGTGGTGGATGACAGACATCAACATCAACCCGTTCTGCCCCGATGAAGTGATGTACGGCACGGGGGCAACCATTTACCGGACGCAGAACATGACGGAACTCGGCACAAAAGACGTGATGATCTCCTTTGCGGCTTACGGTCTGGAAGAAACGGCAGTGTACCGGATGGTTTCCCCGCAGTATCAGGACGGGCAGCCGCAGCTCTATTCGATCATGGGCGATCTGACGGGCTTTGCGCATACGAATGTGACGGCTTGCCCGGATGATGCGCATTTCATGGGCAGCAGCTTTGGCGGCGACCCGACAGACCTCGATGCTGCCTTTGTCAATGCCAATGTCGCAGCCTGCTGCATTCAGAACAGGGAACATCCCCTCTGGGTGACGACAGACGGCGGCGTGACATGGCGTGCGGCAGAACAGCTTCCGGAACGGACAGAGTGCGGCACGGTCTGTGTCAATGCGGACGGTTCGCTTTTACTCTGGAAACCTGCCGGGACGGGGAACACCAACATTTATAAATACAGCATTGAAAAGGAAAAATGGTATGCCGTCAGCGGTCTTGGCTATGGTGCGCAGGTTGCTGCGGACAGGGTCAACCCGGATGTGTTCTATGCGGTCTACAACGGGATGTTCCTGAAATCTGTCGACCGGGGCAACACTTTCACGCCGACCGGGCAGCTTGTCGCTGACGGGTGCAGCATTCAGACCGTTGTCGGCAAGGAGGGCAATGTCTGGCTGTGCAATGGTTCGCTGCTGATGTACACGGAGGACGGCGGGGAAAGCTTTGCAGCGGTCAAGGATATTGCATTCCGGGCGATCGGTTTTGGTGCGCCTGCGAAAAAGGGCGGATATCCGGCGATCTATGCGATGGGCGAAGCCGGGGAACAGGGGGACGGCATCTACCGTTCCGTGGACAAGGGCGCAACTTGGCAGCGCATCAATGATGATCTGCACCGGTTCGGCAATGTGAAGCCCTGCATTACCGGAGACAGCAGAATTTTTGGCAGGGTGTATTTCGCCACGGACGGGAGAGGTATTGTCATGGGTGATATGGCACAGTGATGAAAGGCAGAAGAATCGCCTACGGGCGCTTGATTGGCTGGCTGACAGCGGTCGTTGTGATCATCGGCATCACCGTCTTTGCGGTGCGGCTGCATAAAATTTACACGGGGGAGATCGTTGCCAATATCCCCGACCCCGACAAATATCCGGTCATGGGGGTGGACGTGTCCCGCTATCAGGGCACGATCGACTGGCAGCAGTTTGCACAGCAGGATGTGGAATTTGCCTTCATCAAGGCAACGGAGGGCAGTTCCTATCAGGATCCCTTTTTCACCTACAACTGGAGCGCTTCGCAGGAAAACGGCATTATCGCCGGGGCGTACCACTTTTTCAGCTATGAGAGCAGCGGTGCGACACAGGCGCAGAATTTCATCGAGACGGTCGGTTCTCTGGAAGGCTGTCTGCCCCCGGTGGTCGATCTGGAATTTTACGGCAGCTACACGGACGAACCCCTCTCCAAAAAAGAGACCCGTGCCATTTTAGACGACCTGCTGAACGCACTGGAAACGCACTATGGAGTGAAGCCGATCCTTTACACGACTACGAGGGCATACTACAGCTATATCCTCGGTGGGGATTACGGCAGCTATCCGCTGTGGATGCGCAATACCTATATGAAGCCAATGAACCGCTGGGCATTCTGGCAGTATTCCGACAAGGGCGAACTGGAGGGCTTTGAGGGAACGCAGAGCGACCAGCTGGAAAAATACATTGACCTGAATGTTTACAACGGCACTTTAGACGAGATGAAGAAAGCCTTCGGGCTGTCGGCAGAGGAGGAAACAACGGAATGAAGCCATTTTTACTACAGGGAGTTTGTAAGGACTATATCTGGGGCGGCAACCGGCTGCGGGACTTCGGGAAAGAGTCGCAGGCGGACAGGATCGCCGAAAGCTGGGAACTTTCCACCCACCCGGACGGGGAGAGCGTGATCGCCTCCGGGCAATACAAGGGCATGACTTTGACGGCATTCCTGAAAGAACACCCGGAAGCTGCTGCTGCGCCGGGGTATCAGCCGTTTGACCCGTTTCCGGTCATTGTCAAACTCATCGATGCGCATGACGATCTGTCCGTGCAGGTTCACCCGGACAAGACGGAACTGTGGTATATCATCGATGCCGAACCGGGCGCATCCATTCTGTACGGCTTTGAGGACAAGATCACACCGGAAGAAGTGCAGACAGCGATTCAGGAGGGAACGCTGCTTTCCCGGATGAAGCGCATTCCGGTACACCCCGGAGATGTGTTCCTGATCCCCTCGGGGACGCTGCATTCCATTGGCAAGGGGATACTGCTTGCGGAGGTGCAGCAGAATTCCAACACCACCTACCGGGTGTATGATTACAACAGGGGCAGGGAGCTGCACATTGCACAGGCATTGCAGCATATGCAGTTTACGCCAACGACAAATCTGCCTGCCAGAAAAGCAAGTGCCTTATACGACTCCCCGGCTACCCTTGTACGGGTGCTTGGCGGATGCAGGGCATTCAGCGTGATGGAAACACAGCTTGACGGACACAAGGACGCATCACCGGGATTCAGCTACGAGCATATTTTAGTGCTAAGCGGCAGGGGTTCGATGTCGACGGATGACGGCACGGTGATGATGGAGAAAGGCAACAGCATATTCGTTCCGGCAGGGACGGAATATATGCTGTGGGGCGAATGTACGCTGCTCAGTACGGTCACAGTACCGAATATGAACTGATCAAGACCGCCGCAAGGCGGAAACATAAAGGAGGAAAACCCTATGAAGTATTACATCGGCATTGACCTTGGCGGCACGAATATCGTTGCCGCTGTGGTGGACGAAAATTACCAGATCGTCACCAAGGCAAGCACCAAAACCAACCGCCCCCGCCCTGCGGAAGCCATTGCAGACGACATGGCAGCGATGGCAATTCAGGCTGTCAAGGATGCAGGACTGACCATGGAGCAGATCGAGTGGGTCGGTGTGGGCACACCCGGCATTGCCAACAGCGAGACGGGTATCATCGAATTTTCCAACAATCTCGGCTTTGAGAATACGCCCATGGCGGAGCTGATCCGCCGGCACATTGACAAGCCGGTCTACATCGAGAACGATGCCAACGCTGCCGCTTACGGTGAATACGTTGCCGGTGCTGCCAAGGGTGCGAAGAATGCGGTCTGCATCACCCTCGGCACGGGTGTCGGCGGCGGTATCATCATTGACGGGAAAATCTATGCCGGGTCGAATTTCGGCGGTGCGGAGATCGGACATACCGTCATCAACATGGACGGTCCGCAGTGTTCCTGCGGCAGACGGGGCTGCTTTGAGGTCTACTCCTCGGCAACCGGGCTGATCCGCATGACCAAGGAAAAAATGGAGCAGGTCAAGGACAGCAAGCTCCACGACATCACCGCAGAGCGCAATGGCAAGGTTTCCGCAAGGACGGCATTTGATGCGATGCGGCTTGGGGATGCGGCTGCGCAGGAAGTGGTGGACGACTACATCCGTGCGCTTGCGGCAGGTATTACCAACACCATCAACATTTTCCAGCCGGACGTGCTCTGCGTGGGCGGCGGTGTCTGCAACGAGGGCGACCCGCTTCTGCTCCCCATGAAGGCACTGGTGGAAAAGGAAGTCTACACCCGCAATTCCCCGAAAAATACAAAGATCGTCATTGCCGAGCTTGGCAACGATGCCGGTCTGATCGGTGCGGCATTCCTTGGTGCGGCAAAGAAGTAAGACCTGAACAGACGAAACCCCCGCTTGCTTGGAGCGGGGGTTTTTTCTATGCAAGTGCATCGTTAAAGCTTTGTATCACGTCATCCAAGGCAGCCGACCAGTGGTCACGCAGGACTGCCCATGAATCCGCCTCTTCCGGGTAGGTCAGCAGGGCATCTGTCAGATTGTTCATGATACCCCGTGTTTCGTAGGTGTAGTCCCCTACGCTGTCCATGGCACTGCCCATGCCATAGCCGAAATCAAACACCGTCTCCGTGTCCTGCTTATAGGATTCGATCGCATCGTACTGTTCTTCGGTGAGGTAACTCAAGGTCACACCGGAGGCGGATTTTTCCACGATCAGCTTCTTCTGTTTCGTGTCTGCCCGGTATTGTTCCTGCGTTGCCGCAAGCCGTTCGCAGAGAATGTACGTGCCGACCGCCTTGCCCTTGTCGGAATTTTTGACAAGCATTTTCGCCGCAAAATTGCCGCTGAGGCAGTAGTCTTTCGTGTCCGGGGATTTCGGGAACGGAACGGCCATGAGGTCTGCATCGGGGTTTTTGGCGTTAGATGCCCCCAAAGCCCAGTCCGACATAGCGTAGAACAGGACATTGCCCGATTCGGGGAAGTGATTATACCACGCTGTGTCAAACAGGTTCAGGCTGTGGATCTCCGAAAGCAGATTTTCGGCAGCTTCAATATCCGGGTCGGCAAGGTTGCTGGTGAACTGTCTGCCGTCAAAGCTGACAAAGGTCTTGCCCGTACTCTGCACCATTGCTTGCCCGAACCAGCCGCAGATACCATAGCGGTTTTCTCCGTTGGCAACAAAGGTCTGCATCATATCAAGAAATACATCCCAGTCCCATTTGCCCTTTTGATATAGTTCATAGGGGTCATCGAGACCATTTTCCGAACACATCCGGCGGCTGTAGGTGATCAGCAGCGGGTCAGATACTGTGTAGGGTACGACATAGTGCTTGCCGTTGTACTCGTACATATCGATCGCATAGCGGATGTCGTCCCACAGTTCGTCCTGTAGGTCAATGTAGTCATCGAGGGGCTGGTACTGGTCCTTGCAAACGCCATTCGGGAGGGCATCCCATTCATAGGCGAACATATCCACCGGGTCGCCCGCTAAAATGCGGTTCGTCAGCACGTCGAATTTGTCCTCGGACGTACACTGCACCCATTCCACCTTTCCGTGGAACTGATCCTCAAACAAGGTCAGCGCCACGGAACGGTCATTGTTATTCGTAGGGTTGAGGTCGTAATACCCTAACCAATAGATCGTCTCCCCGTCAAGGTCGGCGGGGTCTTCCACATCGGCATCCGATACGGAAACATCATCTTCGGATTTGTAGTGACTGTTTTCCGTACCGGAAGAATTATCCGTGCGGCAGCCGGGCAGGACACCAAGCATCGCAAAGGCAAGCAGCCCGGCTGAAATTCTGATAAACCGCTTCATAGCCTACTCCGCCGCAGAAATAAAGTCCTCAAGTGTTAACGTGTTGTCAAACATACTTGCCGCAATGTATTGCAGCAGGGTAGAAACATCATCTACTGTCAGCACACCGTTGCCGTCAATGTCGGCAGCCTTGAACTGTGCTGCTGTCAGCTGACTGTCTCCCATTAAGCTGATGGCAATATCCTGAAGAATGGCAGAGGCATCATTGATGTCCTTATTTTTGTCTCCGTTCACATCGCCGAGCTCCAGTGTTTCTGTATCAGACGGGGTTGTCGGGGTCGTTTCGGAGGGTGTGGTTTCTGTGCCCGTTTCCGAACCGACAGCGCCTTCCTCAGTCGTGGATGTTGCAGTCGTTTCGGTGGATTCCGCAGAGGTCGCTGCCGTTGTGGCAGTCGTCTCTTCATCGGAAGTAGAAGCTGCTGTAGTGGTTTCAGTTGTTTCCTCTTCGGAAGTGGAAACTACTGTGGTGGTCTCGGTCGTTTCTTCATCGGAAGTCGTTTCTACCGTTGTGGCAGTCGTTTCTTCATCGGAAGTCGTTTCTACCGTTGTGGCAGTCGTTTCTTCATCGGAAGTTGTTTCTGCTGTGGTGGTTGCGGTTGTTTCCTCATCGGAAGTGGAGATTGCCGTGGTGGTGGCAGTTGTTTCTTCATCGGAAGTCGTTTCTGCTGTGGTGGCAGTTGTCTCCTCATCGGAAATTTCTGTTGCCGTGCTGGTCGTTTCTGTCATGGAAGTGGTTTCCGGCGTGGTAGTCGTTTCCGTGGTGTAGGTGGTTTCCGATGCGGTAGTTGTCTCTGTGGTGTAGGTGGTTTCCGGTTCGGTAGTTGTCTCTGTAGTGTAGGTGGTTTCCGGTGTGGTAGTTGTTTCTGTCGTGGTGTAGGTCGTTTCTGGTGTTGTAGTGGTTTCCGGTGCGGTCGTCTCGTCCTTGTAAACAGCAGTCAGGTAGATATGATCCGGTTCGCCGTAGAGGTTGTCCTCTTTGAACGTCACGGATGTCACTTTATTGCCATTTTCATCTGCCCAGTACCGGAAGGGAGATGCCATCGTTGGCAGCATATACCCAAGTTCAATGTCTTCCCAGATCTTCAAATATAATGTTTCTGTGGTATCACGGTTTGTCATATGGAGATACACCCTGTACAGCGGGTCATAGACGGCATGAAGCGTTAAGGTATCCGGTTCGGTATCACGGTTGTCATACTGGTATCTCAGGTTTTTATACTGATTGCCGTCCTCATCTTCATAATACCGGAAATGAGGCGTATTCACTTCTGAAAACCGGTACACTTCACCGTCATGCAGTTCCAATTCCTGTGTGGTGTCTGTCTCTGTGTAGGGGTTGATCAGATGAACGATCACACGATATACAGGCGCATCGTCTGTCTCTGTGGTGGTTGTTGTAGTGGTGGTTGTTTCTGGTGTGGTGGTCGTTTCCGGTATGGTAGTTGTCTCCTCTGAGCCTGTCCAGCCCGTTGTGGTGACGGTAGTGGTTGTGGTTTCCGTCGTGAAAGTCGTTTCCTCAGAGCTGCCTGTGGTTGTGAATGTACTGGAATCCGTCGTGTAGGTCGTCTCCTCGTAGGTCGTCCAGCCGGTCGTGGTGACTGTGGTCGTTTCCTCGTAGGTCGTCCAACCTGTTGTCGTGACGGTAGTCGTTGTGGTTTCTGTCGTGAAAGTCGTATCCTCACTGCCGCCTGTTGTGGTGGCGGTCGTAGTCGTGGTCTCTGTCGTGAAAGTTGTATCCTCACTGCTGCCTGTTGTGGTGGCGGTAGTGGTTGTAGTTTCTGTCGTGAAAGTTGTATCCTCGTAGCTGCCCGTTGTGGTGACGGTCGTTTCTTCTGTGGTGGTCGTTTCCGGTAATACTGAGACTACTTGGGTAGTCGTTTCCTGTGCGGAAGTGGTTTCCGGTGTGGTCGTTGTTTCTGCATGGGTAGTCTGAACTTCCGTTCGGGGCATCGTAGTTATTTTCGGTGTGGTAGTGGTTTCCGGTGGGTAAGTATCTGGTGCAGCGTAATTTTCATACAGCGTGATCTCATCCGGTTTTCCGTAGAGATTATCTTCCACGAATGTCAACGAACCCACTTTGTTTCCGTCATCATCTACCCAGCCCAGAAATTCTCCGACATTATAGCTGCTATAGCTCAAATGCGGATAGCGGTCTACCGTATCGCCCTCCCAGATCTCATAGTAGTCCGAATAGCTATCAATACAGCGGTCTCCCACCATGATATTCGTGAGCACATTCACCCTGTACAGCGGGTCATAGATGGCATGGAGCGTTATGGTGTCCGGCTTTGCATCACGGTTGTCATACTGGTATTCAATATAATCTACACGCTCGCCGTTCTCATCTGCATAGTACCGGAAACGGGAACTGCTGCTCTCCGGGATCTCGTATATCTGATCGGGCTTCAGTTCCAGTTCTTTTACGGTGTCTTTCCCCGTGTAGGGGTCAATTAGACGGGCATTCACACGATATACAGGCTCATCGTCTTCCGCCGTGGTCGTTTCTGCTTTTGTTGTGGTCGTTTCGGTGTTTGTTGTGGCGGGCGGTTCTGTGTAATCGACAGTCATGACTGCGAATATCGCTTCCAGTCTGATCTCCAGCTCATAGCTGAAATCAAAGTCATTGACATCCAGTTCAGTATAGTAACACGTATAGTCGTCTGCTTGCCAGTATTGAAACGTTCTCCTCCAGTCCGCCAGTTGAGAACTGGGATCCCAGAGCTCGATGATGTGGTCGCTCCCGAACAGGTAGTACGTTTCTTCTGTCTCCGTCCCATCCACATCGAAGGTAATGGTCACGATCTGGCGTGGCACTTCTTCCATCGTTTGCAGGGGGGCATCCGTTTCAGCCGTGTCCGTTTCGGCGGTATCGGCAGAGAGCGGGCGGGTCGCTTCGGTCTTGGGCGTATCCAGTGCGCCGGCAGCATGGGGAATTACGAGCGGAAATATACAAGCCGCTGCCGCAAGTGCGGTGATCCTTTGCAGTATGGTTTTCATAAAATACCTCCGTTTCAAAAAAAGCCCCCTGCGCAAACAGGGGGCAGTTTCTGCACAATATCAGTTTACAATGGCCTTTTCGGTTTCCTTGTCAAACAGATGAATTCTGTTCGGGTCAAGGGCAACCTTGATCATATCCTGCGGACGTGCTGTGGATCTCGGCGAAACTCTTGCCGTGATCGGGATACCCTCGCACTCGAGATACAGGAATGTCTCTGCGCCCATCATTTCTGTGATTTCTACGTTGCAGTCGATGATACCGGTGGTAGCTGTGGAAATGTACATTTCCTCATCGTGAACGCTCTCCGGACGGATGCCCAGTGTTACTTCACGGTCAACGTACTTCTCCAGTTCCGGAACAGCCTTGGACTCCGGCACGATGATCTGATACTTCACACCTCTGGAAGTCTTGGAATCATCAGAACCGAACTCTACATAGTACTGCTGTGCACTGTTCTTTCTGAGAACGGCGTCAATGAAGTTCATCTGCGGCGAACCGAGGAAGCCTGCCACGAACTTGTTGACGGGCTGCTCATAGAGGTTCTGCGGCGTATCGATCTGCTGCACGAAACCGTCCTTCATAACTACGATACGGTCGCCCATGGTCATAGCCTCTGTCTGGTCATGCGTTACATAGATGAACGTTGTACCGAGCTTCTTGTGGAGCTTGGAGATCTCCGTTCTCATCTGTGCACGCAGCTTCGCATCAAGGTTGGACAGCGGCTCGTCGAGCAGGAACACCTTCGGGGAACGCACGATCGCACGGCCGAGCGCAACTCTCTGTCTCTGACCACCGGACATAGCCTTCGGCTTTCTGTCGAGCAGGTGGGACAGGTCGAGGATCCTTGCAGCTTCTTCTACCTTACGGGCGATCTCGTCCTTCGGTACTTTGCGGAGCTTCAGACCGAATGCCATGTTCTCGAACACGGTCATATGCGGATACAGAGCGTAGTTCTGGAATACCATTGCGATGTCTCTGTCCTTCGGTGCGATGTCGTTGACAAGGCGGTCACCGATATACAGCTCGCCCTCGGAGATCTCCTCCAGACCGGCGATCATACGCAGTGTGGTAGATTTACCGCAGCCGGAAGGACCTACCAGAATGATAAACTCCTTATCTCTGATCTCAAGATTAACATCGGAAACAGCAACTACGCCGCCGGGATACTTCTTATAAATTCCTTTGAGTAATAAGCTTGCCATTTATTCCTATCCTCCGTTTACTTAGTTTTCAGTTACAGCCGCACGGACGTACCGGCATATAACTGTCTAATACTATTGTACCAAATTATGAGTTTTTTTTCAAGTCGCTATTTACCTAAACTTATTGGTCTGCATTTAGCAAGTATGACGAAAAATTCTTCATAATTTGTTCACAAACAACGTCCAAGCGACCCTCTGACAAAAGATTTTCAACATCTTTGTGAGAAATTGCCAAATACCCGCCGCACCCTATATCCGGCGGCAGCAGATACCTGCCAATGCCCACACGGTGCAGGTTTTCCACATGATTTCCGAGGGCTGCGAACATCCGCTTGACCTGATGATATTTCCCCTCGTGCAGGCAGATCAGGGCGTACTGTTCCCGGAGATGCCGCACTTCTGCCGGCAGACAGACTGTCCCGTCCGCAAGCGTCAAGCCCTTTTGCAGCCGTGCCGGATATTCCGCCGCAAAGGGTCTTGCAAGGCGTATCAGGTAGAATTTCGGGACGTGCTTGCCCGGTGTCAGCATCCTGTGTGCCAGTGCGCCGTCATCCGTCAGCAGCACCAGCCCCGTGCTGTCCGCATCGAGCCGCCCAGCCGGGAACAAGCCCTTCACCCGCTGTTCTGCCGGGATCAAGTCAAGCACCGTGCGCTGTCTGTCCTCGGTGGCGCTTACCACGCCTTTGGGTTTGTTTAATATATAATAGGTATAGCTCCCGCCCGGCAGAATTTTCCCGGCGCAGGAGACAGTCTGCGTTTCGGGGTCGATTTTTCGGCTGCCGTCCGTGATGCAGACCCCGTCCACCCGGACAGCGCCTTCACGCAGCAGCTGCCGGACTTCGCTCCGGGAGTGGGGTGTCCGCCCGGCAAGGAGTTTGTCAAGCCGCATCTGTGCCAACGATTTCCCTCCGTTCTTTTTTCGCCCGGAACTGCATAGGATAGCCCATACCCGAAAGGAGGACTTCCCATGAAACGTATTTTCCGCTACTTGCTTGTCCTGCCGCCGGCGTTGCTGTGCCTTGCGGCAGTCGCACTCTGTCACCGTGCGGATGCACCTGCCATGCTTACCGTTCCGGCTGCCACGGAAGAGGAGCGCAGTGCATTTCTCTTTTCCAAGGGATGGCAGGGGGAACTGATCGCTTCGCAGGCGGTACGCATTCCGCAAAGCATGGACGGTGCATATGCCAACTATGCGGCATTACAGACGTATCAGCACCTCCCGCTTGCCGACTATGCCGGAGAACGGGCGGTGCTGTATACCTATGCGTTACAAGATTCTGTCTGCCGTGCCGAACTGCTTACCGCAGACGGCATCCTCATCGGCGCACAGTGTTATGTACCGGAAGACGGTGCTGTGCTTGATATGCAGGGCAGTGCGGCATGGGAGCAGTTTGCAGCTCTTAATTGAACGGGTGCATCATGTTGCCGATAACCGGAAGTACCTTTGCCTTGCCGCTGACAGCGCTGACAAAGAGCATCAGGAATGCCAGAAACAGCAGTAAATTGCCCAAAATGCCAAGAATTGCTGCAAGAGGATACCCTACCACCGGGATGATGTGAAAAAGGATAGAGAGAATTCTTACTGCCACAAGGACAACCACAAGGAACACTGTGAAAACCAGCCCTTGATTGGCATAATGCTTGGCATAGGCGGAATTCGGCGCAGCGATCAGCGGCAGCCAGAACAGGAAAGGAATGCACGACAGTGCTGCGATGACCTTGTTGGATGCAATATCACCCGGGTCAAGCTGGTCGGTTACATCCTCCGGGTTCATCACGGAATTTTTGATCTCATTGGGATCCATAGAATTTGCCTCCTCATTTTTTTGAGCTGAGCGCTGTAATGGCAGCGATAAAGCTGTCCACGTCCTTGAAATCCTGATACACGGATGCAAAGCGGATATAGGCAATGGCATCCAGTTCCCGTAGCTGTTCGAGCACCAGTTCTCCGATCCGGTTGGAACTGATCTGACTGCTCCATGTGCCGTCATAGGCATCCTCCACCACATTCGCAATGGCATTGACCTGTGCAACGGTAATGGGGCGCTTCTTGATAGCGTGATAGATGCCGCTGAGCAGCTTGTTGCGGTCGTAGGGTTCGAGCGTACCGTCACGTTTGACAACGATACGCAGGGGCTGTTCCACGATCTCATAGGTCGTGAACCGTCTGCCGCAGACCACACACTGCCGCCGCCGCCTTTTTCTGTCCTCAGACGGGCGGGAATCGATCACTCGGGAATTTTCATTGCCGCAATAGGGACACTTCATGACTGTCACCTCAATTCACAGCGTTTGCTATACTTATTATAACAAATTCCAAAAAATCTGTCAATGCAGAAATCGTACAATATTTTCGCATTTTCAGAGCGTTTTCTCTCTGTTGCTGACAAAGTTTGCGTGTTTTTCCACGCTGGAGATCATATGGGAGAGCATCCGGAAGTTGCCAAGCAGATCGGAAATGCCCCGGAAATTATTCCGGTACAGTTCCACAATCACGGAGCAGTCCGGCTGGTAGGGGTAGAGGGTCTCGAGGAAGCTGCGTATCCGGAAATTCCCTGCCCCGAGCAGCAGGCAGTCGCCTTTATCGCTGTGGTCGCTGATGTGGACGTGAACGATATGCGAACCGAGCATATGCAGCATATTGAAGGGAGATTCCCCGGCACGGACAGCCTGTTTGATGTCGAGGACGAATTTCGCATCATCGCCGAGGATGCGCTTCATTTCCCGCAGAAAGTGGAGCGAACCGCTCTGACAGCGTTCGACATTTTCCTGTGCAACGGTGATGCCGAACTCCTTGCCAGCATTGACAAGGCGGAGGTAGCGTTCGCAGTACAGCGCAGGTTCAACGGCGTGTATTTTGTAATTGCCGTGGAGCACGAAAAACGTTGCCCCAAGCTGCTGCATGACGGCAAAATAGCGGCGGTAGTAGTCGATCATATCATCGACCCGCCTGTCATAGGAAGAAAAGAGCGCCATCGGTTCGATCGGACAGGCAAAGGGGTGAACGGAAGCGCAGGTCACACCGTAGCGATCCATGATCGTCCGCAGGGTATGCACCCGGGCACGGGTGATGTCCGAATCCGCATTGACGAACAATTCCACATGGGTGATACCATTGAGGGCGAGGTCGTAGAGGGCTTCCTCCAAGTGTTCGGGGTAGAGACAGGCAGTAGAAACGCCGGCTTGCATGGTAAGACCTCCTTTCTGAAACATTCTGCTATCGTATACTATCTATAGTATACCACATTTTTGAAAAAATTGCAAGCAGCCGGCAGGCTGCCGGCTCCGTTTTGCCTCCCAATGCGGCTGCTCTTAGGGAGGGCATGGAGATACATAATGACCGCAATGTATCCGCTCCTTCTGCAAATCCGCAAGAAATGCTTGACAAAGTGCGGTATACGTGCTATAATAATAGAAAGAGCACACCATCAAACGTTTTGACGGCTGCTCCCAAGGTAATTACAATTTTAGTAATCGCCCAAAGTTGCCAGCTGGGCGGTTACTTCCTTTTTTCATGATGTGAAGTAAGTACTTCCATGATTGCTTTGACAATCGACACAATGCCGGAGCATAAGCCGATGATTTTACAAATCAAATCAAAAACCATGAACATTCACCCCCTTTTGCAAGGGAGCAGGATTCGCCGCCTACCGTTTTCAGGTGTGCTCTGAACATAGTATAACACAAATTCCGGTATTTGTCAACAATCTTTCCGCAAATCCGCCGCAAAAAATGCTTGACAAAGCCCGGTATACGTGATATAATAATAGAAAGAGCACACCATCAAACGTTTTGACGGCTGCTCCCGTAGATTACAAGTTTTTAAGACTGTAACCGTCCAGAGGCAACTGGGCGGTTACTTCCTTTTATCGGAATCACGGAACGTGATGTACGCAATTACAATGTTTGTAAGTGCAAGTTTGAAAAAGAATAATAAAGCTCTGGTATCATCAGGGCGCACAAATCCAAGCCGTCCAAAGGGCAGCTAAAAAA
>CANRFM010000002.1 GCA_947629905.1 uncultured Clostridia bacterium
AACCATCCTGCTGACAGCAGAGTTGAAATTTCCAAAGACGGTGTATGTCAGACATTAAGTGCAAGAATGGGAACCGGCGGTGGTAATGTTCCGCTTGTTATGGAAAATCAGCCTGTTTCTGATGAAACACCGCTTACAATGACCTGCGGTTGCTTTTCACAGTGGAATGAGGACAAAGCAGCCACATTGACTGCACGGGATTACAAAGACCCTCAAATCGTTGCAAAGCCCAAATCAATTGTCAGACGGCTTACTCCCCTTGAGTGTGAGCGTCTGCAAGGCTATCCTGACGGCTGGACTGCATCTGAATCCGATTCTGCAAGATATAAAGCACTTGGAAACTCAGTAGCACTCCCTTGTGTAAACTACATCATGAGTGGCATTGCAGATGTGCTTGATCCTGAATAAACATACCAAACTGTTGCCTGCTTAAAATTACTATTGACATTTATGATTAGATATAGTATAATATAACTAAGGAGGCAGTGATCATGAAAAAAGTTAGATTATCATATCGAAAGAGTACACGAATGATAGGTAGTGATGTGGCTGTTATGGCACAGTTTAAGAGGTCTATGGAATCAGACAATGAAAAAAGAAAGCGCTTAAATGCTCCTATTGCAAAATATGATGTAAAAAGTAAAAGAGCATATCTTGAATATCCGGATGGGAGAAAAATCTATGCTCATGAAACCTAAAATCGTAGTATTTGCAGGTCCGAATGGTTCCGGGAAATCAACATTGACAGGAAGTACAACTATCTGTGGTACTTATATCAATGCAGATGTAATCCAGAAGAATAATAATTTAACTGTAAAGGAAGCGGCATTGGAAGCAGAAAGATTGAGAGAATTACAACTTCGGAAAAAGAATGATTTCACATTTGAAACTGTACTTTCAACTGACAGAAACTTGAATCTTCTCAGAAGAGCTAAGGCAGCAGGATACTTCATACGAGGATATTATGTTCTCACTTGTTCTGCTGATATCAATGTCATGAGAGTAGAATCCAGACAGGCAATAGGCGGTCACGGTGTTCCAACTGAAAAAATAAGGGTACGGTATGATAGATGCCTGACATTGTTGCCACAATTTGTTGAAGTGTGTGATATATGTTCTGTCTACGATAACTCCTTAGATGCTCCATTTCGAATCTATAAAAAACACCATGGTGACATCATTCAATCTAATGAGGTGTGGTCAAGCAGAGAAATAGTTGATCTTATTTATGGAACTTCAAATAACAGTTAAATCGCCATTAAATCCCCAATCGTTATTATGATTGGGGATTTGTATTATAAAAGGAGAACCAAATGAAAAAATTCATACCCTACAACAAACTCAGCAAAAAGGAACAACGCTGCATAGATTCAGCCAAACGTAAAGATTGGGGCGGTCTGGATCCTGTCACAAGAGTTGTTCCGGATAAAGCCAAATATAGCCGAAAAGAGAAACACAGGACAAATTATGAGGAGGATATATGATCACACTGAACGGAAAGTACAATTCTGCCAAGATTTTTACAGATGTAATAGAGAGCAGTGCAGAGGGGCAGATCCGGAAGCTCCTTGACCTTTCATTTATCAGTGGCAGTCAGATACGTATTATGCCTGATGTTCACGCAGGTGCAGGCTGTACTATCGGAACTACCATGACAATAACGGATAAGGTAATACCTAATCTTGTGGGAGTGGATATCGGCTGCGGAATGCTCACGGTCAAGCTGAAAGATAAGAGAATTGACCTGCCTAAACTTGACAGCTTCATTCACAACAATGTTCCGGCAGGTTACAGTATCCGTGTGACACCGCATAAATATCTTGCAGAAACAAGAATAGAACAGCTTTGTTGTTATCATTCTGTTGATATTTACCGTGGCGAACTCAGCCTCGGAACACTTGGCGGTGGGAATCACTTCATAGAAATTGACAAAGATGATGATGAAAATCTCTATCTTGTCATTCATACAGGAAGCCGTCACATCGGATTGCAGACAGCTAAGTATTATCAGGATGCAGCATTCAAGGCATTAGGAGCACAGGACGAGATCCCCTATGAACTTGCCTACTGCGAGGGAGAACTCCTTGAACAGTATCTTCACGATATGGAAATCATGCAGGAATATGCTGATCTGAACCGTCAGGCAATTGCAGATACTATCCTCAAAGGCTGTAAGCTAAAGGTGGATTCACAGTTTACAACCATTCACAATTACATTGACCTGAAACACAAAATACTCCGCAAGGGTGCTGTTTCGGCACAGCTTGATGAAACACTGCTCATCCCAATCAATATGCGTGATGGAGCACTCATCTGCCGTGGGCTTGGAAATCCGGACTGGAACTACTCTGCACCGCATGGTTCAGGTCGTGTAATGAGCAGAAGTGAAGTCAAGAATCATGTCACGGTAAATGCTTATAAGGAAACAATGAAAGGTATCTTCTCTACCACTGTCAACGCAGGAACTTTGGACGAATGTCCTATGGCGTATAAAGGCATTGATGAAATCATTGCCAATATCACACCTACTGCGGAGATCGTCACCAAAATCAAACCGATATATAACTTCAAAGCTGACAAATAAGAAACAGCAGGGATTTCCCGTCAAGTGCGGATTCCCTGCTGTTTTTTACTTCTGACTGATATTCCAGATAGTCAGTACGAACCCATATTTGATGTATATGGTGTTCGTATAAGATTGCATTGGTGGAGCGTGAATCAGATGAACTCTATTGGTTTGTAGGAAGAAAAGGTAATTCGGAAACTCGTGAAGCCGAGCTCCGTGTTTCTCTGTCGTTGATTATCTTTAACAACGCTATTGTCCACTCATTTTTACATAATGCCATTGACTTGAACAGGACTTTGTGTTATAATAAACCTATGGAGGAGACCATATGAATGTACAATTGATCGCACATACTGCCCTGCCTGAAAAAGTCGTTGCGGCAGCGGCAAAGCTCTGCTATTCCGATACCGGGGCAATGGCGCTGATGGACGGACTGACGGAAGAGAAGGCAGAACAGTTTGTGGAAATGCTTTCCACGATCGGGCATGAAAGCCCCATTGAGCACGCCAGCTTCACGTTTGCGGTGGAGGGGGTGTCCCGTTCTCTGCTTGCGCAGATCACAAGACACCGGCTTGCAAGCTTTTCCGTGCAGAGTCAGCGGTATGTGAAGTTAAATGATTTTTCCTACGTGACACCGCCGGAGATCGCTGCTTCGGCGGAAACACTTGCGCTCTTTGACGAGACGGTCAGCACCTGCGTGGAAGCCTACCGGAAACTGGCAGATCTGCTCGAAGAACGCTATCTGAAAGAATATGCCGCACAGGGCATGGCAGAAAAGGATGCCAAGAAAAAGGCTGAAAAAAAGGCGATCGAGGATGCCCGCTTTGTGCTCCCGAATGCGGCAGAGACCAAAATGGTGCTGACGATGAACGCCCGGGAATTGCTGCATTTCTTCCGCATCCGCTGCTGTAACCGTGCACAGTGGGAGATACGGGCGCTTGCAAAGGCAATGCTGCGGGAAGTCTATCCGGTCGCACCAGCACTGTTCGCCAAGGCAGGACCTTCCTGCGTGGCAGGCAGCTGCCCGGAGGGAAAAATGAGCTGCGGACAGGCAGAAACCGTCCGCAAAGAATATGCTGCGCTGAAAGCGCAGGAATGATTCTGATAAAAAAGGAGATACTAACCATGATCTATGTATTTTTGGCAAACGGATTCGAGGAAGTGGAGGCACTGACACCCGTTGACCTGCTGCGGCGCAGCGGCAAAACGGTGCAGACTGTCGCAGTCAGCACACAGGGCAAGCTCGTGACAGGTTCACATGGCATTACTGTGCAGGCTGACATTGCTGACAGTGAAATTGTTTTAGGCAATGATCTGGAAATGATCGTCCTGCCGGGCGGTATGCCGGGTACACTTAATCTGGAAAAATCAGCAGCCGTGCAGACGGCGGTCGACTTTTGCGTGGAACGGGATATCTATATTGCTGCCATCTGCGCAGCACCGTCCATTCTCGGGCACAAGGGGCTGCTGCAAGGGAAAGAAGCCATTGCTTACCCCGGCTTTGAGGGAGAGCTGACAGGCGCTTCCATCAGCACACATTCCGTGGCACAGAGCGGAACAATTATCACGGCACAGGGCGCAGGTGCTGCCGTGCCTTTCGGGCTGAAACTGGCGGAACTCTTTGCCGGCACGGAAAAAGCAAAGGCACTGGCAGATGCGATCTGCTACCCGGAGCATTGAGTTGACAGAGACCAAACAGGCACTCCGCCGGGCGATCCGGGCGCAGCTTTGTCAGCTCCGACCGGAAAAGGCACAGCTCGATGCAAAGCTCTTCGCACGGCTGAAAGCGCACCCGTGGGTGCAGGCGGCAGATACGGTACTGCTGTACTATGCGGTCGGGGACGAACCGGATACCCGGCAGCTTTTAGCATGGCTCACAGAGCAGGGGAAACCTGCGGCACTGCCCGTCTGCGAAAAAGACGGCAGTATGCAGTTTTACCTGTATCACGGGGAACTGGTGAAAGGGGCATTCGGTATTCCCGTACCGCCCGGCAGGGAAAGCTCTGTCCTGACGGAACACACGCTCTGTCTTGTGCCGGGTATGGCATTTTCACCGGACGGAAAACGCCTCGGACGGGGCGGTGGGTTTTATGACCGCTTTTTGGCAGCACATACGGGGCTGCGGACAGCAGGGGTGACTTACCGCTCCCTGCTGCGTGAAACGATTCCCTGCGAAATACATGACTGCCGTGTGGATACGGTGATCACGGAAGAATAACGGAGGTAAAGCATGGCAAAATCGGAGGAAAACAATTCCTATAATGAGCTTTTGCGGGAGGCATCCAAGGGTGATCCTGTTCTGCCGGACGAACCGGAAGAAGTTCCTGTTCCGCCGGAGATCCCGGAAGAACCGGAGATGCCCAGACGGCGCAGACCGGAAACAGATGCCCCTGCCCCCCGGCAGCGCTCACAGCAGGCGCATTCCCGCAAGAAAAAGACGAAAAAACGCAGAAAACACAGAAGCGCCCGCATTTATGGCGTACTGATCATGCTGACGCTGATTTTTGTCATTTCCATTTCGCTTGCGATCGGTATCATTGAGGTCGGGAAGGATATGCTGGGCATTGACGGTACGCAGACGCTTGTGGTGTTTGACATTCCGGAGGGTGCAACGACAAAGGATATTGCGGAAAGTCTGCACGAAAAGGGCATTATCCGCATCCCGCAAGCGTTCGTCTACTTCTCCCGCCTGAGCAAGGCGGATGCCAGCTATGTTGCCGGTGAACATGAGGTCAGCAGTGCGATGGCGTATGAGACCATTATCAATGAACTGACCGGACAGACGGCAACCGTGGAAGAACGGGAAGTGGTGGATGTCATGTTCCCCGAGGGCTGCACGCTGTATGAAGCAGCCCGGAAGCTGGAAGATGCCGAAGTCTGCGATGCTTCAAGATTCCTGTACTTCTTCAATGCCGGCGGGTTTGGCTATGAATTTGAGAATCATCTGCCGACGACCACTAGCAAGCTCAAATTCTGCCGCATGGAGGGCTATCTGTTCCCTGATACCTATACTTTCTATAAGGAAATGGAACCGGAAGATGTGTGCAACAAGATCTATGTCAACTTCAATTCCAAGATCACAGACGAGGACTATGCACGCATGGATGAACTGAATATCTCGCTCGATGAAATGATCACGCTTGCCTCTATGGTACAGGCGGAGGCAGCCAATGATGCGGAAATGCCGAAGATCGCTTCGGTATTCTGGAATCGTCTGCACTCCGATGATTTCACACAGCTCCAGTCCGACCCGACCAGCAAATATGTGGAGCAGACCATCAAGCCCAATATCGAGCTGCCGGACGAGCTGATCTATGATGCCTATGATACTTATGTCTGCACCGGGCTGCCTGCCGGAGCGATCGGCAATCCGGGCAGGGCTGCCATTGATGCGGTGCTGTATCCGGATGATACACCGTATTACTACTTCTACGCCAATATTGATACCGGTGTGACCTACTTTGCGGAAACGCTGGAGGAACACAATGCCAATATCGCTATGGTACAGCAGCAACAGGCAGGTGCGGATGCGGATGCCGGAGATGAGGAGGGCGCTGAATAATGCGCCCGGAGGTGCTTGCACCTGCCGGTGACAAGGAACGGCTCTGCGCTGCGCTCGATTTCGGGGCAGATGCGGTCTATTTAGGGGGGACGATGTTCGGAATGCGGGCAGGTGCGCCGAATTTCGATGCACAAGCCCTCTGCGAAGCCGTTTCCCTTGCCCATGACAGACACGTGAAAGTCTATCTGACACTCAACACGTTACCCCGCAATCCCGAAATAGAGCTGCTCCCGCAGTTCCTCTCCGAGGCGGTCAATGCCGGGGTCGATGCCGTCATTGTTGCTGATCTCGGTGTGTTTCAGCTGGTGCGGCAGCTTGCGCCGCAGATGCCCATTCATATGTCCACGCAGACTGGAATTGTCAACTATGCGGCTGCCAATGCCCTTTACGAAATGGGCGCAAGGCGTGTCGTGCTGGCACGGGAACTGTCGCTAAATGAAATTGCCGCTATCCGGCAGCACACACCGGAAGATCTGGAAATTGAAGTCTTTGTGCACGGTGCAATGTGCGTGTCCTTTTCGGGGCGGTGTCTGCTGTCTGCCTATCTGACGGACAGGGATGCGAACCGGGGCGCTTGTGCGCAGCCCTGCCGCTGGAAGTATCACCTTGTCGAGGAAAACCGCCCGCAGCTCCCCCTGCCGATCGAGGAAACGCCGGAGGGGACGTATATCCTAAATGCAAGGGATATGTGCATGATCGACCACATTGACAAGTTAGCAGAAGCGGGGGTGACTTCGTTCAAGATCGAGGGCAGGGCGAAATCTGCCTACTATGTTTCGGTCATCACCAATGCCTACCGGATGGCAATGGACTGGTATCTGGCACACCCGGACGACTACCGGCTGCCGGACTGGATCCGGGAGGAAGTATTCAAGGTGAGCCACAGGCGGTACTGCACGGGATTTTTCTTCGGGCATCCGAATGCCTGTCAGTATTATGAGACGAGCGGCTACATCAGCACCTGCGAGGTAGTAGGCATTGTGGAACGCTGCGAAAATGGCATGGTCTATGCCACACAGCGGAATCGGTTCTTTGCGGGGGATACGATCGAGATCCTTGCCCCCGGCAAAAAGCCCGTTACCCTCAAGCCGGAAGCCCTGTACAATGCAGACGGGGAAAGCGTGGATGCTGTCAGAAATGCGATGATGCCGTTTTCCTTTGCCTGTACGGAAGTCTTTCCGCCGCACAGTATCATCCGTATCCCGTCTCCTGACACAGAAAGCCGGGAAATACAATAAAAAGAACACCCGCTGCCTGAAATGCTCCCCATTAGTTAGACAATGTGGTATAATAAAGATATACCGCACCAAAGTCTAATGAAAGGGGGCATTTCTATGCCCAAAGGGAAGGCAAACAAGAAAGCACCGGATTTCAAGATCAAGGTTGTGGAAAGAATGCAAAAGGAGGGAATCAGCCATAAGGAAGCAGAAAGAGAATATGGTCTGCCTCATGGATGTGCCGCAGCCTGTCTACCTCAAAGAAGGTGCAGAGGGACTACGCATTGAATGCCGTGGACGAAAATTCACAGGTCATCCGCCAAAGCTGAAGAAAGAATTTGAGGAAGACCTGATTGCAGAGGTACATATGGAACGATACAACACAAAGCGTATCAAGCTCAAACTTGATGGGTTGTCTCCCGCTGCGTACAGACTCAATGCGGCATAACAAAAGCGGCCAAGATTTCTCTTAGCCGCTTTGCATATATTTTCTCTTAAAAATTTGTCTAACTTTTTGGGGTCAATTCAAAAGGAGGCATTCTTCTTATTTCACGTTTACCGTAGCCGGGAAATCCTTTCCACTGTTACCGGACACAACCGTCATGACATTGCTGTCATACTTGATGTCAACGATAAAAGCGCAGAATCCGGGGTTGTTTGCCAGATCGATGCTGACGGTCACTTCTTCACCGGGCTTTGCCTGTGTGCTGTTGACCTTGAAAGTAAAGTCACCGTCTTTCGGTTCTGCCTGTTCAGAGGGTTTGGTGTTGACACCGATCTCACCGTCGATGCAGGTCGGTGCGTGGGAAATTGCCTCCCAGTCTGCCACGTCCGTATAGGCGATCTCGATCGGATACAAACCGTCCGGTGCATCGTCCTTGATCTTGAACGTATAGGTGATAAACTCCCCGTTGAACTCAAAGTCCGAGGTCTGTGTCATATCCATCCAGTACACACGGGACATCTGATATACCGGTTCAGCAGCCGGTGCTTCAGTCGGTTTTTCAGCTTCCGTAGGCTTCTGTACTTCACGGGTCTCCACAAACTGTGCCTGTGTCTCGACAACACCAGCCGCATCTGTCACTTCCTGACCGGATGCATCTGTTACCGGAACCATTTCTGTGACTTCCTCAAAAACAGGCGGTTCTGTTGCCTGTCCGGGATTTTCGTTCCCCTCAGTGGCATCCTCACCGGCTTCTGTGCCGTCCTCTTCATCCACACCTATGTTATAGGTGAATTGCAGACCGTTAGAAGACAATCTCGGATCTGTCGGACTGATGGTCTCTCTTGGCAGGTCATCCTGCTTATCTCCCTTGTTACAGCCAAATGCAGCAACACCCATAGCTGCCACAAGGCAGACAGCGATCACTTTTTTCATATATTTCATCCTCATTCTCATCCTTTCATTCCATAACGGAACAGCCCTGATGCAGTTTTCTGCATACTATACGTATTATTATACACAATTTATCGGCATTTGTCAAGTACCTTTCTGTTCCCAAATGCATATGTAACCTAATTTTCATTTATTTTTCATCATTTCCGTCAAATTCCGGCACGACTTCCTGCACGGTCAGCACATTCTCCCGGACAGTAAACCGGATGTCGCACCCTGAAAAGCGCATACAGTACAGCCGTTCCGGGTCATCCTGATAGGAAGGACGGGGATCTTCGGCAAGGCAGGCTATGGCAGCGCTCCGCTTTTCTGCCGGGAGCAGGGAAAGCCATTGTTCCGGGAAATCCACCGTGAGCCGGTAGTCCTGCCAGACCTGCGCATAGCTTCCGGCTGCCTCCGGGAAGCTGTCCGCATAGGGGATATAGGGCTTGATGTCGTAGATGGGCGTACCGCTCAGAATGTCCACCCCGGAAACCAGCAGCACTGTGCCCTCTTTCCCTGCCGGGCATACCTGTTCCAACCGGACACAGGAAAGCCCCAGCGGATTCGGGCGGAACGGGGAACGGGAGGCGAACACGCCCACCCGCCGGTTGCCGCCCAGTCTCGGCGGGCGCACGGTCGGAGACCATGTGTCACGGTGCGCTTCCGTGAAGTCAAAAATCAGCCACAGATGCGAAAAATCTGCAATCCCCCGCAGTGCTTCCGGGTTCCGGTATTCCGGTGTAAAGACGATCCGCCCCGTCAGTTCCTGCACCCGTCCGCTTTGCCGGGGAATGCCAAATTTTTCCGTAAAGTCTGTATAGATATGTGCGATCGGTTTCAGTTCCATGGACTTGTCCTTTTACTGGAACGGGTTGTTGTTGCTGTCGTTCCACCAGTGATCTTTCCAGTTATTGTCTCCCCGATCGCCCGGATGTCGTTTCCTGAGGCGGTTTTTCATGCGCCGCAGAAAGCGCCGGATGCTGTTCCAGAGGTCTTTCCCGAAGAACAGCAGGAAATTGGCAATGGAAACTAAAATGACAATTCTGCCCTGCCAGTCGGTCGTCAGGAAATTGATGCACAGAAACGCCGCTTCCAGCCATGCCAGCCAGACAGCACGCAGGGGCAGGACAAAGAACAGCAAGATCTGAAAATCGGAATACAGCATGGCAAAGGCGAAAAACAGGGACATATTCAGGTAATCATTTGTGGCATAGCCGGTGATCAGCCCGGCGATGATGTTGCCAAGCATTCCCGTAAAATAATAGACATTGAACCGGAATGTACCCCAATGCTTTTCCAGTGACGTGCCGATGATCCAGTCCAGATACAGCGAAAAGGCAATGAAAATCGGACTGGACGCCGGCGGGATAAAGGCAAATGTGATGATGCGCCATACCTCGCCCCGGAAAATGGCATCCCGGTCAAAATACAGCAGCGAACTGAGCGAAATACCGGCATCCGGGTCGATGAAATAGTCCCCGAAATAGGCAATCGCCGTGAAAAACACGATCAGTGTCATCAGATTGGGAATGCCGAAGTTCCCGCATTTCCGTTCGAGCCTGTTGAGCAGGCTGTTGTTGTTTGTCATGTGCATGAGCGAACCTCCTGTAAACGCTATACTTATTAGTATAACGGATTCAGCTGCTTTTGTCAAGAAAAAAAGAAAAAACACTTGACACAGGCCCCGTGAATATGGTATACTGAATATATCAATTACGAAAGGATGTGCAGCGTATGTCAAAAAACTTTTCTCCGGATATTCAGGCAGCTGTCGAGGATTTCTTTGAAAGAGACGACTGGCACTATGAACCGATGACTGAGAACGGGGTCTTTCGCCTTGGCATCACACTCAAGAGCAAATTCAAGAACGCAAGGATCTACATGAATATCCTGAACAACGGCATCGTCTGTCTTACTGTCCCACCGATGGGAGCAGATGAAAACAACATGACACAGGTGAACGAGTTCATCACCAGAGCCAACTACGGGCTGAATCACGGAAATTTCGAGCTGGACTTCCGGGACGGAGAGATCCGCTACAAGACCAGTCTGATCTGTGGAAAAGAGATCCCGACCTTTGAACAGATCAAAGAATTGCTTTACATCAATATCATGATGATCGAGCGGTACGGCAACGGACTGGCAGAGGTCATGTTCGGAATGTCTACCCCTGAGGAAGCCATCCGGAAAATTGATGAGCAATAAGTGTCTGCTGCGCTGACAAATTCCTGCTGTTTTCGGACAGCGGGAATTTTTTTGGCAGAATATCTATTTTTTTGCAGGAAATTTATGCATTTCTACAATCTTTTTGAAAACAATTTACAAAAATTCAGGTATATGCTATAATAATAGAGACAGATTTGACAAAGGAGAACTTGCATGAACGCAATCAGACGCTTCTGCCGGTCGCAGCCTGTGCTGGTCATTTCCTTTTTGGCGGCTCTGATAACGGTGTGTATCATTCCGCCGGATGCGGCATACCTCGGCTACTGCAACCGCACTGTCCTCATCGAGCTGTTCTGTCTGATGCTGACAGTGGCAGGGCTGCGCAGTTCCGGCTTTTTTGAAAGGGCAACCCAACTGATGCTGCGGTATGCCGGACACGTGCGGCGGCTGGGGCTGATCCTCTGGCTCATGTGCTTTGTTTCGGCAATGGTCGTCACCAACGATGTGGCACTGCTGACGTTTGTACCGCTGACCATACTGATCTTTGAACGCATACCGGATGAAAAAAGCCGCATCCTCACCATTGTCCTCGAAGCGGCAGCCGCCAATCTCGGCAGTATGCTCACGCCGATCGGCAATCCGCAGAATCTTTATTTATACGATGCCTTTCACCTGACGGCGTGGGATTTCGTGCGGACGATGCTCCCGGCAGGCTTGACAGGCGTGGTGTGTCTGCTCCTGCTGACCGGGCTGCTCCCGAAAACCCCTTGCCGCACGGAGACACAAACAGCCGCCCCCATCCGGAAAAAACCGGCAGCACTCTATACAACTGTATTTCTGCTGTGCCTGCTGACGGTGTTCCGGGTCGTGCCGGACTGGGTGTGTCTGCTCATCACAGTGATTACAGCACTGGTATCTGACAGAACGTTATTGCTGAAAGTGGACTATGCCCTGTTGGCAACGTTTCTGTGCTTTTTTGTATTTGTGGGAAATATTGCCCGTATCGAAGCTGTCCGGGGCTTCTTCTCGTCCATTTTGCAGGGACGGGAGCTGCTGATCTCGGCGCTGCTTTCGCAGGGCATCAGCAATGTCCCTGCGGCTGTCATGCTGTCCGGCTTTACGGAGAACGGCACGGCGCTGATGCTTGGCGTGGACATCGGCGGCTTCGGGACGCTCATTGCTTCACTGGCAAGCCTGATCGCTTTTCAGCTCTACCGCAAATCGGAAGGCGCAAGGACAGGGCAGTTTATGCTTGTCTTTTCGGCAGTCAATTTCGGAATGCTTGCCGTCCTGCTTGGTCTGGCGTACTGCATTCGATGAAAGGAGAACGACTATGATACGCTACTATGATATTGGACTGAATCTGTTCTGCCGACAGTTTCCGGAGCCGGAAAAAGTCATCCGCCATGCTGCCGAAGCAGAGGTCGCCTGTATCTTGACCGGTACGGATATGCGGGAAAACCGGAAGATCGACAACTTTGTCCGCACCCATGCGGCATGGGGTACGTGCGGCATTCATCCGCACAATGCCGATACGGCAAAACGGGAGGACTTTGAGCAGATGGAACAGCTCCTCACCAACAACCCGAAACTCGTGGCGGTCGGGGAATGCGGACTGGACTATGACCGGATGTTTTCGACCATGGAAAACCAGCTCCGCTGTCTGGAGCAGCATATTGTCCTTGCCAAAAAGCTCCATAAACCGCTGTTTCTGCACGAGCGGAGCGCTTCGGAGGCGTTTATCCGCTGTTTCCGGCAGCATCCGGACGTGTGCGGAAATGCTGTCGTACACTGCTTTACCGGCGACCGGAAAACGCTCGAAACGTACTTGGAAATGGGCTTTTACATCGGCATTACCGGGTGGATCTGCGACGACCGCAGGGCGCAGGAACTGCGGGAAGCCGTGGAGATCCTGCCCCTTGACCGTGTGCTGCTTGAAACCGATGCGCCCTATCTCATTCCCCGTAATGTGAAAGGTCTCGGACGTGTCAACGTGCCGGAAAATATCCGCTACGTTGCCGCAGCGCTTGCCGGGTATCTGCACGTTCCCGAAGAAAAACTGCTCCGCCACGCCAAGGAAAATACGGAGCGTCTGTTTGCTTTGTAGTAAATGAATGCTGTCTGCTCCCGTATCCTACGGGGGCAGAATGTTATTATGGGCTGATAAACCGGACACGCCAAAATCTTAAACAATCCTTTATTGCATCTGATCCATTTTTCCTGTATAATCAATAACAGGATACCCGAAAAACAGGAAAGGAGAAACAACATGGCTTATCACATTCTCATCTGCGATGATGAAAAAGACATCGTCAGCGCCCTGAAGATCTACCTCAAACGGGATGACTACATCCTGCACACTGCCTATAACGGCAAGGAAGCCCTTGCTTTGCTGAAGCAGGAACACATCGACCTTGTGCTGCTTGACATCATGATGCCGGAAATGGACGGCATTGCGGCAATGCAGGAACTGCGCAAGTCGTATAACATCCCTGTCATTCTGCTGACGGCTAAGAGCGAGGACACGGATAAGATCAGCGGTCTGGAACTGGGGGCAGATGACTACATCACCAAACCCTTTAACCCGATGGAGGTGCTTGCCCGTGTCAAGTCGCAGCTCCGGCGCTACACGCAGCTCGGCAGTGCTTCCGGCACGGAAAAGAACTCATCTTTGCTCCGGGTCGGGAATATTGTCATCAACGACACGGAAAAGACCGTGACCGTGGACGGAGACCCGGTCAGCATGACACCGACAGAGTATGCCATTCTGCTGTTCCTGATGCGGTCGCCCGGTCAGGTTTTCTCACCGCAGGAAATTTATACCTCCGTCCGGGGAGAACTGCCCTACGGTGCAGAGGGCACGATCGCTGTACACATCCGGCATATCCGTGAAAAAATTGAGATCAACCCTGCTGAACCCCGCTTTCTCAAGGCGGTCTGGGGGCAGGGGTACAAGCTGGAAGGGTGATTTCCGTGAAAAAGGTCAGAGTCTCGCCCCGCAGAAGCCGTTTCCTCAAGCTCTTTGCTGTACTGCTGTTCATTATTTGTCTGGCAGGGGCAGGAACGTGCACTTTCCTGACGCTGTATTTGTACAATTCCGGCTACTACAGTGCCTCGGAGGAAACGCTTGGGCACAATCTGCTGAATGCCTTGTGCGCCGATGATATTTATACCCTGCGTACCCGGTTTGAGGGGCTGAAAAGCGAGGGCTATTTTGCAAAGGAAACCACAGAGCAGCTCCGTTCACAGCTCTATGAAGGCTTCATGGATGGCTATGAGGAGAGCCGGACGAATTTCTTTTTCACCATCCACGACATGGCAGACAAGGAACTGCTGTCCTCTTACAAGGACGACTACCAGTGTTCACAGGTGCAGGTGTACGGGGATACTACCGAGGAAATGCACACGGTCGACCTCACCGAAGAGGAATACGAGGATTTCATTTTCCCTGCCAATACGGTCAGGGGTTCGGAAATGATCAATTCCGAGATCCTGAACCCCGAAACGACACCGGAAGCATTTGGATTTGAGGGCTATGCCGAAGATGAAAGGGGAAAATTCCTGTGGAAGTATGACAATGCTGGCAATCTTTATCTGATGCGCTTTGACGAGGACGGTATGCCCTACATCGAGTACCGCACGGATGATGAGATCATCGCTTCAGTAACAGCCCCTGTCGAGACCGAACATGAAATGGTCTACCATGTCAGCTATGCCACAGAGACGACCGAAAATGCCTACTACATCACCGGATATGTGCGGGACAGCTTTCAGGCGGCGGACAAATATGCCAATGTCCGCAATGTGGTACACGTGCGCTATCAGCTCCGGTATGTGATCCCTGCTGTTGCCGGCGGTTGCGCCCTGTTGGGGCTGATCTGCCTGATCTATCTGGTCGCCTGCGCCGGGTATCATCCGGGTGTGGAACAGGCAGAGGGTTCCGTCTTTGAAAAGATCCCCTTCGACGTATTTACAGCCGGTATCGTGGTGCTTGGTGCAGGTTTTAGCTTGCTTCTGAATGAAATCTATTTCTCATCACGGGACAGTGCGGTCACTGCAATGGGCTTTGTGGGGACGGCAACGGTCATATATGGGCTGCTGGTGCTGTGGTTCATGGTGAGTACGGCAGTACGCATCCGGACAGGAACGATCATCCGGCAGAATGTGTGCGCTATCGTCCTGCGGTGGTGTTATATATGGCTGAAAAAGGCACAGCGGAACGTACGGGATTTCATCACGGCGCTTCCCATGTTCTGGCAGGCGGCAGCACTTCTGACGGTCTACCTGATCGTGCATCTGTTCAGTCTGTATCTGCTGTATGAATCGAGGGGTGAGCTGGCATTCGGGCTGATGATCTTTCTGGACTGCCTTGCATTCGGCGTGATCTGTGCGGTGCTCTGGAATCTGCACATTCTCGGACAGGGCGGCAAGAAAATGGCAGAGGGCGATCTGACCGATAAGATCCCCGAAGAAAGGCTGATCAGCTACTTCCGGAAACACGCACAGCACCTCAATTCCCTGAGTGACGGCATGAATAAAGCCGTGGAAGACCGCCTGAAAAGCGAACACTTCCGGACGGAACTGATCGCCAATGTGTCCCACGATCTGCGGACACCGCTGACTTCGATCATCAATTACACCGACCTGCTTTCCAAGCTTGATTTGCAGGATGCACAGGCGAAAGAGTATATTGACGTGCTTGCCCGGCAGTCTGCCCGGCTGCGGAAACTCACGGAAGATGTACTCGAAGCCTCCAAAGCAACGACCGGAAGCCTCAAGGCAGTCAAAGAACGCATGGATCTCCGTGTACTGATCGAACAGATCGAGGGAGAATTTACGGAACGGCTCGAAGCGAAGCATTTACAGCTCATCCATTCTATCTCTGAAAAGCCGCTGTATATCCTTGCGGACGGCAGACTGCTGTGGCGTGTCATGGACAATCTGTTCAATAACATTTGCAAGTACGCCATGGACGGCACAAGGGTCTATCTGAATGCACTCTCACTGGACGGGGAGATCATTTTCATGCTGCGGAATATTTCAGCCGTGCAGCTCAATATCAGTGCTGACGAACTGATGGAACGCTTCGTGCAGGGCGACCGTTCCCGGAATACAGAGGGCAGCGGATTGGGGCTTTCCATTGCGCAAAGTCTGACCGCTTTGCAGGACGGGCGGATGGAATTGCAGATCGACGGGGACTTGTTCAAGGTGACACTGGTATTCCCGCCTGCAGCGTGACGCTGCACCCGTGGTGCCTCCCAATGCGCCTACGGCGCAAAGGTCGGCTCGCTCGATTGGTAGTGCAAAAAAGGGGGATGGGGTAAATGGCGGCAGACTGGCAGCGTAATGCCGCTGTAAAATCATGGAATTTATACCGTCCGTCACATTTCCCCCGGTTTTGTGGTATACTAACAACGGAGCGATTTTGCTCCGATCACTTTCCGGAAGGAGAATGTACCATGTTTGCACCGGAGCTATTCCGCAGGAACTTGCTCGATGATTTTTTTGAGTTTCCTTTTTCCATGTCCCGCACCGCTGCGGGAACGATGAAAGCCGATGTCCGGGAGACTGACCACAGCTATGAGCTCGAGATCGACCTCCCCGGCATCCGGAAAGAAGATGTCAAGGCAGAGCTGAACAACGGCTATCTGACGGTCACAGCATCCGCATCCCGGAACGATGACGAAAAAGACGCAGGCGGCAGCTATATCCGCCGGGAGCGTTTCAGCGGGGCATTCAGCCGGAGCTTCTATGTGGGTGAGGCTGTCAGGGAAGACGAGATCAGCGCTAAATTTTCGGACGGCGTGCTGAAACTCTCCGTCCCGAAAAAAGAAAAACAACCCGATGTCGATACCCGCAAGTATATCGCCATCGAGAGCTGACACAAAAGGGAGAGCCTGCGCTCTCCCTTTGCTTATTCGATGTGATAGTCGTCCTCGTTGAGGATGACGACATTTTCGTCCTTGCGCCGGATGGTGCCGGTCTGCGGATCGTAGCAATATTCCTCTGCTTTCCTGCGCAGTGCTTTCAAGCCCGCTTTCAGCACAAAGGGTGCTGCTGCACAGGAGATCACAGTCAGCACTGCACTTCCTGCCAGTAGACTCACGGGTGCGAGCAGATTTTTTTTCATAAGACCCTCCTGTTGCGGGAATTGCGGAAATTGCCGGTGAAATGCTTACGCCTTGCCGACAGAACCGAACAGCTCCATCTTCTCCTTGACGGTAGCCTTGATTGCTTCAAAGCCCGGAGCAAGCAGCTTTCTGGGGTCAAATCCCTTGCCCTGCAGGTCCTTGCCCTCTTCGATGTACTTCCGGGTAGCCTCTTGGAAAGCAAGCTGGCACTCTGTATTGACATTGATCTTGGCAACGCCGAGGGAGATTGCCTTCTTGATCATGTCAGCCGGGATGCCTGTACCGCCGTGCAGTACCAGCGGCATATCGCCGACCTTTTCCTTCACAGCTGCGAGTGTCTCGAAAGACAGACCTTCCCAGTTCTCCGGGTACTTGCCATGGATATTGCCGATACCAGCAGCGAGCATGGTCACGCCCAGATCTGCGATCTTCTTGCACTCTTCGGGGTCAGCGCACTCGCCCTTGCCGACAACACCGTCCTCTTCGCCGCCGATCGCACCGACCTCAGCTTCGAGGGAAAGCCCCAGTACTTCGCAGGCATTCCGCAGAATGGTCGTCTTTTCCACATTTTCCTCAAACGGCAGGTGAGAGCCGTCAAACATGATGGACGAGAAGCCGGCATTGATGCAAGCCTTTGCGCCCTCAAAAGAGCCGTGGTCAAGGTGCAGCGCAACCGGAACAGTGATATTCAGCTCCTCCAGCATACCCTTTACCATGCCGACAACAGTCTTGTAGCCGCACATATACTTGCCTGCACCCTCAGAAACACCGAGAATGACCGGAGACTGCAATTCCTGCGCCGTCAGCAGAATTGCCTTTGTCCACTCGAGATCGTTGATGTTGAACTGTCCGACAGCATACTTGCCGTCCCTTGCCTTGTTCAGCATATCCTTAGCAGAAACTAATGCCATAATGAGATTCCTCCTGAAAATTTGATAGAGAGGGCAGCAAGCCCTGTCATTATTATTATACAGCATTTTTCCTGAAATTGCAAGCCTTTCCGAAAAAATTTACATCTCCCCTTATTTTCTGTCCCGCCTGCGCCGCAAAATGCAAAAATGCCACACATTCTGCTTTTCAATGCGGGATTTTTTGTCATCCTGTACAAAGTACAGAAAAAAAGCTTGACATTTCTGTAAACCTGATTTACAATATAAGAGGCAGGGTGTGCCCTGCATACTGATGCAAGGGGGAAACCTTTTTATGTGGACAAATAGTCTGTTAAAGAAAAATGCATGGGAGAAGCTGAAAGGCTACTACTGGTCTGCGCTGGGCGTGGTGCTTCTGTCCTCTATTTTAGGCGCAGATTCCGGCGGAAGCATTTTGGGCGGCGGCGGTTCTTCCTATTCCAGACAACAGGTAGAAAATGGGGGCGTGGCTCCGGATATTTCTCCGGAACAGGCACTGATGTTCCTGCTGCTTGCCATGATCATTGTGCTGATCGTATGGATCTTTGTCTTTGGGTTCAAGATACTGCTCAGCAATCCTGTCAAGTGCGGTGAGTGCAAGTATTTCTGTGCAGCAAGAAACGGCGACCCGAATTTCTCACATCTGTTTGACAATTTCAAGAACGGCAACTATATGCCCACGGTCAAGACCATGTTCTTCAAAGATCTGTATGTTTTCCTGTGGTCGCTGCTGTTTGTCATTCCGGGCATCATCAAGACCTATGAATATTTCCTGATCCCCTACCTGTTGGCAGAAAATCCCCGGCTGTCCAGACAGCGTGCCTTTGAGATCTCCAAAAAGACAATGGACGGCGAAAAGTTCAAGCTGTTTGTGCTGGGGCTTTCCTTCATCGGCTGGTATCTGTTAGGCTATCTGGCTTGCTGCATCGGTACGATCTTTGTCAAGCCCTATCAGACAGCGACCTATGCGGAATTTTATATGTGTATGCGGGCGAAAATGCTTTCCTACGGCTACACCACAGAAGATGAGCTGTGCGGTGAAGTTGCAGACGGCAGCTTCTTTGGCGGTACGCCCTATGGCGGCAGCGGGGATACGTTCTACGGCTCTAACACCTATGGCGATACCACATACGGGAACAACAGCTACGGCAATCCCTATGACAATTCCGCTAATTCCTACAACCCCTACAATACGGATTCCTACAATAACAGCAATTCCTACGACAAGAAAGACGACAACGACCCCAATAATCCCTATAACAGCTAAATACAAAGAACACCCGGCAGCAGGGCGGCATTATTTTAATTCTTGATGCTGTGCATGGGGGCAGGTATCCTGCCGCCTCTGGCAATGAATTTTGCGGGCGACTTGCGGTTGACCGGCATGACAGGTCCTGAGCCGAGCAGTCCGCCAAATTCGAGCGTATCGCCCTCCTGCTTGCCAATAGCGGGGATGAGCCGCACGGCAGTGGTCTTGTTGTTGACCATGCCGATCGCTGCTTCATCTGCGATGATGGCAGAAATGGTCTCAGCAGTCACATCACCGGGTACTACGATCATATCCAACCCCACAGAGCAAACAGCCGTCATGGCTTCGAGCTTTTCAAGGCAAAGCGTACCGTTCCGGGCAGCATCGATCATGCCGGCATCCTCCGACACCGGAATAAATGCGCCCGAAAGCCCGCCGACATTCGAGGAAGCCATCACGCCGCCTTTCTTGACCGCATCATTCAGCAGGGCAAGCGCTGCTGTCGTGCCATGTGTGCCGCAGCACTCCAGCCCCATGCCCTCTAAAATATGCGCCACGCTGTCTCCCACAGCAGGTGTGGGCGCAAGCGAAAGATCCACGATCCCGAACGGGAGATGCAGCATTTCAGAAGCCCGTGCGCCGACAAGCTGCCCCATGCGGGTAATCTTGAAAGCGGTTTTCTTGATGACATCTGCCAGTTCATCTATGGAAGAATCCGGATATTTCTCAATGGCAGCCCGCACGACACCCGGACCGGAAACGCCGACATGGATCTCACAGTCCGGTTCCCCGACCCCGTGGAAAGCACCTGCCATAAAGGGATTGTCTTCCACCGCATTGCAGAACACGACAAGCTTTGCCGGTCCGATGCACTGCCGGTCGGCAGTCGCCTTTGCCGCATCGAGTACCACTTTGCCCATCAGGGCGACCGCATCCATATTGATGCCGCTCCGGGTAGAGCCGACATTGACAGAGGAACAGACATTGTTTGTCACGGACAGCGCCTCCGGAATGGATTCGATGAGAGCCTGATCTCCGGCGCTGAAGCCCTTGTGAACGAGCGCCGAATAGCCGCCGAGAAAATTGACACCGCAGCTATCCGCAGCCTTTTGCAGGGCAAGTGCCAGCTTGACAGGGCTTTGCCCGGGACAGGCAGCCGCCAGCATGGCTGCCGGGGTGACAGAAATGCGCTTGTTGACGATCGGAATGCCGTATTCCTTTTCGATCTGTTCGCCGGTTTTCACGAGGTTTTCGGCTTTGCGTGTGATCTTGTCATAGACTTTCCGGCAAGCCTTGTCCATATCCGGGTCAATGCAGTCAAGCAGGGAAATGCCCATGGTAATGGTACGGATATCCAGACATTCGTCTTGGATCATGCGGATCGTTTCGAGTATGTCAAATGTATTCAGCATGATTTCACCTCGTCAGATCTTGTGCATGGAATTGAAAATATCCTCGTGCATACAGTGAATGGCAAGCCCTTCGGATTTGCCAAGGGCAGTCATATCGTCCGAAAGCGCCGAAAAATCAGTGCTGATAGCAGAAATATCCACCAGCATGATCATGGCGAACATATCCTGCAATACACTTTGTGTGACCTCCATGACATTGACATTGTGACCAGCGCAGATGCCGCTGACCTTGTGCAGGATGCCGATCGTATCCTTACCGATGACAGTAATTACAGCCCGCATAGTATAGCCTCCTTGAATGGTTCATTTGCTGCCTTTTCCGGTATGCCGGAGCAGGCTTCTTTTTATAGTATAGCACAAATTCCGGAAAGATACAAGCCCTTTTGCAGCACATGGACATAAATTTTTCGTAAAGTCCGCCGGAGCGGATAAATAGGGGGCTTACCTCTTTGCACAATGCTTTCTATTATTCTTTGTCTAACTTTTTGGGGTCAATTTATAAATTGGGGAGCATTTCAGTTTTGTTTTATGAACGCTTACGCCTTGACCGCAATGCCAAGCACGTCCAGATTTTCCTTTGCCACCGGAGAGGGGCACTGACTCATGACCTCGGAGGCATCCTTGACTTTCGGGAATGCCACCACGTCACGCAGGCTTTCCGCACCGCTGAGTACCATAGCAAGCCTGTCCAGTCCGATCCCCATGCCGCCGTGCGGGGGCGCACCGTAGCGGTAAGCCTCCACGAGGAAGCCGAATTTCTCCTCGATCTCCGCCTTGCTCATGCCAAGCGCACGGAACATCTGCTCCTGTAACGCAAAATCCGTGATACGCATCGAACCGGAACTCAGCTCCACGCCGTTCAGCACGAGGTCGAACGATTTCGCCGTCACCCGTGCCGGGTCGCTTTCAAGGTAGGGAATGCAGGACTCCTCCGGCATCGTGAACGGGTGATGCATTGCCACCCATGCGCCCGTTTCCTCATCCTTTTCAAAGAACGGCATCTGCGTCACGTACAGGAAATTGAGCTTGTCTTTCGGGATGATGTCAAGCTTCCGTGCGACCTCCAGACGAAGTGCGCCGAGGGTCGGGAGCGTTATGGAATTTTTATCCGCCACAAACAGTGCCACATCGCCCTGTTCACAGCCGACTGCCTGCAACAGTTCCGCAAGTGCCTCTTCCGTGAAGAATTTCCCGAACGAGCAGGACGGCTTTTCCTCCGTCCACCGCACGTAGGCAAGCCCTTTTGCGCCGATACCACGGACAAATTCCGTCAGCTTGTCGATCTCCTTGCGGGAAAGGGTCTTAGCGGCTTGCTTTGCCACGATGCACCGCACACTGCCGCCAGACTGCACAGCACCGGAGAACACCCCGAACCCGGAATCCTTCACCAGTTCCGAAACATCCTGCAATTCCATCCCGAACCGGGTATCCGGCTTGTCGGAGCCAAACCGCTGCATTGCCTCTGCATAGGGCATCCGGGGCAGCGGCAGTGCCACGTCCCTGCCGAGAATTTCCTTGACGACCGTCTGCACAAAACCCTCGATCAGCTCTAAAATATCATCCACGTCCACAAAGGACATCTCAAAGTCGATTTGTGTAAATTCCGGCTGCCGGTCGGCACGCAGATCCTCATCCCGGAAACACCTTGCGATCTGGAAATACCGTTCCATGCCCGCAACCATCAGCAGCTGCTTGTAGATCTGCGGTGACTGCGGGAGCGCATAGAATTCCCCCGGATGCACTCTTGAGGGGATCAGATAGTCCCGTGCACCCTCCGGTGTGGATTTCATCATCATCGGTGTTTCGATCTCAATAAAATCATGGGCATAGAAATATTCTCTCGCACACTTGGCGATCTTATGCCGCAGGATCAGGTTTTGCTGCAACGGCGCACGGCGCAGGTCAAGATAGCGGTATTTCAGGCGGAGATCCTCATTGGCATTCACCTCGTCACCGATCACGAACGGTGTCGTTTCTGCCCTTGCTAAAATACGCAGTTCCTCCGGCTTGATCTCAATTCTGCCGGTCGGCATATCGGGGTTAATGCTTTCCCGCTGTACGGCTGTCCCCTTGACGAGAAGGACGTATTCACTGTGGCAGGAAGCCGCTTTCTCAAACATTTCCCTGTCCGTGTCGTCCCCGAAAGCAAGCTGCACCACGCCGCTTCTGTCCCGCAGTGTAATAAACATCAGATTGCCAAGCTTACGCACACGCTGCACAAAGCCGCCAACAACGACCTGCATACCCGGTTCTGTGACCTCCCCGCAGCCGTGTGTGCGGCGGAGTTTTCCCATCATTTCTTCCATATTCCGTTCCTCCTGTCAGTCCTTGGAAAGCCTGTCCGCAATTTCAATTGCCGAAAAATGCTCCGTAAAGCTGTCATCCAGTTTCACTGTCAGCTTTTCGCCGGACTGCATATTTTTCAGGGCAGCCTCGCCCTGTTCGAGTTCATTGTCGCCAATGACCGCCGTGAAGCGTGCGCCGATCTTGTCGGCATACTTCATCTGCGCCCGCAGGCTTCTGCCCATGACATCCGTCTGTGCCGAAATGCCCTCTTTCCGGAGGGCTGCCGTCAGTTGCAGACAAAGGTCGGCTGCCGCATCGCCCATAGGCACCAGATACAGGTCACACCCCTGCGGCTGTGAAAGTGTCATGCCCTGATTTTTCAGCGTAAGCAGCAGGCGTTCCAGTCCCATCCCGAACCCGAGTGCCGACGTTTCCGGACCGCCAAGCTGTCCGATCAGCCCGTCATACCTGCCGCCGCCGCAGACCGTTCCCTGTGCGCCGATGTCGGTCGTCACAAATTCAAAGACGGTTTTCGTGTAGTAATCCAAGCCCCGGACGATTTTCGGGTCGACGGTGTAGTCGATGTTCAGCATGGTGAGATTGGCTTTCAGCTTCTCGAAGTGTTCGCTGCACGACTCGCAGAGATAGTCAGTGATCATCGGTGCATCTTTGTTGATCGCCTGACATTCCGGGCTTTTGCAGTCCAGCAGGCGCATGGGGTTCTTGTTCAGGCGCTCCTGACAGGTCTCGCAGAGTTCTGCCCGGTGCGGCTCGAAATAGGCTTTCAGGGCAGTGTGATAGGCTTTCCGGCAGGTCGGGCAGCCGATAGAATTGATGTGCAGCTGCGTGTTTTTCACGCCAAGCCGCTCTAAAATGCGCCCTGCCAGACTGATGACCTCTGCATCTGCCGAGGGCTGCGGCGAACCGATCATTTCCACTCCGAACTGGTGAAATTCCCGCAGCCGTCCTGCCTGCGGCTTTTCATGCCGGAAACAGGACAGTATGTAATACACCCGCAGCGGCAGCGCCTCATTCAGCATACCATTCTGCAAAATCGCACGTATCGTGCCTGCCGTCCCCTCCGGGCGGAGCGTAAATCTGTCATTTCCTGCCACAACGGCGTACATTTCCTTCTGCACCACATCGGTCGTTTCCCCTACGCCCCGTTCAAACAGTTCTGTCTGTTCAAAGGTCGGAATGCGCATTTCGGAAAACCCGAAAGAGCCCGCCGTCTCCCGCAGCATACCCTCCAGCACCTGCCAGTCCCGGCTGACGGACGGCAGAATGTCCTCCGTTCCGTTCGGTCGTCTGAGTAATTCCATAACTTCCTCCTTAGAAAAAAGTCTGCTGCACGGCTGCGCTACGCAGCGGACAGCAGACTGTATGCGTTTCTATTATAATGCAGGATTGCCGATCTCACGCCAATCCAGATCGCCCCGCTCCAATGCCATGATCAAGGCTTCGGCAGTTGCAATATTCGTTGCCACCGGCACATTGTGTACATCGCACAGGCGGAGAAGTGTCATATCATTTGCTTCTGCGGCAGCAGATTTCGTGGTGTTGGGGTCACGGAAAAACAATAATACGTCAATTTCATTGCAGCAGATCCTTGCAGCGATCTGTTCGCCGCCGCCCTGCGAACCGCTGAAATATTTCTGGATCGGCAGTCCTGTTGCTTCGCCTACGACCTTTCCGGTCGTTCCTGTTGCACAGAGCGTATACCTTGAGAGTATGCCGCAGTAGGCAATACAGAACTGCACCATCAGCTCTTTTTTGGCATCATGTGCGATCAAGGCAATTGTCATAGTATCATTCCCTTCCTCCGCCGCAAGGCGCTTATATTCTTGATTTTATTTGATAACCAGCGGAATATTGTCACCGCTCAGTCTTTTGGAGATAGCATCAAATGCCGCAAGACTTGATGCATTCGGCGGCAGGGGCGTGCCCTTACCGGTGGATTCTTTCAGTGCGAAGTCCTCCGGGATAACGCCGAGCAGCTGAATGCCGACCGCATCAATGATCTGGTCAAGGTTATCGATCATGTGGGTCTGGATGTCCTTCTTGCTCAGCTTGTTGACGAGCAGTCTCTGGCGCTTATTGCCACGCTTGTAGAATTCATCCGACATCATCGTAGCATCCCGGATGCAGATCGGGTCAGGCGTGGTGACAACAAGGATCAGGTTTGCCTGTTCCACGATGTCAAATACATGGGAATTGATACCAGCACCGGTATCAATGATGATCCAGTCAAAGTATTTCCGGATACGGCGGCAGATATCCACGACTTCCTCTGCTGTGACCGTCATGAAAGGGTCTTTCGGGGCGCAGAGAATGTTGAGGTTGCTTGCCGTGGGCACTGTTGCAACCGCAGCAAGGATCTCTTTCCTGCCCTTGAGCACGTCGCCGAGATCGTACTGCACCTTGCCGGACATACCGAACATAAGGTCAAGACAGCGCAGACCAAAGTCCAGCTCTATGATGAGCGTGCGGTTCCCCTGCTTGGCAAGGGTATAGCCAAGCCCGTAACAGATAGAGGACTTGCCGGTGCCACCCTTACCGGAAGTGACCGCAATGAGTTTTGGATTATTAACCATGTATATTCTCCTTTCCAAGCTATCGCAAAAAGATCCCCCGGTTATCCTTGCATATCGCAGCACCTTTATGATACAACAGGGAGTTTTCCTGCCGCTGTTGCTGTACTTCAGAAATGCATCACATACCTACTTATAATTATACCACAAATCTACGTTTTGTCAAATTGATTATGCCGAAAAAACATAAAATTGTGAAAAGTATTGCAATTAAACGTATAAATCTTATGAAATATCACGAATCCAACCCGTCTTTACATCCCCCCGTACACGTCCTCATACAGTTCGAGGATGGAGCGGATCATATATTTGGAGTATTCACCGCCCTCAATGACCCCTGCAAAAGCGATCTTCGGGTGATCTGTCGGTGCATAGCCGATGAACACGGAGTCCTGCACACGGCTGGAGAACTGCGGCGTACCGGTCTTGATGGCAACCGAATAGCCCAAATTTGTCAGCGAATACTTCTTGGGGAAGCCGTTGCCGGATGCCTGAATCATACCGGACTCCACAAATTTGTAAACGTCCTCGTTCGTCACGTCAATTTTGGCAGCGACAGTTGGCTTTGTCTTGCTGATGCAGTGTTCCATGTTGTAGTCCCAGATGCTGTCCACCAGATACGGCTGATAGCGCACGCCCTCGTTGGCAATGGTATTTGCCACGCACGCAAGCTGAAGCGGGGATACCATGGTTTCACCGTTGCCGATACCTGCCTGTAAGACCTGTCCGACCGTCCACGGCATACCCAGTTCCCGGTATTTCTCCTGCGAAGCCATGTAGCCCTCCGCATCGGTCGTTTCAATGCCCGTATGCTGCCCGATCCCGTAGAGGGCTGCATATTTCGTCAGATTGTCAATGCCAAGCTGCCGTGCCAGTTCGTAGAAGAACGAGTTACACGACACCCGCAGCGCCGGGGCAACCGCAATATAGCCATGATTGCCCGTGCAGTGATAGTTGATGTCCTTATAATGATAGATACCCTTGTTGCAGAGGAAAGAAGTCGTTCCGGTGATGATGCCCTCATTCAGTCCGGCAGTCGCCGTGATCGTCTTGAATGTCGAACCCGGACGGTACTGTCCCATTGTCGCCCGGTTGAACAGGGGGTTGCCCGCATCGTTGATCAGTTCGTCATACTGTTCGGAATACGTTGTCAGGTCATAGGTCGGGGCAGTCACCTCGCCTAAGATCGCCCCTGTCCGGGCATCGAGGACAACGATCGCCCCCGCATCGCCCCGCAGCCGTTTGCTCGATGCACCGAGGCTGTGGAAATTGGCAATGAAATTGTCTAAAATATCCTGCAATCCCCGCTGAAATTCGCTGTTGACTGTCAGCTTGACGGTATGTCCGGCATCGACCGGTTCTGTGATCTCATCCGAAACCGCCATGCCGTCCTCAAAGGTGATCGTCCGCACGCCGTCTGTTCCCTGTAATTCATCCTCCATTGCCTTTTCAATGCCGCTGATACCGACAATGGCATCGAGGTCATAGCCTTTTTCCAGATATTCTTCCGCATTTTCGGCAAAAATAGGTCCGGTCGTCCCGATCTCATGCGGTATCACGTCACCGACCAGAATTTTCCGCTCGGCAGTCTGTTCGATGGACACCCCCTGCAATTGCAGACACAGCCCGGAAATTTTCAGGACCGTCCGTTCCGAAAGCCCCCGTGCCAGCTCAAATTTATTCGAGATGGAAAAATCATCATCGAGCATCGTGAACCGTATCCCGGCGATCATCCGCCGCTGCGGTTCTGTGTAGCTGTCCGAAATGCCGTAGCTCTCACAGAGTACATCCATGCAGTTTTCAGCGGTCGCATAGGCATTTACGCCGATCTCACGCTTGATGGCATCGATCTCCGACTGTTCCGCATCGGGCAGAAAGGTGTACGGATAGTTCCGGGAGATCGGCAGCGTGTCCGTCCATTCCGTACTGTCCTGCTCTAAAATTTCAGCAAGCTGCAGCAAAATATTGTTCCCCTGCGCAATGTCCGACGGGAAACGGCTCTCATCAATGACAACCGCATAGTTAAGCGTATTCGCAACAAGTGTCTCCCCGTTGGCATCTACGATCTCCCCACGGGTAGCGGCTATTTTCTGCGTGTAGGTCGTTGTGACGACCTCATGCTTGGTATAGGACTCCGAATCCACGACCTGCACCTTCATCAGCCGCAGCACGCACATTCCGGTACTTGCCAGTATGAGCAGCACCGCAAGGGCAGTCTTGAGATATTCTGAAACTGAATGCATTGCTTCTCCTCTCACGAATTTCGGATAATCGTCTTTTCCAGCTCAAAATTCCGCCGGCTGCCGCAGACGGTACAGAGCTTTTTCACGATAAAATACAGCGGTATTGCCGAAAGCACCGTCATAATGCCGCCCGGCAGAATGATCCTCGTATAGACCAGTACCACATCATCATGTCCCCAGATCGCATAGTAGAACAGAAAATCGAGATACCCCTGCACCGTTGCACAAATTGTCGTCAGCAGCAGCATACTCAGCAGTTTCTCCCGCAGGAAATAGCTGTACAGCAGCGAAACTGCCACACAACAGATCACCAGCCAGACGGCATTGTACCCCAGCAGCTTGCCGCACGCAATATCGAGCAGCAGCCCGCAGATCATGCCGACTGCCGTTGCCTGTAATTCCCCCGTATGCGAGGAAATGCACAGTGCCAGCGGTATCAGCAGCAAGGGCTTGACAAAGCTTCCGGCAGTCTCCAACAGAAAGCTTAAAAAAATCATCACCGCAAACACCAGCCACTGCACCGTTTGCAGCAGCCAGTAACGCCGGGTCTCTGCTTGGTTCATCTGCTCTCCTCTTTTCCCTCAAAATCCGTGATCGCCGTCACCATGTCGAGATGTGCTAAATCTGCTGCCGGTTCAATGACCGCATAGGCAGTCAGCCCGGTCTCATCCATGCTGACTTCCTGTACGTAGCCGACGGTATAGCCTTTCGGGAACAAGCCGTTCTCGCCGGAGGTCACAATTACCTTGTTTTCGGAAAGAATGGTGTCCTTGTCCAGATATTGCAGCCGGCATTTCCCCTCCATGGCAAGTGCCACGCTGCCCGTCAGCACGCCCTGATCTTTGGTCGTGCTGCAATAGGCGGCAATGGACAATTCCGGGGAAAGGACAGTCGTCACCGTTGCCGTATCCGTTCCGATCTCGGTAATGACACCAACCAGTCCCTCGGCATTCACAATCGGCTGATAGAGTTCCAGACCGTCCGCCGTGCCGGCATCGATCAGAAATGCACCAAAAGGGTCATTGGCAAGATAGCCGATGACCTCACAGGGGGCAGAGTAGGAGATCTCCTTGTGCTGTTCGAGAATGCCCGTGTACGCTTCCATGCGTTCCAGTTCCGCCTCTAATACCGCCTGATCGGCAAGCTGCTTTTGCAGGTCGTTGATCTCAGAACGCAGGGCACGGTTCTGCTCGTAGTTCTCCTGTGCGTTGCTGTACACTTCAAGAATGTACTCCACACGGGAAGAAATGGCATTGGATGCCCGCTGAAACGGTGCTGCAATGCTTTTGAACACACCGACCGTGCTGATTGTATAGCCGCCCATGGTCAGGGCATAGATCATCACCCCCACCAGCAGTGCTAAAATGCACACGATGATGCGGAATTTGGCGCTCTTCAAAAAATTGCCCATGCCTCTCCCTCCTTTCCCGTGCGGAATGGGTTATTTTTCATAGTACTTCAGGTATTCGACCAGTGTATCCTGATATTTGTCCATGTTCTCCATGACTTTTCCTGCCCCCTCTGCCACGCAGTCAAGGGGAAATTCGGCAATATAGACAGGCATACCAGTCTCCCGGTTGATGAGTTTGTCCAGTCCCCGCAGCAGCGCACCGCCGCCCGCAAGGGTGATACCCTGATCGATGATGTCCGCTGCCAGTTCCGGCGGTGTCTCCTCAAGGGTGATCTTGATGGCATCCAAGATCCGGGACAGCGGTTCGGACATGGCATCCCGCACTTCCATGGAAGTAATGGTCACATTTTCGGGCAGTCCGTTCAGGAGGTTTCTGCCCTTGATCTCCATTTTTTCTTCCGTCTCTCCCGGGAATGCCGAACCGATCGTCAGCTTGATCTCCTCTGCCGAACGTTCGCCGATCAGCAGGCTGTATTTCTTCTTGATATAGTTCATGATCGCCGTGTCAAAGGCATCCCCCGCACAGCGCACCGAATGGGAAATGACCGTGCCGCCCAGTGACACCACGGCAACTTCGCTCGTGCCGCCGCCGATGTCCACGATCATGCTTCCCGTGGGTTCGGTGGTGGGCAGTCCGGCACCGATCGCAGCCGCCATCGGTTCTTCGACAATGAACACCGGATGCCGTGCGCCAGCCTTTTCCGCAGCGGCACGGACGGCATTGCGCTCGACAGGTGTCACGCCGGACGGGATGCAGATCGTAACCCGTGCCTTGGTGAAGATCCGCCCCTTGAGCGCCTTGTGGATAAATTCCTGTAACATCGTGATCGTCAGGTCAAAGTCGGCGATCACGCCCTCTTTCAGCGGACGGACGGCAATGATCGATCCGGGCGTTCTGCCGATGACCTGCTTTGCCTCCTTGCCGACGTAACGGGCTTTTTCGGTTCGTGTATTGACGGCGACAACGGACGGTTCCCGCAGCACGATGCCCTTGCCCCGCATATACACAAGTGTATTCGCAGTACCGAGGTCGATACCGATATCTTTCGTAAACATGCTTTCGCTCCTTTTCTTCTGTGCAGCATAACTCTGCTTTCTACTATTATACCATGATTTCCGGCAGGAAACAAGTTTTTTTCGGAATTTTTATGTATACCATGAAATTCCGGCAAAGCACCTGCAAAATTACAGCAAAATCAGCTAAAAATCAGCTTTGCCAGCTTCGGGTAGCCGATCAGTGCCGTGAGCAGCAGCAGTACCTCCGCAATGCAGACCCGGATCTGTATGCCGAATGTCAGCACGATCAGGTGCAGATCCAGTTCTGTCGTGGAAATGCCGATCTCGTAGGGCTTTCCCAGCCATTCGATCCCTGCCACACCAAGCGAAAGTTCCCCGATCAGATTGCCGATGAACACAGCAATCATGACCAGTGCGAACATGAGCAGTCCTTTTTTCATGTTGATCTCCTCTTTTCTTTTGTTCTCTCAGGGCTCAGATACCGCTTGACCCGAAGCCGCCTGCACCCCGTTCTGTGGTATCCACATGACCAGTTTCTTCCATTTCCGGAAACAGCACCGGCACGACCACAAGCTGTGCCACACGCATACCATGTTCCACCGTGAACGGCTCTGCACTGATGTTGTGCAGCGGCACGTGCCATTCTCCCCGGTAGTCACTGTCCACCACTCCGACTGCATTCGCCAGCGTGATGCCCTTCTTCGAGGCAAGCCCCGAGCGGGGGAAGATCAGAAGTGCCACATCCGTTTCTGTCGGCTGACAGGTCAGCCCGAGCGGTATCATGACCGTTTCACCCGGTGGAATTGTTACCGGATCATCCAGACAGGCGCACAGGTCAGCACCTGCGCTCTGCGGTGTTGCCCGTACCGGAAGTACCGCATTTTCCCGCAGTTTCTGAAACAGCAATTTCATCGCAGTCCTCCTTTTTCATACAACCCGCCTGTCCGGTTTGCGGGGGGATTGCCGCCGTGCAGGACTTCCTGCACCCGTTCCGGCGTTTCATCCGTGAAATAATAGTCCGCAAAGTCCGGTTGGTATCCCTTATCGGCAACCCAAAGCACCTCCGCATTTACAAGTTCCTGATACGTGCCGCTGCACAGGAGCGGGAATTTCCTGCCCGTGCGGTCAGTCAGAAAGCAGTTCCCGTTCCGGCAGCCGTCCTGCGCCCGTATCGGGCAGACCCGGAACAGCATCATCGGCAGCCGCCCGTAGACGACCGCCCCCACCGGAAACACTTTGCCAATTCTTTCCAGCGTGTGCATCCGCAGTTCATACGAACCCGTCACGTCCTGCAAGCCGTTCTCCCGCAAGCTTGCCACTGTGAGGGAATTTGTCACATTCAGCCCGAAACCGCCGTGCAGCCCGAAACCCAATTCTCTGCCGATGCGTACATCTGCCAAATTATGGCAGACCAGTTCCGTAAAGCCCCGTTCCCGGAGCGCTTTCAGCTGTTTCTTGTAAGCAGCTTCGTCCCCGATAATGCGGGGCGCTTCGAGCCATTTCGACACGCCGGAAGCCGTTTCCGCCAAAGACAAGGGAATACAGGTGATCTCTCCCTCCGGCACAGCCTGAAGCTGTAATTCTGTCCGCACGTGTATCCGTCTCCGGGTCGGCTGCAATTCACGAAATGCCGCCGGAAATGCGACCGTCCGGATGCGGCATTCCGGGGTGTGCCGGGCAATGCGCAGTTCATCCATCCGGGAAACTGCTTCCCGCCGCAGCGCATTGCACTGCGCAGCCGAAAGCATCAGCCCTGCCGGATTGTCAAGCTTCATCGTCCCGCAGGTGTAGACCGTTCCGCCAAGCTTTTGCAGACTGCGGGTAAGCTGTTCCTCTGAAAGCGGCGATTTCCGGGCAGTTTCCGGCACATCGCCCTGCACCGTCACGGTATAGTCTGCCCCGTCGGAAGCCGTCAGCACTGCCGGAACATCCGGTTTCAGGGAAAGCGAAAAATGCAGCACAGCCGCTTTCGGCATTTCCCGGTACAGCCCGGCAAGTCCGCCGATGACCTGCTGTCCGGCAAGTACGTCCTCTTTCCGCCGGAAGCCGAACATATCCCGCTTCTTTCCGGTAAAATAGCCGTCCGTGAACCCGCTCCGGGAAAATACCGCTTGCAGCAGTTCCCTGTCCGGCTGTTCTCCGGCAAGCGCCTGTTTCAGGGCAGTCACGGCAGCGGCAACGTATTCCGGGCGCTTCATCCGTCCCTCTATCTTAAGGGAAGCAACGCCCATTTCCCGCAATTTTCCGACATGATCTATCAGGCTCTCATCCTTGAGGGAGAGTGCTGCCGGATTCCTGCCGACAGGGGTTTTCCACGGCAGACGGCAAGCCTGTGCACAAGCACCCCGGTTAGCACTTCTGCCGCCCACCAGTGCCGAAAAGGCACACTGCCCCGAGACCGACATACACAGCGCCCCGTGTACAAAGACTTCCACCTCGACCGGTAGGCGGCACAGTGCCGCAAGTTCCGGTTCTGCCATTTCCCGTGCTGCTACGACACGGCAGCAGCCGAGTGCGGCAGCTTCGAGCGCACCTGCCGGAGTGTGGATACTCATTTGCGTGGAGGCGTGCAGCGGCATATCCGGCAGCAGTTCCCGCAGCAGTTTCAGCACGCCGAGATCCTGCACGATACACCCGTCCGCAAACCGGGCAGCCTGCTGCATGAATGCCTGAAATTCCGGCAGTTCCCTGTCCGTGAGGAGCGTATTCACCGCAAGGTACAGCTTCACGCCGTACAGCCTGCACAGCCGGGATGCCTCCGCAAGTGCCGGCAGGTCAAAATTTTCTGCCCCCTGCCTTGCCGAATATGCCGTTGCCCCCACATAGACCGCATCTGCACCGCAGTACACAGCCGCCTGTAGGGCTTCCCTGTTCCCGGCAGGGGCAAGGATCTCCGGGTTCGGCATCAGATAGTATCCTTGAGCTTTTTGAGCCGGAGGGAATTTTCGAGCTGTGCGACCTTGGATTTCAGCGCTTCGATCTCTTTGAGCGCTGCATCCCGTTCGATGCGGGCACGTCCGGCATCGTCTACGTATTCTTTGCTCTGGTCGGCGATCTGGTCAAGCCGTTCCTGCGACTTGCGCAGATCATCCATTGCCGAAAGTGCTGCCATGACAGCTGCCGTGTACTGGGAAGCACCCTTTTCCATGCTGTTCTTGATCTGTGCCTCGAGTTCCCGGGCAAGCCCGTATACATAATTCGGGGCTTCCTCCGTCTGGAGGACATATTCTTTCCCTAAAATGACTACCTTTACTTTGTTCAGCATAACATAGATCCTTTCTGTATGTAGTGATCAGAAATACCGTATCAGTGAGACTACCTTGCCGAGAATATCGACTTGGTTCACGATGATCGGCTCCATTTCGTCATTTTCCGGCTGGAGACGGTAGTGACCGTCCTCTTTATAATAAGTCTTGACCGTTGCCTCACTTCTGTCCACAAGGGCAACCACGACCTCGCCGTTTTCTGCTACGTTTGTCTGTTCCACGATGACAATATCCCCGTCTAAAATGCCGATGTTGATCATGCTCTCGCCCCGTACCCGCAGGGCGAACAGTTCCCCGTCATAGTGTTTGGATGGCAGAAATTCCACATAATCCGTGATATTCTGGATCGCCGTGATCGGTGTGCCGGCTGCTACCGTGCCCACCAGCGGAATACCGAGCGGCTCTTCCTCCTCGTCCACAAGGACGATGGAACGGTTTTTGCCGTCGAGCATCCGGATCTTTCCCGCCTCCTGCAGGCGATGCAAATAGCGGTGTACCGTGGAGGTGGAGCGTACGCCTACCCCGTCACAGATCTCCCGCACGGACGGGGCAATGCCTTCGGTACGGATATAGTCCTGAATAAAGCCGAGGATCTCCTCATCCCGTTTCTCCATGCCGTCTCCTCCTTTCTGTTCACGAAAGCTGTTTCAGAAGCATTTTTGCAACCTTGTAAATATCGCCGCAGCCCATCGTCAGCACGAGATCGCCCTCCTGTGCGTGTTCTGCGACATAATTGCACACGTCCCCGAAGTTCTGATACTTCCGTTCGTCTGTATATTCTGCCGTCTCATCCTGCGGAAAATAGACCGCATTGTCCATGATCTCCGCCAGATTGCGGGTATAGATGCCGTAGGTGTTCTTCTCCCTCGAACCCATGATGTCCGTCAGCACTGCCGTATCTGCCAAGGCAAGCGCATCCCGGAATTCCTCTAAATGCTGCACAGTCCTCGAAAACGTGAACGGCTGGAACACTGCCCAGACATGGCGGTAGCCCATTTCCCGTGCCGCTTTCAGGGTCGCTGTCAGTTCGGTGGGGTGGTGGGCATAGTCGTCCGCAATGGTGATGCCTTTGACCTTGCCCAGTACCTCGAAGCGTCTGCCTGCCCCCCGGAACTCGCCCAGACCTTTCTGAATATCTGCAAACGAGATCCCCAGCCCGTCACAGGCTGCCACGGCTGCCAAAGAGTTCAGCACATTGTGTTCCCCCGGTACCTGTAGGGTGATCCTGCCCAGTTCTTCGCCTTTTTTCAGGACCGTGTAAGCCGTCCCCGCACCCGGCAGATGTGCCACATCCACGGCACGCCAGTCATTCTGCGCCCCGTAGCCGAACGGGATCATCTCCTTGCCGGAAATGCCCTCGACAGCTTTGCAGGTGTTCGCATCGTCTCCGTTGTAGAGGACTGCCTTGCTTGCCAGTCCGCAGAATTTATGGAAGGAACGGATGATATTCTCCACTGTCCCAAAATAATCCAGATGGTCGGCATCGATGTTCAGCACCACTGCCACGTCCGGCGAAAGCTTGAGGAACGTGTCCACAAACTCGCAGGACTCGCACACGAAAATATCACTCGTCCCCGCACAGCCGCTGCCGTGAATGACCGGCAGCTTGCCGCCGATGACTGCCGACAGGTCGATGCCTGCCGTGCAGAGGATCTGCGCCAGCATGGAAGTTGTGGTCGTCTTGCCGTGCGTACCGGACACGCAGACCGCATTGCTGTACCATGTGCTGACAATGCCGAGCAATTCGCTGCGCTCCAGAACCGGCACACCGGAAGCCTTTGCGGCGATCAGTTCCGGGTTGTCTGCCATGATCGCTGCCGTATGGACGATCAGGTCAGCCCCCTCGATATTTTCAGCCCGCTGTCCGAGCATGACGGGGATGCCCATATTCCGCACTGCCTGCAAAGTATCGGTCTCATTGTTGTCTGAGCCGGTCAGATAGTACCCCTTGGCATGGAGTATCTGCGCCAGCGGATACATTCCCGATCCGCCGATACCGATAAAATGAATGTGCTTTTTTCCGTCCAGAATGGACTTGTTCATAAAATACACCTTATTTCTTCATGAATTTGTCATAAATAGGGATTATACTAAGGATATACAGCATAGTGTCAAAAATCGACCGTCCCGTCAAATTTCCAACGGGATATGGCGCAAAATTTTTGGCAAATACAACCTTGGGAGGTCAGGACTATGGAAATCACAGACATCAAGATCCGCAAGATTATCACGGAAGGTCGCCTGCGTGCAGTGGTATCGATCACCATAGACCGTATGCTGGCTGTACACGACATCAAGATCGTGCAGGGCGATGACAGACTGTTCATCGCAATGCCGAGCCGTAAAGACGAAAACGGCGTGTTCCGGGACATTGTACATCCCATTGTGCCGGAAAGCAGGAAGCTGATCGAGGAGAGCATTCTCGATGCCTACCAGAAACATCTTGCACTTGCCGAAGCGGAAGCAGAAGCCGCTGCGGCGGAAACCATACCACCGGAATCTGCTTGATTCTGCTTTTGCAGGGGAACGGTCATGCCGTTCCCTTTTCTTTTTTTCGTTTCAGGGCGGCATATTTCAGGATAGCAACCTGTGTTTTGGAATCGGGTACTTCATCCCGGAGCACCATTTCCACTGCCTCCGCAAACGGAATGCGCTCCACGTCTAAAAATTCATCGCTGTCGAGTGACTGACTCCCATAGTGCAGCCCCTCCGCCAAAAAGATGCGTATGATCTCCGCATCATAGGCAGGTGTGGGATAGACCTTTCCCAAATAGGTGAAGCTGTCGGATGTACAGCCGCATTCTTCGAGCAGTTCCCGCTTGCCGCAGGTTTCGGGGTCCTCGCCGTATTCGAGCTTGCCGGCGGGAATTTCCCATGTGATCTCCTGATAGGGATAGCGGAGCTGCCGGACGAACAGGACTTTCTCCTGATCGGTCAGCGCCAGCACACACACGCCGCCCGGATGCCGCACGACTTCCCGTACCGCCTGCGAACCGTCCTCCAAGAGGACGGTATCTTTTTCGAGACGGAGAATTTTTCCGTCATACAGAACTGTCCTGTCCAGCATTTTCTCCTGTAGATGCTGCATTCTGTTCTCCTTTCCGCAAAGCCTCTGCATAGGCATTTGCCGCACGCACGCCGTCTGACGGCATATAGTCATAGCTGTACGTATGCACACCGCCCCCGAACAGCTTCTTCGACAGCAGCAGATACAGTACCAACAGCACCGCACCGCTGATCGTGATATACAGCCCGTACCGCAGACCGGGGACTTCATAGCGGAATACGATCTGATTTGCACCCGCTTCGCAGCGGACAGCCATGAAGCCGTTGCTGACGTTCTCCACGGTCACGGGGCTGCCGTTGATTTCTGCCGTCCAGCCGGATTCATAGGGCACGCTGAAAAATACCAGCTTCGGCTGTTCCAGTGTGATCTCTGCCGAAAAGCCCTTGGCATCGTACTGAAAATTGCTGCACGCCTCTGCCTGATGCTTTTCACATTCTGCCAGATACTGGCTCTTATTCAGACTCAGCGGCTGTCCCTCGCTGATGTCCTGTGCAATGTCTCCGTACCGCTGTACCTGTTCCTCGTTCAGGACAAGTGCCTTGATGAGCAGGCGTTCTTTGGCAGAATTTGTCTTGTCTGCAATGGCTTCCGGGGTCACATAGTAATCATATGTGAAACCCATGGGGATGTAGTAATCATTTTTGTAAATGCGGAAGCCGTTCTCCTCTTTGTAGAAGGAAAAGCCCGGCATATCCAGTTCTTCGCCGTCGTCCTCAATCTTGTCAAAGTAATACTTCACCGAAAACAGTCCCCGCAGCGTGTAGGAATCCGGTTCGGGGCGGGAGGCGACATTCCGCTCGATGCCGATACTCTCGTAGAATGCCATGATGGACGGGTTTACCACACTCTGAAAGCAGCGCATACATGACAAGCCCCAGAACATCGGGTAATTGTCATAGTCTTTTGAAACATCCACCCGGAAATAGTCATCCTCGTCCGTTTCGTAGGAAATGGAAAGCTGCTCCTTTCCGTGAATGCCCTGTTCCCGGTATTCCTTACCGGAAGTGCTGGTGATCCCCTTGCCGAACCACACCACCGCAGCCGTACAGCAAACGCAGGCGGCTGCTGTGAGACAGACGGCAGGGCGCAGGATTTTCTTCCCCTCCCGGCGGCGTGCATACAGTTCTGCCGATACCAGCCAGCACAATGTGCTGATGGCAAGCGTTGCCATGAAGTAGGGAAAAATATTCGCAAACTGGAAAAATTCCGTCTGGTCGTCCTCTCCCTTGGTCGGCAGGAGTGAAATGATGCCGAAAATGAGCAGTGCCATGCCGCAGATGCGGATGCCCGGTCTCCAGTCGAGCGCCTTGTTGTCCAGTGCATAGGCAGTCATCATTGCCATGATGAGAATGGGCATATAGTACCACCTTGCGTAATAGCTGCCGTTGAACATATAGAACATACTGTTCGGCCACGGCACAAAGGCGCAGACGATGCAGACCCATGTCAGGACGGATGCCCAGTGCTTTTTCTTGTTCTTGAGGAAAGTAATGACACCTGCCATGGAGAACAGCGGCAGATAACCGCCGATAGATGCCCATTTAGCGGAATTGGTGTTAAACAGATTCGGTCTTGCAGGCGCATCCGGGATCATGAAGAAGCTTTGCAGGATGCGCACGATGCGGGTCTTGTCGCTGTAAAGCACCATATCCTGCCCGAACAGGCTTTGCGATACCCGGTCATTTGCCAGTATCGCCAGTGCTGCCGGCAGCAGTACTACACCGGCAATGCAGACACCGATCACGGCTTCGATGGCAAGGGCAGCGAATTTTTTCAGGTCAATCCGGAAATCCCGGCAATTGACACGGATGAAGAAATACAGCGCCACAAACACGACCTGCCCGGTGAAGAAGAAATAGTTCAGCACCGCCATCAGTGCCACACACGCTGCAAACCAACCCCGGCGGTTGCGGTTAACCAGTTCTTCCAGTGAGATCAGCAGCAACGGGAAAAATGCAGTCACATCCTGAAAATGATTGAAGAAGATATTGAATACCTGAAACCCCGAAAACGCATACAGCAGCCCCCCGATCACAGCCGCATCCGGGTTGCTCACAAACCGCCGGATATAGGCATAGGCAGTGGTGGCAGCAATGGCGTGTTTCAGGCAGAGCAGCCACGGGATCGCATACAGCACCCAGTTTTCCGGGAGTAGGATCGTGAACCAGAAGAACGGACTGCCGGACAGATAGAACGCATACGACCCGATAAAACTGCTGCCGAGGTCTGTGCCCCAGTCCCAGCCGAATGTTCCGCCGCTGCGCACCACATCATTGGCGTGTGCATAGAACGGCAATTGCTGCGAGACGAAATCCCCGTAGTAGATCATATACCCGCCGTCCATAATCATCAGAGGCAGCAGCACGATGAGCAAAGACAGGAATGCCAGCCCGAACACAAGCCCGTATTTCTCTTTGCCGGTTTGCAAAGGAGAGAACCGCTTCAAAATAAAACCTCCTCCGGAACGCAACTTTGCCGCCCGTTCCGCATATAGTAAGTAGGGGAAACCTCAGAGCAGTGCGATATTAGTCAGAATGCCCTTTTCCGACACACTGATGAGCGCATAGCAGGGCTTTCCGCCGTCCCTCGGACAGCCGAGGCTGCCGGGATTGAGGATGTACAGACCGTCCTCATAACGGCAGTCCCGCACATGGGTATGCCCGTAGAGTACAATGTCCGCCCCTGCCTGCCTTGCTTCATAGGCAATGCGTGCCGTACCGAATTTGACCTGAAACAGATCCCCGTGCGCTGCAAAAATTTTATGCCCGAACGGGAGCGGGATCGTACAGCTTTTCTGTGTGCCGGGGATGACAGTTCCCATATCGCAGTTGCCTTTCAGGTAATACAAGCGGTCTGTCAGCGTGGGATCTGCCTGTAAAAGGCGTGACATCTCCCGTTCCCCGTCCCCGAGGTGGATGAACAGGTCTGCATCGGCATGGAGCTGTACGACTTTCTGCACGGCAGAAAACAGCCCGTGCGAGTCGGACATGACAATGATTTTCACGGCTTTGCCCCCTTTGCAAGGTCAGGTTTCTTCCCCCGGACAGTGTTTCCGGTGTTCTATTTTCTATTATACCATAAACCGCAGAAAAAAACAATACGGTTTTTGAGAAAGAAAGGTGTTTTTTTATGGATCCGCAGAATTTGCAAGGTCAGAACATGGAGGGACTGCTGCAAGCGGTCAGTAAAAAGCTTGGCGTACCGGCTGACCGGCTGCGCAAGGAATTGCAGGCGGGCAAGTTTGACAGTGCTTTGCAGAGCATGAACCCTGCTGATGCCGCAAAATTTCAGCAGGCAGTCCGCAATCCACAAATGGTAGAAAAGCTGATGAGCACGCCGCAAGCACAGGCACTCTACCGCAAGCTGACGGGCAGCAAGTAATGGAAGAAAATTTAGCTGCCAAAATGCAGGAACTGCTTTCCGACCCGGAGAGTATGCAGCAAATCTCGGAGCTTGCTGCCATGTTCAAGGGCAGTCCGGATGCCGCTGCCGCACCCGCTGCACCTGCTCCGCCTCCGGCACTGCCGGAGGGAGGGCTTGGCATTGACCCGGCAATGCTGATGCAGATGGGGGAGCTGCTGAAAAGCTCCGGCGCACCGGACAAAAATGCCGCTTTGCTCCTTGCCCTGAAACCCCACCTCCGGGAAGCCCGTCAGCAGAAGGTGGACAAAGCGCTCCGCCTGCTGCGTTTGTGGAGCATATGGCAGGTGATGCAGAAAAGCGGAATGCTCCAAAATTTGCTGTGACGGAAAAGGAGTGAGCTGCCGTGCCGCAATACCCGAACCAGAATTTCAATGCCATGCGGCAGGATGCCATCCGCCGTTCCCGTGAAATGCAGCGCCGTGCCCGATCTGCGCCGCCTGCCTACACACCGCCCGACCCGGAACAGGGATCCTATCATCCCCCCGTACAAGATACGCCCGCACCTGAACCGGCTCCTCCGCCGGAGCATTCTTCTTTGCAGGGGCTTATCCCGGAGGAGCTGCATTCTTTGCTTTCCGACTGGGACGGGGAAAAATTAGCGCTTGCGGCGCTGCTGTACCTCTTATACAAGGAGGGGGCAGATGTCAGTCTGCTGCTGGCGCTTGCCTACATTCTGCTATAAAACAAAGGAGGAAATAACATGGAATTTTTACAGGAAAACTGCTATCTGCTGCTCTGGGGCTTGGGGATACTCTGTGCGGTGCTGTTCTATATGCGCCACCGGAAGCGTATCCGGGCATTTCTGCTTGGTGCTGTCACGGGGCTGACGGCGCTGGTGCTGCTGCATTTTTACGGGGGTGTGATCGGTTTCACGCCGACACTGTGCATGACCAATCTTCTTCTGTCGGGCATATTCGGTGTGCCGGGGGTCGCACTCATCGCCATGGGACAGCTTTTTTAGCAGGACAAGCCCATAAAACGAAAACCGGAGGACAGACTGCCCTCCGGTTTATGTCATGCAGAAACTTACTTGAGCTCGATGGTTGCGCCAGCTTCTTCGAGCTTAGCCTTGAGTTCCTCAGCCTCAGCCTTGGAAACGCCCTCTTTCAGAGTCTTGGGAGCGCCCTCAACGACTTCCTTTGCTTCCTTCAGACCCAGACCAAGTACGTCCTTGACAGCCTTGATAACGCCCATCTTCTTGTCGCCAAAGGATGCCAGAACAACATCAAACTCCGTCTTTTCCTCAGCAGCGGCAGCGGCACCGCCTGCTGCGGGAGCAGCTGCAACAGCAGCTGTTACGCCGAACTCTTCCTGAATTGCCTCTACCAGCTCAGCCAGTTCGAGAACAGAAAGAGCCTTGATCTCTTCGATAAACTTCAATGTTTTCTCAGATGCCATGATAATGATCTCCTTTTCAAATTGATTTAAGCGGCACACTGACGCAGTACCCTGCGGACAGTCAGTTCTGTCATGTCAGGCTGCAATTTCAGGCAGCTTCGCCGTTCTTGTCGACGATTGCCTGCAGCAGTGCAGCAAGTTTCTGGATCGGACCCTGCAAAGAGCCGACAAGCTGTGCGAGCAGCACGTCCTTCGACGGGATCTTGGACAGGGCAACGACCTTTGCCTCGTCGTAATACTCGCCGTCCACGCAGCCAGCCTTGAGCTTGAACGTTTCGGACTTCTCGGCAAATTCGCCCAGAATACGTGCCGGCGCCGTCTGATCTTCAGTCGAGATAGCGATAGCAGTTGTGCCGTTCAGCACCTCGTCAAAGTCCTCCATACCGAGATTGTGCAGCGCACGCTTGAGCATGGTGTTCTTTTCCACGAAATACTCCACATTTGCTTCACGCAGATTGCGGCGCAGTGTGGTATCGTCTGCTACGGTGATACCCTTATAGTCCACCAGCACGAAAGAAGCAGCACCCTTGAGCTTTTCCTCCAGTTCCTGTACTCTGGCAGCTTTGGTTGCAAGAATACTTGCACTTGGCATTTACATTCACCTCCGATGTCTGATCTATCGTATCGGGAGAAACAAAATGCTCTCCTTGTTCACACAGGGAGAGCATGGAATATGCATACACACATCACATCTGCACTCCTCGGCTGGATTTACGGCATATGCCACCAGCTGTCTTTAGAATACGACTTTATCAGTATAGCACATTTTTTGAAGTTTGTCAAGGGTTTTTTCAAATTTTTTCTGTATATACCAGAAGCGGTCAGGCATGACTCTGACCGCTCCCGCAGTGTTCTTTTTTGTCAGACTGGTTTCAACGTGTCCGGCAAAAAGCGCATTGTTTTCAGAACATAGCCTCTGCGATTCTTTCTAAGAAGCCAGAAGCATCATCCACTGTCAATTCGTTGTTCTGATCAAAGTCCGCAGCGGCGAACTGCCATTCCTCGAAGCTGCTTTCGCCAAAAAGCTGTTCGCTTATTTCCTGCAGGATCAGGGAAACATCATCCACCGTGAGCTCGCCGTCCTTGTTCACATCACCGGATGCGGGCAATGGCGTGGTTTCTGGTGTAGTGGCAGATGGTGTGGTAGTGGTGGAAGTGTTCTCATTTGTTGTCTCTGCCGTTGTGGAAGTAGTCGGTTCGGGTGTGGTCGTAGTTGTTTCGGTCGTAGTGTAAGTGGTCGGTTCGGGTGTGGTGGTTGTTGTCTCCGTCGTTGTGGAAGTAGTCGGTTCGGGTGTGGTTGTAGTGGTCTCCGTCGTTGTGTAGGTGGTCGGTTCGGGTGTGGTCGTAGTTGTTTCGGTCGTTGTGTAGGTGGTCGGTTCGGGTGTGGTGGTGGTTGTCTCGGTCGTTGTGTAAGTGGTCGGTTCGGGTGTGGTGGTTGTCGTCTCAGTCGTTGTGTAGGTAGTCGGTTCGGGTATGGTCGTGGTTGTTTCAGTCGTTGTGGAAGTAGTCGGTTCGGGTGTGGTGGTTGTTGTTTCAGTCGTTGTGGAAGTGGTCGGTTCTGGTGTGGTCGTAGTTGTTTCGGTCGTAGTAGTAGTTGTTGTTTCAGTTGTGGTTGTGGTCGTCGTAGTGGTGGTAGTAGTTGTTGTCGTAGTCGTGGTAGTGGTTTCAATGACTATCTCAGGGAAGTTCAGCGTAATTCCGGATTCCGCCGGTGTATCAACCGGATCTCCGTTTTCATCCTCCGAACACACATAGGTCTGACCGTCTTGCGCATTTATGGAGAATTTTATATTTACAGCTGCATCTTCATAAGCCGTGCCGTCGCTGTCAACGAGTACACCTTGCAGATAGTATAGCTTCCCGGCAGTAAGCCCCTCAACAGTGAGTGTTTCATTTCCTGAAAGCGGAATTGTTTTCTCCTCCTGAATTGTGCCTCCGCTGTCCTTGCTGTACAGATAAACATATCCGTCCATTCCATTGGGGTCGTCGATGTTTATATTCAGCTCTGTCTTTTCCGGTGCTACAGTAAGAATAGCACCTTCATACGCCTGCCATGTCTCGCCGTCGGCAGAAACAGAATAGTTGCCATCCTCGTCTGTCTTAATGTAAAGCGCATCCGCAAGAATATAGCCATTAGCAGCATTCGTATTTTCAAGCCTATAGACCTGTCCGGGCTTGAGATGCTCTATATGCTCTGCCGCATCCGAAGAAGTCCAGCTGTATACCTCTTCTGAACCATCGCCGGACACTTCATACAGAACCATTTCTGCGCCGGTGACATATTCGTCTTCACTCTTTACAGCAATATCCATTTCAGCAGATGCATTCAGATCTATGAATGGAATGCCGTTCTGCGCTGCATATGCCTCAGCTGTGGAATTTTCGTAGCCGTATATCACTGTGCAGGAGATCAACGAACCGGAATTGTACCCGACAGCCTCTTCCGCAAATTGCGTTTCCGGATTCAGAACGGTTATTTTTTCAAGCGCTGTGCAGTAGCTGAATGCATCCTCTCCAATCAAAACAAGAGATGCCGGGAGAATGATCTCACTGAGTGCAGAGCAGTCACTGAACGAAGAATCTCCGATAGATACCAGTGTTTCCGGGAGAGATACCTTCTCCAGTGCATCGCTGTAATAGAAGCAGCGGTCACCGACAGAAGTGATCCCCTCTGTGATCACAAGTGAAACAACATCCACATTGGAGTCATACCATGAGCTGTAATTATACATATCACCATAGCCGGCAATCGTGAGTGTTCCAGTGTCCGGCTCCAGATACCATACGGCATTTTCGCCGCAATATCCATCGATCACCTGAAACTCGATCCCCTGATCCGCAGCATAGGTTTCCGCTGCGGAATCTGCATAGCCGTAAATTGTACACCCGGCAGGAACAGCATTTTCGCCTATGGCAGTGATCTCCTGATCTATGATCAGCGTTCTGAGATTTTCTGCGCCGGAGAATGCGTTTGCACCGATCGAAGTGATCTCATCCTCAAACGTGACAAACTGTATCGAATCCAGATATTCAGCCCACGGCTGCCCGCCTTCTGCATAATCAGAGACTGCACCCGTTCCGCAAATGGAAAGCACAGCTGTTTCGGCATCAAATTTCCATGTGGAAGATGTGCCGCATACACCGTCTATCGCAATAAAGTCAAACCCGTTTTCTGCTGCATAAGTCTCCGCTGTCGAACCTGACAGACCACGTATCACGATTCCGGAATAAGCATAATCTTCGCTGCTTCCGTAGCCCAATGGCTTGCCGGTAAACACGACATCCGGACTAAGGATCGTGTACTCTTTGAAAGAGGCATAATTGAATGCAGCTTCGTCAATCAGCTCCACAGTTGAGGGAATGCACACTGTGGAAACATTGCCAATGTCATAGAAAGCCTTTGTTCCAATTGTTTTCAGTCCTTCCGGAAGGGAGATACTTGTCAGTTCATAGCAGCTGCGGAAAGCCAATGCGCCAATAGATGTCACACCGCTTTCAATGGTGATAGAGGTTATAGCATCCTTGATGTCATACCAAGGCGCATCGCTGCTGTACTCGTACTCGTCCATGGCTCCCGTTCCCATAACAGAGAGTTCTCCGGTTTCCTCATCAAAGTACCAGACAGCAGATAAGCCGCATTTTCCGCTTATTTCCCGGAATGGCAGATCATTTTCCGCAGCATAGGTTTCCGCTGCTGTACCTGCATAGCCGTAAACCGTACACCCGGCAGGGATCGCATTTTCACCTATTTCTGTGATACTCTGATTCAGGATCACGGATCTCAGATTTTCTGCACCCGACAAAGCATTCTTGCCGATTGCAGTAATTTCTCCGTCAAACAATGCAGTCTGTACATCAGCCAGATAAGCATTCCACGGCTGTTCGCCGTCTTCACAGTCTAAGATCTCACCTCTGCCGCTGAACAGCAATGTACCGGTTGCATCGTCAAACGTAAATGAGATCATATCATCCCGGATACTGTCCAGTTCATACGGATTGACCGTGTAGAAGCAGAGCTGCTCTCCGTCGGCTGCGTACCAGCGTACCAGACCGTCAGCACAGAGTATAGGCTGACAATCGGAGAGCCGGTATTTCTGGGTGTAAATATCAGAGGTAAGATCTCCGTCACCGTTGATCGTGGCAAGTCTGACAGTCGTCTGATAGGAACTGTTGTCATACTCCTCCCACATCAGGAGGAAAGCATCGTTCCCCAGCTTGACAAGCTGCGGTGTACGGCAAGTGATATTGCTTTCCGAATCGTACTCTGTGACTCTTCTGGTGGTACGCTGGGTCATTTCCTGATCGACCGCTACAATGTAAATGTTGCGTTTGCTTGTTTCTTTGTTAGAATTGATTGCCACAATGCAGTTGCTGTCTGAAAGCTCAAAACCGCCAACCGAAACACCGGTGTTATTGTCGCCAACGCTGCCGCTGATCGGATACATATCCACATAATCCGCATCTGTGATTTTTCCGTCAAGGTCGGTGCGCACCAGTGCAACGCTGCGAGGATAGGCATCTCCATGATCCACACGGAATACATACTGGCCGTTCATCCGGATGAACTGGTTGAAGGAGTGGGATACATAACCATACGATGTATTCATAACATCGGAAAAGCTTTGTAACATGGTCATTTCAGAGGTATCGACCACATAGGTCATATTCGCCTGATGATTCAAGCCATCGTCTGAAGTGTACATTTCATGGCAGGTGTGGATGTAAAGCTGCCCGTCATCTGTCTCCTCCATGCGCAGGCTGCCGGCATCAAAGGGAACAGTTGTATTTTCGCCATAGGCAGAACATTCTCCAAGCCGTTCCCAGTTTTTGGAATACTTGACGACCCGCAGAATTTCCTTGGTGTCGGATTCTTCCGGATTGGACTGTCCGAACACAAGATAGTTGGCATCTGTTCCGCTGTAGAAACCGCCGAAGATAGGCAGTTCTGCCTCAAGGTAATCTGTGCTTTGCAGAACATAGTCCTTTGACCAGACTTCAACAAGCACCCCTTCCTCTCCGGAGAGATATTCCAGACGTGTCAGCGTACCGTCTTCATTTTCAAAGAGATACGATTTGACGGTATCACTCCATGTAGAATAATTGTTGTCACCCGCATTATTTGTGACAGTTCCGTCTGCTACTGTAATGTTTTCCTGTGTATTGCTGAACGAAGCTGCGGTGACAGTAATGGTAATTTCATCCTTCAGTGTGCCGTATGCACAGGAGATCACAGCCGTGCCGGGCTTCCATGCGGTAACAACGCCATTTTCAGTAACAGAAAGCACCTGCGGATCACTGGAAGTCCATGTAAGGAGCATATCACGGCCGGTATCATTGTCTACCTGAAGCTGCTGACTTGTACCGACAGTCATTTCTTCCTTTTCGGCAGTAATGGAAAATGCTTCCGGATCTGTCCAGTTGAAAAGCTCCATGTAGTATGCGCCGTCCTCCAGCTCTACTGCGATCAAAGTATTTCCTATCTGGCAGAGACTGTAGACAAAGTGTGCTGTGTCTGTTTTGCTGAAACATTCCCCTGATGTGATGTCATATTCACTCAGGCAATTGCCGTTTTCGTAAAGGATAATGCTGTCATGGCCTTCGTTATAAACAGCACGCACACCGACACAGGATGTGTCCTGATAGTCATTGGTCAGTTCATATTCCGTTGCATCCCGGCTCAACCGTGTCATCAGTGTAAGCGGGTCTGTATCGGAATCATAGAAGGAAACAGTGCTTGTCAGGACACCGCAGGTCATCAGATACTTATCGCCAAGCAGTGCCGCACTGTCCTGATGTTCATAATAGTAATCCTGACACAGGTATTCAATACAATCAAAATTCCGGGTGATCAGTCCGCCCTCCAGCATACTGTTGCTGGCGTGTACAAAGCCAAACTGCCCGTCCGCATCGACCCTGCCCATGGTCAGTGCATTGCCGGGATGCGAATAGCCCCAGCTGTAATAATCATAGTAGCTCTCCACATAGAAATTGCCGTTGCTGCTGTCAAAGCCGTCAAAGTTAAAGACCTTTGTCGGGAAGCTGCATTTTGACAGAAGTTCCCCCTCCGGAGAAAGCAGGAATACACGGTTGTTGATAGTATTGTTGACTTCACTGCCGGCAGCATAGATCCTGCCGCTTGCATCCGCACCGACTGCATAATAGGTATATCCCGCAGGGAGGGAAACGGTTCTGACAAGTTTCTGTGCATCCAGATCATAGACCTGACAAATTTTTTCGCTGAGTACATACAAAAGCCCGTCTGCCCCATAGGCATCTGTACTCCCTGCAAACGTGAATACCTTGGAATAACTGTTGGTTTGCAGCGAGTAGAAATACAGTGCTGCATCATTCAGGAAATAAACACCGGCATTGGCTTCGTTTGCAAATTGCATACTCAGGTACGGCGAGCCGACCATATCGGCATCCAGCTCAAATACACCGCTTGTCGGCAGCGGTCCTGAAGGCACATCCGGGTCTGTTTCCTTTCCGGTCACAGTGATGGTGATAGTATCGGAATATGTCCCGTCAGCAGAAGTGCAGGTGATAATGGCACTGCCGGCAGACAGACCTGTCACTACACCATCCTCACTAACGGAAGCAATTGCCGGATCGCTGCTGCTCCAGACAAATTCCACAGCTGATCTGGGATCCATAGCAGCTGTCAGCGTCAGGCTGCTGCCTGCCTCTACTGTGCTGGTGTCGGAAACGATCTTTAGAGATTCCAGTCCGGAAACGGCATCCAGATCACGCCATGTAATATAGGTAGAATCTGCTTCCTCTTTCAGCGCCTCCCAGCCTTCACCGGAAAAGCTGCATAAAATGGTAATATTCTTATTCAGGCTCAGATGCATATAGGTATAGTCACTGTAATAAGAATACTGCTCCGGAGCATCTCCCAGAAAAATCAGCTGTTTCAGGTTGGCGCAATCATCAAATGCATAATCGTAAACTTCCTCGATCGATGCCGGAAGAATGACATATTTCAGATTGACTGCCTCACTCAGAGCAGAGCCAAGCGACCAGACCGTATCCGGTATCTCATACGTCACTGCACTGTAATTTGCCGGATAGTAGACAAGTTTGGTCTTAGCGGCATTATAGACGATGCCGTCCTCAGACAGATAGGTTTCATTTTTGGGGTCTATCGTGACTTTTTCCATGGCTGTACAGTAGGAAAAAGCGCCCGTATTCAGCTCTTCCAAGCTTGACGGAATGTAGATACCTGACAGAGAGCTGCAGTGGTAGAATACGCAATCGTTCAGCTCCGTCAACAGATTCGGCAGTTCCACATAGCGCAGACTTTCGCAGTACCCAAAAGCCTCCGAACCGATCGTGTCCACGCTGTTCGGAATATCGATCTTTGGCAAAGTTTCACAATGACAGAAAGCATACTTCCCGATCGTGTTCAGGGTAGACGGCAGACTGACTTTTGTGACTTTGGCAAGCTCATAAAAGGCATAGTCTCCGACAGATGTCACACCCTCTTCTATGACAACAGAGGTAATTTTATTCCGGTAACTGTAAAAAGGAGAAACAACAGCATCCTCACCGGCAGACTGCGGCGACGTATAGTCAGTCATTGCCCCCTCACCGCCGATCGTCAGAACGCCGGTCTGCATATCGAAGTCCCACGTCAGATCTTCGCCGCAGGTGCGGTTCTCCGCATCCAATGCCACAAAAGGAATTTCATACTCCGCTGCATATGTCTCTGTTGCAGAACCGGTATAGCCGTAGATCTGCATAGCAGACTGCTTCTTATATTCACCGGATGTACCGTTGACACAGTAGAAGCCGATCGCTCTGTCTCCGATCTCCGTGACAGAATCCGGAATGGTGACAGAGGTCATCGCATGACATCCAAGAAATGCTATGTCACCGATACTTTTCAGGGTAGAGGGAAACTCTACCTGTTCCAGATCCATACACCAGATAAATGCCTCCGGTGAGATCGAGGTGACACCCTCCGGGATCACGACGGCAGTGTCATTTCCCTTATAGCAGTATAATGCCGTTCCCAGAATGACCATATCCTCCGGGTAGGCAGACAGAAATGCCGTTCCTTCAAAGGCATAACTGCCAATATATTCCACGCCGTCCGGAAGTGTCACATCTGTCAGCGCCGTGCAGCCTTTGAACGCCTCATCGCTGATTTGTTTCAGACCGTCCGGCAGTGTTATGGATGGCAGTGCCGTGCAGCCTTCAAAGGCATTGCTGCCGATATACTCCACACTGTCCGGGATCGTCACATCTGTCAGTGCCGTGCAGCCTTTGAACGTCTCATCGCTGATCTGTTTCAGACCATCCGGCAGTGTTATGGACTGTAAAGTTTCATTTCCAGAAAAAGCGTCAGAAGCAATGGACGTTACGCTGTCCGGCACAACAACATCCGTATCTGTGCCGTTGTAATGGTACAGCGTACCATTGGGGAGAATGACAAATTCATCATCCTGCGCTTCATCATAGGGTGTGCCATAGAAAGCGTTCTTTCCGAGGCTGATCAGACTGTTCGGAAGAGCAACATCCGTCAGGCTGCTGCATCCGGAAAAAGCAGATTCGCCAATGGAGGCAACACCTTCCTCGATCACAACGCTTTCGAGTGCCTCACAGCCATAGAATGCCTGACGTTCCACCGTCTTTACATTGCCGGGAATCGTTACAGAAGTCAGACCGCTGTACATAAAAGCACTTTCCTCGATAGAGGTGACAGAGGCAGGGATCTCAATGGATGTCAGCGAAGAACATTCATAGAAAGCTGTGTCAGGGATAGCAGTCAGAACCGGCGATAATGTGACTGTTGTCAGCGCTTCGCAGCCGTAAAAAGCATATCCGCCCATACGCTCCACAGAGCTGCCAAACGTGACAGTTTCCAGTGCATCGCATCCATTAAATACATCTTCTCCTATGGCAGTAACACTGTCCGGGAGCGTGATCTCTGTCAATGCAGCACAATCTTCAAATGCATTATCCTCGATCGTTTCCAGTTCTTTCGGAAATTCGACCGCCTTCAGTGCGGAACAGCCCTCAAACGCACTTTCTCCGATACTGATGAGCGTGGAAGGCAGCGTAACATCTGTCAGCAGTTCACAGTCCAGAAGCGCATAGTTGCAGACAGAAGTGATCCCCTCCTCAAAAACTGCTGAAGTGATCACGTCCTTGTAGGCATAGAAAGGCATTTCGGAATAATAATTGCTGGACTTCTTCATATCGCCTGTGCCGCTGACGACCAGTTTACCGGTATCCGCATCCAGAACATAGGTGATATTATCCCCCCATGTGCCTTCGACAATGCCCTCAGGTGACGAACCGTCTCCGGCTGTAACAGGAATATCATCCCCCACGGTCAAGCCGGTTTCCAGATCAGCGGCTGCCGACCATGGAAGGATCGTACCCGTCAGCGACAGAGCTGTGATCATGGCACAGAACCGTTTCATAAAAGATGTCAATGCAGATCCCCTCTTTCTGAAAAATGTATGATCAGACCTCATCCGGAACACCGGAGCATCGCTTTCTGTCTGTGTTTGCCGTGCTTGTACAGAAAATGCGGTATCGGGTTTGACCATATTTATTATATTATATAACATATCCCTTTTTCTGTCAAGTCGTTTCCGGAAAAAGAACATATTCCTGTAAATTCCCTTTTCTTGGCTGTATTTCCGCTGCAGATCCGCTTCATGGGGGAATGCTGTTCGCCTTTGTATCCCCTGTGCGCTTAGAAAATTGTGTTGACAGTCCGGCGCAATTATGTTATAATGTAGTATGGGTTTTTGTAACTGCCCGGAACGCTATAGGAAATCAGGTGATCGTCTTGAAAATGCTCCACAAAATAACCGCACTGACAATGGCACTTTGTCTGCTTGGCACATACAGCGGCTGTCAGAATACACAGCAGTCTGCGGATGACAGCGAACGCATTGCCGTTACCATGCTGTATATGATCGATCTTTCCCACTTTGAGACTTTCGTTGAAAGCACCTATCCGGATATTGACCTGCAAATCGAACGCAATACCGAAGCAACGATCGACGGCGAAACAGAACGCCGTCTGCGCAACGGGCACGGAACGGACATCATCACCTCGAAGATGGCGAATATTTCAATGCTTGACAAACTGCTTGACCTGAGTGCAGAGAGTTATGTCACAAATTACCAGTCCGGTCTGATGCATGACATTATGTCCAAAGACGGGCGGACTGTTTTTATTCCCGTGCCGGGACAGTACTACGGCTATATCTACAATGTCACACTCGCCGAAGAGGCAGGTATTCCCTGTCCGGAAACACCGGAAGATATTCTGGCGATGATGAAAACCGCAAAGGAAAAAGGCATCGGTGTCGGAGAGGATGGCTCTGTGTTCGGCATTCCGTCCACGATGATGTCCGTCTCGACCTATCTGCTGGGTACGCAGATACCGGATTTTCTGGGACAGGCAGACGGTGTGCAGTGGAGCAGCGAAATGGCAAAGCGGGAATCGACCTTTTCCGGAAATCTCGAAAGCTGTGTCGATATGCCGCTTGAAATGGTGGAAAATGGATACCTCAATGTGGACTTTTTTTCCGGTGTCGGCAATGCTGCCCGGATCTATGAGCATATGCGGGACGGGGAAATGATGATCTGCTTCGGGAATGCAAATCTGCTCAAAACGCTGGAAGAATCCGGCAGCAGTGAATATACCATGCTGCCGTTCCTGAGCAGTGAGGGCAACCATGCGTGGACACTTGCAGAACCGGATGCCTACCTTGCCCTGAATGCAGAACTTGGCAAACCGGAAAATGCTGTAACACTCGATGCTGCCAACCGGGTGCTGGAACTGTTCTCCTCACAAGAGGGGCAGCGTGCCTTCATTCAGGATGTCGGTGCAGGGGAAAGCTATCTCACCGATACCACGGTCGATATGGAGGAATTTCCGGCAGGGCTGGAGGACTGCATCCGGGACGGGTATGTGTACAATATCCGCATCCCGTCGGAGCTGATGCGCTATCTGGGCAGCCGGATGGCAGCGGTACTCACAGGAAAAACGGACGTGGAAACCGCCTTGCAGGAAGTGGACACCTATTATCAGGAGGGCGGTACAGATCCGGAAGCTTCCGGGGAACTGATCGGTATCTGCGGGAAAGATATGATCTTTGAGAATTACAATGTCCGCCAGCAGGAAACAGAAATAGGAAATCTGATCGCCGATGCAACGGCAGAGATCACGGGTGCGGATATTGCATTCGTCAATGGCGGTTCGATCCGGGGCAGCCTGTATGAGGGCAGTATCTACTCCTACGATTTAGATGCTGTCTGCCCCTATCCCAATCAGTATGTCGTGCTTGAAACCGATGCCGAAACGATCCGTGCCATGTTGGAAAACGGGCTTTCCAGACTGGTGCAGGAAAACGGGCTCCCCGGCGGCAGGTTCCTGAATGTTTCCGGGCTGCGGTATACATTCCATGCACCGGGTGAGGACGGTGCCGGAACATTGGAAGATGTGACGCTGGCAGACGGTTCTCCGCTGAAAGACGGCAAGACCTACACGATCGCCGTGACAGACTATATGGCAGGTTCGACCGGGTACATGGACGGCAACGGAGACGGCTATACCATGCTGAACGTGTACAGCGATGCAGATGCACCGGGGGAACACGTGACCCTCAAGGAGGAGACAGGTCTGACACTGACGGATATTCTGCTGCAATACCTGAAGCAGCATAACACCGAGACAGTCAGCGGCAAGATAGATGGGCGGATAAAGGTGGTGGACTGAGTTGAATGAGAAGATACGCATCAGAAGCAAGCCGAGATACATCCTCCTGATCTTGCTGATCCTGTTCTTTTTTGGTATCAGTTTCCGGTGGATGATGGCTGCGGCTGATGATGTTTCCAATGCCGCTACCACGGAAATGAATACGGTCTATCTCCGGGAAATGACCACACAGACGGAGATGCACTTCAACACGGGCGTAGAGGCAAGGTTCAACAGTCTGCGGATGGCAGCGGGCAGCGTCACAGAAGAAGATCTGAAAAATGAAGCCGCACTGGCGGATTTTCTGTCCGAAATGGAAGCTGTCAATCATTTTACGGTAATGGCATTTGTAGACCGCAGCGGTATGCTGTACAGCAAAAACGGCGTACAGCCGGCTGCCTCCCAGCTGAGCTTTTTAGCGGAACTGCTGAACGGGGAGGATAACCTGATCTCCTACGATGAATCCATGTTTGAAGATAATTCCATTGCGATGGCAGTACAGATCGAACCCCTGTCCTATGCGGACACGGAGCTGATCGCCGTGTTAGCCGGATTCCGTGCGGATATGTTCAGCAACCAGCTCGGACTTCAGAGCGAACAGGGACAGACCTATGCCAGCATCGTCACGTCAAACGGCAGCTTCGTTGTATATAACACGTATAACACGGTTTTACCGAAGGGAAATAATATTTTCTCCAAATTCGAGAAATATGCAACATTTGACGAAGGCTATTCCCTCGAACAGATGAAACAGGATTTTGCGGAACGGAAAACCGGCATCGTGCTGTTTACGGCTTCCGACAGCCGACAGTTCCTGTACTATGCACCGCTTGCGGGAACAGACTGGTATATGCTGATGGAAATTCCCTACAAAGTGCTGGACGAAATGACCACAAAACTGAGCAACCGCCTGAACCGGAATGCTGTAATACTTCTAATCATGATGCTGCTGCTCATCTCCGTGATCTTCTTTACCTTTTTCCATAATTTATACAAGCAGGCAGGGGAACTGCTCAAAGCGAATGCAGCTGCCAAAGCGGCACAGGAACACGCCGAAAAGGCAAATCAGGCGAAAAGCGAATTTTTAAGCCGCATGAGCCACGAAATACGCACCCCGATGAATGGCATTATCGGCATGAGTACGATCGCTATGCAGAACCTGAACGACCCGGAGAAGATCGAGGACTGTCTGAAAAAAGTCTCTCTTTCGTCCCGGCACTTGCTGTCCTTGATCAATGACGTGCTGGATATGTCAAAAATCGAAAGCGGAAAGCTCCAGATCAAACCTGATCTGTTCGATATGCGGATGTTTTTAGAAAATCTGGACAGCATCTACTGCGTACAGGCGGAGGAGAAAGGCATACAGTTCCAAGTTGATCTGATCGGAGAGGTGGACTCCTCTGTGGTCGGGGATTCTCTCCGCCTGAATCAGATCCTTACCAATTTGCTCTCCAATGCGCTGAAATTTACGGATGAAGGCGGCAGTATCACACTGAGCGTGGAACAGCCCCGGAAAGAGGCGCAGAAAGTCTGGATGCGGTTCAGCGTTTCGGATACGGGCATTGGTATCCGGGAAGAAAATCTTTCCCGCATCTTTGAATCCTTCGAGCAGGAAAATGCGGATGTTTCGCATAAATTCGGCGGCACAGGACTGGGGCTGTCCATTGTCCGGAGCTTTACGGAGATGATGGGCGGTACCGTGACGGTCGAAAGCGTCTACGGTGAGGGCAGCACCTTCACAGTCGATCTGCCATTCGACAGTGCGGAAGATGCAGAGCCGATCCGCTGGGGCGAAACGCAGCAGCCCTGTCACCGGGGGAATATGCAGACGGAGTATGATTTTGCCGGAAAGCATATCCTGCTTGCCGAGGACAATGAGCTGAACCGGGAAATTGCCATGGAGCTGCTCGGCGCAGCGACCGGGGCAGCCATAGATGAGGCAGAGGACGGAAAAATCGCCGTAGAGCGCTTTGCAGCCTCTGCGCCGTATCATTATGACCTGATTTTGATGGACATTCAGATGCCCCATATGGACGGACTGGAGGCGGCAAGAACGATCCGTGCCATGCACCGCCCGGATGCGGCAGGTGTGCCGATCATTGCCATGACTGCCAATGCCTTTGCGGAAGATGCCCAGAAGAGCATGGAAGCCGGCATGGATGCCCACCTCTCCAAACCCCTTGAAATTGCTGCTGTCTATGCAACAATGTATGATATAATGCGGAAACGTTCCGAACACTTACCAAAGAAAGGAAGTCATACCCATGAAGAACCCTGAATCCCTGAGCTTTACGACAAGAGCCATCCATGTCGGCAGTGAAGCCGACCCTGCTACCGGTGCGATCGAACCGGCACTCTATATGGCAAACAGCTTTCTCCTGCCATATGATGCCTCCCAGATGAACTGGTCAGCAAGCGAGGGCAATATCTACACCCGCAACGGCGGCGTGAACCAGAAAATGCTGGAACAGAAGATCGCCAATTTAGAGGGCGGCGAGGACTGTGTGGCACTTGCGAGCGGTGTTGCGGCTTTGTCGGCTTTGTTTTTCACGAAGCTGAAAAAGGGCGACCATGTCATCTTTTCGACCGTGACGTATATTGCGACCTATCGCATTTTCCACGAGCTGTGGACGGAGAAGTGGGGCATTGAGACCACCATCACCGACTGCACGGACATCGAGGAGATCAAAAGAGCCATCCGCCCGAACACAAAGCTCATCCACTTCGAGACACCCGGCAACCCGACCCTCTGTATCTGCGATATTGCTGCCATTGTCCAACTGGCACATGAACATGGCATTCTGGTTTCTGTGGATAATACGTTCTCTTCTCCCTACAATACACGCCCGCTCGAATACGGTGTCGATTTTGTGGTGGAGAGCCTCACGAAGTACATCAACGGCCACGGCGACTCCATGGGCGGTGCCATAATCGGACCGCATGACGATCTCGAACAGATTCGCTATCAGGCACAAGTCAACATCGGCGGCGTGATCAGCCCGTTCAATGCGTGGCTCATCCAGCGGGGTTGTTCGACCTTTCCGCTGCGGATGCAGGTGCATAATGACAATGCCCTTGCCATTGCGGAATGGCTGGAGCGTCAGCCCTGCGTGAGCTTCGTAGCCTATCCCGGTCTGAAAAGCCACAAGGGGCATGAGCTTGCCAAAAAGCAGATGGAACACGGCTTCGGCGGCGTGCTGTCATTCGGGCTGAAAGGGGAGCACGACCTCTATAACCGTGTCGTTACCCATCTGGAAGTTTTCACCTCTGCGGTCTCGCTCGGCAATGCAGCAAGCCTGATCGTATTTATCGGGGAGGATGACGAGAGAATGTACCTCTACCCGGAAGAATTCCACAACGGCTTCTACCGTGTTGCGATCGGTATCGAGGATAAGAACGACCTCATCCGTGACCTGCGGCAGGCATTTACAGCAGAAGGGCTTGAAACAGCAGACTGACGGCTGTTATCATCCAATACAAGAAAGGGAGTATGAACCATGAGAAAGAATTTTGCATCCAAACCGTACCTGTTCCCCATGCCAGTAGCGATCGTTGCTGCCTATGACGAGAACGGCAAACCCTGTGCCATGAACGCTGCATGGGCGCAGATCTGTGATATGGGGGAGATCGCCCTGTTCATCAGCAAGGGACACAAGACGACGCAGAACATTCTTCAGACCAAGGCATTTACCGTCAGCATTGCGGATGTGCCGCACATGGCGGAAGCTGATTTTCTGGGCATCGCAAGCGGCAACGATATGCCGGACAAGTTCGCAAGAAGCGGTCTGCATGAGGTGAAGAGTGAATTTGTCAACGCCCCGGTCATTCCAGAATTTCCCGTCACCATGGAATGTGAGCTTACCGAAGTGGCAGAAACCAAGGCGATCTATGCCATTGTCGGACATATTGTCAATGTCAGCGCCGAGGAACGTGTGCTGGACGATAAGGGCAAGATCGACCCGAAGAAATTGCAGGCACTGGTATTTGACCAGTTCCAGAACGGATATTATACCATCGGTGATCAGGTCGGACAGGCATGGAATGCCGGCATGGGGCTGATGCAGAAGTAAAATTTAAGCACCTTCAGACACATTCTGAGGGTGCTTTTCGTATCTGCGCCGCAGCAGCCATAGAAAAACAAAAACTCCCGGCTGAGACCGGGAGCTGTTTTTATTCAATTGTCATTTCAGAAGAATATGAACTGTGCATGGGAAACACGCCTTTCTGCTAAGGATTCAGGAATGTTGCGGCTTGTCCTTTCATAACGCATCACGTCTTTCATGGAGAGATTTCAAGTAAGAAATAGTCTCATGGGAGTGTACCTCCGTTTCTGAAAACCTGATAACCTGCTATGTAAAGTTTCGCTGCCATAGTCCAAGCTTAGCATACCCCGATACACCGGCACTGAAACGAAAATGTGTACCGGAACCAGACTTGCCTCGACGCATATCGCAGAACTGAAACGGCTCATAAGCCTACAGTAACGGACGGGAAAACTCACCCGTCAAACTTTTACCAGATCACGCAACTGCGACCGACGAAACCGTCTGCTGCTGTGATGATTCTGTTTCCATTGGTTTCGCCTCCTGAAAGAATTTGTCCCCCGCCGGGAATCTCAATAAAGTGTCTGCGCATCTCCTTTATCTTGTTTATAGTATACCACATCCATTGGCAAATGTCAATAGATTTTTTCAAAAAACTTGAAAGATTTTTGTGATTTGTATAGATGCACAAGGGAGAAAAGCGGAATTTGTGCAGAATGCTATTCAATGGCAGTCAGACGGCAGGCAAGTTCCGCTTTGGCAAGGCTGACAGGCTTGTCACCAGTGCATTGCAGAATGTGCGAGCCGTTGGAATACACAAAACCGCCCGTACACAAGCAGTAATCGAGCACCCCTTTGGCAAGGACAGTTTCCGTACCGTCCGGGGAACGGCGAATAAGCACACGGCTGTGCGGGAGCAGGGCAGGGTATTCCTCGCCGCTGCGCTGGTTGGCTTTGCGGTTCTGTTCTGCGTGAATGAGATTGCCCTCAAAGAACAGGTCTTTTTCCGACTTCTGCTTGGACTTCGCATTGCCGCCTGAGCGCAGCGATTCGCCGCCGTAGCGCATGGAGAACACATTCAGGAAACCGCCTAATGCCTTCACCATGCGCACTGGAAACAGGAGCGTATCCAGTAAAATATTACCGTTGTCCTCCTCGGTCGCCTTATATGGCTGACGGATGTACCAGAGGTTTCCGGCTTCATCCGTTTTTGGGGCGATGTAGTCATATTTTTCGCTTTCTAAAACGGTCTCCATATGTTCAGTATGTATGTTGTAGGATGCGATCGATTTCGGCGAAAAGGCAGCACGCCGCCCGTTCTGATCCCGTGCAATGCCGCAGGTCGTGAAATACAGCAGCCGTCCGTCCGGAGACCAGCTTGGCGTTGTTTCCACCGAATCTCCGGCAGTGATCTCGTTGTAGTAGCTTCTCGGCAGCTCAAACAGCCCGATGTGACAAGTGTCATCCGGATGTTCCACGCAGGCAGCGATCCGGTTGCCCTGTCCGGCGATCGCCCCTAACCGCATATCATTTCCGGAACAGATCAGCCCCTCCATTTCGGGCTTTTCCTTGAAATTCCGGCGATACATACCGCCGCTGTCATCGAGGCGGATGGTGTAGAGAAATTCATCCTCATAGGGCGTGACACCGCAGACAACGGCTTTCAGGTCCTGCATATCCTGCCGTGCCTCGGCAAGTCCCATGAAAAGTGCCCCTTGTCCGCTTGTTTTCCATTCCTTGTTTTCCTGTATCTGCCGGATCGTTTCCTTGTATTGTATTGCCCGGTAGCTTGGCAGCTCATAGTTTGAGCCATTTTCTGCGAGCCAGATCTTCCCGCCTGTGATATAGAGTAATTTCATGCGCTGCTCCCCCTTTTTATCAGTATACCATACCATGCGCATGAATTGCAAGACAGTATACAAAATTTTTCCGAATTTTCATCTTTATCCAACACCACAAAAGCAAGCCGCCTCTGCATTTTGCGCAAGAGGCGGCATAGTGCTTAATAATTCTCTGCCCTGACCTCGAAATAGCTTTGCGGATGATTGCAGACCGGGCAGACTTCCGGTGCCTGTTTGCCGATGACGATATGCCCGCAGTTGCGGCAGATCCACACGGCATCGCCGTCCTTGGAGAATACAAGCGCATTCTCGATGTTGGACAGCAGCTTGCGGTAGCGTTCTTCATGGGACTTCTCGATGGCAGCGACCTGACGGAACTTGTCAGCAAGCGCCGTGAAGCCCTCTTCCTCGGCATCCTTGGCGAACTGTTCATACATATCCGTCCACTCAAAATGCTCACCGTCAGCCGCCTCCCGGAGGTTGTCCGGGGTGTCCGGCATACCGCCGTGCAGCTCCTTGAACCAGAGCTTGGCGTGTTCCTTTTCGTTCCCGGCTGTCTCCTCAAAGATGGCTGCGATCTGCTGATAGCCGTCCTTCTTTGCCTTGCTTGCGAAGTAGCCGTACTTCACGGCTGCCTGTGATTCTCCGGCAAAGGCAGCCAGCAGATTCTGCTCCGTCTTTGTGCCTTTCAGTGGTTTCTGTTCCATAGTGTAGACCTCCTCTGAGCTGTTTTCAAAAGCCGCAAAGCGGCAATTTGTCGTTTGTCATGCCATCTGTTCTTTCCGGCATTGCCGCATCGCTTTTTCAAATGCCATGCGGATCTCGTGTGTCCGTGTGCTTGCCTGATCGGAGAAAGCGCTTGCCGCCGCAAAGCCGCCTGCCATGCTGGGATGTCCGCCGCCGCTGCCTTTTCCTGCCAGCGCACACTGGATGATCTTCCCGGCGTGCAGCTCCGGCAGTTCAGAGCGCACGGAAAATTTATACCCGTCTCCCCGCACCGCATACACCACGCTGAATTCAATGATGTCCAGTGCTAAAATGAAATCCGAGATCATGGCAATGAGCGCATCCGGACAGGCAAAGGGGATGAAAGCATAGCCGACATTATTGAATACGCTGATACTGTTAATGGCGCTGCCGTAGGCTTTCAGGTCGGTAAATTCCATGGTGTTGATCTTCATGCGGTTGAGCAGCTCATTGTCGGCAAAGGGGAACAGCTTGGCATACATATCCACGTCAAGCTGTCTGACACCCCTTGAAAAATCTGCCGTATCCATCTTGATACCATACACCAGCGCCGAAGCAATGTCCGTATTCAGCGGAATGTGATTCTCAAAGAAATGCCGTGCGATCAGCGAAGCACACGCCCCGACCTGTTCGATCTCCTTGTAGGGATAGGTACATTCCTTCACGACCGGGTGGTGGTCGATACAGGCGACCTCGTCACCGATCAGATCGGTGACATTGGAATTGTACTTCTGGGCATCCACGATCACGATCTTGTCCGCCGGCTGCATATCGGCAATGTCGCAGCTCTGCACCATCTCGATGTTGAAGTTTTGCAGCATCGCCATGGCGGAAAGCCGTTCGGTGACACCCTCATAGCAGATCGTGGCAGGGATGTCATAGTGCTGCAGCAGTTTCTGCAAGCCGTAGGCAGAAGCAATGGCATCCGGGTCGGGGTAATTGTGGGTCTGGAGGAATACCCGTCCGCCCCGCAGGACGGAGACGAGCTGTTCAAGTCTGGTCATGGCTGTCTCCTTTGCTGTGCAGCATAGAACCAAACGTCTGGAACAGTGTGATGTCCTCCGGAGAAACACGGATGTTGGTGACGATTTTTTTACCGTCCGGGTCGGTCACGCTGATCTCCAACAGACTGCCCTCCTTGATATGCTGCCCCGCAAAGCTGAAGAAGGAAACAAATTTGGGATGCCGTTCCCGGAACTGTTCGAGCATGGGTTTGAATTGCAGAAATGCCATAGGGTTCATGGGTCTGTACCTCTTTTCTTCTGTGAATAGTATGTCCGTTTTCAAGTCATTTAAGCCAGTCCGTCCCGAATCGTCCGGCAAGCACATCGCAGAGTGCCAGTGCTGTCACGCTGTCCACAACGACCCGTGCCCGGTGAATGATCGCCGGGTCATGCCGTCCCTCAATTTGCAGGACAGCATTTTCCTGCCGGAAGAAATCGACCGTTTCCTGCGGTTTGTAGACGGACGGCGTAGGTTTCACGGCGCACCGGAATTGCAACGGCATACCGTTGGTAATGCCGCCATTGATACCGCCGTTGTGGTTGGTGGCAGTCGTGACTGCGCCGCCGTCCATGCGGAAAGCATCGTTGAACTCGCTGCCCCTTGCGTCGATTAAATCAAACGCCTCCCCGAACTGTACGCCCTTGACGGCAGGGATGCTGAACAGCGCATGGGAGAGAACGCCCTCGAGCGTGTCAAACCACGGTTCTCCCACGCCGGCAGGCATACCAGTGACAGCGGTCTCTAAAATGCCGCCCACGCTGTCGCCCTCTTGCGCAGCGGCGGCAATGGCGGTCTGCATGGCTTGTCCGGCAGCTTCATCGAGGACGGCAAAGCTTTTTGCCCCCAAAGCGGCAATGTCTGCCGTGAGGTCCTCAAATTTCCGGTCGTCGATCCCGGCGCACCGTGCAATATGTGTGCCGATGCGGATGCCTTTCCCCTGCAAAGCCGTGAGGGCAACCGCCCCGGCAGCAACAAGGGCAGCCGTAATGCGCCCGGAAAAATGTCCGCCGCCCCGGTAGTCCTCAAAGCCGTGATATTTGCAGTATGCCGTATAATCTGCGTGTCCTGGTCTTGCCAGTGCACGGGTTGCGGCGTAGTCCTTGCTTCTTGTCTGGGTATTGGGGATGAGGATGCAAAGAGGCGTTCCGGTGGTTTTTCCCTCAAAGACACCGCTGACGATCTGAAACGCATCCTGCTCCTGCCGTGCCGTGGAAATTCTGCCTGCCGGTCTGCGCAGGGTAAGCTGTGCGGCGATGAAATCCGCATCAACGGGAATACCGGGTGCAAGCCCGTCCACGACAGCGCCGATCATTGCCCCGTGGCTTTCCCCGAAAATGGTAACGGCAACACTTGTGCCGAATGTATTCTTCATGAAATGACTCCTTTCGGATAGCTTTAGTTTTATTGTAACAGATTTTTCAGAATATGTCAAGCCGTTCCGGCGTGTCCTCGTAACATACCCCATAAAAGCAGATTTTTTCCTGCAATAGCATTGACTTGATACGGATTATGTGATATAATAACAATGGCTTTTGCCAGATCATAAGGAGGAATGTATGATGAATTACCCGAAATTACTGACCATTCAGGATATTTCCTGTGTCGGGCAGTGCTCCCTGACGGTAGCGCTCCCCATCCTGTCCGCCTGCGGTGCGGAGACCTGCATCCTGCCGTCGGCTGTGCTTTCTACCCATACAGCAGGCTTTACAGGGTTCACCGTCCGTGACCTGACCGCCGATATGCCTGCCATTGCAGCACACTGGCGCAAGGAGGGCATCCTGTTCGACGGCGTGTATACTGGCTATCTCGGCAGCACGGAGCAGATCGGCTATGTGCAGGACATTTTTGACACGCTGCGCAAGAAGGATGCCAAGACTTTCGTTGACCCGGCTATGGCGGACAATGGTGTGCTTTACGGCGCATTCGATATGACTTATGCCAATGCCATGAAACCCCTGTGCTTCGGGGCAGATGTCATTCTCCCGAACCTGACGGAAGCTTGTTTGCTGACAGATATGCCCTACCGGGAAGAATACGATGAGGCATATATTTCCGAAATTCTGGACAAGCTTGCTGCTGCGGGCGCAAAGACCGTTATTCTGACCGGTATCGGCTATCAGCCGGGCAAAACAGGTGTTGTGGTCGCCGATGCAACAGGCGTGCAGTACTATGAACACCGGAAAATCGCCAAAGGCTGCCACGGTACAGGCGATGTCTACGCTTCTGCGTTTGTGGGGGCATATTTGCAGGGCTTCACGGCATTTGAAGCGGCAAAGATCGCTGCGGACTATACGGTACTGTGCATTGAGAAAACGCAGGGCGATGCAGATCACTGGTACGGCGTGAAATTTGAGACTGCCATCCCGGAACTGATCGAAATGCTCCGGAAGTAACGGAGGAACGCCGTGAATATGCTATTGCAGGTCGTTCTGCTGATCGCAGGATTTGTGCTGCTGGTCAAGGGGGCAGATTTCTTTGTGGACGGCAGCTCCAGTGTTGCCAAACGCCTGAAAGTCCCCTCGATGATCATCGGACTGACGATCGTTGCTATGGGTACATCTTTGCCGGAATGTTCCGTCAGTGTAAGTGCTGCCCTTGCCCAAAAGAATGAGCTTGCTATCGCCAATGCGGTCGGTTCCAATATGTTCAACCTGATGGTCGTATGCGGCGTGTGTGCGCTGTTCTGTCCGCTTACCGTGCATAAAACCACCATGTTAAGAGAGTACCCGCTTTCGGTCGGCGTGTCTGCGCTGCTGCTGCTCTTCGGCTGGACGGGGATGCAGGTAGGACATTTAGAGGGCTTGATCCTTGTCATACTGTTTGCGCTGTTCATTCTGTGGATGGTGCTGTCCGCCATGAAAGCACGCAGCACGGCAGCGGAGGAGGACTATAAGATCCTCCCCGTGTGGCAGTGTATTCTTTGCATTGTCGGCGGTGCGGCTGGTATTATTATAGGCGGCAAGCTGGTCGTGGCTTCAGCTTCGGAGATCGCATCGGCATTCGGGCTTTCGGACAATCTCATCGGGCTGACGATCGTTGCCTGCGGCACAAGTCTGCCGGAACTGGTGACTTCCGTTGTTGCAGCCCGGAAAAAGGAAGTGGACATGGCACTTGGCAATGTTATGGGTTCCAATATTTTCAACGTCCTGATGGTGCTTGGCATTGCGGCAGCCATTTCCCCGATCACATTCATCATGGAAAATGCCGTGGATATTGCCGTTCTGTTAGGTTTCAGCATACTGACATGGGTGTTCTGCTGGACAAGCAAATGCCTTAACCGCTGGGAGGGCGGCATCATGGTAGTGCTGTATGCTGCCTATGTCGTCTACATCTGCATGAGGTGAGCCATGACGATAGAAGAAAAGCTGTTTGCCCTGCAGGATGAACCTTTCGGGACATTTCAGTCAAGGACGCTGCCCGGCATCTCACGGGAGAACATTATCGGTGTCCGCACGCCGGCACTGCGGGTACTTGCCAAAGAATTGTACAAGACAGGCGAATTTCAGGCATTTCTGGAAGAACTGCCGCACCGGTATTTTGAGGAAGACCAGCTCCACGCCTTTCTGCTTTCCGAAATGAAAACGGCAGAGGAGCTGATGCCAGCGCTGGAAGCATTTCTGCCCTATGTAAACAACTGGGCGACCTGCGATCAGCTCCGCCCGAAGCTATTCCGGAAACACCCGGAACTGCTCGAAGAGCGCATTCCCGTGTGGCTGCATTCCGGACAGACCTATGTTATCCGGTTCGGGCTGGGGATGCGGATGTCGCATTTTTTGGGCGAGCGTTTCCGGGCGGCATACTTGGAAGAGGCTGCCGCCGTGCAGAGCGATGCCTACTATGTGAACATGATGCTGGCGTGGTTCTTTGCGGAGGCGCTGATCATGCAGTATGATGCGGCGCTCCCGTTTCTCCGGGAGAATCGCCTTTCCCCGTGGACACACAATAAGACGATACAGAAAGCCCGTGAGAGTTTCCGTATCACCCCGGCGCAGAAAGCCTATCTGTTGACACTGAAACGAGACAAAAAGCAGGTGTGAAATGCACCTGCTTTTTTACAAACAAAAAACACCCGACCGGAAGCCGGATGTTTTCATAAAGAGGAAGGTAAGACCGGCAAGCCTGATATGAACCGCCGTTCATCTGCACTGCAAGCTGCCGTTGGGAAAAGTCAAATTTTTTCACTGGAAATCTGTTCTTCCTTGCGCTGAAGTTAAAAAATTTAACTTTTCTACAGCAAATCCGAAAAATCTGTTTTTCTGTTCCGATCTGCCGGAAACTGTTCACTGTAATTGAGAGGGGAGACAGGGAACAGCGTTCCTGCGCTGCAGCGTTCGGATTTGCTGCTTTCACTATTTTACTCGATTTCGATTGCAAATTCAATACACAATTGTATTGTATACTGACTTATTGTATTTTAATTCCGCTGATTTTGCAGGAAAAGTTTTGCAATTCTGTGACAGAGTGTGATTTATTTGTAAAACGATAGATTTTTGAAATCAATACACATTTCATTCACAAACCAAATTGCCCGTTCTGCCCGGCAACGGATTTATTTTTCATACATTCTGTCATCATAGCGGAACAGGGTGAGCGTGACGGTCAAATTGCCGTTGAGGGTGCGCAGTTCGTCAATGAATTTCTTCTGCTCCACGTTATTCGGAAGCTGAATGCTGTAGACACAGTCAAACATCGAACCGAAATTGACCGTCTTGACACGCCGCAGCCGCCAGCTTTCCGTATAGCGGTTCAGCACCGGGTCAAACAGTCCCTCGTAGTTGAGATTTTCGGGGATGGAAATTTTCAGGGTCATTTCACTGGATTTCGGGGCAGCGTAGTTAAACAGGCTCAATGCGATCATAACGGCTGCCATGATCACGAAGAACAGGAGCGCATAAGTAAGGTACCCTCTGCCGCAGATGACACCGCTTGCCATGGACAGGAATACATAGCACACATCTTTCGGGTCGGCGGCAATGGAGCGGAATCTCGTCAGCGTGAACACACCTGCAATGGCAAGCCCTCCGGCGGTGGTATCGATCAGCATGAGCAAAACGGTCACGATCGGCGGGAGCATGATGAGGGTGATCGCATAGCTTTGCGCAAAGCCCTCTTTTTTATGGGTGAGCATATAGACGATACTGATACCCAAGCCAATGCCAAAGGAAACCAGCACACACAGCAGGAACGTACCAAGACCGAGGTTGGTGGTCTGACTGGTGACAGCATCACGCTCAAAGATAGAACTAAACACATCAGACATGGAGGATCTTTCCTTTCTTCACAAAATAGGGATTGATGGTACGTGTGATAGCCGGGGCAGCGGGCTTGCGGAAATAGCCCTCGTTGTAAAGCTTTGCCCGGATATAGCGCTCATAGGCTGCGCCGTATTTGGAGAAGCTGATCTTATAGATCTGCATTTCAGCAAGGCAGCGGGACAGCCAGAGGGGCATGGCATCGGAGATCTTGACTTCCATGAGCCGCTGATTGGGAGCGATGATCTGTGCGCCGCAGTTGGGGTGGGAAAGATCCAGATCATAGCGGCGTTCCGTGATCTGCCGGTCGATGTTCAGACGAAATTCCGGGTCATCCTTTCCAAAAAAGGCAGAACGCTGGTAGCTGATATACTGCTTGGGGACAACGGGAAAATGGCTCAGGAAAACGTCTAACTCGGCGAAGATCTGCTTTTGCAGGTATTTTTCCGTATTGGCAGGTTTGCGGCGGCGGAGCAGGTAATCCTCAGCTTCGGCAAGGGTCATGGTGACACGGCGCTTGGTAACGACACCCTCGACCTTTTTCTTGATCTCCAGAAATACCTTGTCCGTTGGCTGTGCAGGGGAATTGTAGCTGCGCAGGCGGAGCTTTTCTTTATAGTCAGGCTTTTCCAGAGAGGTGCGGATGAGGTAGTCGTCCGGCGTGTCATAATAAATGTTGTAGATGCCGTAATCCTTTCCGCCAACGCAGAATTTATCGGGCTGCATATAGCGGTGGATCTCCGGCAGCAGGGCTTCATACTGTTCCGTAGAAAGCATGAACTTGATCTCTTTGCGCATAAATGTACTGATCGGCATAGGGGTCGCTTCCTTTCTCATATCTTATGTTCACAGTATATAAAATCTATCTTAAAGAAATCTTAAAAGCAGCGTGACGCTGCACCCGTGGTGTCGCCCAATGCGCCTTGCGGCGCAAAGGGCGACTGCTCTCAGGTAAGATAAAAGTATCGACCTTTGCCACCTTACGGAGACAAAGGTCGGAGAACCCACTGTTTATCCACTCTTGCTTGTTGTTATTCTACGGTGACAGTCACGCCAATTTCAGGGAAAGCATCCGCCTGCACCCCGGCAGCTTCAAGGGCATCCTGCATCCCGATCACATCCGCCTTTGCGTGCTGCAATGCCTGAAGCGCTGCCTGACATTCGGAGAGGATTTTTTCTTGCAGCGCCTGTTTTGCCGGTTCGGGGCAGTCCACAGTGCGGATGCGGACGGCGTAGCGCAATGCCCCGCCGTCAACGCTTTTCGTCAGGAACGTGCGCCCGATCTCCACGCTGCGCATCTCCCCGTCCTGCGGCAGTGTGAGCGTGAAATTTCCCGCATTCCGCCGCAGCCAGAACAGCCCGGAAGCTGCCGCTTGCGGCAAACGTATCACCTCGCCGTTTTTGCGCAGCAGAGCAAGCCCCGGTACATCCCCGCCCGGCACGGGAACGAGTGCCGTCTCCCAGTTTCCAAGCCATTCGTCCAGAATGCCGGACAGCTCCGTTTTCGCCAGCAAGCCGTTCTGCTCTGCCATGCGCAGCGTGTGAACGGCTTCGGTGCAGTCGGCTTTCCCCAGAAAGGTTTCCGGCGGCGTGAGCAGAATTTTACACGAGGGTGAAAGCCCCTCTTCGAGCAGAAGTTCCTGCACGCTGTCCAGTGTCCGGCTGCCGTCCAAGCACAGCAATTCGGTATGCCCGATAAACACCCTGCCGCCTGCGGCGCTTTCCTCTTTCCGGAGCGCTTCGGGAATGCCGGATGCGCTGACGGTATGCGCCTTTTCGTCCCCGAAACTCTGCATCGTGAAATGCAGTGTCCCCTGCCCCGAAAGCCCGATCGCCTGCGTGTACAGCCTGTCCGCCAAAGAATCGCTCCCGCACCCCGTCAAAAACAGCAGGGGCAGGATGGCGAAGATGAGAAAACGCCTCAAGCCGCAGCCCTCCTTTGCAATTTCTGCACGGCAGCCGTCACCGGAGCGGCAAGCAGCAACACCGGCACAAGCGCCGCCGAAGCCGCAAGGCAATTCTCCGGCAGCATACAAGCCAACAGCAGCATTACCGTCAGCGCCCACGCTGCCGCCGCACGAATTTTCGGGTACATCTGTTCGAGCAAATGTGCCGTCACTCCCGTCAGCAAGGTCAGGTGCATCACGCACAGCATCACGAACGCTAAAATATACAGCGCATCCGCCCGCTGTCCCTGTAAGGGCTGCGACAACATTGTCAGCGTGAATACCGGATAGTCCGCCTCCGCCGTCAGCCGTCCGCCTGCCGTCATACACAGCACCAAAAGCAGCAGGCAGAGCAAGAGCTTTCCGAGCAGGTAGCCGCCAATGGCTTTGCCTGCCTTTTCTTTGCAGCGGCGCAGCAGTACCCACGCCGCAGGCAGTTCTCCGCTCAGAGCAGCATAGGCAGAAAAGCCCTCCCGGAAACCGTCACCCCGGAGTGTCAGCCGCCCGGCATCCATGCGTTTCCATGCGCCCACGATCAGCACTGCCGCCGAGATGCCCAACAGCACCAACATCAGCGGTGCACACCTTGCGGTCGCTTTCAGTCCGGCTGTACCCGTGTACAGACAGGTCAGCAGGAGCAGGATCGCTGCCGTCAGGTGTCCGGGATTCTGCAACAGCTGCGGCGGAACAGCCCGATGCAGGAGCAAAAGACTTCTGCCGCCCCACAGCAGGAAGAACACCACAAACGCCCAGCCAAGCCATTTATACCGCAGGACTTCCGCTGTCCGGGATGCGCTTTTCCGAAACAGCGGCAGGCACAGAAACACCTGCACCCCGAACGCCGCAGCCACCCCTAAAAGCTGTCCGCCTCCGTAAAGCTGCGGCAGACAGATCATGCTCCACGCCCCGGAGAGCAGCAGAATGCTGAAAAGCTGCCGGCTGTCAATTCTGTTCATAGTATTCCTCCACGGTAAAGCCGCCGTACTGCATTTTCCGGAAGCCCTCTCTCGTCACCACATCCCGGAGCGAGTACACCGGGGAAAGCGGTGCAGTCACCGGAAAGCCGAAATCTTCCGTTTTACAGAGACAGTACACGACTGCCATGCCCAGTAAGCCGATCCCGAACAAACCCCACAGTCCCCCTGCTACAATGAACAGCAACCGCAGCACGCTTACGACCGGGGTCAGGTCGGGGACGATAAAACCTGCCGTCACCGAGAGCGCCACTACCGTCAGCATGGGCGTACTGATCAGACCTGAAGCCACTGCCGCATCCCCGATGATGATGCCGCCCACGATGCTCACAGCGCCGCCAACCACTTTCGGGAGGCGCAGACCGGCTTCCCGGATGACTTCGTACATCAGCAGGGCACCGATCGCTTCAAGGGGGAGGGAGAGCGGTTCTTCCGCTTCGGCTTCGGTCAGGAGGAGCAGGAGCGTGCGGTTCAATAATTCCGGGTGGTGCAGACTGACTGCCACATACACCGCCGGCAAAAGCAGTGTCAGCAGGAATGCAGCATACTTCACCCAACGCAGAAATGTCGCATAGTAGGGCTTATAGCTGTAGTCGTCCAGTGTCTGAAAGCTCTCGATGAACAGCTTCGGGATGACGAGAGCGAACGGATTGCCGTCGATCAGGACTGCCACCCGTCCTTCGAGCAGTTTGGAAACCAGTACATCCGGGCGTTCGGTCGTGCTCACGCTGTCAAACAGGCGGTTGTTTTTCTGTTCGAGGAAGGGCTGCAAATAGCCGGGCGAAAGGATCGTGTCCAGCTGGCAAGCCCCAAGGGCTTCCCGTATCTGCCGGAGCAGCTGCGGCGGTACACGGTCGGTCATATAACACAGGCACACGTCCGTATGGCTCAGTTTGCCCATGATGTGCATCTCAAATTTCAGGAGGGGCGTTTTCATGCGGCGGCGGATGAGGGACATATTCGTCCGCACGGCTTCCGTAAAGCCCTCATGTGCGCCGGAAAGATTCGCCTCTCCGGACGGTTCATTCACGCCACGCTTGTCGTAGCCCTGCACCCCGAAAGCAAGCGCTTCCGTCTGCCCCTCCGCAAGCAGCACCGCAAACCCCGAATGCACGAGACGGAACAAGTCGCCGTAATTCCGGGCTGTCGGGCGGTCCAGTGACAGGAGCAAATTCTTCCGGATATGAGCAAAAAGCGCACTGCTGCCGGGCATGGCAGGAATTGCGGTGAGCGGTTCGATGACCATTTCGGCTGTTGTGGCGGTCGAAAGCATTCCCTCACAGGTGACAAGGGCGCAGGGAATGCCCCCGACCGTCACTGTATCGACCAGTAAGTCCGCACTTCCGTCTGCGATCTGCCGCATCACGGCAAGCTGTTCGGCTAAAACAGGCGGAAGAGGACGGGTTTCATATTCCATTGCATTCACCTCATGGAAAGTATACCCGTCCGGCAGTCAGATATGCAGGATAGTGCAGGAATGACGGAACATTCCGGTTATCGCTTACAAGAAAAGCAAAGGACAGCGGACTGCCCTTTGCTTACAGGATCAGATAATTTCTTCGTGGTGTGCCTGTAATGACTTGACACCGAAATGCCGGTTTTCCTTGATCGCCCGGATGCCCTCAGCGGATGCTTTAGCGGCAGCCATGGTGGTGATGTAGGGAATGCGGTGCTTGATGGCAGCCTTGCGGATGTAGCTGTCATCGTGCATACTCTCCTTGCCGACAGGGGTGTTGATGATGAGCTGAATTTCCCCGTTGGCAATGAAATCACCGATATTCGGTCGCCCCTCGTACATCTTGAATACACGCTCACAGGGAATGCCCTCCGCCTGTAACAGCTTGCAGCACTTGTGGGTCGCCAAGATCCGGAAACCCAGCGCATGAAATGCCCTTGCGATCTCCGGCAGTTCCGGCTTGTCCCGTTCGCAGACACTCAGCAGGACAGTCCCCTCCTGCGGCAGGCGTACCTGTGTAGCTTCCTGCGCCTTGTAATACGCTTCCCCGAACGATTCCGAAATACCCAGCACCTCTCCGGTCGAGCGCATTTCCGGACCGAGTACCGGGTCGACCTCCGGGAACATATTGAACGGGAACACCGCTTCTTTTACGCCGTAGTGCTGTATTTTCCGGTCATGCAGTGCCGGAACGGGGGAGGGCTTTCCGGTCAGGCTTGCCGTGATGATTTCCGTGGCGATCTGCACCATATTGATGCTGCACACCTTCGATACAAGCGGCACGGTACGGGAAGCTCTCGGATTCGCTTCGAGCACATACACCGTGTCACCCTCAATGGCATACTGCATATTCATCAGCCCGCACACGCCCATTTCCACGGCGATGCGGCGGGTGTAGTCCTTGATGGTCGTGATCTGCTGTTCCGTGAGGTTCTTCGCCGGCAGGATGCAGGCAGAATCCCCCGAATGCACCCCGGCAAGCTCAATATGTTCCATGACAGCCGGCACAAAGCAGTGCGTACCGTCCGAAATCGCATCCGCTTCGCATTCCGTTGCATGGTTGAGGAAGCGGTCGATCAAAATCGGTCTGTCCGGTGTGACACCGACAGCGGCAGCCATGTAGACTTTCATCATTTCGTCATCGTGCACGATCTCCATACCTCTGCCGCCCAGTACATAGGACGGGCGCACCATGACCGGATAGCCGATCTCGTTGGCGATGTGGAGCGCTTCTTCCACGTTGACTGCCATGCCGGATTCCGGCATGGGGATGCCGAGCTTTTCCATCATTGCCCGGAAATGATCTCTGTCCTCCGCAAGGTCGATTGTCTCCGGGGACGTGCCGAGGATGTTCACGCCGTATTTTTTCAGGTCGTTGGCAAGGTTCAGGGGTGTCTGTCCGCCGAACTGCGCAATGACACCGAGGGGCTTTTCCTTGTCGTGAATGGCAAGCACATCTTCAAGTGTCAGCGGCTCAAAATAGAGCTTGTCGGACGTGTCATAATCGGTGGAAACAGTCTCCGGATTGCAGTTGACAATAATAGACTCAAACCCCAACTTCTTGAGTGCCAAAGCCGCATGGACGCAGCAATAATCGAATTCAATGCCCTGCCCGATGCGGTTCGGACCGCCGCCGAGGATCATGATCTTCGGCTTGTCCGAACAGGGGCTTGCATCCTCTGTCAGGTGATAGGTCGAGTAGTAGTAGGCAGCATCCTGCGTGCCGCTGACATGAACACCCTCCCACGCTTCCCGGATGCCATATTGCAGCCGAGTGCTGCGGATCTCCTCTTCCGGAACGGCAAGCAGGCTGCTGAGATACCGGTCGGAGAAGCCGTCTAATTTTGCCTGCCGCAGGACGGCTTCCTCCGGCACGCTGCCTTTCAGGGTGAGCAGGTGTTCTTCCTCTTTCACAAGGTCGAGCATTTCGTTCAGGAAGTAGTGCTTGATCTTGGTCAGCTCGTAGATTTCCTCCACAGTTGCCCCCTTGCGGAGTGCTTCGTAGATAATGAACTGCCTTTCGCTGGTGGGTTCGTGGAGCATACAGAGCAGCTCCTCTTTCGTCTTGTCGTGGAAATCTTTGGCAAAACCCAGTCCGCTTCTGCCGGTTTCAAGGGAACGGATCGCTTTCTGGAAAGCCTCTTTGTAGGTCTTGCCGATGCTCATGACTTCGCCGACCGCGCGCATCTGCGTGCCGAGCTTGTCCTCTGCGCCCTTGAATTTCTCAAACGCCCACCGTGCGAATTTGATGACAACATAATCGCCGTCCGGGACATACTTGTCGAGTGTGCCGTACTTGCCGCAGGGGATCTCCTTGAGGGTCAGACCGCAGGCAAGCATAGCGGAAACCAGTGCGATCGGGAAGCCGGTCGCCTTAGAAGCAAGCGCCGAGGAACGGGATGTCCGGGGGTTGATCTCGATGACCACAATACGCCCGGAAACCGGGTCATGGGCAAACTGACAGTTGCACCCGCCGATGACTTCAATGGCTTCAACAATGCGGTAGGAATATTCCTGCAATTTTTTCTGCACGTCTTCTGAAATGGTCAGCATCGGTGCAGAGCAGAACGAATCGCCCGTGTGCACCCCGATGGGGTCGATGTTCTCGATGAAGCAGACGGTGATGATGTTGTTTTCGGCATCCCGTACCACTTCGAGTTCCAGTTCTTCCCAGCCGCCGATGCTCTCCTCAACGAGCACCTGCCCGACAAGGGAAGCCTGCAAGCCACGGGCACAGACGACTTTCAGCTCGTCCACGTTGTAGACCATGCCGCCGCCGGCACCGCCCATGGTGTAAGCCGGGCGCAGAACGACGGGGTAGTGCAGTTCTTCGGCAATCTTGACGGCTTCGTCCACGGAATAGGCGACTTGGCTACGGGGCATTTCGATGCCGAGGCGGGCCATGGTGTTCTTAAATTCAATTCTGTCCTCGCCCCGTTCGATCGCATCGACCTGAACGCCAATGACCTGCACATTATACTGTTTGAGCACACCTGCATTGGAAAGCTCCGAGCAGAGGTTCAGACCGGACTGCCCGCCGAGATTCGGGAGCAAAGCATCCGGGCGCTCTTTTTCGATGATCTGCGTCAGCCGTTCAAGGTTGAGCGGCTCGATGTAGGTGATGTCGGCAACGTCCGGATCTGTCATGATGGTAGCAGGGTTGGAATTGACAAGCACGATCTCGTAGCCGAGTTTCCGCAGTGCCTTGCAAGCCTGCGTGCCGGAATAGTCAAATTCGCAAGCCTGCCCGATGATGATCGGACCTGAACCAATGATAAGTATCTTGTGAATATCCTGTTTTTTTGGCATAAACGACTCCTGACCCGTGCATGATGCACGTAAAAAAATTACGGCGGCGGTTTGCCCCGGCAGGGGCAGCCTGTTCGCCGGATAGTGCCCATACAAACTATCCTGTTCTTATTATACCATACGGTGACCGGAATTGCAAGGATTTTTTTGCAGGGCGTACAAAAAACTGTTCTTGTGCGGTTCCATATCCCTTTTTCAAAAAATGCTTGACACACCCCAAAAAATATGATATAATAGGCGCAGAAGCGGATAGAGTTGGGTGGATGCCCTTCGTTGCCTGTGATTTTTTCACAGACTCCGTTATGCAGGTGTTCTTTGCAAGCAAAGAATAACTGGGGATTCTGACGAGGCTTCGGCTGGTGCAGCATCTCTATACTGCCGTGAAGGTCTGCCATACGTTCGGCTTGGTGGCAGGGTGGAGCAGAGGGGTGGTTGGATGGCAACCAATAGCCGAATAGGTAATACTTGTATTGCTGAAAGAAAACATCACCTAAAAGCCTTGGTTCTTCGGAAACAAGGCTTTTTGTCCGCCGCTTTGCGCAAATCTAAATGCACTATCAGTCATGCAAGCCGACCTTTGCGCCACAGGCGCATTGGGAGGCACCACGGGTGCAGCGTCACGCTGCTTGACAAGCACAGAGATTTGTGGTATAATACTAACAGGCGGGTGTGGTGAAACTGGCAGACACGATAGATTTAGGTTCTATTTCCGCAAGGAATGCAGGTTCAAGTCCTGTCACCCGCATCCAGAACAAAGAGCTGGCATTTTGTGTCAGCTTTTTTTCATGCCGGAACAAGGCAAGTGTTTTTGTAGGTTTTCATGATTTTAGATAAAATCTATTGACAAACCGAGGAAAATGTGGTATACTATTATCAGATATAGGTAGATCATTGGCAATACTGGAGGTATTGTTTATGAGAACGAAACGCAACGTAGGCAGCGCATTGCTCGCTGCATTGATGGTGTTTTCCCTGACTGGGTGTCAGAAAGAAGAAAATGCATCCACTGCCTATGCCGATCTGGAATTAGGCAAAAGCTTTACCGACCTGAAAGCGAAGATCTCTGTCGTGACCTACCGCACCGACCTCATCGATGACAACCCCAATATCCGGGATTTTCATGACTATACGGCGGAATTTAATGCCATGTATCCGGGTATTGAAGTCATGTATGAGGGCATTACCGATTATGATGTTGACATGAGCACCCGCCTGAACAGCGGGGACTGGGACGTGTGCTCCATTCCCGGCACTACGCCGAGAGCAGAATTTTCCAATTACTTTGACCCGCTGTTTGAACTCGAAGCCTATCAGGACAAATATGAATTTGTCGATGCGCAGGTCTATGAGGGCACGGTGTACGGGATTCCTGTTGCCGGCAATGCGCAGGGTATCGTTTATAACAAGAAAGTCTTTGCGGATGCCGGGATCACGGAGATCCCGAAAACCCCGGATGATTTCCTTGCCGCACTGGAACAGATCAAGGAAAATACAGATGCCATTCCGCTGTATACCAATTATGCGGCACGGTGGACAATGGGGGCATGGGATTTCTACTGCTTCGGGGCTGCTACCGGAAATCCGGACTACCACAAGGATGTCATTCCCTTTGAACAGGATCCTTTCTCCCAGAGAGAAGACCATACCGGACCTTATGAAGTCTACAATGTCCTGTATCAGACCGTCAAACGTGGGCTGATCGAGGACGACCCCTACAATACCAACTGGGAAATGTGCAAGGCAAGGCTCAACAACGGCGAGATTGGCTGTATGGTACTTGGCAGCTGGGCTGTTCCGCAGATGCAGGAAGCCGGTGACCATCCGGACGACATCGGCTATATGCCTTTCCCGCTGACGGTGAACGGTACGCAGTACGCCTGCGCCGGCGGCGATTATGCCTATGCCATCAATACAAAGTCTACCGACGAAGAAAAACTTGCCGCCCGGCTGTACATCAAGTTCATGATCGAGCAGTCGAATTTTGCCTTCGATCAGGGCGGTATCCCGATCGTCAAGGGGCAGGAATACCCGAATGTGTTCGCAGACTTTCAGGACACGGTGCTGATCAAGGATACAACGATCTCCGAGGGCGAAACAGACTGGTACAACCTTGTCAATACAGCATCCGGTCTGAATCTTGAATCGGATTCCGACCACGTCATGCGTATCGTGGATGCTGCCTACACCGGCAGCGAAAGTTTTGAGGACATCATCGACGACTGGAACGCCGCATGGACAAAGGGACAGCAGGACGTCTCCGCACCTGTCAAATAAAGGGGTCTCCATAGCCGGAGATCTGATCAGAGGGGAGCGCACATGAAAACCAAAGCATCCAGAAAGGGCAGCAGTATTTTTCAGAGTGGCGGTGTGCTTTCTACGCTGATACTGGTGATCTGCATTACGGTGATCTCCGTTCTGCTGTCACTGCGCATTCAGCAGCTGACCAGAGAACAGTGCTTTTCCTTGCTTTCTTCCTCGACACGGGAAGTCTGCACAAACGTGGAAAATAACTTTCGCAGCGACCGCACTTCCCTGCGGATGCTGTCCCGTGTCGTTGCACTGGAAGATTCACTCGATTCCGATACTGTCAACCATATGCTGACGACCTACGATGTCAGCAGCATCATCACCAATATTGCCATCCTGACACCGGACGGAAAAATCATCCCGGTGCGGGGCAGTGCGCTTTCTGCGGAAGGCATCATGGACTATGCCGCACTCAGCCGCATGGGGGAACACATGAGCGGTCTGCATCCCTCGCTTGCCAATGCCAATACCAAAGTGCTCCGGAGCTTTGTGCCGATCAAAAAAGCCGGCAAAGTCGCCGGTATGCTGTTCATCGAAATGAACCCCTCTGCGATCGCATCGGCGTGGTCGCCGGATATTTATGACGATTCGGCTTCGTTCTGTATCGTGGACAGAAGCAGCGGTGAATTTCTCGTCAATAGCTGGGACACGTCCGTACAGAATGTTTCAGACCTGAATGACACCGCACTGGCGGAAGCACTCTGCGGCGGGGAGACGGGCTTTTCCCATATGCAGGATGCGGACGGGGAGACGATCTACCTCTCCTATATGCCGATGGAAATGGAGGACTGGCAGATCATCATCACTGCCAAGGAGAGCGATGTCTTTTCTTTCGTCAACCAGATGCGGCAATCTTTGCGGCTGTTTCTGATGACAGGCGGACTGGTGCTGGTAATGTACCTGATATGGCTGATGTACAACAACCACCGTTCTATTCGGGCGACGGAGGAACAGGCAAATATTGACGTGCTGACCGGACTGCAGAACCGCAATCTCTATGAAGCATATTGTAAAAAGCTCGAAAAGCGCTTTGACACCGCTTGCATTTACCTCGATGCCAACGGGCTGCATGAACTGAACAACACGAGAGGACACCTTGCCGGCGACCAGATGCTGCGCTTTATTGCGGATGCACTGAAAGTCGCTTTCGGGGAAGATGCCGTCTACCGCATTGGCGGTGATGAATTTGTGGTGCTGCAGAAAGGCAAAAACGCTGACAGTCTTACCCGGACCATGCAGGCAGTGCATACGGAACTGGAACGGAATGACTATCATGTGTCTGCTGGTATCTGCGTGCGGGAGAAAGACATGACCGTTTCCGACATGATCAAAACCGCCGAAAAGCGTATGTATGAGGCAAAACAGCGCTACTACGAAAGCATCGGACAGCCCGTCCGGAACAGGAACGAATGAATGCTCCTCCGTTGCCGGAGGAGCATTGCTTTTTTCAGACTTTCTCTTCTATTTTGCCGTCAAATATAGTCTCTATGTACTTCGCAGAGCCTTCCGGGGTGTAGACCCATTTGTCAATGTGGTCGCCCTGATAGAAATAGCGCAGTGCTGCCGGTCTGCTCTGTCCCTCACAAATATCCACAAGGATCAGCTTGACCTTGAGCTTTTCGGGGAGCAGTGCCTTGATATAGACACTCGTGCGCTGTCCGACCTCGACCGGCTGGCGCAGTTCCGCAAGCCCGGCAAGATTGGGTGTCAGCTCAATGAATACGCCGTACTTCTCCACCGAACGGACAATGCCGCAGGTCGTTTCCCCGATGTGGAACAGCGCTGCATTCTCCTCCCAAGTACCGAGCAGCTCCTTGTGGGACAGGCAGATGCGCTTGCCCAGTGTGCCCTTGATGATGACCCGGATGCTCTGCCCGACCGTGAAACGGTCTGCCGGGTGCGAGATCCTCGACACGGAAATGGCATCGATCGGCACCATGGATGCAATGCCGCAGCCGATGTCCACAAATGCCCCGAACGGCTCAAGGTGTGTCACCCGTGCATCAATGATGTCCCCCGGCTGCAAAGCGGAAAGGAATTTCGCCTGACACTCTTCCTGCACGGCACGGCGTGACAGGATGGCAAGTTCCTCGCCGTCCTCCCCCGCTGCAATGCGCAGTACCCGGAAGCAGACAGGCTTGCCGACCCTTGCGATCAGGGCAATATCCCGCAGTTCGCCCTCCGCAATGCCGACAGCGCCCTCCTCACGGGGGATCATGCCTTTCATGCAGGGCAGATCGACCCACAGGTTGTGATCCGCATCGCAGGTGGTCACCATTGCTTCCAGAATGGTGCCGGACAGATATGCCTGCATCAGCCCATTTGGTGTGGCAATGGCTGACTGGTTTTCCGGGGTGGCAAGCAGTGTGCCCTCCGGGCAGAATTTCGCTGCATACATAACTTTCGACCTCCGATTTCTTAGTTTCGGGCTGCCTTCTGCGGCATGACCCTTCAGGAAATGTCTTACTGCATCCTATGCCGGGCATTGCAAAAATAGACCGGCGGCGCAGATCGTTTTTACACATCCAGACAAATATTTTTCCCACTTACTATGCTACCACAAATCCGGGCATTTGTCAAGTACACAATGTGTCACATTTCCGTGAAAAACGGGGCAGTCAAGCATTTTTGTCACTATCTGTCCGGCGCAGATTCACTGCACCTGCCGCCTGCATCAATCCGGAGACCCGTCCGGCTGCCTTTGTGTCGCAGACGATCAGCAATTCCGTACTCCGGCGGAAATTTGGTTCGGGGATGCCGGCGTCACTCATTTCGGAAATCAGCACGTCCGTTGCGTAATTCATCATCCGCAGATTGGCGGGCAGCATGGTGTACTGTTCCCTGCCCGCTGCGGGGCGCAGGGCTTTTCCCAGACGGCGGGTCGTGATGCGCCGGATGCCCCGGACATTCCGCCGGATCCGCCCGGCAGCTAATTCTGCGAGTTCCTCTGAACCAAATTCTCCGTAGATCCTGCAAAGTTTCATATCCGTTCTCCTTTCAGCTGCTTTGGGTGCATTGTCTATGTTATGGGTGGTTTTTTTATGATTATTCAACAAATAATCAGAAAAATGCAGTCAGACTGTTGCCTTTTGTGCAAAAATGCGGTATAATATAAAGGATAGATTTTTGAAAAAGGAAGTGACAGCATGGATGTTCGAGTCGGCGATGTACTGCTGATGAAAAAACAGCACCCCTGCGGCGCAAAGGAAATGCTTGTGCTGCGCACCGGCATGGACTTCCGGCTGCGCTGCGTGGGCTGCGGACGGGAATTTTTAGTCCCCCGCCTGAAAATAGAGAAGAGTATCAAGAAAATCACACGTCCGGATGGAGAATAAGTATGTTTGAAAAGTTGCTTGCCATGGAAGCCCATTTTGAGGAGATCAACCAACAGCTCTCTGACCCGGCAGTCGTCACCGACCGGGAACAGTATGCTGCCCTGATGAAAGAACACAAGAGCCTGACACCCATTATCGAGGTGTTCCGGCAATACCGTGCTGCACAAGCCGATGCCGAAGAAGCCAAAGCACTGCTCCGTGAAGAAGATGCGGAGCTGAAAGAAATGGCGCAGCATCAGCTTACCGAAGCCAATGCTGCCCTGACAGAACTGGAACAGCAGCTGAAAGTCCTCCTGCTCCCGAAAGACCCGGATGACGACAAAAGCGTCATCATGGAACTGCGGGCAGGCGCAGGCGGCGAGGAAGCTGCCCTCTTTGCCAATTCGCTGTACCGGATGTATTCGATGTATGCCGAAGCGCACCGCTGGCAGACGGAGATCATCAACGCCTCCCCGACAGAACTGGGCGGGTTCAAGGAGATCTGCTTTTCCATTGAGGGAGAAGCTGCCTATTCCCGCCTGAAATACGAAAGCGGCGTGCACCGTGTGCAGCGTGTGCCCGAAACCGAATCGCAGGGGCGCATCCAGACCTCGACCGTGACCGTTGCCGTTTTGCCGGAAGCGGAAGAAGTGGAGCTGCACATCGACCCCACCGACCTGAAAATTGACGTATTCCGTTCGAGCGGTGCGGGCGGACAGCACATCAACAAGACCGAATCCGCCGTGCGCATCACCCATCTGCCGACCGGCATGGTCGTTGAATGTCAGGACGAACGCAGCCAGCACAAGAACCGTGACAAGGCAATGAAAGTCCTGCGCTCCCGTCTGCTCGAATCCATGCAGCAGGCGCAGAGCGACAAAGTCGCTTCCGAACGGCGTTCGCAGGTCGGGACGGGCGACCGGGCAGAAAAGATACGCACCTATAATTTTCCGCAGGGGCGGCTGACCGATCACCGTATCGGGCTGACGATCTATCGGCTCGAAGCGGTCATGAACGGGGCACTGGACGAGATCGTGGATGCCCTTGCCACTGCCGATCAGGCGGCAAGACTGGCAGGGCAGGAAGCATGAGGACTTTACTCTTACACGATGACCCCGCTGACATCCGCAGGGCTGCTGACCTGATACAGGCAGGGCAGCTTGTGGCATTCCCGACCGAGACCGTCTACGGACTGGGAGCAAACGCCCTCGATGAAGATGCGGTGCGCTCGATCTTTGCTGCCAAGGGCAGACCGGCAGACAATCCCCTGATCGTCCACATCAGCAATATTGCCATGCTGGCAAATCTTGCGGCAGAATTGCCGGATATTGCACTCCGGCTGGCGCAGCGGTTCTGGCCCGGACCGCTGACGATCGTACTCCCGAAGCATCGTTCGGTGCCGCTTGTCACGTCCGGCGGCTTACAGACGGTCGGTATCCGGATGCCGGCACATCCGGCGGCAAGGGCGCTCATCCAGCGTTCCGGCTGTCCGATCGCTGCCCCCTCTGCCAACCGTTCGGGGAAGCCAAGTCCTACCACTGCCGCACACGTGATGGATGACATGAAAGGCAGGATCTCTGCCGTACTGGACGGGGGGACTTGTGAAGGCGGTGTGGAGTCCACGGTCATCTGCTTGGATGATGCGGATACCATTCACTTGCTGCGACCGGGGCTGATTTCGGCAGAAGACCTGAAACCCTATGCCAAGCAGGTCTATATTGACGAAGCCGTATACAAGCAGCTTTCCCCCGATGCGAAAGCCGCTTCCCCCGGCATGAAATATAAGCACTACGCCCCGAAAGCGAAAATTCTTCCGGTGGATGCACCGGATTTTGCGGCATTTGCGGGCTGGGTGCAGGCACATACGGAGAAAGGCTGCTGGTGTCTGCTGTTCGACTCCGACCCCGAAGTCCCCGGCGTTCCGTCCATGCGCTACGGCGACGACGGGAAAACACAGGCGCATTACCTGTTTCTGCGCTTCCGGGAACTGGATGCAGCGGGCGCAAAGGTCATCTATGTCAGGATGCCCGGTCAGACGGGCGCAGGACTTTCCGTATACAACCGCCTGATGCGGGCGGCAGGATTCGAGGTGATCACGGTATGAGCCATGCAGTCATTGTCGGGCTGACCGGACAGACCGGAGCCGGAAAAAGTACGGTATCTGCTATTTTTGTCGAGCAGGGGTTTGCCCTCATCGATGCCGACCAGATCTCACGGTATGTCACACAGCCGGGGATGCCCTGTCTGGCGGAACTGTTTGATTTCTTCGGGGAAAAGATACGAAATGCAGATGATTCCCTCAACAGAAAGGCACTGGCAAAAATTGCCTTTACCGATAAACAGAAACTTGAAAGCCTCAACAGTATCTGCCATCCGTTCATTACGGAGGAGATCGTTGCCCGCATTGACCAGTTCCGGGACGAGGGGAAACGGCTGATCTTACTCGATGCGCCGACCCTCTTTGAAAGCAAGGCATCGGATTTCTGCGACCTGATCATTTCCGTGCTGGCAGACGCACCGCTGCGTTTGCAGCGTATCATGCAGCGTGACAGCCTGACGGAACAGGCAGCACGGGAGCGCATGAGCGCACAGCTGCCGGAGAGCTTCTTCGTGGAGCATTCCGACTACCTGATCCGCAACAATGACGACCAGACAGCACTCTGCGCCCTGTCAAGGGAAGTAGCGGACAAGATCAAGGCATACTATACAGCAGCCGTCTGCGGCTGACATTTCTGAAAGGTGGAATTTCACATGGAAAACGAAAAGAACGAAGCACAGGTACTCCGGGAGCAGCTCTTCCCGGAAAACAAGCACGCCGGGCTGCGCATGTCGGAGGAGGCACTGGCTGCCTGCGGGGCATTCTGCGACGGCTATACGGCATTCCTGAATACCTGCAAAACGGAACGGGAAGCGGCGGCTTTCTTTACCGCACAGCTCGAAGCGAAGGGCTATGTGCCCTTTACGCCCGGCATGGCACTGAAGGCAGGCGACAAGGTCTACCTCAACAACCGCCGGAAGTCTGTCATTCTGGCAACGATCGGCACTGCACCCATTACGGAAGGGGTAAGGCTCTGCGCTGCGCATATCGACTCCCCCCGCCTTGACCTCAAGCAGCATCCGCTCTATGAGGACAACGAGATCGGGTTCTTCAAGACGCATTATTACGGCGGTATCAAGAAGTATCAGTGGACGGCAATGCCGCTTTCTTTGCACGGTGTAGTCATCCGCAAGGACGGCACTTCCGTGGAAGTCCGTATCGGGGAGGATGCCGGAGACCCGGTATTCTGCATCACCGACCTGCTGCCGCACCTTGCCGGAGAGCAGATGAAGCGCACCCTTGCCAACGGCATCAAGGGCGAGGAGCTGAACATTGTCATCGGTTCTATGCCGTTCCGGACAGACAAGGGCAGTGAGCTTGTAAAGCTCCGCCTGATGCAGATCCTCAACGAAAAATATGGTATCACAGAAGAAGATTTCATCTCCGCCGAACTGGAAGCTGTTCCGGCATTCCGGGCTGCAGATGTCGGCTTTGACCGGAGCTTGATCGGGGCTTACGGGCATGATGACAGGGTGTGTGCTTACCCGGCTTTCATGGCTTCCCTCGATACCCCTGCCCCGGTGCATACAAGTGTTGTCATCCTGACCGACAAGGAGGAAACCGGCAGTGACGGCAACACGGGGCTGCGTTCCTCCTACCTGAAATACTTCCTCTACGATCTGGCGGACTGCTTCGGGGCAAACGGCAGGGCAGTGATTCGGGCTTCCAAATGCCTTTCTGCGGACGTAAATGCCGGCTTCGACCCGACATTCTCCGATGTGCTGGAGAAAAACAACTGCGCCTACCTCAACCACGGCGTGTGCGTGACAAAGTTCACGGGCGCACGGGGCAAGTCGGGGACTTCGGACGCTTCGGCGGAGTATGTCGGTGAAGTGCGCCATATCCTCGATGCCGGGGACGTGATCTGGCAGACCGGAGAACTCGGCAAGGTCGATGTCGGCGGCGGCGGCACGGTGGCTGCGTATATTGCCAATTTGGATATTGATACCATTGACATTGGTGTCCCGGTGCTTTCCATGCACGCCCCCTTTGAGCTGGTCGCAAAGACGGATGTCTATGCCGCTTACCGGGCTTTCAAAGTATTCCTCGAAGCCTGAAAGGAGCGCCTATGTACGGGAATTATGCACTCTATGCGTACAACAGCAAATTTGACTGCACGCAGGAATGGCATTTTGAGGATGTGTGCATGGAGACGGAAAATAATACCATTCTGATCAGGAACAGGAGCGGAAAGCTGCTGTATGCCATTTCCACGAACTGCTGCACGGTCATCGTTATGGAGGATGATGCAGGATGAAGCTGATCTCATGGAACGTCAACGGTTTCCGGGCTTGCCTGAACAAGGGCTTTGAGGAACAGTTCCGGAAACTCGATGCGGATATGTTCTGCATTCAGGAAACGAAAATGCAGCCCGAACAGGTCACGACCCGCTTTGACGGGTGGGAGCAGTATTTCAACAGTGCCGTGAAGAAGGGCTACTCCGGTACGGCACTGTTCACGAAAACCACACCGCTGCAGGTGACGTTCAATTTTCAGGGACACACGGACGAGGGACGGGCGATCATTGCCGAATACGAGACATTCCGGCTGGTGGATCTCTATGTCCCCAATGCACAGCGGGGACTGACACGCATTGACTACCGGATGCAGTGGGAGGACGATCTGCGGGCGTTTCTCATGGAACTGGACAAGGACAAACCGGTTATCCTCTGCGGCGACCTGAATGTTGCCCATCAGGAGATTGACCTGCGCAACCCGAAGTCCAACGCCGGCAATGCCGGATTCTCCGACGAGGAGCGTGGAAAATTCGGGGAACTGCTGAAAGCGGGATTTACGGATACCTTCCGCTATCTCTACCCCGACCGCCGGGATGCCTATACATGGTGGTCGTACATGGGAAAAGCACGGGAAAAGAATGTCGGGTGGCGGATCGACTATTTCCTCGTGTCCAACCGCATTGCCGACAAGATCAAAGCGGCAGAGATCTACCCGGAAATTCAGGGCAGCGATCACTGCCCGGTCGGGCTGGAAATCGACATATGAACCGAAAGCACGGAACATCCGTGCTTTCCTTTTAGGAGGATACCATGGGACTGAACAACCGCAGGGGGGATTTTACGCCCTTTGCCATGACGGAAAAGCCTGTAAAGCAGCATCCGCTTCTGATGCCGCTATTGTGGGGCGTGTCATGGCTGATCACGGCAAAGGACGGACTAAAAATTGAACGTGCCGGTATGAAGGGCATAAAGCCGCCGTTTCTGGTGTTTGCCACACATCAGGGCTTTTCGGACTACTTTCTTGCACCGCTTGCCCTGTTTCCGCATCGGGCGAATTATGTGTCCGATATGGAGGGATTTGCCAATTATGGAAAAACGCTCTACCGGTATGGCGGCTGTATCGGGAAACGGCGGTATGTGCCCGATATTTCCGTGATGAACAACATCCGCTATGCCCTGTTCACGCTGCGGCAGCCGGTCGTTCTGTTCCCGGAATCAAGGCACTGTGATGCGGGTATTACCTCCGTGCTGCCCGATGATCTCGGCAGGCTGGCGAGGGTGCTACGCGTTCCGGTCGTGCTGCTCACGATGCACGGCAGCTACCTGAAGAACCCGTTCTGGGACGAGGAACACGCCCGGAAAGTGCCGCTGCGGGCAAGGCTGGAACTGCTTTACACCGCAGAACAGGTGCGGACACTCTCCCCTGCCGTTATGCAAACAGAGATCGAAAAGCGGCTGCAATACGACGAATACGCCTATCAGCGGGAGAACAACATCCGCATTGGCGGCGCACACCGGGCAGAGGGGCTGCATCTGCCGCTGTACCGCTGCCGGAACTGCCATGCAAAGGGCAGCATGGGCAGCGAGGGGACTTTTCTGTTTTGCCGGGCTTGCGGGGAACGCTGGGAATTGCAGGAAAACGGGCAGCTTTTCACGGCGGACGGCTGTGCTGTGGACATTCCGGACTGGTACCGCTGGGAACGTGCGGAAACGAAAGCCGAAATTGCTGCCGGGCACTACGGGCTGCGGGTGCGTGTCCGCATCGAGGCACTCCCGAATGAAAAGGGCTTCATCCCCATGGGTGAGGGAACACTGACCCATGACCGAAGCGGTTTTACCCTGACACCGGACAGCGTGCCGGCAGGGGCTGTGGATACATTCCCCCTGCATATCCCCTCCCGGCTGCTTTCCTCTGCACAGACGGAATACAACTACCGGGGCAAGGGGGCTTGTCTTGTCCTCTCTACGCAGGACTGCTGCTACTATCTCTACAGCGATGACAAAAATTTCCATGTCACGGAGCTGGAATTTGCCGCAGAGCTGCTTTTTGGCTATGTTACGGGAACGCTGTCGAACTTGTGAATAATGTTACTTTTTCTTCCACGGCTTTTGTACAAAACGCTGATTTTTTTGAAGTTTGTCATTACCTATTGCAGAAAAAAACAGAATGGTGTACAATAGTGATAGAGGGTTTTCAGCTGCCGCAAATTGCGGTTGGCGTAAATTTTTCCTTAAAACTTGTACAAATATATACAAAAATGGGTTTTAATGTAAAAATTGACACGTTGTGAAAACTCTCTGAAATATAAAGAAAATAATTGGGGCAACAAATTCATGGTTTTTTCAAGTTTACTATTTCTGTACGGCTTTTTGCCGCTCTGCTTGCTGTGTTATGCGGCTTGCCAAAAAATATGGACACGCAATGCTGTCCTGATCGTATTCTCCCTGCTGTTCTATGCATGGGGGGAACCGACACGCATCAAATACCTGCTGCTGAGTGCGCTGGTCAATTATCTCTGCGGTCTGCTGATCGGGAAAACCGGGAAAGAACCGCTCCGCAAGCTGGCGCTGACGGTCAGTTTGATTTTCAACCTCGGCATGATCGTGGTGTTCAAGTACAGCGGCTTCCTGATCGAAAACATCAATGCCATTTTCGGGGCGCATATTCCCGACCCCGGCATCGTGCAGATGATCGGTATCAGCTTCTACACGTTCCAAGTGATGTCGTATGTCATTGATGTCTACTGGGAAAAGGTGGAAGCGCAGGTCAATCCGTTCTGGTTTTTGCTGTATGTGGCGCTGTTCCCGCAGCTCATTGCAGGACCGATCGTCCGGTACAGCACCATCTCTAAAGAGATCACGGAGCGCACCACGACCCTCAGCGACCTGAGCAAGGGGCTGACGAGATTCGTGATCGGTCTGGCAAAAAAAGTAATTCTTGCCGACCAACTGTTCCGTGTCGTGGATACTTTTTTAGGGGACAATATCAGCGGGCTGTCCGTTCTGGGGACTTGGTATGGGATCATTCTCTACTCCATGTATATTTACTTCGATTTTTCGGGGTATTCGGATATGGCGATCGGGCTGGGGCTGATTTTCGGGTTTCACTTCGATGAAAACTTTGATCACCCGTACCTGTGCAAGGATATTACGGAATTCTGGCAGCGGTGGCATATCTCGCTGGGCAGCTTCTTCCGGGATTATCTGCTGCCCGTTCCGGTGTTCGGCATCCGCAACAAGTACCTGAGTCTGGGGCTGGTATGGCTCTGCACGGGCATCTGGCACGGGGCAAGCTGGAACTACATACTCTGGGGCGTATACTACGGCGCATTTATTTTGCTGGAGACAAAGATCGGCAAGAAAAAAATGCGGAAGATCCCCCTTGTGCTGCGGCATATCTATAATAAGCTCGTGATCATCATCGGCTTTGGCATCTTCTATTTCGAGGATGTCAAGCAGCTTGGCTTGTTCTTCCGGAATCTGACATTTTTCAACCCCAATGGCTTTTTCAGCGTGGCAGAGCAGATCTCGCTGTATAACAATCTATACCTGATCCTTGCGGCTATTCTCTGCACGTTCCCGCTGCTGAAACTCCCGAAGCTGATCGAGGAAAAAGCACCCGTGATGCGTGCGCCGCTTGCGGTTGCCGGCACTGTCGTCTGTGCCGTGCTTCTGGTCGTGAGCAGCATCTTGTTGGTAGATTCCACAACCAAGGCATTTCTCTACTGGAGATTCTGATAAGGAGATAACAACGTGAATACAAGAAAACGGGACAACGATATCGACATTTTCATCGAAAAGCCGAAGCGGAAAAAGCGGGGCAAGGATTTCTGGATGCTCGAATTCAATGTGCTGACAATCATTACCCTTATGCTGCTGATCTCGTGCTTTCTGATTTTGGGGAAACGTCCCACGGTCTCCAACGAGGAACAGCGTGAGCTGGCAAAATGCCCGAAATTCAGCATTTCCTCCTATTTAGACGGAACATTTACCTCGGAGTTCGCCGCATTCTTTAATGATTCCGTACCCCTGCGGAGTACTTTCAAGGAATTTATTGCGGGCTTCCGGGGACATTTGGGCATCCCCTACGAGGGCGTGGAGCTGTTCGGCAATGTTCCCACGCTCGAAAATGCCCCTCCCCCTGCCACGGAACCGCCCACTGAAACACCTACCGAAACAGCACCGCCCGTGCCGGTCATTGACAGTTCAGAACCGTCTGCACCTGTTGTTTCGGAGACTGTTCCGGCGACAGAACCAGTGACAGAAGCCCCGACAGAACCGCCGGAGGAAGATGTGGAGGGTGAGCTGACCAATAATATCCTCATCGTCAAGGACAGGGCGATCATGCTCTACGGCGGCGGTTTCTCCAACGGACAGGCATATGCGGAAACGCTTAACCAGTTCAAGGAAAAATTAGGGGATGTGAATGTCTACTCTATGGTCGCACCGACCTCGGTTTCGTACTATCTGCCGAAAAAATACCAGCAGTATTCCGCAAGTGAAACGGAAAACATCGACCATATCAACAGCTTCCTGAACGGTGTCACGCCTGTGGATGTCTACAGCGCCCTGCTCCCGCACAAGGATGAGCATATCTATTCCCGGACCGATCACCACTGGCAGCCGCTTGGGGCTTTCTATGCGGCAGAGGAATTTGCCAAAGTGGCAGGTGTTCCCTTTGCGCCGCTGACAGATTATGAAACAGTCGTCAAAGAGGGCTATGTCGGCACGCTTTACGGGCAAACCAACAGCAAGACACTGCTTGACAATCCGGAGGATTTCACCTACTACGTGCCGCAGAACGAATACACGACCACTTACTACGACACCGACATGACACGGGAACGGGAAGCTCCCCTGCTGCTGAACCTCGACACAGTTGACCGGGTGAGCTGGTATCTGGTGTTCATGGGCGGTGATGAGCGGATCACGCACGTCACGACCGACTGCCACAACGGGCGTGTGCTGTGCATCATCAAGGACAGCTACGGCAATGCGCTCGTGCCCTGCCTGACGAATTCCTTCGAGGAGATCTGGGTCATCGATATGCGCTATTTCAAGCCGAGCACCATTCCGTTTATTCAGGAACACGGGGTGACAGATCTGCTGTTTGCCATGAATACCTACAGTGCGACCGGCGGCAATTCCAAGAAACTACAGACTCTGCTGAATCAGTGATTTTGGAAAAGGAGAACTTTTCATGCTCGAAGAATTATGTTACCCGTTTGACGGGGATGCTGTGCTGAAAGACCGCCGGAAACTCCTGCGCCGCCTGAAAGAGCAGCCCGGCGCTGTCACGCTGCGCATTGCGGTGCTTGGCGGTTCGACTACAGACCTGATCGTCAAAATGCTGGAACTGTTCCTGCGCAACCGGGGCATTGTTCCGGCATTCTGGGAGTCGGAGTATAACCAGTATTTGCAGGATGCCATGTTCCCGAATCCGTCCTTGGAAGCTTTTCAGCCGGAGGTCATCTTCATCCACACCACCGCACGCAACCTGCTCAATATGCCCGGTGTGCAGGATTCCCGGGAACTGTGCGAACACAAGCTCGAACAGGCTTACCGGCAGTTTGCGGATATGTGGGAACGACTGGCGCAGGTGTACGGCTGCCCCATTATCCAGAATAATTTTGAACTGTCCCTCACCCGTCTGCTCGGCAACCGGGAAGCCGGCTGTCCGCAGGGCAGCATTGACTTCATCACCCGGCTGAACTGCAAATTCTATGACTATGCGGCTTCTCACAAGCATTTTTATATTCACGACATTCAGTATCTTTCGGCTTGCTACGGGCTGGACAAGTGGCTGGAGCCGTCCTACTGGCATCTGTTCAAATATGCATTAGCAGTCCCGGCGATACCGGAATTTGCCTATAATCTGTCCAATATTCTCTGTTCGCTGATGGGCAGAAACAAGAAGGTGCTTGCCCTTGACCTGGACAACACCCTCTGGGGCGGTGTCATCGGGGATGATGGGCAGGCAGGCATTGAGATCGGACAGGAAACACCTGTCGGGCAGGGCTACCTTGAATTGCAGCGTTACCTGAAAGCCCACAAGGACATTGGCGTGCTGCTGACGGTCTGCTCGAAGAATGACTACGAAAATGCCATTGCCGGGCTGGAACACCCGGACGGTGTGCTGCGCCCTGCCGATTTTGCTGCCATCAAGGCAAACTGGGAACCCAAATCACAGAACCTGCTCGACACGGCGCAGGAGCTGAACCTGCTTCCGGAGAGCTTCGTCTTTGTGGACGACAACCCGGCAGAACGTGCCATTGTGCGGGCGCAGCTCCCGGATACCGCAGCGGTGGCATTTCAGTCCATCGAGGATTGTCTGTTGGCACTGGACAGAAGCGGCTACTTCGAGGTCACGGAGCTTTCGGCAGACGATGCCAAGCGCAGCGAAATGTACCTTGCCAATGCACAGCGGCAGCAGGCTGCGGCGCAGTTTGCTGATTATACTGAATTTTTGAAAAGTCTGGATATGCACGCACAGATCACGGACTTCGACCCCGTGCATCTGCCACGAATTACGCAGCTCACCAACAAGAGCAACCAGTTCAACCTCACCACAAGGCGCTATACTCTGCCGGAAATGGAAACTGTCGCCGCAAGTCCGGCGCATATCCGGCTGTGCGGGCGGCTGACGGATCGATTCGGGGACAATGGCATCGTTTCCGTTGTCATCGGCAGAAAAGAGGGCGCATCACTCCACATGGAGCTGTGGCTGATGAGCTGCCGGGTACTCAAGCGGGATATGGAGCTTGCCATGCTTGACACGCTCGTGGAAACTGCCGCTGCACAGGGCATACAGGAGATCATCGGGTACTACTACCCGACTGCCAAAAACGACATGGTCAGGGAATTGTACCGGCAGTTCGGGTTCACGCTGGTCAGCGAAAACGAGGACGGCAGCACCGTCTGGCGGTTGCCGGTCAGCGGCTATCAGAAGCAGAACCATGTCATTCAGATCAATGAGGAGGCAACCGTATGAACAAGAAAGAAGCTATGGAACGGCTGACAGCCATTTTCCGGGATGTGTTTGACGATGATGAGATCGTCCTGACAGAAACGACATCCGCTAAGGACATCGAAGACTGGGACAGCCTTGAGCACATCAACCTGATCGCTGCCGTGGAAAAGGCTTTCAAAATGCGCTTTACCATGAAAGAAGTCAGCGGCATGAAGAATGTCGGCGAAATGGCTGACATCGTCTGTGAACGTGCTAAAAAGTAAACTCTATTTTACAATTTTACGGCAAAATCGCCAAAAATTAGTACAGTAATTTTTCTATTTCACAATGTTATCACTATATTTTCAAAAAATATTCACAATTTCATTGACAAAACTGCTTTCATCGGGTATAATGAAACTATACCAAATGAAAGGAGGACATATCATGTACGATTACGCTGATTCAGAGGCAGCAACTGCTGTTGCAGCTGCCGCATCCGGTGTGTATTCTATCGTTGCGATCGTAATCGCTGTGATTGCCATTGTGGCAATGTGGAAACTGTTTGCCAAAGCAGGCAAGCCGGGCTGGCACAGTCTGATCCCGTTCCTGAATACATGGGATCTGTTTGACATTGTGTATGGCGCAGGCTGGAAAATGTTCCTGACATTGATTCCTGTTGTCGGTTGGATCGTTCCGCTGTGCCTGTATTTCCGCATGGCAAAGGCATACGGAAAAGATGCAGGGTTCGGTGTCGGATTGGTTTTACTGTCACCGATCTTCATGCTGATACTGGCATACGGAAACTCGACATACTACGGACCGACATCAAGTTTTCTATAAGAAAGAACATAGGGAAGGCACTGCTGCAAGTTCTGCGGCAGTTCTTTTCATTTATATATAAGAGGGAGGGCGCATGGATAACGCATTTGAGAGGATCTACGCAGTTGTCCGGCAGATACCACGGGGAAAAGTGTCTACCTATGGCATGGTAGCACAGCTTGCCGGAAATCCCCGCTGGGCAAGGGTGGTCGGCTATGCCCTGCACAGCAACCCCGAACCGGGCGTGATCCCCTGTCACCGGGTGGTGAACCGTTTCGGGAGACCGGCACCGGGGTTTGCCTTCGGGGGTGAGGGCAGACAGCGGGAACTGCTCGAAGCAGAGGGCGTTATTTTCCGGGCAGACGGCTGCGTGGACATGGAACGCTGTCTCTGGAACGGGTTACAGGAGGGAGAAACGCCTTGACACCGCTTGCAATATTACAGCACCATTTCGGTTATCCGAGCTTTCACAAGGGGCAGGAGGAACTGATCACCCACCTGCTGAACGGACAGGATGTGCTTGGCATCATGCCGACCGGTGCGGGGAAAAGTATCTGCTATCAAGTGCCTGCCCTGCTGCTGCCGGGCATGACGGTCGTGATCTCGCCGCTGATCTCGCTGATGCAGGATCAGGTCACTGCACTGCGGGAGATCGGCATTGCGGCAGGATGTCTCAATTCGGCAATGGACGATGCCGACTACCGGGAGACACTGCACCGCATTCGCCGGGGAGAGGTGCGCATTCTCTACGCAGCCCCGGAACGGTTGGAAACGCAGCATTTTCTTTCACTCTGCCGGGAGATAGAGATCCCGCTGGTGGCAGTGGATGAAGCGCACTGCGTTTCGCAGTGGGGGCAGGATTTTCGACCGAGTTACCTGAAAATAGCGGCATTTTTGGAGCAGCTCCCCCGCCGTCCGGTCATCGGCGCTTTCACGGCAACGGCTACCAAGGAAGTGGCAGAGGATATTGTCGGCATCCTCGGACTACAAGAACCGTACCGCATCACGACCGGATTTGACCGGGAGAACTTGTTTTTTGGCATTGAGCAGCCGAGGGACAAGTTCCGGGCACTCGTGGAGATCATCCGGGCGCATCCGGATACTGCCGGGATCGTGTACTGCCTGTCCCGGAAACTGGTGGAACAGGTCACGGCTGATCTACAGGAACTGGGCATTTCTGCGACACGCTATCATGCCGGCTTGTCGGATGAGGAACGCCGGGAAAATCAGGACGATTTCATTTACGACCGGGTGTCGGTCATGGTGGCGACCAATGCTTTCGGGATGGGCATTGACAAGTCCAATGTCGGTTTTGTGGTGCATTACAATATGCCCAAAAATCTGGAAAGCTACTATCAGGAGGCTGGCCGTGCCGGACGGGACGGCAGCAAGGCGGACTGCATTCTGCTCTATAACGGCGGTGATGTGCGGCTCAATCAGTTCCTGATCGAATCTTCTGGCAGGAATGAAAAACTCCCGGAGGAGGTACAGCAACGCATCCGTCAGCAGGACGAGGAACGCCTGAAACGCATGACCTTCTACTGCACCCAGACCGGCTGTCTGCGGCACTATATGCTGCGGTATTTCGGGGAGACTTCTGGGCAGTACTGCGGAAATTGCAGCCGCTGTCTTGCCAATTATGAGGAGCTCGATATTTCAGAAGCTGCCCTGAAAATTCTTTCCTGCATCTATCATTTACATAAACGCAAGCTGTATTACGGTGTCAATGCGCTTGCGGATATTCTGCGGGGCAAGGAGACAGAAAAGACTGAACGCTATCGTTTCCCGGAAACGCTCTCCACGTTTGGCATCCTACAGGATGTTTCAGAAACACAGTGCCGGGATATGATCCGGTTTCTGCTATCGGAAGAATGGCTGACGTTAAGCGGAAAATATCCGGTGCTGACCCTCAACCGCAATTCCGCACGCCTGTTGCAGGAACGCCCGACCCTGACCATGCACATCCAAAAAGAGACTCCGCCCCCAAGGGCAGCCGCAAAAGCTGTTCCGGCGGACATTGATGACAGCCTGTTCCAGAAACTGCGTGCCGTCCGGAAAGCAATTGCCGAACGGGAACACGTGCCGCCCTATGTGGTTTTCACGGATGCGGCTTTGCAGGATATGTGCCGGAAGCTGCCGGTCTCGGATATGGCTTTCCTGTCCGTTTCCGGGGTGGGGCACGTCAAGCTGGAAAAATACGGTACTGCCTTTATGGACATCATACGGGCATACAAAACGACTTAACAGGAGGAACATATGGATATTATCAAAGTCCTGACGGACGAATTTGGCATCCGTACTGAACAGGTGCAGAATGTTGTGAATTTACTTGACGATGACAAGACTGTCCCGTTTATTGCACGTTACCGAAAGGAAATGCACGGCGCACTGGATGACCAGACGATCCGGCGGCTTGCGCTGCGGCTGCAGACACTGCGCAATCTGGAAGCCCGTAAAGAGGAAGTGCGCACGGCGATCGCCAACAAAAACGCCCTCACGCCCGAAATTGAAGCGGCACTCGACACGGCAATGACTATGGTCGAGGTGGAGGACATTTACCGCCCCTATAAGGAAAAGCGGCGCACGAGAGGTTCGATGGCAAGGGAAAAGGGACTTGCACCGCTGGCAGAACTGCTGCTTGCACAGGCGGAAACGACCGACCCGGAAGCAGAGGCGGCTGCCTACCTGACCGAGGAAGTCCCGGACACCGCTGCCGCTTTGCAGGGGGCAATGGATATTCTTGCGGAGGACATTGCGGACGATGCAAAAGTACGCACGGCGATGCGTGATCTGTACCAGCGGTTCGGGACGATGACCTGTACGGCTGCCGACGAGGAAAAGGACAGCGTATACAGCAATTACTACCACTTTGAGAGCTTTGTGCCACGGCTGCAGGGGCATCAGATCCTTGCCATCCAGCGGGGCGAAAAGGAAGAACTGCTGAAAGTCACGATCACAGTCGCTGACGGGCTTGCGGAACAGATCTGCACCAAGCCCTATGTGAAAAACAGCTCCCCTGCCGGGGAACTGGTAAGGCAGGCTGCCTGTGACAGTGCCAAACGGCTTATCATTCCCTCTGTGATCCGGGAGGTGCGTAACGCCCTCTTTGCGGATGCCTGTGCGAACGCCATTAAGGTATTTGCCTCCAACCTCAAGCAGCTCCTCATGCAGCCGCCGCTGCGGGATACGGTGACTTTGGGACTTGACCCGGCATACCGGACGGGCTGCAAGCTTGCAGTCGTGGACGGCACGGGCAAGGTACTGGACACGGGTGTCATTTACCCGACACCGCCGCATAACAAAATTGCAGAGGCAGAGAAAAAAGTCTCCTCTCTCGTGCAGAAATACGGCATCCAAGCCGTTTCTATCGGCAACGGAACGGCATCGAGGGAGTCGGAGAGTTTTGTTGCCGATCTGCTGCCGCAATTGCCGCACAAGGTCTCGTACATGGTCGTTTCAGAGGCAGGAGCTTCGGTGTATTCCGCTTCGGAACTGGCAGCGGAAGAATTTCCGGAATACGATGTGGCACTGCGCAGTGCAGTATCGATCGCAAGGCGTTTACAGGACCCGCTTGCGGAACTGGTAAAGATCGACCCGAAAGCCATTGGCGTGGGGCAGTATCAGCATGATATGCCAAAAGCAGACCTGCAAACAGCTTTAGACGGCGTAGTCGAGGAATGCGTGAATGCGGTCGGCGTGGACGTGAACACGGCTTCTGCACCGCTGCTCTCGCATATTGCCGGCATCAGTGCGGCTGTTGCGAAAAATATCGTGAAATACCGGGAGGAGAACGGTGCCTTCACGACCCGGAAAGAGCTGCTGAAAGTCCCGAAACTCGGTCCGAAAGCCTTCGAGCAGTGTGCTGGGTTCCTGCGCATTCCGGGCGGGAAGCAGCCCCTTGACAACACGGGTGTACACCCGGAAAGCTACCCGGCAGCAGAGAAACTGCTCGAACGATTCGGCTTCTCTTTGCAGGATGCGGCGAACGGAAAGTTAGGCGGCTTGGGGGACTGCGTGAAGAAAGCCGGCAGCAACGCCCTCGCAGAAACGCTTGGCATTGGCGGATACACACTCGAGGACATGGTCATGGAGCTGCAAAAGCCCGGACGTGACCCCCGTGACCTGCTCCCGCCGCCTTTGCTGCGCAGTGGGAATGTCATGGGAATTGCCGACCTGAAGCCCGGCATGGAGCTGATGGGAACGGTGCGGAATATCGTGGATTTCGGGTGCTTTGTGGACATTGGTGTCCATGAGGACGGACTGGTACACATCTCGCAGATCTGCGACCGCTATATCAAGCACCCCTTGGAAGCGGTCAAGGTGGGCGATGTCGTCCGGGTATGGGTCTTGGATGTGGACGTGAAGCGCAGCCGCATTTCCCTCACCATGCGCAAACAGCCGGGACAGGACACATCCAAAAAGGCGTGACCCCATGCAGCAGAATATTTACAGGCGTGCCTGTGCGCTTGCCGTTCCGATGATGATACAGAACGGCATCACCAACATGGTCAGTCTTGTGGACAATGTAATGGTCGGCAGACTGGGCACGGAAGCGATGACGGGGGTCTCGATCGGCGGACAGCTGATCTTCGTCTTTAATCTTGCGGTGTTTGGGGGGCTGTCGGGACCGGGGATCTATGCGGCGCAGTTCTTCGGGAAAAAGGATATGGAGGGCGTGCGGAATGTGTTCCGCCTGAAGCACTATATCGGCTTGGTGATCTTGCTGCTGGGACTGGCGGTGTTCCTGTGTTTCGGGCAGCCGCTCATCGGGTTCTATCTCCGGGGAGAAAGTGAGGAGATCGACCCGGTGCTGACGATGCAGTATGCGTGGCAGTATCTTCTGATCATGCTGACCGGGCTTTTCCCGTTCGTGCTGACGCAGGTCTATGCAAGCAGCCTGCGGGAAGTCGGAGACAGCATCCGCCCGATGGCTGCCGGAATTATTTCCGTCGTGGCGGACATCGTGCTGAACTGGGGGCTGATCTACGGGAACTTGGGGCTTCCGGCGCTTGGGGTCTCCGGGGCTGCGATCGCTACGGTTGCCGCAAGATTTGTGGAAATGCTGGTCGTTGTGATCTGGGCAGTGTGCCGGAACCGGCAGAAGATCTATCACACGCTCCGCATCCCCCTGCCCCTTGTCAAGGTCATTCTCTTCAAAGGGCTGCCGATCTTCTGCAATGAATTTCTCTGGGCAGGCGGTATTGCTGCCATGACACAAGCGTATTCCGTCCGGGGGCTCGATTTCATTGCAGGGCTGAACATCTCTAACGCTATCTGCAATCTGCTGAATGTCGTCTTTGTGGCACTTGGCACGGCGGTCGGCATTCTGATCGGGCAGACACTGGGAGCTGCACAATTTGAGAAGGCAAAGCAGGATGCGTTCCGGCTGATGCTGTTCACCGGCGGGGTCAGTCTGCTGCTGACGGTCATTCTGGTCGCCGTTTCCGGGTTCTTTCCGGAACTGTATCAGACGACGCAGACAGTCCGGCACTACGGCACGCAGTTCATCATCCTGACTGCTCTGTTCTTCCCCGTGCAGGGGCTGGTGAATGCGGTGTACTTCACACTTCGTTCCGGCGGGAAAACATTTGTGACGTTCCTGTTTGACAGTGTGTATTCGTGGGTCGTGGCAGTGCCGGCTGCCTTTCTCCTCTGCCGGTACACGGGAATCTCCATTTTTGTGATCTATGCACTGATTCAGGCAGCGGATCTCATCAAGGTGTTGGTCGGCTGTCTGCTCATCCGGAAAGGTGTCTGGATCAGCGACCTGACAAAAGCCGCAGAACCCTGCTGAATTTGAAAAAATTTCATTCACCTGCTCCGGTTCGACAAAATTCGCTTGACAGTACCGGCAGGATATGCTATACTATGAGTGGGTTCAGACAGTGTCTGAATACTACTATCATGCTCTACACAAAAGCTGCCCCTTCCGGTTTGCACTGCCGGGAGGGGCAGCTTGCGGATGTGCCACTTGTTTCGCATAATTGCAAAACAGAAACAGCTTTCTTAAGATACAATTAAAATGACAAGAAAAATCGGTTAATTTGCTTGACAATGCCGGGCAGGTATGGTATACTTTTTGTTGTACGAAAACCGATACAAAGGGATTCAGGGAAAGGAGTTACATATGCAGAAAATGAATTTCAGACGCACGGCAGCGATGCTGACGGCGGTCATGCTCTTGTCCGGTACAGTGACCGGATGTCACAAAGCGGGGGGCAGCAACCCGGTCGCCGAAAAACTTGGCATTTCGCTTGACCATTCCTACAAGGCGGAAGAGATGGACCTATCTATGGATATCTCCCTTAGGAACATGACACTGCTGACAGAGGACACTGTGCTGATCGACGGATATGATACGGTAGATTATAACGATCATAGCTTGCTCTACACCATTTCCACGGGGGAGTGCAAGGAGCTGGAGCTGACGTATCCGGGCGAACTCAAGGACGGTGCAGAGGCGTATTCCTATCCGCCTGTGGCGAATGCGGACGGCAGTCTTTTACAACTCTGGTCGGCATACTGGTATTCGGAGGACGGCATGGACTATGAGGACTTAGGCATGACGCTCGTTACTTATGATGCCAATTTTGAGGTGCAGGACACAAGGTCACTCATAGATGTATTTTCTGAGGGCAGCAGTCTGAGCAATCTCTTTTCCACACCGGACGGGAATTATCTTGCCTCTGTCTATGACAACAACGGCAACATGAAGTTAGTGATCTATGACAAGGACTTCAAAAAAGTAGCAGATGTCGATGCAGGGATACAGTATCTGGAAAGCACATTTTATCTGCCGGACGGTTCTCTCTGTCTGTACTATCAGGACAACAACTGGGACAACTGTTTCGGAAAGCTTGACACATCGTCCCATACTGTCAGCAAGATCGAGGTCGAGGGTCTGCCGCAGTGGTATTCTTCGGTCTTTGCGGGACACGTGGAACCTTACGATATTTTAGTGAATGCTTCGGACTATGTGTACGGCATTGATCTGGACAAGGGGACTTGTGAGGAAGTGATCAACTGGATCAATTCCGATTTTATGGGAGACAATATCCGTGATGTTTTGCAGCTCCCGGACGGACAGTTTCTGGTCTGTGAAGAAATAAACACCAGAACTTCTTCTACCTCAAAGCTGTGGGTACTCTCTCCCCGTGATCCGGATGAGCTGAAAGATGTCAAGCTCATCACGATGGCTTGCCTGTATCTGCCAACAGACCTTGGCACGGCTATCAATGAATACAACCGCAGCAACGGCGAATGCCGCATTGCTGTCACGTCCTATGACAAATATAATACGGATGAGGACTATGAGGCAGGACTGGAGAAATTCAAGACTGATATGACAAGCGGCATTGTGGCTGACATCATTTGTCCGGACGGGCTGGAATTCCAGTCGTTTGCCAATAAGGGCATTTTCCTTGACCTGACGGACAAGATGGCAGGCATGGAGGATACTTATTTTACAAGTGTGTTCGATGCACTCAAATACCGGGATAAACTCTATCGTATTACGCCTTCGTTCAGTTTGAAGACGCTTGCAGCCAAAACAGAACACGTCGGTGATCGGCAGGGGCTGGACAGCAAGGCATTTTTAGAGCTGATCGACGAAATGCCCTCTGATATGAATCCGTTCGGCTTATCCATGACGAAAGAGTATGCACTTGACAGACTGGTCGACAGTAACCTCGATGCCTTTATTGACCGGAATACAGCGACCTGCAATTTCAACACACCGGAGTTTATTGCCTTTTTGGAGATCTGCAATCGTTTTTCGGATACTGACAACATGGATAACTGGACAGATGAGCAATGGGATGACTATAACGAAGAGGAAAGCTACCAGTATATCAAGGACAAGAGCCTGTTCTATCCCTGCTATCTTTACGATGCTGCCGATACATGGAGCAATCAATATTTGTACTTTGAAGATGAGGACGTGACCTATGTCGGCTATCCGGTCGCTGACGGAAAGGGCAACGGCGGCAAGTTCTGCTGTGACTATACGGTTGCGATCTCTGCCAATACACCGTATGCGGACGAGTGCTGGGGCATTATAGAATCCTTGCTGAGTGAGAGTTCTCAGGACGAAGTAGACTATTCGTTCCCGGTGCGTCGTTCGAGCTTTGATAAGGTGTGCGAAAAATCGAAACAAAGAGCCGATGAGAATGAGGGCGGTGTAGTTTATATGCGGGGCGATAAGGAAATTAAGATCCCGCCTGTGCCGGATGGATTCATTGACGAGATGAGATCGTATATTGACGGTATCACGAGTATTTCGGAATATGACGAACAGGTAAGCAATATTGTGGATGAAGAAGCCGGTGCATACTTTGCCGGTGACACTACAGCAGAAAAAGCAGCGGAAAATATCCAGAGCCGTGTCAGCCTGTATATCTCTGAACAGGCAGGCTAAGGGCAAGCGCTGATACAATGCAAAATAGACGACGGGAAATTTCCACGTCGTCTATTTTTTTACAAGCGGATTACGTTTCGCAAAACAGGGAAGCCATTTCCCTGCTGCTGGAAAATTATTCTTCTTGCTCGCAGCGTACTGTCACACGGGCATTGCCAGCATAGTTACAGGTGAACAGGCTTAAATCATACGCCGAAGAGACCATCTCGCTGACTGCTGTGGGCTTGAGGGTCTCGACCTGTTCCACATGGTAAAGATATTCATTCCCCGCAACATCCACGAAAATAACCGCATCGCCGCTTTGCAGGTCCTTGATGTTCCGGAAATGGGTGCTGTAATTATGCGCACAAATTACCAGATTCTTTTTATAGACCGAACCCTCATAGCGGCAGGGGGAAATTTTCATCTGCGGATAGCTCCAGTCTGCTGCAACGGGCAGTTCCACACCAAGCGCCGGGATCATGACCGAACCAATATACGCCGTCCCGTCAATGGTGATCGTGGGCATGGGCGTATCCGGGTCGATGGTCTCCTCCTCGACGATTTCCCCTGTAATGCCTGTGGGCAGTCCTTCCGGTTCTGTGGGCTGTGTATCCAGTCCGGCTTTCAATTGTTGCAGCACCGAGGAAGCCGACTCCGCTGCAAGGGAATCCTCATACAGATTATACCCCGCCAGCCCCAATGCTGCCCCCATGAAAAGCACACCCGACAGCATTAAGGCGGTTCGTTTACTCTTTTTCATCGTCTTCGCTCAATCTGTCAGCAATAAAGCCTATGAAAAACAGCACTGCCCCGAAAATGAACAGGATCGGCACGGGATACCACAATTGCCCCGTCTGCGGCAGGTTCGGGGGGTTGGTGCTGCCGCCGGGCGGCGACTGGTTCGGGGTGGTGTAAGTTGTGGTCGTGGTGGTGGTAGTATTGGAGGATGTGCCGTTGCTGTTGGGGGTCGAACTGTCGGAATGATCACCCGTTCCGGTAATATCTGTAGTATCCGTAATATCCGTGTTATCGGTCATATCCGTGCTATTCGTTTCCGTGCCGCCTATTGCCGTTGTAGAGGGGGCTGTTGTTGTTTGCACGTCAATCACCGAGGTCGAATTTTCGATGATAAATGTCGATTCATTGAGCGTGATAGATACCGAATAATCCGCCGGAACGACTTTCTCGATGACATACCAGTCATAGCCGGAAGCTAAATGCTCCCACTTGTGCGTCCAGTTGTTCTCTGCGGACAGTGTCACCTCGTCAAACAGCTCACCGCTCCGGAACAGATCCACCGTCACCGTCTGCGGACGGTTCGTGCCGGAATGGTCTAACCACATCTTTTTGACCATGTAGTCAGTGACCGTGGATGTCGCCGTTACGGTGTATTTCAGGCTGGCTTCGAGCAGTTCTTCCGCATCGTCCGTGATACGGATGAGCGCAGGCTTCGGCGTGTAGGTCAGGTCGCCGATCGTGCCGGACGTGCCCGTCACAAGATACATCCCTGCCGGGACTTCCTCGAAGTCCACATACCCCAAGCCATTTGTCACGTCCGAAGCTTTCACCTCTCCCACGCCGCTTGCTGCATAGGATGCGAGCGTGTAGGCAAGGCGGTTGATATTCTCGCTGTCCGTCAGGTCGCCGACCTCGATGGGCAGCGCCGCAAATTCGTCCAGCAATGCCCCGTCCGCCGTCAGCGCCGGGTAGAGCTTGAGCGTGGAATTGGTAACAGGACCGGACTCGGTGATGAATTTCACACGCAGATAATGCGCCGCTTCGGCGTATGTAATGATCCCGCTGCAAAGCAAAACCGCAATGGACAGAAATACCGCTGCGATACTGCATAATTTACGCATCCTGTTTCACCTTCTTCTTTCGTGTGCGGCGTGAAGCGATCATCACGGCAAGCAAGACCGCCGGGATCTCGCAGATGATCACGACCGTTCTGACCGGGACATAGCTCGCACCGGACTGTATCATCAGTTCCTCCTCCGCCTCTTTCTCCCGGAGCAATTCGCCGTGGATCAGCAGACGGTGGGAATTGATGCCGTAGGGGGTACACGTCACGAGCGTGCACAAGTTCCGCCCCGCCTCGATGCGTAGGGACTGCACATCGGTCGGTTCGACGGTCTCGATGCTCCTGACACGGTAGATATACGATTCGCTCAGCACATAGAGGATGAACGTGTCCCCCACCTTCACCTTGTCAAGGTTGGTGAAAAGCAAAGAGGACGGCAGCCCTCTGTGTCCCGATATGACCGCATGAACGCTCTCGCCCTCGATCGGGAAAGACGAACCCTCGATATGCCCTGCCCCCTCCTGCAAAACGGCTTCGCTCGTGCCGTGGTAGACCGGGAGCATGATGTCCCCCGCCGGAACGCTGATATACCCCAAGATCCCGTCCCCGGCAACATCAAGCGTACTGTAGTACTCGTTCCGGAGGTCGGGGGGCATATTCATCAGCAGGTACTGGCTCTCGGTGAGCGCTTGGTTGAATGCCTGCGCCTGTTCGAGGTAGGCGGAGTAGTCCGCTTCCGGGATCTGCTCCACCGAGGAGATGTAGTTGAAGATCGCCCTGCGCTGCCGTTGGGCGTTGATGTAACTGCTGATAGACGGGTACAGCAGCAGGGACAGACCCATGACCAGCATCAGAAAGGCAAAAAATGACAATATCCGCTGTCTCATGTGGGTCTCTCCTTGCTGCTGCAATGAGGGTCGCCCCTCATTGCAGCAAAACGGGTCTATTTGGTGGGCTTTTTCTTGGACAGGAAGAACAGCACGCCGGACAGGGCGAGCACGCCGCCGCCAAGGATGTAGAACCAGACTGTACCGACACCACCGGTAGACGGGAGGTCGATGTACTTGAAGTTGGCTACGAGCATATTGGCGCTGCCGTTGTCTTCTGCTCCACCAGTAAATTGATCTGCTGGAATGTCTACAGGGTTGTCAAAACTGAATGAAGTGTTAGCTAATATGTTCTGCGGAGATTCTGCATTTGAAAGTTTACCAGTGTATTCATTACTATCATCTTTAGTTGCTGTGAGTTCGATCGTGAAAGGATTGATTTTAGCATAATTCTCTGTCGCTGTGGGTGGTGCTGTCTCGGCAATTGTGTATTGAACACCAACATCAAGTCCGGAGATATTAAGAACACCGTCCTTAAGTGTCTTAATGTTATAAGCATCATCCATATAATTTTCAAGGTATTTTGCATCAAAATTTTCGGATTTTACTGCTTCCCCATTTTCTTGTATAGATTCCCATGTCGTTATTGAATAATAACCAAAATTCTTAAAATTATCAGGAAGATTTTCTGTTGGATCAATATCGGCGGAGGCGATTGTTTTGAATTTTGCAATTTCCCATTCTGTTTCAGCACCAGTTGTTCCGACTTTTTTGCGTACAACTGCAAATTTTACTCCTTCAAGAGCACAATTGTTTATCAATCCGTTATCTCTTAAATACTGTGCAGCATCTACTTTTACAATATCCAGACCAAATATATAAACAGTTGCATTATCAATTGTTGTGGTATCTGTATCGGCATAAGACTGCGGGTTGTCGGAGTATACAATCTGTGCTTGGTTGAAGTTACCGTTATCACCTGTAGAACTTTTTGGACTAACAACAGCATTTTCATTTACTTTTGCGTAGTAGTCTACATAAATTTTTGAAGAATTGATAGTGCTTGTTGAAGAATCATCTTCTCCCTCATAGCCAAGACGATAAACTTTACCTATAGTTGTTCCACTGCCAGTACCTTCAATTCTAATTTCTCTCAAACAGGGGAATTTAACAGTTAGCTTATGATCTCCATATGTTGTACTATAATTTTGGACATCACCTGCCAAGTGCTTATCACTCGGATGTTCATCAGAAACATCATGCTTAAATACAGTTACAGGTATATTGGCATATGCATTCTGATTCCAATTCCATTTTTTATTAGTGTCATCCCATTCATAAAGTCCCTTTACGGTTACATTTACATAAGTACCGCTACTTTCATTATAAGCATTATGAGTGGAATATTCTACCAAATCAAGCCCCTTGCTAAGAGTATCTTCAAATATATACTGATAACCACCAAGGTACAGTTCATAGTTACTGGGGAGCGTGCCTTTCAGCTGGAAGTGTACAACATCACCAACACCGGCAACTTCTGTTTGGTTTCCGGCAGAGCCTACTGCTGCATCACCTCTTAAAATTTCCTTGTCAAGTTCCGGAACGTCCTCTTTCAGGATCTGCGTAACATTATTGGCAACAAACAGCATACGTGCAGAGTAGGACTTGCTTTGTTCTCCCTCAAAACCGGATAAGTCTCTTATCATGTAATAACCAGCAGGGACTTTAATTTCATAAGATTTTGAATCGGCTGTTACAGTGCCTTCATAGAAACGGTTAACATAGCCCTTATTAAGATATCCACCAGCAGGATTCTGTGCATAACCACCGAGAATATCATTAAATGCCTGTAACCATTCGTGGTCGTCAATGTTTTCTGGTTTAACAAGGACATCGGCAATATGTACTGCCAGTTTGTCATAGTTTACAAAACCCGGATTTGTAACATTGGTAACTCTATCATTACCATCAGTCGTTACAGTTACATCACCACCGCCATTTACATAAGCTGCAGCAAGTTTATTTCCATCAAATAAATCATTAAAATCTTTAAAATCATTGAATGCATAACTATATGAGCCAGTCGAAGCTTTAGCAAGAGCATAAACAAAGCCTATAATGTTTGTCTGTCTTTCGGTCAAATCGACACGATTGGCTGTATCTTTATCATCTGGATCCATTTCTTCTGTTATACCGAACGCATTACCCCACTTAATATCAGTGATCGGTATATGTGTTTCAGGGTCACTTCCGGGATTCGATATAGCTGAATCACTCGGAGTCTTATTAACTGTACCAGAAAAGATTTGATATGCACCATAATGAGAATTTGTACCATCAAAAGTAGCTTTTTCATCCGGGTGTGTTAAAGTTATAGTATATGCAGGATCAGGATCTATTGAAATAGGTTTTCCGTCGTCATGAGAATGCCCCGGATCCGCCGCAAAAACCCCCGTCATCCCCGACGAAACCACCAAAGCCGCAGAGACTACTATCCCGAAAAATCTTTGCATGAGTTTTTTCATTCCTATCCTTCCTTTCATGATAAAAAATTATGTCACTATGCCTGCCCCGGAATGCCCGGCAGCGGCAAGATACGCAAGAGCAGCTTTCCTTCGACCTGTCCGCCGTCCACACAGCCGACCGCTGTGTTTCGGGAATCGATGGACGTTCGCCTGTTGTCGCCCATCACGAAATAACAGCCGTCCGGCACGGTCACGGGATACTCCACCGTGCTGCTGCCCAGAGCGGTCATGTTCAGGTATGGCTCGGCAAGCTGAGAGCCGTTCACGGAGACGACCCCGTTTTCATCCACGGAGATCGTGTCGCCGCCCGTGCCGATCACACGCTTGCAGAGAATGCTGCCGTTCAGAGAAAATACGCAGATATCACCCCTTTCGAGAGTGCTTATTTTTTGCGTTATCACGATGTCCCCGTCAAACAGCGCCGGGCTCATGGAATCGCCGTAAATGCGCATCACCGGGAACACGTTGACCACAAGCAGCATGACGGCTTCGCCAGTGACGACCGCTGTCACCGCCGCTGCCAGCATGGTCTTGAAGAGCCGCTTGTGCGGTCGTTTTTTCCGTTCCGCCATGGCATCACCTCACCGGTTTGTCACGGCTCCGGGCATCCCTGCATCGGGGGGGGCAGAGCAGCCAGCTGATACCCTTATATAAATCCTGCACAAGATCTTCACACTCCTTTTAGGCGAATTTACCCTTTTCCCTATTTTAGGAAATAATACACAAATCATAGACTGCTTTTATACAATTATAGCACGTTGCCGTGCATTTGTCAAGAGCTATTTCAAAAAAATTGCAAAGTTTTCGGAAACTTTTTCGTTGAATTTTGTGGAATGTTTACAAACTGGATTATTTCGCTGTCAAAATACTGTGGAGAAAAGCAATGAATTTCCGCATTTTGCTATATTAGCAGACATTTCCTGTAAAAAGGGGCTTGACAAGTCAGGGGAAGTATGTTATAATAGGTATAGTCGAAATGCAAAGACGGAGAGAAGTAGCAGCGGAGATCCGTTTCAGTGAGTGCGGGACAGTGGGAACCGCATACCCGAGCCGCCGTGAATAACACTCCCGAGCAGCAAGCTGAACGCCTCCGGGTCAGTAGGTGCGCCGTCTCCGTGCGTTAAACGGAAACGCTTTTCAAAGAGCGGTCAAGCGGCAGCAAGGGCGAACCTTGCGGCAATTCAGGTGGTACCACGGGAATCACACTCGTCCTGAACAAACAGGGCGGGTGTTTTGTTTTTTCAGAAAGGATGGTAGTATGAAACACACGGACATCAAGGACATTCTGAACGGGCAGTACACGGGGCAGAAAGTGACCGTCTGCGGATGGGTGCGCACGTCCCGCAATTCCAAGACGATGGCGTTTATGGCGCTCAACGACGGCACAAGCCTGCCGCACCTGCAAATCGTCATCGACAAGGCATCGGGCATCGCCTACGAAGAGGCAATGCCGCTCGGCACATCCCTCAAGGTGGAGGGTACAGTCGTAGCCGGGCAGAACGGCACCCCGGAGATCAACGCCGAGCAGATCACGGTGCTGGGCGTTTGTCCCCCGGAGTACCCCCTCCAGAAAAAGCGGCACACGCTGGAATTTCTGCGTACCATGCCACATCTTCGGGGGCGGACGAATACGTTCAATGCCGTCATGCGGGTGCGTTCCGTGTTAGCATCGGCGATCCACCGGTATTTTCAGGAGCGGAATTATGTCTATGTCAATACGCCCCTCATCACCGGAAGCGACTGCGAGGGCGCAGGGGAAATGTTTCAGGTGACAACGATCGGCTATGCACCGGACGGAGTATATAAGGATGCGGACAGCTATTATGCGGCGGATTTCTTTGGCAAGCGTGCGGGGCTGAGTGTTTCGGGACAGTTAGAGGGCGAGGTTGCTGCCATGGCAATGGGCAAAATCTACACCTTCGGACCGAGTTTCCGTGCCGAAAACAGCAACACCCCCAAGCATTTGGCGGAATTTTGGCACGTCGAGCCGGAGATCGCCTTCGCCGAACTGCCGGATGTGATTGAGATCGCCGAAGATATGCTCAAGCACGTGATCCGGACGGTACTGGACACCTGCAAGGAGGAAATGGCATTCTTTGACCAGCATTTTGAAAAGGGTCTCGTGGAACGCCTTGAGGAGCTGATTTCCCATGATTTCGCCGTCTGCGACTACACGGAAGCTATCCGCCTGCTGAAAGAATCCGGCGAGGATTTCCAGTACCCGGTAGAATGGGGCTGCGACCTCCAGACCGAGCATGAGCGCTATATTTCGGAGAAAGTGTTTAAGCGTGCGACATTTGTCACAAATTACCCGAAAGAGATCAAGTCTTTCTACATGAAGCTCAACCCCGACGGCAAGACCGTGGCAGCCGTTGACCTGCTTGTGCCGGGTGTCGGTGAGATCATCGGCGGCAGCGAACGGGAAGCGGACTATGAAAAGCTTGTGGCAGCCATGCAGGCTCGTGGGATGAACATGGAACCCTATGCCGATTATCTGGATCTGCGGCGGTTTGGTTCTGTGCCGCACGGGGGCTTCGGGCTGGGATTTGAGCGGCTGATCATGTACGTGACCGGCGTGTCCAATATCCGTGATGTCATTCTGTTCCCAAGGGCAGCAGGCTCTATCCGATAAATTTCAGAAAGGAAGATCACTATGGCGAAATCACTGTATATCCCGGAGGGCTACACTTCTGCCCTCTCCCTGCGTGAAACGCAGCACGCAATCAAGTATATCAAGGATCTGTTTCAGCAGACACTGTCCTTTGCCTTGACACTGGACAGAGTGACCGCACCGCTCATCGTGGAAAAGGGCAATGGCATCAATGACGACCTCAACGGCGTGGAGCGCAAGGTCGATTTTACGATCAAGGAAATTGACGGCAGAGAGGGAGAAGTCGTGCAGTCCCTTGCCAAGTGGAAGCGCATGGCGCTCTATCGTTACGGCTACCGTCCGGGAGAGGGTATTTATACGGACATGAATGCCATCCGCCGGGATGATGATACGGACAATCTGCATTCGATTTTTGTAGACCAGTGGGACTGGGAGAAAGTCATCACCCGTGACCAGCGGAATGTGGATTTCCTGAAAGAGACGGTGAAGTCCATTGTCAAGGCAATTGTCTTTACCAAGCGCAAGGTCGGCTTGCGTTATCCGGTACTGAATGCCCCAATGGTGGATACGCCCTACTTCATCACGTCGCAGGAACTGGAAGACCAGTACCCCGACAAGACCCCCAAGGAACGGGAAAACCTCATCTGCAAGGAGCATGGCACGGTATTCATTATGCAGATCGGCGGGAAATTGGCAAGCGGACAGCGCCATGACGGACGGGCACCGGATTATGATGACTGGGCGCTGAACGGCGACCTGTTCTTCTGGGATGTGACTTTGGGGTGTGCGATCGAGATCTCGTCTATGGGCATCCGGGTCGATGAAAAATCGCTTCAGGCGCAGCTTGCGGAGCTTGACCTGCTGGAGCGCAACCAGTTTGACTTTCACAAGAAGATCATGGACGGCACACTGCCGCTCTCCATTGGCGGCGGCATCGGGCAATCCCGGCTGTGTATGCTGCTGCTCGAAAAGGCACATATCGGCGAAGTACAGGCTTCCCTCTGGCCGGAGGAAATTGTTTCCGGGTGTGCGGCAGCAGGTGTGACACTGCTCTGATTTCATGCTATAAACAGGACGACCCGGAAAAAGGATATTTCAAGGCAAGGAGTGACAACAATGCATATTTGTACCGGACAATACCGCTATCTGCTGTGCATCTACCGGCTGCAAAAGGAGAAAAAACACATCCGCTGTGTGGACATTGCCACCGATCTTGGCGTGACACGCCCCAGTGTCAGCAAAATGATGAAGTGCATGGTGCGCATGGAACTTGTCGAGCCGGAATACTGCGAAGCGGTACGCCTTACCCCGCAGGGCTTTGCGCTTGCGGAACAGCTGAATGAGAATTACGACCTGACCTATGCATTTTTCCGGCGCATTTTACGTTTGCCGCCTGCGGATGCCAAGGAGCATACCTTTCTGTTCCTGTCGGATTTCCCGGATGCGACCGTCCGGAAACTGGGCAGCCTTACCAGCCGTAGCCTTGAACTGGCACGGCGCAAAAACAGCGGTGTACCATCCGGTTCGTAGGCTTTGTACAGAATGCCGAAAATGTTTCCGCCCTCTTGACAAATTGGCTTTGTTGTGTTAGACTAATGATTGAAAGATAGCTGATATGCAACAAATTCACTTGATTTAATAAGCATAAGCTAACCAATGTGAGGAGGCATTGTCATGGGAACATGGATCGTAGCAGGGATCTTGCTTGTCATTGTGTGCTGCATTGTGCGGTACCTTGTCCGGCAGTGGAAAGCGGGACACGGCTTCTGCGTGGGCGGAGACTGCAAGCACTGCGGACACTGCACGCCGGAAACGGGATGTTCCGGAAACTGCGCATCCTGCAAGGGCTGTAAGAAATAGACAGCGGCTGCGTAACCAATCGGTTATGCAGCCCTTGCTTTTTTTCGGGATTTGTGGTATGATAAAAGCAGACAGCAACGGAATGCGCAAACACGGAGGGATGACGATGAAGAAATCTGTGCTGGACACTATCATACAGGAGCAATATCCGCATATTCTGAAATACTGCTGCAAGTGTCTGCATGGGGATATTCACGCTGCGCAGGACTGCACGCAGGAGGTGTTTTTGCTGCTTTACCGGAAAATTCATTCGCTTGACATGACAAAGGACATTCGCCCGTGGCTTTACCGTTCGGCTGACCGGGTGGTGAAAGCCTATCTGCGCAAGAATCCTGCCCCGATTGAGACGGATGCAGAGCCGGAAACGGCTGATTTGACGGACATTCCGGAAAGTGTGTTTGACGTTCTGAGCCAAGAGGAACGGGAACTGGTGGATGCCTACTATAGCAAGGAAGATAAACAGCAGATCGCAGAGGAAAAGGGTATCACGCTGCAATCGCTTTATGTCACAATGGCAAGAATCAAGAAAAAGCTGCGCAAGGCTTTGGACGATTCTAACAAAATTTAGGTATTGAAATTGGGCAAACATACAAAGTTTATGTTCTGCTGTTAAGAAACAGGGGTATTTCCGACAGTACTAAATAGAAAGCCGTGTGAGGGGGCATGGATATGAAAGAAAATTATGCACATCTGATTTCTGACCGTTTTGAACAGGATTCGCTCCGGGAAGTGGAGGCATTGCTCGATGCGGAACTGGCAAAGCCGGAAAAGGAAAGGAACTATGACAAGATCGAGGAACTGACAGATGCCTATGCCTGCCTTGCTGCGAATGAGGAACAGCTCGAAAAGGCAGCAGAACAGGGGTGGGCGGATTTGCAGGAAAAGCACCCTCGTGCAGGAAAAACACGTCCGGCTGTGAGAATGCGGCTAATGCTTACAGCGGGAATTGCAGCCGTTTTGCTCTTTGCAGCGAATGCGTTTACAGTATCGGCATTGGATATGTCGCTTTATTCTGTCATTGTGAAAATATCCAATGAGGGCTTTTCGGTGGACTTTACCCCTGACCCCTTGGAACTGGAAACGTCCCCCGATGACCCCTATGGTATCCGGACAGCTTGTGCAGAACACGGAATCGAGGTGGAAGCGCCGACCTATATCCCGGAGGGGTTTGTGCTGGTAAATATGGACTATTCGGATCTAACTTCATGGGATTCGATCTGTTTTTGGTTTCAAAAAGGTGACAGGACAATAAGCTTTGGCTATAGAAAGTATGTCTACAATGATGGTACTACTGCACAAATACCATGTGATGATTTCAACCTGACAGAAGTAGACATCAACGGAAAGCCGGGCATTGTGTCCAAAGAGGACGGACAATACACATTAGTCTATATGGACGATATGTTGGAAACGATTGTTGCGACAACGCATCTTGATTATGATGAGTGTGATAAAATTGTAAATTCCCTGAAATAGGCAAAAAAATTTGGAAAAACACTTGACATTTTCTTTTTTTGTGATATACTTTACATAAGAGAAAAAACGGCTTGGCTTAGGGATTTCCCGGACAGTGTCCAGAAAGGAAGGTGTCCCCGATGGGTCAGAAAATCTGAGCGGATGAGACTTAGACTTACAATGCTTATGTTTTTTGAGAAGGAGGAATTTCTATGAAAAAATCGTACAGGAAAATCGTGGCATTTTTCACAAGTGCAGCTCTGTTGGGGCTGATCCCGGCAAGTTCTGTTTCTGCGATGCAGTTTGATGAGAACGGGGAAATAGTGGGGGACATTGATGTCGTGATCGGTGTGGATGCGGAAAGCGGTCTGTATGCGCTGAACAATGGCTGTGTCATTTCGGATTCTGAGGTCAAAGCGTACTCCCTCAATGCTGACCCGCTGCAATATGGCGATGTGCTGTACGTCTATGCCAGCTCGATAGAACCGATAGTACCGGGCAGATATGTCCTTGATGACACCAGTGAAGTGGAATGTCTCAGCAGGGCAGAGGAATATTATGCTGATCAGTTCAAGGAACTGACTGTGACGGAAAAAGTGGGCGGTTCGCTGCGGTTGCAGGATGCTGAGGGGACAGAATTTGTTTACTTAGACTATGCAAAAATGGATGAAGAAAACGGTTATGATTTCGCTTCCCCGATAGAACTGGATGCCATTGCGGTCGGTGACACGGTCTGCGGTGCTGTGTCGTACAGCGAATACAATTCCAACCATGTGCTTTATCTCAAACCGGAACAGACGGTTACAGCCGTGAAATCCCTTGCAGAGGAAAACGACGGTACATTCACGCAGGATGGTGTGATTTACAGCATCTTCCCGGAAGAGCAGGAAGTCTGGGCAACGGGGATTGCGGATACACGTGCTGCACAAATTTCCATTCCGGCAGAAATTGATGGCTTGCCTGTGGTATATGCGCTTGACGAAACCGCCTATAAAAATACAGCACTGCAAGAAATTACCGTTGCCGACGGTGTGAGCGGGGTAAGCAGTGTGGATGGCGTTCTGTTCAATGCTGACGGTTCGGAACTGCTGTTTTGTCCCCGCACGCTGACGGGTGGTTATACCATTCCGGAGGGGACGAAAGAGGTCGGTTCTTATGCGTTTATGAACTGTGCGGAATTGACAGAACTGACGATCCCGGAGAGCGTACAGGTTTTGGGAAATGCTTTTTGCAGCGGGTGTGAGGCACTCACGAAAATCAATGGGGCGCTTTCGGCTTGCGGGGATTTCCGGTTAGCAACACCCCAATTGACAGATCTGAACATTGCGGAAGGTGAAAATTTCGGTTCTTTCCAACTCACGGCAGAGGCACTGCAAACGCTGACATTCCCGGAAACTGTGAGATTTTCAAAATTCTGTCTGTCGGATGCACAGGTTACGGATTTAGAACCTGTCAACAGCTATGGGGAGATCGATATCACCAATTGTGACGGTCTGGAAAGCCTTGACCTGACATCGGAAAAAGGCTGGGTAGAGCTGACGGACAATGCAAATTTAGAGACGGTATCGATCACCAGTGAGCTTGGCTGTGGGGTTTCCCTGAAAAATAATCCCAACCTGAAAGCTGTGTACCTGAATGGTCGTTTTGACACGTCAAATGCTACAATGCAGCTCCAGATCGAGAATTGCCCGAATGTGAAAGTGTACTGCAGTAAGGAAAGCCATGAGGCGATCAAGTACTGCCGTGCCGGGAATATTCCTGTGAGACTGACAGATGCCGTGCTTGGCGATATGGATGACAGCGGTACAGTTACACTTGCGGATGTGATCAAGGTCAATCAGAAACTAATGGGAGCAGAAGGCATCTGGGATAATGATGCTATCTTAGCAGATGTGGACGGCGATGGTACTGTGTCGCCGGCGGATGCGCTGAATATCCTCTGCTACGTGATCGAGCTGATCGACAGTTTCCCGATCGATGGCTGAAACATGGCTATCTGAAATATAACAGCAATTTTCCTTTCTTTCCTGATGCTTGCGTCCCCCTGTGGGGATGCAAGCAGTTTTTATGCTGTGGGGATGTGCGGGGTGCGGATGACAAATCAGCCGCCCTGAAAATAAGTCTTGCATTTTTCGGCAGAGTATGCTATAATGATACTAATACCTGTCGGCAGCGGCAGGGGTAAGGGAACCGGCGGATGCTTCCGCAAAGTATGAAAGGAGCTTAACTATGGGACTTCTCAAAGCCGTTATCAATGCAGCCAGCAGCACAATGGCTGACCAGTGGAAAGAATTTTTCTACTGCGATTCACTCCCGAATGATGTACTTGTTGTCAAGGGGCGCAAGCGCACATCGGGCAGATCTTCCAACACCAAGGGTTCGGACAATGTCATCACCAATGGCAGCGGCATTGCTGTTGCAGACGGGCAGTGCATGATCATTGTCGACAACGGGCGTGTGGTCGAGATCTGTGCTGAACCGGGACAGTATACATATGATATGTCCACCGAGCCGAGCGTTTTCTCCGGCAGTCTGGGCAAGAGTATTGTTGAGACATTCAAGACGATCGGCAAGCGTGTTGCCTACGGCGGCGACACCGGACATGACCAGCGTGTGTACTATTTCAATACCAAGGAAATGCTGGACAACCTGTTCGGCACGGTCGATCCGGTGCAGTTCCGGGTCGTGTACCCCGAAATGGGCAAATCCTTTACCGTTGGTGTCAGATGCAACGGACAGTATACCTACCGTATCGAAGATCCGCTGCTGTTCTACACGAATGTCTGCGGCAATGTGACCGACCGCTTCACCCGTGCCGATATTGAACGGCAGCTGAAGTCGGAATTTCTCAACGTCCTCAATCCTGCCTTTTCCAAGATCTCCGATATGGGTATCCGCTATGACCAACTGCCTGCCCACAACCCGGAGATCACACAGGCAATTCAGGAAGCCCTCGATGGTCCATGGCGGCAGAAGCGTGGTCTGAGCCTTAAGAGCGTGACCATCAATTCGGCTACCGTCAGCAAAGAGGACATGGCACGTATCCAGAAGTTTGAGGATCTGGCATGGAATACCAACCCGATGAACGCCGCTGCCGTCCTCACCGATGCACAGGCAAAGGCAATGCAGACCGCTGCCGGCAATTCCGCAGGGGCAATGATGGGCTTTATGGGGATGAATATGGCACAGCAGCAGGGCGGCGTGAATGCGCAGAACCTGTTCGCTATGGGTATGCAGCAGATGCAGCAGAATCAGCAGACACAGCAGAACAACACACAGCCCTCCAATAGCTGGACTTGTACCTGCGGTACAGCGAATACCGGGAAATTCTGTCAGAGCTGCGGCAAGCCGAAGCCTGCCCCCGCTGCCGATGGCTGGACGTGTGAATGCGGTGCTGTCAACAAGGGGAAATTCTGTCAGGAATGCGGCAAAAAAAAGCCCGCAGGTGCACCGCTTTACCGGTGTGACAAGTGCGGCTGGCAGCCGGCTGATCCGGCACATCCGCCGAAATTCTGTCCGGAATGCGGCGATGTCTTTGACGAAAATGACGTACAGTAATTGCCATGAGTGAGTTGATGCAATACGAGTGCCCCAATTGCGGCGGCAAGGTGCAGTTTGATGCTACATCACAGCAGATGAAATGCCCCTACTGCGAATCGGAATTTTCCATCGAGGCGCTGCGGGAACGGGAAGAACTGATCTCCACGCAGGGACAGGACGAAATGGACTGGGAAACCCCGGAAACCACGTGGGGACAGAACGAATCTGCCGGAATGCACGCCTATGTCTGCCAGTCCTGCGGCGGGCAGATCATGACGGATCAGACCACGGCAGCCACGAAATGCCCCTACTGCGACAGTCCGGTCATTATGAGCGGACAGGTCAGCGGAGAGCTGAAACCGCAGTACATCATCCCGTTCCGGGTCGATAAGGAAGCCGCCAAGGCTGCCCTCCTCAAGCATTTCGAGGGGAAACCGCTGCTGCCGAAAGTGTTCAAGGATACGCACTATATTGAGGAAATACGGGGTGTCTATGTCCCTGTATGGCTGTTCAATGCGGATGCAAGTGCCTGTATCCTGTTCAAGGCGGAAAAAAGCCGCACATGGAGCGATGCCCAGTTTCACTACAGGGAGACAAAGTATTTCAACTGTGTCCGCAGCGGTGGTATTGCCTTTGCGCATATTCCGGTAGACGGTTCGTCCAAAATGGATGACACCATGATGGAGTCCTTAGAACCGTTCTCGTTTGACGGGGCAACGGAATTTCAGACGGCATATCTTTCCGGCTATCTGGCGGATAAATATGATGTCAGCGCTGAGGACAGCATTGCCCGTGCCAACCAGCGTGCCAAGGAGAGTGTGGAACTTGCTTTTCGGGAGACGGTGCAGGGCTATGATTCGGTAAAACTCGATGTTTCCAGTGTGAAGCTGAAAAACGGCAAGGCAGTCTATGCGCTCTATCCGGTATGGCTGCTGAACATCCGGTGGAACGACCAGCTCTACCCGTTCGCCATGAACGGGCAGACCGGGAAATTTGTCGGCAATCTGCCCGTGGATAAGGGCGCTGCCTTCAAGTGGTTCTTCATCGGCATGGTGATCTGTACGGTGATCGCCTTTCTCTTCCAACTGATTTTTATGTAAGGAGGGAACACGATGCTTGCTATGATGATACTGCTGCAGACACTGGACTGGATGTTGGTGCTGAAATCGATCCTTGTCGGGTTGGTCGGCGGATTGGCTGTGCTGCTTTTCATGATTTCCAAAAACCGCAGCATTAAGGCAAAACACGAGGCAAACGACTACATCCGCAAAAACAGTCTGCACTTGTGGGATCGCAGGGATGTGTACCTCTACCGCCGTGTCGAAAAAGAAAGACGGGAACAGAAATAACCTGTCCTATATACAAAAGCCCCGGAACATGACCGGGGCTTTTTTCAGGCTATTTGAGCAATTCCTGCCGCAGGTAGAGCAGGAGTTTTTTCTCCCGGCGTGAGACCTGCACCTGTGTCATGCCAAGGGCTGCGGCGGTCTTTACCTGTGTCAGTTCCCGGAAGTAGCGCAGTTCGAGTAATTTCCGGTCGGTCGGGGCAAGGGTCGCCATCACCTGCTGCAAAGCAAGGCTGTCTGAAATCTTTTCATCCGGTGCTTCCACGGCAATGTCTATCTGTCCCTCCTCCTCGTCCGGTGCAGTCAGGGAGACGACCGGGGCGCAGGCGCAGAGGGCTGTCGTGATGTCCTCTGGGGAAGCCCCTGTCCGCTCCGAAAGCACGCTCAGGGGCGGGTCGCTGCCGTTCTCTTTCAGGTATTGCTCCCGAATTTGCTGCACTTTCAGGGAAAGCTCCCGGAGGCTGCGTGACACGTGGACTGCACCGCCGTCCCGGAACAGGCGCTTGATCTCCCCCAAAATAACCGGCACGGCATAGGTCGAAAACTGCACGCCCCGTGTGCTGTCAAAGGCATTCGCCGCTTTCACAAGCCCCTCACACCCGGCGGAATACAGATCCTCGTAGGGAATGCCCCGGTTGCGAAAACGGTTCGCACACAGGTGTACCAGCCCAAGATGTTCCTCGGCGGCAGGGCGGTCAGGACTGCGCTTCATGGTCTTTCCCAAGGCGGCGGCGCATCGTCAGGACAGTGCCGTGACCGGGCGCACTCCGGACGTGGAGCGAATCGGTAAAGGTCTGCATGATCGCAAACCCAAGCCCTGCCCTGTCCTCCTCCGGGGCGGAGGTGTAGAGGGGCTGCATTGCCTTGTTCACGTCCGGAATGCCGCAGCCCTTGTCGCTGACACGTATGTAAATGACCCGTTCCGGGAGCATCCGGAGGGTGACGGAGACCTCTCCCTCCGTGTTGCGGTAGCCGTGAACAATGGCATTCGTGACGGCTTCCGAAATGACAGTGCGCAGGTCGGCAAGTTCCTGTGCGGTCGGGTCGGCAGGGATGAGAAAGGCAGAGACTGCTGCTCTGGCAAGCGCTTCGTTGGCGGAATTGGCAGGGAAAGCGCATTTGAATTCGTTGAGAATTTTCATGATACCACCTCCTTCGGGAGTTCGATACAGGCAAGGCGTTCCATGCCGGCTAAGCGCAGCACACGGCTGATGTGCGGGGCAGGGTTGGCAAGGATGATCTCCCCGCCAAGGGGCTGCATGATCTTATAGCGCCCCATGATCAGCCCGATGCCGGAACTGTCCATAAAGCTCACAGCCCCGAAATCGAGTACCAGTGTCCGGGGGAGATGGGCATAGATCGCCGCATCCACTTCTGCACGCAGGGCATTGCTGGAGTGGTGGTCAATTTCGCCGTCAAGCTGTACGTGGAGCTTTCCGGTTTCGGTGTCGTAGTGAATTTGCATATTGCTGTTTCCTTTCTTTCTGGGTTTAAGGCAGCACCGTGTAAAGCCGTCAGGCGGTCTTTGTGCGGTGGTGCCTTATTTATTGTAGCACATTCTGCCTGTCATTTCCTGCCGAATATGGGAAGCGGGGAAAAAATTCCTGTGCGTTTTCGCAAAGCCCCCTTTGCTGACAGGATACACAGCGGTGCAGGATTTTCCGGAAAACAAAAAGGGCGCAGCCGCCGATGGGCTGCTCCTGTCATCCAGAAAATGAGACCACTGGAAGCAGAAAAAGAGGAATTGGAGGGAAAAATAGAAAAAATAGTGCTAAAGGCTGTTTTTTGAATACCATTATAACTCTATTTGTTTTTATAATTTGTGCGTTGGTTGGCATATTGTTTTTTATTGATTCAAAAGATGGGTTTTATCTGTTTTGGGGATGTTTGCCTTTGGCATTATACATAGGTGGACGAATGAAGAAGGGCGCATCCATAAAAGCAGCGCAGGCAAGGATCGCAAAGATTGACGCAGAGCTTGAAGTACTCTCTCATGATGCAAGCATAGCATGGCTTCCGTACAGATATTGTACTTCCGCTTGTTTTGATACGATCGCTTCCTATGTTGCCAATGGGCGTGTTGATTCATTCAAGGAAGCTGTTAATCTGCTCGAACAAGAAATCAGTATGGCAAACATGAAACAAGAAATGAAAGCAGCTGCCTATTATGGCGCAAGAAGCGGAAAACTATAAAATCAGCCCGTTACACTGCAAAGCGTAACGGGCTCTCTCCATTAGTCATCTGCAATTCTGTCAATCAGTCTATTGACACCCTGCACAAGCAAATAGATCATGCCGCACAGAATGACAGTCGGAACAGCGATCACGCCGATCAGTGCCATGCCAATGCAGAACACGCACCGCATGGCGATTTTCCGGATCAGGGAGGGCTGCTTTTTTTCAGGTGAAGCAATACCGTCAAAGCTGTCTGCCGCAATAGCGGGGTCGTTTTCCATGCCGTTGTCCGGTTTCATCCTTTTTCCTCCCGTGCATCGCTGACGATCTTATAATAGGCATTGGATGTCAAACGGTACACAATGGTGTAGAAAACAGCAAATATCAGCAGGCTGATCCCCGTCGTCGCTGCAAATAAAATAACATTATTCAGGTTAAACATCAACAGCAGCTTGCGGACAATGGGGAACGCAAAGCACATATGTATTGCGGCAAGGATCAGCGGAAAGAAAAATACCGTGAGCAGCTGTGAATTGATACTTTTCCGGATCTCCCGTTTTGTCATACCGACTTTCTGCATAATGGCAAACCGTGCCTGATCTTCGTACCCTTCGGAAATTTGCTTATAGTAAATGATCAGCACCGTGGCAAGCAAAAACACAAAGCTGAGGATCATACCCAGATAAAATAACGACCCGAATAAGCCGTAAAAATCATCCTGCTCGAATTCCTGACTGCTTGTATAAACACCGACATAGCCGAGTGTTTCCTTAACGGAATCATTCAGGAAAGTATTGGTCAGATCGTGATACAGCGTGATCTGTTCCTCCGGTGTCAATTCCGTATCCAAATTGCAGATCCACTTCATTTGCAGCAGTTTGCTGCCTTCGTAAACGGCGATGTTGTCTATTTGCTGCAATCCGGTTTCCAGATCGGGTATGACAAGCATGAGGCTGCTGAGCATATCCATGGCTGTGTCACCGCTGCCGGTAAAGGCATCGATCTTCTTTTTGATCTGAAAGGACTCACCGCCCCGGAACGTGATCCGATCCGTGTTAAAATCCGTCCGGTAGGAATAGAGCAGTGCTTCCCCCTCGTCAAGCGTTTCGTGTGTTCCCATGACTTCATTGTAGTCCGCCAAGGGGACAAAATAAAACAGATACGAGGAATTGATCGCCTCCGCTTCGCTGATGAATACACTGTTCACTTCCACAACATCGTCCCGTATCACCCCGTAAAGATTGGCACTGCGGTAGTAATAGGCATTTTGCGGGGTGACATTTCTTGCTTCCAGTTCCGCCATCACGCCGTTTTTCAAGATTTGGGTGCGCTCGTCTGCAAAGTCGGATAACTCGTCAAAGCGGAATTCCAGATTGATGTCCCGTGGGTAGCGGGATTCGATGACATCCCTTTCCCCGAAATACAGGCAAGCTGTAGATGCCATGATCACCAGCACCATTGTGGCAAGAATGCAAATAGACGCAAGTCCTGCGCCGTTGCGCTTCATGCGGTAGACCATGGAGGACACGGAAACAAAATGATTCGGTTTGTAATAATAACTCTTTTTCTTTTGCAGCATCCGGCAAAACAAGACTGAACCGGAGATCATGGCAAGGTACGTGCCGACAATAACCATAACCACTGCCGCAAAGAATACAAACAACGCAGCAACGGGGTTTTCGATCGTTGCGGCAAGATAATATGCCCCCGCTAACAGTGCTATGCCAAGGATGCCGAACAGCCAATTGCCTTTCGGCGGTTTTTCGCCTGCATTTTCACTCCGGAGCAAAGAAATAGCACTGGAAAACCGCACCTGACGGATGGAATTGAGCAGCAGCAGGAAAAAGATCACGCCAAATACCTGCAAACATCTGACAACGGCAACACCGGAAACCGACAGATCGTAGGTCACTTCCCCGTGCATGGTATTAACCATGCCGAGTTCGGCAAATTTGGAAAAGGCGATACCGCCGACAAGCCCCAGTGAAATAGAAACCACCGCAGTGATCAGCGTCTCCCAGAATAAGATCCGTGCAATATTCCGCTTTCCCATGCCGAGCATATTGTACAGCCCGAATTCCTTTTTCCTGCGCCGGATCAGAAAAGAATTGGTGTAGAACAGGAAAATAGCGGCAAATACAGCGATCACCCAGCTCCCCAGTGCGAACATCTGCCGGAGTGTTTCAGCACCGATGAGCGAATCTAAAACGCTGCTCACAGCAAGATACATAATGATATAGAACATCATCACCATGCCGGCACAGGTGAGTATAAACGGCGTGAACATTCTCTTGTTTTTCCGTATGCCGTCTGCGGCAAGACGAGGATAAAAGCCGATCTTCATTGTTTCATCCCTCCGGTTGCAAGCAGTGTCAGCGTGTCGCTGATTTTCTGGTACAGCTGTTCATCGGTGTCGCTGCCCCGGTAGATCTGGTGAAACACCTCACCGTCCTTGATGAACAGGACACGGCTGGAAACACTCGCAGCCTTGACGGAATGTGTCACCATGAGGATCGTCTGCCCCATGCGGTTTACTTCGGCAAATTGCTGCAAGAGTTCATCCGTAGAACGGGAATCCAGTGCACCGGTGGGTTCGTCGGCTAAAATCAATTTCGGGTTTGTGATCATTGCCCGTGCCACGGCAGCACGCTGCTTCTGTCCGCCCGATACTTCGTAGGGGTATTTTTTCAAAAGGGCGGAAATGCCGAGCTTTTCTGCGATCGGCATCAGCCGTTCCCGCATTTCCTGATAGCTTTTTCCGGTCAGCACCAACGGAAGATAAATATTATCCTCGAGCGTAAAGGTATCGAGCAGGTTGAAATCCTGAAAAACAAAGCCCAGATTGTCCCTGCGGAAGGCGGCAATTGCCGATTCCCGGACTTCTTTCAGGTTCTTCCCGTCTAAAATGACCGTACCCGCAGTCGGCTTGTCCAGTGCGGCTAAAATGTTGAGGAGCGTTGTTTTGCCGGAGCCGGATTCGCCCATGATAGCGACATATTCCCCGGCTTCCACACTGAAACTGACATTTTTCAGGGCTTCTACTTTGTTGCCGCCAAAGCGGGATGCATACACTTTTTGAAGCCCCTTGACTTCTAAAATACTCATGGCATTTTCCTCCTGTTCAGATTATGCCTTAATTATAACACAAGCGGGAAATGTGCCGCAATCGATTCGGCTTACATTTCCCGCCTTTTGTCTTACAGTTTTGTAAGGTCATTCCGTTTTCAGCTGATATTGTGTGAGATCCAGAAATACGCTTGTCCCTTCCCCAAGTGCGGAGGTGATCCGGATCGTGACCCCTAAATTTTTGCAGATCTGACGGCACAGATACAGCCCGATCCCGCTGGCACGTTTGTCCGCCCGTCCATTAAAACCGGTGTAGCCCTTTTCAAACACACGTGGCAGGTCTGCGGGGTCAATGCCGATCCCGGTATCGGCAATGCAGAGCGTTTTCGGTGCAAGCAGGGAAATGCGGATCTCCCCCTCACGGGTGTATTTGAGTGCATTGGAGAGAAGCTGTTCGATCACGAAAGAAAGCCACTTTTCATCGGTCACAACCGTTACATCCGACGGTGTATAATTCAGCCGGATATTCCGGACGATAAATTCCCCGGCAAATTTAGAAATACTTTGTCTGACGATCTCATCCAGTGCATAGTCCCTGAATACATAATCACTGCTGTCCGCATCCAGCCTGAGATATGCCAGTACCATTTCCACATACTGTTCGATCTGAAATAAATCGGAGGACAGCTTTCTGGAGAGCGGCGTATCTTCCTTTTCGAGGGAAAGCCGCATGGAAGTGATGGGCGTTTTGATCTGATGCACCCACACGGTATAGTATTCGACCAGATCCTGATAGCGGGCAGAAGCAAGAGCGCTGCTGTCCGTCACTTCCCGCTGTAAATTGCGGATGATCGCCTGATAGTCCGTATCGTCCGTACCCTGCGGTTCCGGGAGATTGTCGATCAGGGCAGCGGTCATTTTCTGTATTTCGGACAGGATCTCATGCTTTCGCTTGGCACGGGAAAAATCCCATATCATAAACGCCGTGCCGAGCAGAATACAGAGCAATGCCGGATACAGCAGCGCACGCACCGGCAGATGATACAACACAAAACTGACGGCAAACACAGCGCAGAAAATCACCAGCATAAGCAGCCCTTTCCGCCGCTGCCATAAATACGAGAAAAATAACTGCATTCTGTATCACCTGCGCTCACCCGATCAGATAGCCGACACCAATTTTTGTCGTAATAAAGTCATTCAGACCTGCGGCATTCAGCTTTTTTCGCAGGCGATTGATGTTGACGGTCAGTGTATTTTCATCGATGAATTGCTGTGTTTTCCAGATCTTTTCCATGAGTTTTTCCCGGCTGACGATCTTCCCCTTGTTTTCCATCAGACAGAGGAGGATGCGGTATTCATTTTTGGAAAGCGGAATGCTTTCACCGTTGTAGATGAGCGTGTCGTCCCCTGTGTGCAGGAATGCGCCTCTGTGTTCCAGTATGGGCACACTGCCGGCGAAATCATAGACCCGGCGAAGGAGCGCCTGCATTTTGGCGATCAGCACTGCCCCGTCAAAAGGCTTGGCGATAAAATCGTCTGCGCCTAAATTCATGGTCATAACGATATTCATATTGTCCGAGGCAGAGGAAATAAAGATGATCGGCACTTTTGAAACTTTCCGGATCTCACTGCACCAATGGTAACCGCTGAACACCGGCAGACCAATATCGAGCAGCACAAGGTGCGGCTGATATGCCGTAAAATCCGCCATCACATTCCGGTAATTTTCGGCAATACGGCACGCCATGTCCCACATCTGCGCCTTTTCTTTTATCAGTTCCGCAATGCTGCGGTCATCTTCTACGATCAATACACGGTACATAGTTACTCCTTGCTGCACAAAGTGCATCCTGCTGACATACGCAGCCCGGCGGCAGGCATTCCCTGAGGAACGGATGTCTTTCGCAATTTCAATCAGAAACCCTCTACTCCCTGCTTGACAGCCTCTTCTATGCGGAAATTGTCCATCATCTCCACGCAGCCTGTCACGTCTGTATTGCCTTTGAACATATTGTTCAGGGCAAGCATCACATCATCTCCGCTGTAGCCGATGATCCTTGAGGAGGCGGTGGACACTCGCTCATTGGCTGCGATCGAGCTTTCGGCATCTGTCACCATCTGCGACTGAATGTTAGTTGTCTGCCCGTTGAAACAGCTGACAGTAGCAATGCCGTCAAACGCCTTGTTGTAATGTTCCGGGTCTGCACAGAACGCCAGAAATTCCAGTGCTGCATCCTTGTTGCTGCTATTTTTGCTCACCATCATCATGTTGAGGTTGCCGCCCTCGTAAGTGCCGCTGTCGGCAGTATTCATGAAAACGGGCATCAGCGCAAAATCATCTACAGTATAGGTGCCGTCCTCTGGCAGATCGGTGTAAAACCAAGTATCCCAGATAAAAGTCATTACCGCATCGCCCGATGCCATTGTCGGTCCCAGTTCATCCCACCCGATGTTCAGAAAATCCGAGCCGAACCAGCCTTTCTCTGCCGCATCGGAGATCCACTGCACCATGTTGTGCATTTCCGGAATAGCGGCATAGGAGATCTCATTCCGGTTGATTTGTTCCAGCACAGCGGGATCATCCGCAAAGATCGGATCCATGCCGAATTGCAGCATCCATGCGCATCCGTTTGCCGGCCAGCAGATCGGCGTATAGCCTGTATCCGCAAGCACCTGACAGATCGTGTCAAATTCTGCCTGCGTGGTTGCCGGTTTCATCCCCAGTTCATTCAGGATCGTCTTGTTATAATAGCAGCCGGAAACGGAACTTTCCCAAAAAGGCAGCCCAAGCAGATTGCCGTCCGCATCCGTACAATATGCCTTTGCACTCTCCGTTAAATCACTTACCCAGCTCTGATCGTTGAGATAGCAGAAATTGGCATCCACATCAAACCGATGCAGGTCGGCATTGTTGAAATGCAGGAACACATCCGGCACATCCCCTGCCTCGAATTTTTCACTGGCTATGCTCTCGTATTCTCTGTCCTCATAGGCAATGATCTGGAGCTTGTTGCCTGTCTCCTTTTCATATTGCTGAAAAATACTGGTCATATAGCTCTTGTTCAGGTCACTCTGCTTGCCCATAATGGAAAGCGTAATGCCGTTTTCACTGCCGTGGCTGCATCCGGTCAGGCACAGGGCAGCTATCAGCGGCAGCAATAATGTTCTTTTTCTCATGTGTGATCCCCCTTTTCTTCCGCATACAGCAGCTTGCTCACCAGCTCCCGCACGGCGGGCATATTGATCGGTTTGGCAAGATGTCCGTTCATGCCGGCATCCATAGCATTCCGCACATCTTCCGCAAAGGTATTGGCAGTCATGGCAGCGATCGGTATCGTCTTTGCCTCCGGGTGGGCGGATGCCCGGATCTGTCTTGTCGCTTCGTAGCCGTTCATGACCGGCATCTGCACATCCATCAGGATCATGTCAAAATGCCCCGGCTGCGAATGCAGGAACAGATCTGCAGCAGCCTGTCCATTGACAGCGACCTCGCACTCTGCGCCCTCCATATGCAGCATCTCTGTGAGGATCTCCGCATTCAGTTCGTTGTCCTCTGCCACAAGGAAGCGTTTCCCCTCCATTACGCCATCCGGCACAAATACAGGCTCCTGCGGCTGCACCTCGTCACGAAACAGCGGGCGTATCGTCTGCCAGAAAGTGGACACAAAGAAAGGCTTTGCAAGAAATGCATTGATCCCGGCAGCCCTTGCTTCCTCCTCGATCTCGCTCCAATCGTAAGAAGTCAGCACAAGAATGGGAACATCCGTCCTGACCTGTTCCCGGATCTTTTGTGCCGTCTCCACGCCGCTCATGCCCGGCATTTTCCAGTCAAGTAAAATCACATGGAAATCCTCGTGCTGCTCATGGGCTTTAACAGCTTTTTCCACTGCCGCTGCGCCGGATGTCACGCAGGTGATCTCCACGCCGGAGTCACGCATCAGTTCCTGTATGTCATGACAGATCTCTTCCTCGTCGTCTGCCACAAGCACCCTCGAAACTTTGTGGAGATACCATTTCTCCTTCTGTTCGGGTTCGGGCAGGGCAAAGGACAGCTCTACCGTAAATGTACTCCCCACATCGACCTTGCTCTCCACGTGAATGATGCCGCCCATCAGTTCCACCAGATTTTTGGTGATCGCCATGCCAAGACCTGTACCCTGTATCTTGTTGGTGACGGAGCTGACTTCACGGCTGAACGGCGCAAAGATATGCTGCTGAAATTCCTCACTCATACCCATGCCGTTGTCCTGCACGACAAAACGCAGCCGCACGATCTGCGGCGCAAGGTTCGGCAGCTCGCTGATCGTGAATGCAATATTGCCGCCGACCTGCGTATACTTGATAGCGTTGGACAGCAGGTTGATCAAAATCTGATTCAGGCGCAGCTTGTCGCCGATGAGTTCCTCATGTGTCAGCCCCTGCACATAGATGCGGAAGGTCTGTTCCTTAGCTTTTGCCTGCGGATCGAGTATGATATGCAGCTCCTCGAGCAGCTCCGGCAGGCTGAATTTATCCACATTGAGCGAAGTCTTTCCACTCTCGATCTTGCTCATGTCCAGCACATCGTTGATCAGGCTGAGCAGATGATTGCTGGAAGCTGTGATCTTGCGGGTATAGTCCCGGACTTTCTCCGGTTTATCGGCATCTTTCTCCAGCAGCACGGAAAAACCGACGATCGCATTCATCGGTGTGCGGATGTCGTGGGACATATTGGACAGGAAACTGCTCTTGGCTTCATTGGCACTGCGTGCCACGTTGAGTGCTTCCTGTAGATTCCGGTTCATCTGCTGATCCTGTGTGCGGTCAGACAGGACGATGATATATTTTGCCACGTCCTGAATGTTCATGTGATAGGCAGTGATCCGATACCAGCGGCGTTCACCGGTATTCTGGTGCATATATTCATGCTCCCGGAACACGCTGCCCTGCATGGGGATCTTTTCTAACTCCGCCCTTGAGATACCGCCTTCGCCGCCCACAAGGCATTCTTCCATGGCACGGATGTTCTGCTTCACGGATTCGGCAGATATGCCGAGCAGACGTTCGACATTGGGGCTGACGTAGTCCACCTGTAAGCATTCATGGTCAAGCATGATGAAAATATCATCCACGGTATTGGAAAGCACGTCAAACATACGCTCCCGGTACTGCAGTTCGAGCTTGCTGCGGCGGTTCTGGCTATGGCTGCGGAGAAAGACAGCAACGAACAGAGAAACCCCGACCAGCAGGAAGAGCAAGATCAGGATATTGACTGTCATTTTCTGCACGGAGAGGAAGCCCGCACTCATCGTATCCTGCGGTACAACACTCAACAGCACATAATTCTGATAGCCGACCGGCATATAGAGGATGCACTGACTGACATCGCCAATGCTGCACCGCAGCAGTCCGGACGTTTCGGTTTCCCAGTCTTTCCGGACGTTGTTCAGTTCTTCATCTGTCAGATCCGTTGCAGCTTTCAGGTATACCAGATAATTCTCAAATACATTGCCGCCCGTCTGCGTGGAGAGCAGCACCCTGCCGTCCTCATACATGACAAAGCACTTTGCCTTGCCGGAAAAAGCGTCCACATTGAGCGAATCTGCCAAGTCAGCATTGGTGTACGTCACGGCAATGGCATCGTAGTCAAAGCCTCGATAGGTCCCATGTACCGCCGGAACGGCAAAGACGATCAGTTCCTTCCTGTCAAGGGTCATACCGTCCATGACCGGCTGGCGTTCCTGCATCAGTTCATCCCACAGGGTAAGATCTGCGGTGATCACAGAGCCGTCCGGAGCCATGCAGGACTTGTCTGCACGGACAAAATAAAATTCCGAAAATCCCCACTTTTCTTTCTTTTCGTCCAGAAATGCCAGAACGCTGTCCTCGTCCTCCGCAAGCGTGAGGTAGTCGCTCCAGTTTTCCAGCATTCCCCAGTTATGCTCTATAAAAATACCGAACGTGCGGTTCACCTGACCATAAATTTCTTTCAGGTGACTTGTGCTGTCCTCATAAATTTTATCTGCAATAAACCGAAAATAGAGACATCCCGTCACAACTGCGATCACGCCGACAACGCACATCCAGAAGGGCAGGAATATCTTGCCGAACCATTTTTTCATCTGTCTGCCAAGCTCCTATCCAAAAGCCTGCTGCACACATTTTTGAACCGTATGCAGGGGCATAAGAATATATCACAAGTACCTTTATTATACCATAAGATCTTGCTTTTGTCTACTATATTCTATGAATTTTTTCGGATGTGTCCTGAAAAAATAAATGCCGTGACCCGGAAACAGCACAGATTCCCTCTTGACAAAATTACTGATTTGTGATATACTAATAGCAGAAAGCTGAGATGGGGAGGCTTGTCCTGCCGGAATTTCACTGTTCTCCAGAGAGCTGCCGCCAGTGGCTGAAAACGGCAGCAGAACAGGTGTGCGGACAATGCTACCACCCCGGAGTCTGCCTAATCCGCAGCGGTTAGCCCCGTTATCGGCTGCAACGAGGTGCGCTGTGCGCATGAATTCGGGTGGAATCACGGTCTTGCCGTCCCGGAGCTTCCGTAGAGGGAGCTTCGGGGCGTTTTTGTCCGGGAGGTGATGTGCTTGCTGTTTCACAGGAAAATAGAGCTGTATGCCGATACTTCGCCGGAAGAAACGGCTGAAGCCGTGCGGGCGGCGCTGCAAAACGCCGCATCCGGGCTGCACGGCAAGGAGGAGAACGGGGAGTTCCTCTTCGACTGCCGGAGCAGGGGGATGAATGCCTTCCGTCCGGAGATACGGATGAAGATCCTGCCGGATGCAGATGGCTGCCTGCTGTGGGCGGATATGCAGCTCCCGAAGCTGATGTATGCGTTCATGGCGTTCTGGACGGTCGTTCCCGTGCTTGCGGCAATTTTCGGAAAGGCTCACGCACTGCTGCTGCCGGTCATTCCGGTGTTCTGGGTGATCGCTGTCATTTCGTTCCGGAATGGCGTGAAAGCCGCCCGGAATGCACTGATGGAGCAGTTTTCCGCCTGTGAAGTCGTGGATTAGGGGGCTGTATGGAGAAGAAAAACACTGTCATCATGGGCATCTTTGCGGCAGCCATTCTGATCTCGCTGTTCCTGCTGATCTTGTTTTCTGTCCGCAGAAATCCCATGCAGATCGTTCCGGCAGAGACCATGCCGGAAACTGTAATAACCACTGCCGTTTCCACAGCCGCACAGACCACGGACGAGCCGTTTCATAAAACGACCACGAGGATCGTGACCGACCGTTCCCCACAGTACACGAGATCCAAGTCCAACACCTCCACGACCGTGACGACTGCGGTCACCGGAATGACAGGGGAAACCGATGAGACCGGCAAGACCGCCAGCACCAACACCACGGAAACGCATACCGGCACGGGCAGCTCTGCCGATGTGCAGGCACAGATCAGCGAGATCAATGCCAAGTACGAAAGCCTGATCGCACAGCAGCAAAGCACGATCGACAGCTGCATGGCTTCTGCCGATTATAACCCGTCGCTGGTCGGGCAGAGTGCTGCGGAGTACCAGAATCTTGCCGCCGGTGCGGAAAGCCGTGCCGTCCAGTGCGAAAGCAGCGGCGACACCGAAGGCGCAGCCGCCGCACGGGCAGAGGCGGAGCAGTACCGGGCATCTGCCCGCAGGATCGAAGCGGCAAACAGCTGCCAGAGCCGCATCAATGCCGCCAGACAGAACATCGAAAGTTTGCAGGCACAATGGCAGGCAGAACTGTCAGCCATCAGTTAAATGGAAGAAAAGGAGAAATGGTTATGCTGAAATTAACACTCAAAGACGGAAGCATCCGGGAAACGGAGGAGAATCTTTCCGCTGCGGAGATCATCAAGGGCATCGGCATGGGGCTGTATAAGGCTGCCTGCTGCGTGAAGCTGGACGGCGTGGTCTGCGACCTGCGGACACCCGTGACAAAGGACTGCATCTTTGAGGTGCTGACCTTTGACGACCCAGAGGGAAAGAAGACCTTCTGGCACACAGCTTCCCATATTTTGGCACAGGCTGTCAAGCGCCTTTACCCGGAGACGAAGCTTGCCATTGGTCCTGCCATTGACGGGGGGTTCTATTATGACTTCGATGCAGAGCACCCCTTCACGCCGGAGGAACTGACCAAGATCGAAGCAGAGATGAAGAAGATCGTCAAGGAAAAGCTCCCCCTCGAGCAGTATCAGCTTGCCCCGGAGGAGGCATTGCAGGCGCTGAAAGATGCCGACGAACCCTACAAAGTAGAGCTGTGCGAGGAGCACGCCGGCAAGGGTGAACCCATTTCTTTCTACCGGCAGGGGGATTTTACAGACCTGTGCGCCGGTCCTCACCTGATGACGACCGAACCTGTCAAGGCGTTCAAACTGCTGTCCTGCACGGGTGCGTACTGGAGAGGGAGCGAGAAAAACAAGTCGCTTTCGAGAATTTACGGCACAGCATTCCCCAAGGCTGCACAGCTTGATGAAGAATTGCAGCGGCGTGAGGAAGCAAAACTCCGTGACCACAACAAGCTCGGCAGAGAGCTGGAATATTTCACAACGGTCGATTATGTCGGGCAGGGACTGCCCATTCTGCTCCCCAAGGGCGCACGGGTGGTACAGCTGCTGCAAAGATGGGTCGAGGACTACGAACAGGCACACGGCTGCCTGCTGACGAAAACGCCCTTGATGGCAAAGCGGGAACTGTACAAAATTTCCGGACACTGGGATCACTATCTGGACGGGATGTTCGTGATCGGCGACCCGCAGGACGAGACGAAAGAATGCTTTGCCATGCGCCCGATGACCTGTCCGTTCCAGTATCAGGTCTACCTCAATTGCCAGCGTTCCTACCGTGATCTGCCGATGCGCCTGACAGAAACGTCCACCCTGTTCCGGAATGAGGACTCCGGGGAGATGCACGGGCTGATCCGGGTGCGGCAGTTTACGATCTCGGAGGGGCATTTCATCCTCCGCCCCGACCAGTTGGAGGAGGAATTTAAGTTCTGTCTGGAAATGGCGAAGTATATGCTCGACACCGTAGGACTCTTGCAGGACTGCACGTTCCGTTTCTCCCAGTGGGATCCTGCCAACCCGAAGAACAAGTACGAGGGTACGAAAGAACAGTGGGACGAGGCACAGCGTGTCATGGGCAATATTCTGGATCATCTGGGACTGGATTACACGATCGGCATTGATGAAGCGGCATTCTACGGTCCGAAGCTGGACATTCAGTACCGGAATGTGTTCGGCAAGGAGGACACACTGGTAACGATCCAGATCGATATGCTGCTTGCGGAAAAATTCGGCATGGAGTACATCGACAAGGACGGCACGAGAAAGCACCCGTATATCATCCACCGCACCTCTTTGGGCTGCTTTGAGCGCACACTGGCATATATGCTGGAGCATTTTGCAGGGGCAATGCCGCTGTGGCTTGCACCGGAACAGGTGAAGATCATCCCGATCGCCGACCGGCACCTTGCATTTGCCGGAAAGGTGCAGGAAGCACTCTCCAATGCCGGCATCCGCTGCGCCATTGATGACCGTGCGGAGAAGATCGGCAAGAAGATCCGGGAAGCGACCCTTGACAAGATCCCGTATATGCTCACGATCGGGGACAATGAGGTCGAAGCGCAGACAGTTTCTGTGCGCAGCAGAAAGGGCGATAATCTCGGCACAATGACGGTCGAAGAACTGCTGACGAAGCTGATGCAGGAAATTTCTTCCAAGGCAAAGAGCTAAAGTATTTTCCGGATGCGAACAGAAAAGGAGGCAAATCATGCTTGCGAACATTTTGACAATGCTTGCGGAGAACCCCGCAACCAATGACAACACCCATATTTTTCTCTGGGTGATCGTGGGCGGTGCGGCATTTGTGCTGCTTGCGATCTGTGCTGTCGCAGCCCGCAAAGGCGGCAAAGACGAGGAAAACACCGACAACAACGAACAGGAAGAGGACGATACAGACGATACAGAAGAATAGCCCTCACCGGGAACAAAAAGACCCCGTGCGTCACAAGCGCACGGGGTTTGCTGTTTATTGGAAATATTTCACACCGTTCACAAAGATGTGCTGGTCTTTCTCACCGGGTACATTCTTGCAGATGTTCGTGCCGATACGCTCCGAATGCCCCATTTTCCCAAGCACCCTGCCATCCGGCGAGGTGATGCCCTCAATGGCGCACATGGAAGTGTTCGGGTTATAGCGGATGTCCATGCTCGGCTTGCCGCTGCGGTCTACGTACTGCGTAGCGATCTGACCGTTTGCCGCAAGGCGCTGGATCAGGCTCTCCGGCGCAACAAAGCGCCCCTCTCCATGCGAGATCGCAACCGTATGCAGGTCGCCCGGCTGACAGTCCGCAAGCCACGGAGACTTGTTCGAGGCGATCCGTGTGCAAACCATCATACTCTGGTGCCGTGCGATCGTGTTAAACGTCAGCGTGGGGGATTCTTCCGTCATATCCCGGATCTCCCCGAACGGCACAAGCCCCAGTTTCACAAGCGCCTGAAAACCGTTGCAGATACCCAGCATCAGCCCGTCACGCTTTTGCAGCAGTTCATGAACCGCATCCCGTACTGCCGGATTCCGGAAGAATGCCGTGATGAACTTGCCGCTGCCGTCCGGTTCGTCACCGCCCGAAAAGCCGCCGGGCAGCATGATGATCTGTGCATTGCCGATCAGCTTTGCCGCCGCCTTGACAGACTCCTCGATGTCCGTTGCCGACAGATTCCGGATGACAAGCGTCTCCACCTCTGCGCCGGCACGTTCAAAGACACGCATCGTGTCATATTCGCAGTTCGTACCCGGGAATACCGGGATCAGCACCCGTGGCTTTGCGTAGTGCACCGCCGGTACAGGGCGGCTTTCTGCCCTGAAGCTGTACGCCTCCAAAGTCTTGCTGTTCGTGCGGATGCGGCAGGGGAACACGCTTTCGAGCTTCTCTTCCCACGCACGCTGCATATTTTCCATAGAGACGGAATAATCGAGCGTGTAGATCTTGTACTCCCGTATCGTCTGCCCGATGACCGTTTCATCCGGCTTGGCATCGCCATTCAGCTCCACGATGAATGCCCCGTAACAAGGCGTAAACAGCACGGTCGGCGACAGCATCCCGGAGAACGTAAAGCCCAGCCGGTTGCCCATGCACATTTTGGCAATGCCCTCGGCAACACCGGCATAGCCGACCGTCCAGACAGCTTTTGCCCTGCCGTCTGCAATGATCTGCTCCATTTTGTCAAAGGTCTTGCGCACGCTCTCAAAATCCGGCAGCCCGTAGCCGTCATACTCCGGCTGGAGTAAAATGACCTTGTCCCCGGCAGCCTTGAATTCCGTGGAAACAACATTCTGCGCCTTTGCCGTGGATACCGCAAAGGAAACCAGCGTCGGCGGTACGTCTATATGCTCAAACGTGCCCGACATGGAGTCCTTGCCCCCGATAGAAGCGCACCCCAGTTCGAGCTGTGCCTTGTATGCGCCAAGCAGCGCCGCAAGGGGCTTGCCCCAGCGCTTCGGGTCGTTCTGTGTGCGCTCAAAATATTCCTGAAACGTCAGATAGCACTGACTGCGCTTGCCGCCCGCAGCAATGACTTTGGCAATGGATTCGATGACTGCGAGCATAGCACCGTGGTAGGGGCTGTGGTCGCTGACAGACGGATTATAGCCCCAGCCCATCAGGGAACAGGTGTCCGTCTCCCCCCGCAGCACCGGAATTTTGGCAGCCATTGCCTGTGAGGGTGTCATCTGGTAAGCACCGCCGTAAGGCATCAGCACCGTACCCGCACCAATGGTCGAGTCAAATTTTTCCACAAGCCCTTTCTGCGAGCAGACATTCAGGTCTGCCATCATGGCAAGCCAGCTGTCTGCCGTGTCGTCCGGCACTTCTGCCCGGATATCCTCCGGGGCTTCTACGGCAATATCCGTAAACTTCACAGCACCGTTGGAATTGAGGAATTCCCTCGACAGGTCAACGATCGTGTTGCCGTTCCAGACCATTTTCAGGCGGGGTTCGGCGACTACATCGGCAACTTTGGTCGCCTGTAAATTCTCCTTGCCTGCCTCGGCAATGAAGCGTTCCGCATCTTCGGCTGCCACCACAACAGCCATCCGCTCCTGCGATTCGGAGATCGCAATTTCCGTGCCGTCCAGACCGTCATATTTCTTCGGCACGGCACCTAAATCAATGATAAGCCCGTCCGTCAGTTCGCCAATGGCAACCGACACACCGCCAGCCCCGAAATCATTGCAGCGTTTGATCATGGCAGTGACTTCCGGGTTGCGGAACAACCGCTGTAACTTGCGTTCTTCGGCAGGGTTTCCCTTCTGCACCTCTGCACCGCAGCTTTCGAGGGATTCAAGCGTGTGCGATTTGGAAGAACCTGTCGCACCGCCGCAGCCGTCCCGTCCGGTCTTGCCGCCAAGCAGAATCACCACATCACCCGGAACGGGTGCTTCCCGGCGGATATTGGCAGCCGGGGCAGCGCCCAGTACAGCGCCGATCTCAAGCCGCTTTGCCACGTAGCCGGGGTGGTAGACTTCGGCAACGTGCCCGGTCGCAAGCCCGATCTGATTGCCGTAAGCGCTGTAGCCGTTTGCCGCACCCACGGTAATTTTCCGCTGCGGCAGCTTGCCCGCCATGGTATCCTCGACCGGAACGAGCGGATTTGCCGCACCGGTCACACGCATTGCCTGATAGACATACGACCGCCCTGAAAGCGGATCACGGATCGCCCCCCCAAGGCAGGTCGCCGCCCCACCGAACGGTTCGATCTCGGTCGGGTGGTTGTGCGTCTCGTTCTTGAACATCAGGATCCAGTCCTCGTCCTTGCCGTCCACATCTGCCTTGATCTTGACGGAGCAGGCGTTGATCTCCTCGCTCTCGTCCAGATCGGGCAGCTTCCCGTCCGCCTTGAGCTTGCGTGCGCCCATCGTCGCCAGATCCATGAGGGTCAGCGGCTTGTCCGCCCGTCCGAGTGCTTTCCGGTCGGCAAGGTACTGCTCATAGGTAGAACGGATGTAATCTGTCGGAATTTCGGCTTTCTGGATGTTCGTGAGGAAAGTCGTATGCCGGCAGTGATCGCTCCAGTAGGTGTCGATCATGCGGATCTCGGTAATGGTGGGGTCACGCTTTTCCGTGTTCCGGAAATAGTCCTGACAGAAACGAATATCGTCAAGATCCATCGCAAGCCCAAATTCCTTGAGGAACGCATTCAGCCCTGCTTCATTCAGCCGGATGAAGCCCTCGAGTGTCTCCACAGTTTCGGGAATGTCATAGACCGTGTCCAGCGTGCGGAACGTTTCGAGGGAAGCCTCCCGGCTCTCCACAGGGTTGATGAGGTAGTGTTTCAGCCGTTCAAACTCCGCACCGCTCAGCTTACCGGACACAATGTAAATGCGTGCATTGCGCACCCGGCAGCGTTCTTTCTGCGTGAGGATCTGAATGCACTGCTCACAGCTGTCGGCACGCTGATCGTACTGACCGGGCAGGTACTCCACGGCAAACATCCGCTCGCCCTGTTTCAGACCGGGCAGATTGTAATACACGGTATCCACAGCCGGCTCGGAGAATACGGTCGGCACTGCCATGTGAAAGTCCGCCTCGGACAGGCGGTCGGCATCGTAGCGGTTGAGAATGCGGAGACCGTCCACATTCAGCCGCAAAGCCGTGCGGATGTCCTGTAAAACGGACTGCGCCTCCACGGCATAGGGCGGTTTTTTCTCGACATACACACGAAAAACTGACATAGTTTCTGCTCCTCCTCTTGCTTATTCAGCCGTTACTCTGCATCTGCCCCGGCATCTTCTCCGGAATCCTCAGCGGAAGAATCTTCACCGGACTCCTCGGCAGAAGAATCCTCTCCGGAATCTTCACCCGAATCCTCTACGGAAGAATCTTCACCGGACTCCTCTCCGGCATCCGCATCGGGTTCTGTTGCCGCAGTTTCCGGCACAGGCTGTTCCCCGGTCTCCACTGCCACGATGAAGCCGTCAATATTGTTGCCGTACACCGTGTAGTTTGCCCCGGACAGCACCGGCACAGAGGTCGTATCATAGCCGGCATCTTCCTGACAATAGTAGATCTCGTAGGTCTTGCCGTCCGTATCGGTGAACAGCAGGTGCTCGCCCTCGTAGGGGTATTCCTTGATCAGGTCAATGTATTCTTCCAGACAGAGGTCATTCTGCATGATGTAGGCAGCATGGGGCTTGCCGACATAGCGGTAATGCCACGGTTCGTACTGGATATTGGTGATCTCGGTCTTGTTTTCCGGATAGCGCAGGATGATGCCATAGTCGGCGCAGTGTTCGTTGATCCATTCGTAAACGCCTGTTCCGTCATAATCCGAACCGTCATACAGGCTCAGGTCAACGCCCCAGCCGGTCTGATGTTCGCTGTAGCCGGGCTTGGACACACGCTCGGAATAGTCCAGCCCTGTCGATTCCAGATCTTCGTCATACAGTTCCTGCTGGTGTTCCTTGGAACGGTAGCCGGAGAGGACGATGATGTTATCATCATAGGTCGCCTCGTAAAAATCATTCAGCATAGCGATAAGGGCATCTGCCATTTCTGCCTGCACCTGCACGGTGTCGTCCTTGACAGAGAAACTGTGGCTGTCGGCTTCAAGTTTCTTTTCGTAAAGGCTGACAAGTCCGTCCTCACCGCTCAGGCAGGGGTAGTCATTGTTGACAAGGATGAGGGGGCTGTTGAACACGACAGCATTTTCCACATCGGCACTGTCAAACACCGGACCTGTCGGTTCGGGGACGGTTTCGGTGGGCAGTTCCATTTCGGTTGTGGGGGAAAGGGGTGTCTGTTCGATGGGGATACTTTTGGCAGCAACATACACGCCGCCGCAGCAAACACCGGCTACCAGTGCTACGGACAGCAGCACATCCAGCACCCGTTTTCCGGTATGGTTGGCGTTCTTCTGCTTCTTCTTTTTGCTCATGCGGTACACTCCGTTTCTTTTGCGGGAATTTCCCGGTTTCTGGTCTGTCTTGCGGCAGGAGGTCTGCCGCATCTTCTATTATAACACAGATTCCGGAAAATGTAAAGCCTTTTGCGTTTTTTCGTTTTCCAAACTTCATCAGAAACAGGATCAGAACAGAGCACGCAAAAAACTTTTTTTGTTTTTTGAAAAAGACTTGACAAACATATGAAAATGTGCTATACTATATAAGGTTGCTGATGTGGCACAGGTGGTAGCGCAACGCCTTGGTAAGGCGTAGGTCACCGGTTCGAATCCGGTCATCAGCTCCAAGCGATTTGGAAAAACAGGCATCTTCTGAAAGGGAGATGCCTGTTTTATGCTGTCACACCCGCAAACAGGAAGCCTGCCCCATGGGAGCAGGCTTCTTTATTCGTTAGTGGATCGGGAAATCAGAGGGGGAGATCAGTTCAATGACACACATAAGAATATTCAGTGCATCGTATGCATCGACCGCATTATCTTCATTGACATCTGCATTGGCAAGTGCTTGGTCTGACAGATTTGTATCAATGTTCATCAAGAAACGGTTCAGGGTAATGACATCCGTCAGCTTGATGACACCATCACCATCGAGGTCGCCGTAATTCACTTCTGTATCGGTCTTTTCAGTCGTGTCCGGTTCTTTTTCAGTTGTATCCGGTTCTTTTTCGGTGGGTTTCTCCGTAGTAGGCTCTACCGGGTCGGTCGTTTCTTCGACTGCTCCCTTGACCGTAAGCTCCACACTTTCGATCGTTGTGGTAGTAGGCCACCACACCTGAAAATCAAGGCTTGTCAGTCCTTCCGGTACTTCATACTCTACCGTATATGTACCGCCGCTTGCGGTGGTTTTCCAGTCCGTATTTGCGCCGTTGGCAGTGAAGATGCCGTTCATCTCCGTGTCGTTGGAATTGGTCTTGCAGGTGATCTTCACCTTGGTAGCACCTGTGACATCGAGCGTCCACTTTGCATTGCCGGATTCCGTGAAAGTACCGGGCTTAGTCCCCTCAGAGGGTTTTTCCGTGGGGGTGGGGTTTGTGGGTTCGTCTTTGTCTGTTGCTTCTGTATCCTTGGGATCTTCCGATTCTGTGGGGGTGGGAGGCGTTACAGCACCGCTGCCAAAATCGAACGGATAGGTTACTTCACTTGCACTGCCGACGATCTTGGAAGCACCTGCATCCGAACCGCCGTACAGCCCGGCAAGCCCTGCACAGGCAAGCACAAAGCAGCCATTATAGTCGAGAGCCGGTTCTGTATACTGATACCCGTCTGTTTTGTCTTCATACTGACCGCTTGCATCGATGCCGCCTACAAGCGCACCGTACAGCGTGTACTTTGCTTCCGGATTTTTTGCCGGATCTCCATCGCCGGGGTTGGCAGCACGGTGATGATAGTGGGTGGGCCACTTGCTGCCATAGCCGATCAGGAAGCTGTAACCTGTGGGATTTTCGCCGAGGATATAGTCCATCTGCCACTTGCCGGCTTCTGCATACTGGTTGGAGGTATCGCCGTTGGCAACGGCATAGCCGCTCATCTGCAAAGCGCAGTTATAACGTGCAGCACCCCAGCCGTCACCATTGTAAGTGCCGACTCTCAGACCGCCCTGCTTGTCGATCTCGGTTTGCAGTTCTGTTGCCCACATACTGTCGCCGGTCGCCTTGTACATCATTGCAGCATAGCCCTGAAATACCTTGTTCCAGCAGTATCTGTAGCCGTCATAACCAGCGCCTTCACTGTACTTGCCGCCGCCCTCCGGCACGAGGGTAGGCTTACTGCCTGCACCGCAGAGCCAAAGCCATGCCTCTGCAACTGCGATCTCATCCTGATATTGTGCCTCTGTGTCATAGAAACCAGCAAGACCGTCCATATTGTTGCCGACATTGTTTTTACCAAAATTGACCAGAGCCTTGGCATACTTGATACAAGTCTCCGCATATGCCGGATCGGAATCTTGGACCACATAGGCAGTACCTGCCAGTGCAGCAGCCATTTCACCGCAGACCGCAGAGTTATTGCTCCCGGCAGTCAGGTAGTAGACCTGACGGGGATAGTCCTGCACTTCCGGACTTGACCAGATGCCATGGTCTACATTGCCGTCCGCAACCACATGGGCGATCTTTTCCACGCTGTCGCCGTTGAGAATGGTCGTGGACATCAGGTAGTCCGCATTGCGCTTGAGAATGGCGATCAGGTGGTCTTTGCAGCCTGCCTTCTCGAATACACCCGGATTGAGGTAGTCAGCCATTGCCAGACTCGACCCTGCAAATCCCATGGTCAGGTTGAACTTGATGTGGTCGCCGGCATCGTGATACCCGCCGGGGAACTCATCGTAAGTATGGCAGTTTCCTCTCCATGTCAGCGGTCCGTTATCGACATCGTTGCCGCAGGCATTGGCATCGTACAGATACAGCGACAGCGCCAGAGCCTGATAGTAGTCATTATTCGCTTCCGCTTTGACAGGCGTGGTACGGGTCAGTGCGGCAGCAGCGGACGAGGTGAACAGTGCAGCGCTCAGAACGCTCGCCAGAAACCGCTTCCCGATTTGTTTCATTGGTTTCATGCGTATCTTCCTCCTTGATGAAATAAAACTAAAGCCCAATGGGTGCAAACACCGCACCCTATTAACAATAGTGTAACATATTTTGTATAAAAAATCAACATCATTTTGTGGACTGTTTCTCTTTTTTATGAAAACCGCACAAGAACTGGGCAGAAAATTCTATCCATTCTGTGCATTTTCTGTGCAGCTGGTTTTTCCGTCCGTGTAAAATTTCAAAAAGGCTATTGCATTCAAGCCGGAAATATAGTATAATGATATTGGGTAATGATATTGGGAAATCACAGCAAAGGGGAGAATAGATATGCCTGAACACCCTAAAAAAACCATACACGATAAAAGCCTGACAGCTACCGGCGTTGTGATCGTCATCATCGTTGCACTGCTGATAACGGCTTACATCGGGATAGATATTACTTTGCGGAACCGTTCCCTGCGCCGCATGGAAGAAAGCGTAAAGACCATTACCGAAGAAATGGAAGTCAAAATACGGCGTGACAGTGAGATACTCAATGCCACTGCCAAAATGCTCTCCGGGCTGGAGACTTTTTCCATAGATACCGCTTCACAGGTCATGCTGACCAACGAGATCCTGATGGAGACGATGCAGGTGCGGGTACTCCTGCCGGATAACTCCCTGCTGTCGCCGGACGGCAGTATCCAGAAGATCTCCACCGATAAGATCTCCTTTCAGAAGGAAGTCACACTGGGAGAACATATCTCCGAACGGTCGGAGAATGTCTTTACGGGTGTGCCCGTTCTGCGGCACTTTGTCCCCATCGTCCGGGACGGCGAGACGGTCGCTCTGCTGTACGGTGTCACCGACCTTGCCGAACTGCCCGAAAGTCTGAACAATCAGACCATCTTTGAAGCCTCTGCAAGCGTGTATATCATCGACACCCGCAACGGCGATCTGCTCCTCGATACCTACCCCACCCATGAGGGACTGGGCAATATGAGCGACTTTGAATTGAGCATCTATCCCCGTGAAACCAAGGGAAAACTCGACTGGAATGAGTACACGGAAGATCTGCTTGCCCTGCATACGGGATATGTCATCTTCCGCACACAGGCAACTGAAGGCTGGGACTATATGTATTACAGACCCATGGGCATGAACGACTGGTCGCTGGCAGTGGAGATACCGGAGAAAGTCGCCTTTGAAAATGTGTTCGTGGTCCGGCGGATATGCTTTGTTTTAGGCATTGTTCTGGCAGGGGTGATCTTCATCTACTACCTCTGGGTAAGGCGCAATGCCAAGCTTCTGACACAGCAGGCAGTAGAACAGGCTGTCCTCTCCGAAAAGCTCCGCAAAGCCGAAGCCGCCGACCGGGCAAAGAGCATCTTCCTGTCCAATATGTCCCACGACATCCGGACACCCATGAATGCGATCATCGGCTACACGACACTCGTTCAGACGTGCCTTGACAACCGGGAAAAGACCGAGGAATACCTTGCCAAGATCCTTTCCTCCGGCAACCATATGCTTTCACTGGTCAATGATGTGCTTGACATGAGCCGTATCGAATCGGGCAAGCTGAACATCGAGGAAAAGGACTGCTCCATTTCTGAAATATTCCGGGATATGCGGAACATTCTCCAGCCGCAGATGCAGTCCAAGCAGCTGAATTTCTACATGGACACCATTGACGTGATCGATGAGGACATCTGCTGTGACAAGCTCCACATCAATCAGGTGCTGCTGAATCTGCTCTCCAATGCGATCAAATTCACGCCGCCCGGCGGAACGGTTGCGCTCTCGATCTGTCAGAAGCCAAGCGCCCCCACGGGATACGGTGCGTATGAGATCCGTGTCAAGGATACGGGGATCGGCATGGGCAAGGATTTCATCGAGCATATTTTTGAACCGTTTGAACGGGAACGGAACACCACCGCAAGCGGCATTCAGGGAACAGGGCTCGGCATGGCGATCACCAAAAATATCATCGATGCCATGGGCGGAACGATCACAGTAGAATCCGAACAGGGCAAGGGGACGGAATTTATCATCGATCTGGAATTCCGTCTGCAATCCGAACCCCGGAAACACAAAGACACGGAAAACCTGAAGGGACTTCACGCACTGATCGCCGACGACAGCTTTGTTACCTGCGACAGCGTTTCCAAAATGCTCCGGCAGATCGGTATGCACGCTGACTGGGTGCTGCACGGGAAAGAGGCAGTCCTCCACGCCAAACAGGCGCACGAAATGGGAGAGGACTATCACGCCTATATCATTGACTGGCTGCTGCCTGACCTGAACGGACTGGAAGTGGTCCGGCAGATACGCAGTGTCATTGGCGATTCGACACCCATTATCATCATTACTGCCTACGACTGGACGGAAATCGAGGACGAAGCAAAAGCTGTCGGCGTGACGGCATTTTGCAGCAAGCCTATTTTCCTCTCGGAGCTGCGGGATATTCTGATCTCAGCGGCAGCAGACCATGCGGTTTCCCGTCAGCCGGAAACCGTGCCCGACACACCCGGAACTGCCGCCGGAAAACGCCTGCTCCTCGTGGAGGACAATGAGCTGAACCGGGAAATTGCTGAGGAACTGCTGACTGCTAACGGATTCCTGATCGACAAAGCCGAAAACGGCAGCATTGCCGTGGAAAAGGTGAAGAATGCCGAACATGGCTATTATTCGCTGATCCTGATGGATATTCAGATGCCCGTGATGAACGGCTACGAAGCGGCAAAGGCGATCCGGGCATTGGAGGACAAGGAACTTGCCTCTATCCCGATCGTAGCAATGACTGCCAATGCCTTTGACGATGACAAACAGCAGGCGCTCGATAGCGGCATGAATGCCCATGTGGCGAAACCGTTTGACATTGTTGAACTGATGGAACTGCTGACCGGTATGCTCGGAAAATAGCCAATACAATTTTACAGGGGAGAATGACTGCACTTGTCATTCTCCCCTGAAAGCATTCTATCCCTTATTTTTCTGGTAGATCAGATACAGCCCTTTCAGCAGCAGATCATCGTCGAGAATGATCTCCCGTCTGCACAAAGGTGTAATGACCCCCGCAAGTCCGCCTGTCGCCACAACGGTGCAGGATTCGCCGAGTTCCTCTTCGATGCGGGCGATCATGCCGTCCAGCGCACTTGCGCCGGCGTACATCACACCGCTTTTCATGCAGTCGATCGTGTTTGTGCCGATGACGTGCTTCGGGGCTTCAAAGGCGATTTTCGGGAGCTGTGCCGTGCGGCGCACCAGTGCTTCCATGGAAACGGCTGCCCCCGTCATGATAATGCCCCCGATATAGCGCTTCTTGCTGTCCACAACGGAAAGCGTCGTTGCCGTCCCCATATCAATGATGATCAGCGGCAGCGGGTATTCCTGAATCCCTGCCACGGCATCCACCACAAGGTCGCTGCCAAGCTGTGCAGGATTGTCAATGACGATACTCAGCCCGGTCTTGATACCCGGTCCCACGACCATTGTCTCGCAGCCGAGATACTTCCCGATCGCCTGCCGGAGGGTCGCTGTGACCGAGGGAACGACCGAGGAAATGATCGCTTCGGTGATGTCCTCCGGGTGCAGGTGATAGATGTCCAGCGCCATGCGGATACGGGTAGCATATTCCAGATCCGTCGCCTGCTGATTCGTGGAAACACGCTCCCGGAACAGGATATGCCCCCCGTCAAAGCAGCCGAGGACGATATTGGTATTGCCAATGTCGATCGCTAACAGCATATGCGCTCCTCCTGTCTCAGAAGAAGCGGCTTATTCAGCCGCTTCCTCCGGAATATCGTCCTCCTCGTCCGTGTCGATCAGGTGCATGACACCTGCCGTCACGCCAAGCACACCGGCTGTCAGCCACATTGCCCCCAGCAAGAGATTGAATTTGTCCTTCTTGCTCAGTGCAAAGTAGCACACGCTGTTCACCAGCATCAGAACGCCTTCCAGAATGGTTGTTTTCATACCCGTTTCCTCCTTAAAGAATGATTTCTGCGTGGCGGGTCACATGGCAGCCGACATTCACGGCGACCGGCAGACCCGCAATATGTGTTGCGCCGGCTTCAATATTGACGCACAGTGCCGTACAAGTACCCCCGAATCCCTGCGGACCGATGCCGAGTGCATTGACCGCTTCCAGCATTTCCTGCTCCATTTCGGCATACAGGGGTTTCGGATTGCGGACGGAAACATCCCGGCAAAGGGCTTTCTTCGCCAGCAGCGCACACCCCTCAAAATTGCTGCCGATCCCCACGCCGACCACGACCGGCGGACAGGGGTTGCTCCCCGCCTGTGCCAGTACATCCGCCACATAGTGCACAATATCCTGCCGGGAAGCGGCGGGGGTGAACATTTTCAGCTGTGACATATTTTCGCTCCCGAAACCCTTCGGGCAGACGGCGATCTTCACCTTGTCGCCCTCCGTCAGTTCGAGATGCAGCACAGCGGGGGTATTGTCGCCCGTGTTGACACGCTCAAGCGGATCGCCGACAATGGAACAGCGCAAAAAGCCCTCTGTATAGCCCTTTGCCACGCCCCTGTCCACCGCTTCCCGGAGTGTGCCGCCCGTGATGTGTACCTCCTGCCCCAGCTCCACGAACACAACAGCCATGCCCGTGTCCTGACAGATGGGCAGATCTTCCTCCCGTGCCGCCTGCAAATTCGCTTTCAGGTCGTCAAAGACAGCACGCCCGACCGCAGATCGTTCACAGGCAGCACATACCTGTATCTGTTTTTCCAGACTTTCCGGTAATATTTTATTGGCACGGATACACAGCGATGCCACTGCATCCGTGATCTCCTGTGCAGTCAGTTCTCTCATAGCATTCACCCCGTTACGATCTTTCCGCCGATCATCACCCAGACCGGATCCCGCATCACATCGAGCGGATCGCCGTCAAACAGTACCATGTCCGCATCCAGTCCGACTGCAATGCGCCCGATCCTGTCGGACACGCCTAAAATATCCGCTGCATCTGCCGTGATCGCCCGGAGCGCTGTCTCTTTCGGCAGTCCGCCCTTGACGGCAAGTGCTGCCGACAGGGGGAGATACTGGATCGGCACTTCCGGATGGTCGGTGCAGATGGCAATTTTCACGCCGTGTTCGTGGAGAATGGCAGCATTTTGCAGCTCCATTTCCCGCAGTTCCGGCTTGCTCCGGCTGCCGAGGATCGGACCGACGATGACCGAAAGCCCCCACTCCCCGAACAATTCCGCTGCCATATGCGCTCCCGTTCCGTGTACGATCACGCACTCCAGCCCGAATTCTTTCGCAATGCGCACTGCCGTGCAGATGTCATCCGCCCTGTGGCAGTGGAAATGCGCTTTCTGATCGCCCTCTAACAGGGGCAGCAGGGCTTCGCACTTGGCATCAAATTCCGGTGTTTCTTCCTCGTCCGGGTGTTCCTCAAACCGCTGCAAGCGCTCCGAATAGAGCTTTGCTTTCTGCAAGCCCTCCCGGATGAGTGCCGCTGTTGCCATACGTGTCACGGGGGCTTCATCACGGCTGTCGTAAGTAGATTTCGGATTCTCACCGAGGGCGAATTTCATGCCGCAGGCAGCAATTGCCATTTCATCCACGCACCTGCCGCTTGTTTTCATGAGCAGCATTTCGCCGCCGCAGGCATTGGCACTGCCCGGCGAGACCATCACGGATGTTACGCCCTGCGCCCTTGCTTCCGCAAAACAGCGGTCGTAGGGATTGATGCCGTCCAGCGCCCGGAGCTGCGGCGTGAAAGGGTCGGAGATCTCGTTGCAGTCGTCCCCCTCAAAATCCATGCCGTCCTCGATGATCCCCAAATGCGTATGCGCATCGATGAATCCCGGCAGCAGTCTGCCGCCCTTGGCATCGATGTCCCCCTCGGAGACCGTTCCGGGTTTTCCCTGTTCGACGGCAGTAATTTTGCCGTCCTGCACCTCCACATAGCCGTAGAAGTGCATATCCTCTGTCATGGAATAAATTTCTGCATTATAGACGATCATATGCATTCCTCATTCTGCTAACAGTCCCAATGTTTCTGTGATCTCCTGCACCGTCTGTGCCGGGGTGTGAATTGCCTCGATCCGGTAATTGCTGTGCCGGCGGTAGATGCCCTGCCGCTTCTGGTAGATCGCCTGTAACTCCTGCCGTGTGCTGCGCTGCACGATCGGACGGTCGGTCTGGGAAATGCGCTGGTAGCACATCCGGAACGGCACATCTAAGAAAACTACCGTCCCGTTCTCCCGTGCGATCTTGGCATTCTCCTCCCGGAGCATAGCGCCGCCGCCGCAGGCAATGACACCCGGCTGCCCTGCCAGTTCCCGGATTGCTTTCGTTTCGAGGTCACGGAAATGCGCTTCCCCGTGCTTTGCAAAGATCTCCGGGATGCGCATACCTGCCTGTTCCTCAATGTAGCTGTCCATATCCGTGAACGGGCAGTTCAGCTTTTTCGCCAATTTCTGACCGATGGTACTCTTGCCGCAGCCCATGAAGCCGCACAGAAAAATCGTCATTGTGCCGCCCCCTCTGCCGGGAACAGCCGGTCGATCTCCCGTTCCATGTCCTGAATGATCTGCGCTATGGCTTCCTGTGTAAAGCTGCCGCCGTACCAGATCTCATGCGCCCGTACTGCCTGCCAAACCAGCATTGCCGCACCGCCCACGGCGGGCTTGCCGAGTTCACGTGCCTTGCGCAGGAGCAGTGTTTCCGTCGGGTTGTAGATCACGTCAAAGACTGCCTTGCTCCCGGCAATAACTTCCTCCGTGACCGGGCAGGCATGGCTGCGGGGGTACATACCGACCGGACAGGCATTCATCAGCAGGTCATAGCTGCCCGGCTCTGCTTTGGGCAGGACGGTAATTTTCACGCCCGGAACGCTCTGCCGCAGCTCGTCCGCAAGCGCCTGTGCTTTCGGCTGATCCGGTTCGGCAATGGTGAGGTCTGCCCCGTGCAGGGCAGCTTCGGTCGCCATCATGCGCCCCACGCCGCCGCAGCCTATGAGCAGTACTTTGCCGCCGAGGGCAAACTGCTCCACACTCCGCAAAAAGCCCGTGCAGTCCGTGTTGTAGCCGACAGCTTTCCCGTCCCGGTTCGCCACGCAGTTGACAGCATGGTAGCGTTCTGCGGTCTCGTCCAGTGCATCGAGGAACGGAATGATGTCCCCCTTGTAGGGAATGGTGATATTGAACCCCTCCAGTGCCCGCAATGCCGGCATGGTATCCGGGAGCTTGCCGGCAGGGATCTCCGTGAGGGTGTAAGCTGCTTCCCTGCCGGACAGTGCAAACAGCCGCTCATGTATAAACGGTGACATAGAATGCCCTAACGGGCAGCCGATCAGTGTATAGTTCTGCATAGTGTCCTCCTTTGCGCTTATACTTATAGCATATCACAAATTGCGGAAAAACGCAATGGTTTTCGTGTAATTTTTTCTGAAAACGGTGATTTTTTTCGTAATATCAGAACAGGTTTTTACAGAATGTAATAGCAAACAGCATATTGCACAAAGAAATGTCCATATACCTGCAAAAGACTGTCATTTAGCCTATTGACGGGAATGAACTTTTCCATTATAATACAGTTAGAAAACATGGAAAGTGAGGAACCTGTAATGGATTTTGAAGCAGTTGCAGCAATTATTGCAGAACAGTTCGGTGTGGATGCTGACACGCTGACAGAGGAAACGGATATCTTGGATGATCTGGGCTGCTCCTCCATGGATGCAGTGGAACTGATCGTTTCGATCGAAAGCGCTACGGACATCCGTATCCCGGACGAGGCAGTGGACACCATACGGACGATCGGGGATCTGGTAAACTATCTTGCCGAGCACGCCGAGCCGGAAGAAGAATAGTTTGGAAATGGGTATATTTTGGCTCTTGCTTTTTCACGGCGTTTCTGGTATAATAGTATCAGGAAGAGGCTTTTCGTTTCAGGAAAGGAGTAAGATATGAAGCTGAAATTTCACTTTGCTGCTCTGACAGCAGCGCTGTCTGTACTCTGTATGTCTGGTGTTGCGGCATCGGCGATCTCACCGGATGATGTTGCCGCAAAGGCAAGACGTGCCGGTTTTTCGGAGAGTCAGGTGCAGCAGGGCTATAATGCATGGTCATCCGGCAATTATACAGAAGCCGACCTCTGGCAGGCGTATTATGCGCTCGATGACTACATCACGGACACGGATGACAAGATCGGCGATGCGCTCGGCGGCAGCACGGAGACACCGGCTGCCACGGAAGCTGCACAGACCGTCACGGAAACGCAGACACCTCCTGCCACAGAAGCGGTGCAGGATCGCATCCCTGCCAAGGATTTCATCAACATGACGCTGGAAGAAAAGCGGGCATATGTCAATTCCCTCCCCGAAGATCAACGGCAGGCATTTATCGACAGCCTGTCCAATGAGGAGCGCAACAGCATCCTCAAGCAGCTCCCGGTCGATCAGAAAGCGGACATCGTGCAGGGGTTGGTAGATACTGCCGGAGCGATGGGCATGAATGTGTCCGTGGATGAGATCTCGGATGACAATATCGCCCTGACAATGCGCAACGAGGATGGTGTGATCATCGACAAGTCCGCTGTGGGCATCACCATTGACGAAACGGGGATCGATTATTCCGGGAAGTGGGCAGTCGCCGGTGTCGGTGTGCTGGTCTCCGCTGCCGGTATCGGTCTGCTGTATCGCTACATCCGGAAAACTGAAGAATGATCTCGCTGCGGGACGGGCGGTGTTCTGCCTGTCCCGTTTTGCGGAAAGGACGGCATTTTGGAACAGAAGAAGAAAAAAAGCGCACTCCCCGTCTACATCCTGACGGGGGTATTTCTTGCCGTGCTGTGTACGGCTTTGAGTGCGGCAGTGCTTGCCGTGCCGTATGATAAAATTAAATCCTACCTGAACATCGTGTTCATGGATCAGATGAAGCTTGATCCGTCCACGGGGACGAACGGGCTTGTCATTATCGAAAATGAGGACATCCCCACCGAAAAGCCCTCTGAGGGGCTGGCGGAGGAGGGCGAGGTCATCCGCCCCGCTTTCGGCGAACAGTATGCCGTGCTGCAATGCGATGCCATTTCGCTGTCCGTGCCTGTGTACTGGGGTTCGAGTGCGGAGCTGCTTGAACGGGGTGCTTGTCAGTCGTCCAGTTCTAAGGTTCTCGGCGAGGTCGGAAATGTGGTCATCGATGCACACGTGAATACCTTCTTTGCCGACCTCAATCAGATGAAAGCGGGCGATGAGGTCGTGCTTTACACGGAATATGGGGCATTCACGTACCGGGTGACGGAGCAGGTCAGCTTTGAGAACACGGACAAGACCTATGTGCTTCCCACGGAAGAGGACAGGCTGACACTCTATACCTGTGAAGCGCAGGTGCTTGGTACGTCCTCTATGCGGCTCGGGGTGGTCTGTGAGCTGGTCAGCAAGGCATTTTACCAGACCGGGGAGGTGCAGGAATGAAGCTGAAACACTACATCCCCTCGGTGCTGCTGACGGTGCTGCTGGTGTTTGCGCTGGTGGGGACAACAGGTGTCCTGCTCGTGCAGCACGTTCTGCTGAATGCGGATACCTTTGCCACGGTCACGGAAGAACAGGCACTGGCGGACAAGGCATATGCCTCGCTGGAGAGCTATTTCAAGGCAAGGGAGAACAGCACGGGCATCCCGAAAGAGGTCTTTCTCGATGCGATCGACAAAGAGGCGCTTCAGGAAGGCATTGCGGGCAGCACGAAACAGGCATTCGACTATCTGCACGGGCGGAGCGACAGTTTTGCGCTCACTATGGATTTCACGGAAATGGAAGCTGCGGTGCGGGCTTTCTTTGAAGACTATGCCGACACCAACGGCTACGCCAAAGACGAGACCTACGAGCAGAAGATCGCCGATGTGACCGCCGGGGCAGAGGACAAGATCCTCTTCACGGTGGATACGTTCAAATTCTCCGTCATGTATCAGAACGGCTGGCTGCAAAAAGCCAAGCCTTACATGAAATACCTCTCCCCGGCAGCGGTCGGCTGTGTGGTGGTGACACTTTTGCTGCTGCTTGCGCTCGTACTGCTCGACCGGAAACAATGGGCGCACCTGTGTTACTGGGCAGGGCTGGCGGCGCTGATCGCAGGGCTGCTGCTGCTTGCGCCGTGTGTGTATGTGACAGCGACGGATTATTTTTCGGGGTTCGTCATCAAAGACCCGCAGATCTTTGCGGCGGTGCTGGGCTATTTGAATCTGTTCACGCACCGGACGATGACCGCAGCGGTCGTGACGGCAGTCCTCGGGGTGGTGCTGCTGATTCTTTTCGGGGTGCTGCTGCATCTGCAAAAGCCTGAACCCGATACAAAATAAAAGAAACCGGAAACTGTGCGGCAGTTTCCGGCTTTTTTTATCGCTTGCCCGCTGTGGGGCTTGCGGTCTCAGGAAAGAAGTGTATGCTTCATGAGGGCAAGGTCGTATACATCGCACACGCCGTCCCCGTCAAGGTCGGCTGCGGAAAGCTGCTCTGCTGTGAGCGGCTCTGCGGCAAGCAGATACTTCTGGAGCAAGATCAGGTCGGTCAGATCCAGTGTGCTGTCACTATTTAGATCGCCGGGGACTGTGGTCGGTTCGTCAGTCGGTTCATCGGTAGTTGGTTCGGTGGTCGGTTCGGGGGCTGCGCCTAAACTCTCGAATGTGTAGCCGTACTTCTCCGCATAGGCTTGGGCGGTGGAATTAGGATAGCCATAAATTATCCCATTATAAGTTACATCATTATTCAGTATTGTATCAAACGCATCAAATATCTCGCATCTCGGATTTTCTATCACAATAGAAGAAAGCTTCTTGCATGAGTAAAACGCACCTTCCGCAATAAACGCAACATTACTTGGAATGGTTATACTTGTAATAGAGTTACAATTTTCAAACGGAGCAAAGCCGATAATTTTCAGACTATCAGGCAATTTTATACTTTCAAGATTTACACAATTATAAAAAGCACCTGCTCCAATACTGGTAATTCCTTCTTCAATCACTACTCCTTTTATACTGTCCCTAAGATCATACCATTCCGGTTGTAAAGATTCATCATCCATGTCAAATCTATAATTCATCATGTTTCCCGTTCCGCTAATAGTTAATATTCCGGAACTTTCATCAAAATCCCATGTGATTTCTCCTAATGTATATTCTGATATTTCAGGAGCATTTTCTATTATCTCAAAGTTATAGCCCTTTGCTTCAGCTAAGGTTTGCGAAACAGAATTGGCATATCCATAAATTGTACCATGAAATGTTTCGAATCTATTAAAAATATCTGGTGATATATAGGCATCTGGGTAGGAGGTTGGATTATTAAATATAACACCTTGTATATTTTCAGAACCCTCAAAAATCATTCTTTCAATATCCTGCATACTTTCTGAAAAAGATACATAATTCAATCTATCACAGTGTTGAAATGCCCCTTCGATACATATATCATTATCTGGAAATACTACAGAATACAATCCTGTATGACCAAAAGCATTATCCCCAATATATGATAAAGTATCTGGAAATTTTACAAAAGAAAGTGATTTGCATCCAGAAAAAGCATTATCCCCTATTGAAGTGACCCCAGAGCAAAAGACAGCTTGTACAATGTTCAAATTTTTCCATGGACGAGTACCATAATCATCCATTTTTCCTGTTCCACTAATCGTCAGCGTTTTGGTGCTTTTATCAAATTCCCATGTCAAGTCATCTCCACAACTGCCGGATGTAGGCTGATCCTCTACGATCTGGATACCACCGTTGAGATAGACTAAGCTATCCGCATACTGCATACCGGTCAAATTGTTGTTCCACTCGCACACTTCTCCGGTAAGCGGAGAGCTCGATAAATAGGACACAGAAAATGTATCCCCCGGTTCCACGTCCTCCGGCAGTGTAACTGTCATTCTTAAAATCTCTTCATCGAAGCTTCGCTCTTCTGCGCTCTTCCATAAGAATGCCTGATAGTTATCACTATCAAGGTGCTTTTCCGAAAAAGCTGTGTATTCCCCCAAATGCTGCACCGTCACCGATTCAATTTCAACATCCTGCAGGCGTTCATCACAGTGCAGCATGAGCAGAAAACGTGTTAGAGCCGGTGAATTTAGATTCACATCCAGCGTGACTGTCTGCCCTGCTGCCTCTGAGACAGTCAGAGTTTTTTGTTCAATGGACAGTTCCGGATACGTATCAGAAGCTGCCGCCTCCAGCAAAGGCGCAGTGCTTGTTCCGGGCAATGGCAATGCAAGAGACAGAACCGCAAAAAGCACTGCCATGAGCCCAGCCAGACATTTTTTTGCATTCATAAAAATTCCCCTTTATCTTGTCTCAAGAACTCAGGACAAAAGCGCCTGTTTCATGAGGGCAAGGTCGAATACATCGCACACGCCGTCGTCGTTGAGGTCTGCCATATCCAGCTGTTTGTCAGTGAGCTGCTTGGCAGAAAGCGCATACCGCTGCAGCAATACCATGTCATTCAGTCCCAGTTTGCCGTCATTGTTCAGGTCACCGGAAACGGCTGTCCTGTCGGGAATGATCGTAATACCGCCATTGGTATAGGTCATACTATCCTCATATTGTGTATTTGTTGTGACATCACTCCACCGACATTTCACGTTGTTGGGCGATATCGGTAAGTACTTCACACGGAATTCATCACCCGGCTGCACATCCTCCGGCAGTGTAACTGTCAGCCTTAAAATTGCTCCATCGAATCTATGTGCTTTATCGACTTTCTCCGACCATGCAAGCCCCATATTGTTATCCGAGAACGCCAAAGCAGGTGAAGTTCTCAGTATCGGCAGCGATTTTATTTTAACATCTTTCAGGCGTTCATCATATTGCAGCACCATGGTAAAACCCGTCAGGACCGGCGACTTCAGGTATACATCGAGTGTAACCGTCTGCCCTGCTGCCTGTGATGCTGTCAAGGTCATCTCCTCAATGGACAGCATCGGGAAAGCCACAGGTTCTTCACCTTCCGTGTCGGGTTCTGTTGATCCTGTGGTGGGTTCAGTCGGCTCTGTGGTGGGTTCAGTTGGCTCTGTGGTGGGTTCTGTGGTATCCGGCTCTGGTTCCGCAGTTCCTGTAATGCTGATTCCGCCATTGACACAGGATGCATTATAGTGGCTGCCCGTTGACATATCACTCCAATCGCATTCTCGACCACTGGGTGCTACCGGTAAGTATTCCACGCTAAAAAAGTCCCCCGGCTGCACATCCTCCGGCAGTGTAACAGTTATCCTGAAAATTGCTTCATCAAATGTATACGATGAACTCTCTGCCCATGAAATCGCTATATAGTTATCCTCGTATAATAGATTTTAGGGTGATTTGAAGAGTACCCCAATGAACCTCTGCCACGCTCGGTTGAGAAAGAC
>CANRFM010000003.1 GCA_947629905.1 uncultured Clostridia bacterium
GGCCAGGTCGTTGTCAATGGTCTTGGGAACGCCCAAAAACTTCTGGGAATGTCCCTTGATGATCGCGTAATCGGACAGCCTCTTGATCGTGTCCATGGAGTCGTTGCCGCCGATATAGATGAAGATGCCGATCCGGTGCGTGGTAAAAGTTTCCAGAATTTTTTCGTAGTCCGTGGGATCGTCCTCGAAATCTTTCAGTTTGTAACGGCATGAGCCGAGCATGGTCGATGGTGTCTGCCGGAGCAGCTCCATGTCCTCATTGGTGCGGATGATGGATTTCAGGTTGATCAGTTCGTCATTGATCATGCCCTCGATACCGTTGATCGAGCCGAAAATGGCATCAATGTCCCCGGTCAGCAGTCCCTGCTTGAAAACGCCCACCAGACTTGCATTGATAGCGCAGGTAGGACCGCCGGATTGTGCGATCGCAATATTCATATGAAAAGCCTCCCATGTGCCGGAGCAAGCCGGCAGATAATCACATAATAGTATTATAACAGATATTGCAAAAAAAAGCAAGACTTGTCCTTAAAATAAATGCGGCATCTGTTTTTCTGAAAAAGCGCCGGCGCAATATACTCTCAGGGAGATCCCGGAAAAAAGGATTTTCCACAGAACTTCTTCCCGGAATATTGGGAGAAACCAGTAAAAAAACGGTGTTTTCAACAAACAGGGCAACCACAATATGTTGTGGTTGCAGGAAAAATCAGGGAAACAGGAAGAAGCCGCCCCGAAAGGGACTTTTTATCTGCCAAAAAACGCAAATCAGCTTGTTTTTTATATAATATAACCATATTTTTGCACTTCATATTGTGCACAATGAACTATTGACAAGCGGGGAATTATGCTGTATACTTAAAAATAGCGAAAATAAACATACACAACATCTTGTATAGAGGGAGGTAACCGGAATGCTGATGTATATTACAAAGCGTGACGGACGGAAAGTACCGTTCAACGTGGAAAAAATAGTCAATGCGATATTCAAGGCTGCCAAGGCAGTCGGCGGAACGGACTACGAGGAAGCGACCCGTGTTGCAGAGGAGGTCTGCAGGCTCTGCGAAACCAAGTACGGCGATACGCCTACTGTAGAACAGGTGCAGGATCTGGTGGAGAAGGTGCTGATCGAGCGTGGACACGCCCAGACGGCGAAAGCCTACATCCTCTACCGCTACGAGCGTACCCGTTCCCGGGAAATGAAGACCAACCTGATGACCGTCCTCAACGAGCTGACGTTCAACGCCGCCAAGGACAGTGACATCAAGCGGGAGAATGCCAACATTGACGGCGACACAGCCATGGGTACGATGCTCAAATACGGCAGCGTTTCCGCAAAGGAGTTCTATGAGCTGTATGTCCTCAAGCCGGAACACGCTAAGGCACATTCCAACGGTGACATTCACATCCACGATCTGGATTTTCTGACTTTGACAACGACCTGCTGTCAGATCGACCTGATCAAGCTGTTCAAGAATGGCTTTTCCACGGGACACGGTTTCCTGCGGGAACCGAATGACATTGCAAGCTATTCGGCACTTGCTTGTATTGCCATCCAGTCCAACCAGAACGACCAGCACGGCGGGCAGAGCGTTCCCAATTTTGACTATGCCATGGCTGACGGCGTGCGCAAGACCTATGTTGCCCGCTACAAGCAGAACATCGCACGGGCACTGGAGCTGTTGGCTGGCATGGACAATGCCGAGGAACAGGCAGATGCCTTGCTCTCTGCCATGGAGGCAGAGGGGACTCTTCCGGTGCTTGCCAATGACAATGGTTTTGCCGAACGTGCTGCGGCATGGCTCACCGAACGGACGGATGCCGAAACGGCACAGAAAGTGCTGGCATTTGCCGCCAAGCACGCCTACAAGGAGACCAACCGTGCCACCTATCAGGCAATGGAAGCCCTCGTACATAACCTCAACACCATGAACAGCCGTGCCGGTGCGCAGACACCGTTCTCATCCATTAACTACGGCACAGACACCACGCCGGAAGGGCGCATGGTCATTGAAAATATTCTCCTTGCCAATGAAGCCGGACTTGGAAACGGCGAAACACCGATCTTCCCCATCCACATCTTCAAGATCAAGGAGGGCATCAACTACAACCCCGAAGACCCGAACTACGACCTCTTCAAGCTTGCCTGCCGTGTTTCGGCAAAGCGCCTGTTCCCGAATTTTTCCTTCATTGATGCCCCCTATAACCTCAAGTATTACAAGGAAGGGGACTACCGCACGGAGATCGCCTACATGGGCTGCCGGACAAGAGTCATCGGCAACGTCCATGATCCCAGCCGTGAGATCGTCACCGGCAGGGGCAACCTCAGTTTCACCTCGATCAACCTGCCACGGCTTGCCATTGAGGCAAACCATGATATAGACAAGTTCTATGAAAGTTTAGATGCGCTGATGGATCTGGCGATCGACCAGCTCAAGGATCGTTTCCGCATTCAGTGTTCCAAGAAAGTCCGCAATTTCCCGTTCCTGATGGGACAGGGCATCTGGATCGACTCCGAAAAGCTCAGTCCGGATGAGAGCGTAGCAGAAGTCCTGAAACACGGTACACTTTCTGTCGGTTTCATTGGACTGGCAGAGACCCTGAAAGCCCTGATCGGAGAGCATCACGGCGAGAGCGACCGTGCCCGTGCGCTCGGCATTGAGATCATTTCGAGAATGCGCAACCGTCTGGATGCGGAATCCAAGGCTACAAAGCTGAATTTCTCCCTGTTAGCAACACCGGCAGAGGGACTTTCCGGGCGCTTTGTGAAGATGGATGCCAAGAAGTACGGCATCATCCCCGGCGTGACAGACAGAAGTTATTATACCAACTCTTTCCATGTTCCGGTGTATTATCCGATCAGTGCCTTTGACAAGATCAAGATCGAAGCCCCCTACCATGAATTGACCAATGCAGGGCATATCAGCTATGTGGAGCTGGACGGCGATCCGCTCCAGAATTTAGCAGCCTTTGAGAAGATCATCCGCTGCATGAAAGAATCCGGCATTGGGTATGGCTCGATCAACCACCCGGTAGACCGTGACCCGATCTGCGGCTATACCGGCATTATCGGGGATAAATGCCCCCTGTGCGGCAGACCGGAGAAAGACCACAACAAGGTAGGTTTTGAGCGTATCCGCCGTATTACCGGCTATCTGGTCGGCACACTTGACCGCTTCAATGATGCTAAGCGCAAAGAGGTCGAGGACAGAGTGAAACATAACGTGTAAATTTGACCGGTTCACCCTCCGTCAGGAGGGTGAACGTTTCTACAGTGCAGGAGGTGCAGGATGCTGACAATTTCTGACACGGTCAACGATTCTATCGTAGACGGACCGGGGCTGCGGTTTGCGATTTTTGTGCAGGGCTGTCCGCACCATTGTCCGGGCTGTCACAATCCGCAGACGCATCCGTTCACAGGCGGAAAGCAAGTCACCACGGAGGAGCTGCTTGCTAAAATACAGGCAAATCCGCTGCTGGACGGCGTGACGTTCAGTGGGGGAGAGCCGTTCTGTCAGGCGCAGGCGCTTGCGGAACTTGGCAGGGAAGTGCGGAAATTCGGACTGAACATCATCACTTACACGGGGTACAAGTTTGAGTATCTGTACGAACACCGGGCAGAAAACGGCATCGGTGAGCTGCTTTCCGTGACGGACTGGCTGATCGACGGGCGGTTTGTGGAGGAGCTGCGCAGTCTGGAGCTGCATTTCCGGGGCAGCGCCAATCAGCGGATCCTTGCTGTACCGGAAAGCCTTGCTGCCGGACAGGCAGTGGAGACGGACCTATGAATTATACCTATATGCTGCAATGTGCGGACGGTACGTTTTACACGGGCTGGACGAACGATCTCCCGAAACGGCTGAAAACACACAGCGCCGGAAAAGGCGGAAAATACACCCGCTCCCGGCTCCCGGTGAAGCTCGTCTATGCGGAGGAACACGAGGAACGTGCGGAAGCCATGCGCCGGGAGGTGCAGATCAAGCGGCTTTCCCGTAAAAGAAAGCAAGAACTTCTGGACAGCGCCGGCAATGTTGCACCTGCGTTTGATGAATAAAGGATGAATTAGCTGAAATCGATCCGAAAAGTGCGTTCTGTTTCAAGAATGCACTTCTTTTTTCCGGAACAGGGTTCAAATATAATATAAATAGTCAGTTTACGCTGCTTTTGTTCATTGTAATTTGATATTGTTTAAGGTAAAATAAAATATAAAGACATTGATCGTTCACAAAGTCAGAAGGGGGAATAGTATGAAAACGATCAGACAAAGGATCATAGGCACGATCTTATCCTGCGCAGTAGCGCTGACCGGCTTTGCGGGTGTATCTGCGCCGGTCGCAGCAGCACAGACGGAGTGGAAATTCGACCTCGGCGGCGGAGGGGCAGCATCCGGCTTCACGGGCGTGAGTGCTGCAGATGGCTACAACGCCTCAGCCGGGTACGGATTTTCGGATACTTCCGGTGTCAAGAATGTGGCTGCTTCCGGCGGCGGCTCGTGGAGCGATGCGGTGCAGTTCACGTCCGACAAGACGACGTTCAACGTTGACCTGCCCAAAGGGCTGTATCAGGTCTCCGTTGCGACCGGAGACACCAGCCGCACCAGCATCAAAGCGGAAGGGATGCTCCAGCTCATCAACCTGACCGGGAACAATGCCTTTGACACGTTCCAGCTTCCTGTTACAGACGGGCAGCTCAATATTCAGGCAGTTGCCGGACGGGCGAACACGCCGTTTTCTATCAGTGCGGTAGAGATCACGCAGCTCAATACCACAGGCGAGACGAATCCTACGATCTGGCTCTGCGGGGATTCTACAGTCGCCAATTATTACAATACAGCCGATACAGCACAGCATGGCTGGGGGCAGCTTCTTGGCGATTTTCTGGACGGCACGGCTGCGGAAGGCTATCAGGTGCGCAACATGGCAGCAAGCGGTCAGTATGCCAAAGGTTTCGTGGACGGCGGACAGTTCGATGCGATCGAAGCCTACGGCAGGACAGGGGACTACTATGTGATCGCCATTGGTATCAATGATACGAACTATTCCAACGCAGACGAGTACACGGCTGTTGTGACAGACATGGTACAGCGTGCGAAGAAAAAGGGCATGGAAGTCGTTCTTGTCAAGCAGCAGGGAAGAAGAAGCGACCTGAACCGCAGTCCGCTGCTTGGCGGCAGATGGTTCGGCGGACAGCTGGACAGCATTGGTGCAGCGGAGAATGTGAGAGTCATCGACCTGTTCACACCGTGGCAGGAATTTGGGCTTTCCGTAGGCTTTGACGGCATGGCGGAATACTATGCAGCCGATGATGACCTGCACCAGAGCAAAGCAGGCTCGACCAAACTTGCGGAGATCATGGCAGGGCTGCTGTTCAGCGGCAGTGCAGCTGGTCCGCAGGGGGATGTACTGGAGGGTGTGCCGGAGGTATTCATGCTCCGGAATGGAAATTCCAACCAGTATCTTTCCTTGGATGCTGCGCCGGGCACGAATGTGTCACAGCAAGCGGCCCCCGGCATTGACAGCAGATTGGCACTCTGGAAAGCTGTTCCGGCAGAGGACAATTACTATCACCTCGTCAGTGCAGCCGATGAGAGCAAGTATCTCGACATTTACCAAGCCAAAGCGGTCAACGGTACCAATGTCGGTATCTGGTCGGACAGCGGTTCGGATGCACAGCTGTTCCGTTTCCTGAAACAGGACGACGGCAGCTATATCATCACCACAAAGGTCTCGGACGGCAAGAGTGCCGTCGAGGTCAAGGATGCTTCTCTTGACAGCGGTGCAAATGTGCAGGAATGGGAGAGAAACGGACACGCCTGTCAGACGTGGTTCATTGACAATGCGGTGACTTCAGCCGGGGCAGTGACAGCGGGCGACCTGAATGCAGACGGCGTGGTGGATGTGTTCGATGAAGCGCTGATGAAGCGGGCGCTTTCGGAGGAGGGCATTACCCACGCACAGCGCAGGGTCTCCGACCTCAACGGCGATGCGAAAGTCAATACGGACGATCTGACAGTGATGCGGGATTTTGTCCTTGGCAAGGGGAAGATCACCTCTGTGGCAGAGGGCAAGGATGTTTACTATGCCATTGATGCAGCGTACAGCAAGGGCTTGACAGAAAATGTCAATACAGGCTTTACGTCTGATGCGTATCTGAATCTGGACAACAACGATCTCAGCTTTGTGGAATTTACAGTCAACGTACCGAAAGACGGCAATTATCTGTGCACGTTCCACATTGCCAACGGCAGTGCCAGCAACCGGCTGATGAAGATCGAGGTCAATGCCAATACGGACTACTGGATGCAGGATTTCCTCTCAACAGAGGCATGGACAACATGGCAGGAACGTGCCATTGTGCTGCCGCTGATCGCCGGTGCGAACCTCATTCGTCTGACTTCCGCCACGGCGGAGGGCGGTCCGAATATGGACTACCTGCGCACGGAATGGACGGACGAGCCGATCGCTGAAACCTATCAGCCGCCGACAGAACCGGAACCCGCACCGCAGGGGACGACCATTTACATTGCAGGCGATTCCACCGTGCAGTCCTATCGTGCCAGCTATGCACCGCAGCAGGGCTGGGGCTATTATCTGGGGGACTATTTCACGGAGGGTGTGACGGTTTCCAACCATGCCATTGCGGGGCGCAGTTCCAAGAGCTTCTATGACAATGGCAGATTGCAGACCATTCTCGATGCGATCCAGCCGGGGGATTATCTCCTTGTGCAGTTCGCCATCAACGATTCCGCTGCCTCAAATGCGGAGCGCTATGCCCCGGTCTGCGGCAATGCAGATAACCCGGCAGAGGGTTCCTATGAATGGTACATGACGCAGTACATCAAGGGCGCACTGGACAAGGGCGCAACACCCATTCTGGTGACAACGGTCATCGGCTTGAAAGCATACTCCAACGGCAAATTTGTCAACAGCTACACCAACTACTGCGATGCGTGCAAGAGCCTTGCGGCGAAGTATAAGATCCCCTGCATTGACCTGAACACACTGATGGTTGATCACTATAACAGTATCGGCTACGATGCTGCCTATCAGTATCATCTGTGCGGCGCTGTCGAGGGTTCGACCGATATGACGCACTTCACGGAGAAAGGCGCCAATGCCGTGGCAGGACTGGTGGCAGGTGCGATCAAGGAACTGGGACTTCCGGTTTCTGCGAATGTCAAATAAACCCAAAGTACCCGTTTCAGCAGGAAGCGGGTACTTTTCATGGGAGACGTACAGAAAAATCCGCAAATATGTTACCGGATTCTGAAAAAGTTTTTAAGAGTGCTGCCTTAACAGTAAAAATTTGAAAAAACCCTTGACAAATTGCCTGAAATGTGGTAAAATAATAAAGCCGCTTGTGCCGGGTTTCTGCAAGTGCATTTGGATGCCGCCCGATACAGCGAGTTCAAAGAAAAGGCAGGTGCCGAAAAATGTACGCAGTAATCGAAACTGGCGGAAAGCAGGTGCGTGTGCAGGAAGGTGACATCGTGTTCATCGAAAAGCTCAACGCAGAGGCAGAATCCGCTGTGACCTTTGACAAGGTCGTAGCCGTTGGCACGGATGACGGTATCAAGGTGGGTGTCCCCTATGTGGAGGGCGCAGCTGTTACCGCTAAGGTGCTCAAGAATGGCAAGGGCAAGAAGATCACCGTCTTTACCTACAAGCCCAAGAAGGGTCAGAAGCGTAAGATGGGTCACAGACAGCCCTACACACAGGTACAGATCGAATCCATTCAGGCATAACATGATTCGGGCTGTTTTCCAGCAAAACAACGGCAGACTCTGCGGGTTCTCCGTGAGTGGACACGCAGGGTATGCAGATGCAGGAGCAGACATCGTCTGTGCGGCAGTGACATCTGCCGTGCAGCTTGCGGCAAATCTCATTACCGAACAGTTCGGGGAGAAAGCTGCTGTACGGGCGGAGGATAACACGGTCGCCTGTACTTTAGCACAGCCGACCGGAAACGGTGTGCGTGTGCTCGAGGGGCTGCTTGTGCATTTACAGTGTGTCTCCGGGCAATTTCCGGGGACGATCCAGATCTCAGTTTCGGAGGTGTAATCAATGCTTAATCTCAGTATGCAGTTCTTTGCCCATAAAAAAGGTATGGGTTCTACCAAGAACGGTCGTGATTCCGAATCCAAGCGCCTCGGCGTGAAGCGTGCGGACGGACAGATGGTGACTGCCGGCAGCATTCTCGTGCGCCAGCGTGGTACACATATTCATCCCGGTATCGGCGTAGGCAAGGGCTCTGACGATACGCTGTTTGCAATGGTAGACGGCAGAGTCAGATTTGAGCGCTGGGGACGTGACCGTAAGCGTGTCAGTGTTTACGCTGACTAATGAATGACAATCCCAGGCTTGTTCTGAAGCTTGGGATTTCGTTTTCACACAGCAGGAGGGAGGTACAGACGATGTTTGTCGATAAGGCGAAAATACGCATCAAAGCCGGCGACGGCGGAGACGGTGCAGTCTCCTTTCACAGGGAAAAATATGTGGCAGCCGGCGGTCCTGACGGCGGAGACGGCGGCAGAGGCGGCGATGTGGTTTTCGTGGCAGATGACAGTATGTCCTCCCTGCTTGACTTCCGCTACAAGCGGAAATTCACTGCTCCCAATGGCGAAAACGGTGCGGCAAAACGCTGCACCGGAAGAAGCGCCCAGCCGCTTGTCATTAAGGTACCAAGGGGTACGCTCATCCGGGAAGCACAGTCCGGCAGAATTATGGCGGATATTTCCGATGATGCGCCCCATGTACTGGCACAGGGCGGCAGAGGGGGCAAAGGCAACCAGCATTTTGCCACATCCACAAGACAGATCCCACGCTTCGCCAAGCCCGGTTTTCCGGGGGAGGCTTTTGAGGTGACACTGGAACTGAAACTGCTTGCCGATGTGGGACTGGTTGGCTTTCCGAGTGTGGGCAAGTCCAGCCTGATCTCCGTGGTCAGCGCTGCCCGCCCGAAAATTGCGGACTACCATTTTACGACCTTAACGCCCGTACTCGGCGTGGTGAAGCTGAACGAGGAGCGTTCGTTCGTCATGGCGGACATCCCCGGACTGATCGAGGGCGCAAGCGAGGGCGTGGGCTTAGGGCATGAGTTCCTGCGCCATGTGGAACGGTGCAGACTGATCGTTCACGTGCTGGATGTGTCCGGCATCGAGGGACGTGACCCGGAAGAAGATTTCCGCATCATCAACCGGGAACTTGCCAATTTCAGCGAAGCACTGGCACAATGCCCCCAGATCGTTGCTGCCAACAAGTGCGACCTTGCCACGGAAGAACAGATCGCATCGCTGCGGGCGTATATCGAGGGGCAGGGGCTGCCGTTCTTTCCCATTTCTGCTGCGACCACAGAGGGGACAAAAGCCTTGATACAGGCGATCGGGGAGAAACTTGCCGGACTGCCGCCTGTCAGGGTCTATGAACCCGAACCCATTCCCGTGGCACTGCCGGAAAGCGGACAACCGTTCGAGGTGGAAAAGGCGGACGGCATCTATTACGTGGAAGCGCCATGGCTGGAGGGCATCCTGCGGACAGTGAACATGGAGGACTACTCCTCGCTGCAATATTTCCAGCGTGTGCTGCGTTCGAGCGGCATCATTGACAAGCTGGAGGAAATGGGCGTGCAGGAGGGTGATACCGTCAATGTCTGCGGCTTTGCATTTGATTATGTCAGGTAAGATGACAGAGGCAGAAGCACAGCAGTACAGCCCGCTGACACTGGCATTTTTAGGTGACAGTGTGTATGAGGTGCTGGTGCGGTCTGCCCTTACGGAACAAGCGAATATGCCTGTGCAGAAGCTGCACAGTGAAAAAATACAGTTTGTCTGCGCCGGATTTCAGGCGAGGGCTGCGGAACGGCTCGAGCTGACGGAGGCAGAACAGGCGATTTACAGACGGGGGCGGAATGCCTCTGTCCATCCCCCGAAAAGTGCCGACCCGGCAGATTACCGGAAAGCGACCGGACTGGAAGCGGTGTTCGGGTATCTGCATCTGACCGGCAACACGCAGCGCATGGAAGAACTCTTTGCGGCGGTGTGGGGGATGAGAAACGAACTGATTTCCCAAACGAAATGAAAGGAGACTGTGTATGTCCGGACATTCCAAGTGGAATAATATCAAACGCCGAAAGGAAGCGACCGATGCGGTCAAGGCGAAGGTCTTTACGAAAATCGGCAGAGAGATGATCGTCTGCATCAAGGAGGGCGGTCCTGATCCGAGCAGCAATGCCCGCCTGCGTGACCTCATCGCCAAGGCAAAATCCAACAACGTACCGAATGACAACATCGACCGCCTGATCAAGAAAGCATCCGGCGAGGGGAGCAAGAGCGATTACGAAGCCATGGTCTATGAGGGCTACGGACCGAGCGGTGTTGCTGTCATTGTCGAGTGCCTGACCGATAACAAGAACCGGACAGCCGGTGATGTGCGGCACTATTTCGATAAATTCGGGGGCAATTTAGGCACGACCGGATGTGTTTCATTCCAGTTTACGGACAAGGGTATCGTGGTAGTGGAAAATACTGGTATCGACGAAGATCAGGCAATGGAGGACTGCTTCGACTGCGGGGGGGATGACCTCACGCTGGAAGAAGATACGATCGTCATGGAATGCGCACCCGCACAGGTTCACGCCATGCGGGAAGCCCTGACGGAAAAGGGATACAATGTGCTTTCTGCCGAAGCAGAGAAAGTCCCTTCGAGCTATGTCCGGCTGGACGATCCGGATGATGTGAAAAAAATGCAGAATCTCCTTGATTTTCTGGAGGAAAATGACGACGTTCAGAATGTTTATCACAACTGGGAAATGCCGGAAGATGGCGAATCATTATAATTTAACAGGAGGCAGATCATTATGCGCAGCACAGGAATTTTCAGACGTATGGATGCACTTGGCAGAATCGTACTGCCAAAGGAACTGAGAAAGAGTCTTGGTCTTGAAGTCAATGACTATATGCAGATTTTTCTGGATGACGATGCGATCGTTCTCCGCAAGAGCCATCTGAGCTGTATGGCTTGCGGTGAGACCGAGAATCTGACCGATTTCCACAATAAGAAGATTTGCCGGAAGTGCATGGAGGAGCTGCGGAATCTGTAAGCATTCCGCACCGCCGGCTGAGAATGGGAGATGAGCCGTATGCGTAATACCCGGAACGATACCCTGCAATACATCTACACCCTCTGCAACCGCTATGAACAGCAGGGGATGCGTATCAGGGACAGCCATATGTCCGTGCGTGACTATGCACAGTTTGCGATCATGAAATTCATGCTCTACCTTGCCGACAGTGACCGGAACATCCGGGATGCGGAGGTAGACATCATCAACGATTGTCTGGGGTTCTCCCTGACAAGGGACTACGTGGTGCGCTTTGTGGAGGAGCACCGCATTTCGGGAGATGCGATCTTTGATACCATACTCTCCCTGCTGACCGTGTTCATCAATGCAGACATCCAGAACGATGCGGCAGAAGGAAGCACATCGCTGATGCTGCTGGAATTTTTCGATGAGCTGGGTCTGGAGTTCATCACCCATGACGGCAAATATGACGACCGTCAGACCAAGGCAATGGCAGCCCTCATGCTGCGGCTGAAAAACTACCGCTCTGCCTATCTGCGGAGCTGGAAAAAGCTCAAGCATGAGCGCATTAACCCCTTTGCCCCGATGGCAAACAATCCGGAGTTGCGTATGGAGACACCTGCCAGCGCACCTCCTGCGGCTGACAGACCGTCTGCTGAACAGGCGGCAGACCCCATCCCCAAGCTGAAACAGGAAGAGACACAGGCAGAAAAGCCGGAAGAAGAGCCCGAAGAAGATCTGGAAACACTTTTGGAGAACCTCAACAGCCTGACCGGGCTTTCCCGTGTCAAGGAAGATCTTACCAGTCTCATCAACCTGCTGAAGGTACATAAGATGCGTGCCGACAGAGGGCTGCCGCAGGCTTCGGTATCGCTGCACATGATCTTTTCAGGCAACCCCGGCACGGGCAAAACGACCGTTGCCCGGCTGCTCAGCAAAATCTACAAGCAGCTTGGCGTACTCAGCAAGGGGCATCTTGTGGAAGTAGACCGTTCCGGGCTGGTCAGCGGCTATGTCGGGCAGACGGCGATCAAGACGAAAAAGGTCATCGACAGCGCCCTTGGCGGCTTGCTGTTCATTGACGAGGCGTATGCTCTGACTGCCAATACTGGTTCAAATGACTTCGGCATAGAAGCAGTCAACACGCTCCTGAAAGCCATGGAGGACAGCCGGGAAGATCTGGTGGTCATCTGCGCCGGGTATACGGACCTGATGGAGCAGTTTCTGGACTCCAATCCGGGGCTGCGTTCCCGCTTTAACAAGCAGATCCTCTTTGAGGACTATACGGCAGAGGAGCTGGTGGATATTTTTATGGGCATCTGCGAAAAGTCTTTCTTTGAGCTGACGGATGAGGCGAAAGAGGTTGTTGATCAGTTCTTTGCCGACCGGGTAGCACACAAGACAGAACTGCCGGGCTTTGCCAACGGCAGAGATGCACGCAATTATTTTGAGAAAACGCTGACTTGTCAGGCAAACCGCCTTGCCACGATGGTTTCCGTCACAGACAAGGATCTGGTGACGATTACCAAGGAAGACGTGGAAAAGGTGGCACTGTTCTGATCACGGAGGTACGATATGGTAGTTATTGAAATGGAAAACGGAAAGGAGATCGAGATCGAGCTGTATCCCGACATTGCACCGATCTCCTGCGAGAATTTTGAGAAGCTCGTCAGACAGGGCTTCTATGACGGGCTGACCTTTCACCGGGTCATTGAGGGATTTATGATTCAGGGCGGCTGCCCGAACGGCACGGGCACAGGCGGTCCGGGCTGGACGATCAAGGGCGAATTTGCTGCCAACGGTGTGCAGAATGATCTGAAACACACCCGTGGTGTGCTCTCTATGGCAAGGGCAATGCAGCCGGACTCTGCCGGTTCGCAGTTCTTCATCATGCATCAGGATGCACCGCATCTGGACGGACAGTATGCGGCTTTCGGGAAAGTGGTCTCCGGCATGGACGTTGTCGATGAAATTGCTGTGACAGCTACGGACTTTAACGACAAGCCTAAAACACCGCAGGTCATGAAGCGGGTCTACATCAAGTAGTACCCAAGATATAGCAATTGGTGCAGCCGATTGCAGCCTATACAGCAGACATTCCCTAAAAATCTGATATCTGTCAGATTTTTAGGGATTCGTATTAGAAGATAGTAAGTGTTCCATGATAAAGCCTCTGATGCGGCTGCTTCAGGAATGGTTAAGGCAGCATGGCACAGTTGACAAAAGCAAGAAAGCGTGGTATAATATAGAAATATGAAAGTTATTTCTGTGACTGCACCTGTGTTCAAGCGGCAGAAGGCAGTACTACATCATACGATCACACAGTAAGGAGGAAACCGGTTTGGATCCGAAACATATCCGGAATTTCTGCATCATTGCCCATATCGACCACGGAAAGTCTACGCTGGCTGACCGCATCCTCGAAAAGACCCGCACGGTCGCTGAACGGGATATGGAACAGCAGATCTTAGACAACATGGACCTCGAACGGGAACGGGGCATTACCATTAAAGCAAGAGCCGTGCGCCTGCAATATCAGGCGAATGACGGGGAGACGTATATCTTTAACCTCATCGATACGCCCGGACACGTGGACTTTAATTACGAAGTCTCCCGGTCGTTAGCTGCCTGTGAGGGGGCTATCCTGATCGTGGATGCTTCACAGGGCATCGAAGCGCAGACCCTTGCAAACACATACCTTGCCATTGAGCATGATTTAGAGGTCGTTCCGGTCGTGAACAAGATCGACCTGCCCTCTGCACAGCCGGAACGGGTCTGTCAGGAAGTAGAGGACATCATCGGCATCCCGGCAATGGATGCGCCCCGCATTTCTGCCAAATTAGGCACAAATATCGAAGAAGTGCTCGAACGCATCGTCACCGACATCCCTGCCCCGCAAGCCGACAAAACTGCCCCCCTGCGGGCGCTCATCTTTGACAGCTACTATGATTCCTACAAGGGTGTCATCATTTATGTGCGTGTCAAGGACGGAACCGTGCACGTGGGCGATACCATACGGCTGATGGCGACTGGTGCGGAATTTACCGTCACGGAGACAGGCTACATGACGACCGATCAGCTTGTCAATACCGGAACACTCGAAGCGGGAGAAGTCGGCTACATTGCCGCATCCATCAAGAGTATCGGGGACACGCAGGTGGGCGATACCGTCACCCTTGCGGAGAACCCCTGTGCCGAAGCACTGCCCGGCTACCGGAAAGTCAATCCCATGGTGTTCTCCGGTATCTATCCGGCTGACGGCGCAAGGTACGGCGATCTGCGGGATGCACTGGAGAAATTGCAGCTCAACGATGCAGCGCTCTCCTTTGAGCCGGAAACCTCTGTGGCGCTGGGCTTTGGCTTTCGCTGCGGCTTTTTGGGACTGCTGCACATGGAGATCATTCAGGAACGTCTGGAACGGGAGTATAACCTCGACCTCATCACCACAGCACCAAGCGTTATCTACAAAGTCACACTCACGGACGGCACGGTGCAGTATATCGACAACCCTACCAACTACCCCGACCCCTCTCTCATTGCACAGGCAGAAGAACCGCTTGTCAAGGCGGATATTCTCGTCCCCTCGGAGTATGTGGGGAATGTCATGGACTTGTGTCAGGACAGACGGGGCACATTCAAGGATATGCAGTATCTGGACGATACCCGTGTTACCCTGAAATATGAACTGCCCCTCAATGAGATCGTCTACGACTTCTTCGATGCCCTCAAATCCCGCACCAGAGGGTATGCTTCATTCGATTATGAGCTGATGGGCTATGCCCCTTCGAAGCTGGTGAAGCTTGATATTTTGCTCAACGGCGACGTGGTGGATGCGCTGTCCTTTATCATCCACACGGACAAGGCATATGCACGGGGCAGGAAAATTGCCGAAAAGCTGAAAGAGAACATTCCGAGACAGCTGTTTGAAGTCCCCATTCAGGCGGCGATCGGCGGTAAAATTATCGCCCGTGAGACGGTCAAGGCAATGCGCAAGGACGTGCTTGCCAAGTGCTATGGCGGCGACATCACCCGGAAGAAGAAGCTGCTCGAAAAGCAGAAAGAGGGCAAAAAGCGTATGCGTCAGCTTGGTACTGTAGAAGTGCCGCAGGAAGCCTTTATGAGCGTACTCAAGCTCGATGAATAGGAGGAAGCTATGAAGAAATTTACCTGTCCGCACTGCGGAGAACCGACTTTTTCCCCCCTGCAGAAAGCCCTTGCGGGTTCGCTGCGCACCAGAGGAAAGCCCTGCCCGAAATGCGGCAAACGCTGCTGCAATGATATGACTTCGATCTATTTTTCGGCGGTCGTGTCCGTTCTGGCTTTTATCGCCGTCATGGTGATCTATCTCTTTCACACGGAGCGTGTTTTTTCGAGCATTCTGATCGTCTGCATTATTTTAGGCAGCCTGCTGCTGTGTTTTCTGTTCAATATGTTCTTCGGCAAGCTGACCCGTCCGCTGCGCATCATGGAATGATGACAGGGCTGTACCTGCACATTCCTTTCTGCGCCCGGAAATGCCCCTACTGCGCCTTTTTCTCCGTACCGTACCGGAAAGAGACAGTCGCTGCCTACACGGAAGCGATCCGGCGGAATATTGCCGCCTGCGGTCTGACGGACAGGGTGGACACGATCTATTTCGGCGGCGGAACGCCCTCTCTGCTGACAGCGGCGCAGGTTTCAGACATCCTGAACACCTGCGCAAAATATCTGCACCTTGCCCCCGAACCGGAAATTACACTGGAATACAACCCGACCGGCAGCCGAGAGACTTACCTGCGTGAACTGTATGCAGCCGGAGTCAACCGGCTGTCTGTCGGGACACAGAGCTTTTCAGACAGGCAGCTCAGGCTGCTTGGCAGGACGCACACGGCACAGCAGGGGAGGGAAGCGGTGCTGACGGCGTATGCGGCAGGATTCCGGAATATTTCCTGCGACCTGATGCTTGCCGTCCCGGAACAGATGGCGGAGCTGCTTGCGGAAACGCTGCAAACTCTCACAGAGCTGCCGATCGTTCATGTATCGGCGTATCTGCTGCAAGTGGAGGCGGGAACAGCACTTGCCGGAGATGCGGCGCTGCTTGCCCGCTGCCCGGATGAGGACACGGCAGCCGACCTCTATTTGCAGGCGGTACACACGCTCGAAAATGCCGGGCTGCACCAGTATGAGGTCAGCAGCTTTGCACGGGAGGGCTTTGAGAGCCGGCACAACCTGAAATACTGGCGCTGTGAGCCGTATTTCGGCATCGGGGCAGGGGCGCACGCCTGCTGTTTCGGGAAAAGATCCTGCGTGCCGGAGGATATAGCCGCTTTCCTCGAAGCCGACCGGCAGCCGGAACAGCTCCTCTCTGCAAGCCCCTGCGACCCGGAGGAACGGCTGATGCTTGGGCTGCGCCTGACAGAGGGCGTGCAGCCGGAGCGACTTCCCGGCAAAGGGAAGATCCCCCTCTTGCAGAAAGCCGGGTATCTCCGGGAGCGGAACGGAAAAATCGCCCTCACCCCAGAGGGCTTTGCGGTATCGAATGCCGTCATTACGGAATTATTAACATAAACAGCCGCCCTTTGCAGGACGGCTGTTTTGGATTTGTCAGGATTTCGGCTTTTGGTTATCCGGTTTTTTCGGGGGTGCGGGGCGTTTGCGCTGTGCGGGTTTCCGGGGACGGCGGGCAGCATCTTTTTTCACGGCTGCGGAATTGGGGTGCAGATAGATGGGCTGCAGCGGTTTCTTGCGGTTCACGTACAGAATATGGGAGTACACGCAGAGCGCAATATAGATCGCACTGAGCAGCACGCTGAACAGGATCGCACGGGTGAGCCATTCCGTTTTCGGGAAGTGCTGAATGAGGGCTGTGTAGTACTTGAACCTCGACAGCTCCACGGATGAGGTCGCTATCAGGTCGACAGACGTGATGTCCTCACCGGAGAATTTCAGGGTGACTGTGCCGAGTTTTTCGCCAGCCTTGATGGGGGCGGAGACATTTTCTGCCAGTTCCAGTTCCTGCGTGATGGAAGCCACATCTGCCATATCATACCAGAGCGTTCCGAAAGACTTTGCAGGCTTGACAAGCACATAGTCCACGCCGTCACCGTTCCGGACTGAAACCTGCCCCAGTTCGGTCGCATCGGACAGAATGGTCTGGAACGAGAAATGCTCAAACACCCACTGGAACAGTGCCTGTGCATCCTCAATGTGGTAATATTCCAGTGTGCCTTCGCTGTTGTTGAACGGGGCAGCGAGCAGAATGACAAGGAAATTGTTCCCGTCTTTGGAAGCCTTGCAGACGATACTTCTGCCCTGTTCAGTGAGGTTAGCCGTCTTGATGCCCTTGACTTCTTCCATGTAATATTCACTGGAAGCCTGTGTCATGAGGTTGGAATGTGTCCACGTCCAGCCGTCCGGGTGACGTTCGGAATTGGGGGAAGCGGGCGAGTAGGTCGCTGCTTCACAGGCGATCTGCTCAAATTTCTGGTTTTGCAGGGCATAGGTCGTGATGATCGCCATATCGTTGGCAGTGGTTTTCTGCCCCACGTCATAGATACCGCTGACATTGGTAAACGTTGTCTGCGTGCAGCCCAGTTCCACGGCTTTGGCGTTCATCATGCTCACAAAGGTCTGAATGCTGCCGTTCCCGAACTGGTTCGCCAGCAGTGTGGCAGCTTCACAGGACGAGGTCAGCATCAGCGCATAGAGCAATTCTTCCACCGTGAGCACATCGCCGTTCCGGATGTCTGCATAGCGCACATCATCGGGGTTTTCCAGTTCGGAAAAAGAGGCATACAGACTCGAATCCGCCGTGATGCGTAGGCTGAGGTTGTTGCAGTTTTCCAGCACGACAATGGCTTCCATGATCTGCACCAGTGAGCCGGGCATATACTGGGTATCTGCATTTTTCTGGTAAAGTACTTCCTGCGTGTCAAGATTGATCAGCAAAGCGGCAGAACTGCGTACCTCAAAGCTTGGTGTGAACAGCACAGCCCGTCCGCTGAGATCAACGCAGAAGCAGCAGACCAACAGCAGCGAGGTGAGTATGGAAAGGATCTTCTTCATGAAAGCGCCTCCTGTTATTCGTTTTGGGATATACACTATTATTATACCAGAAAAAACCCGGATTGCATAGCTTTTTCAGAAAAAATCAGGATTTTCCATAAAAATTCCCCCGAAACCTATGCATATCCGCCAACAGTGCCGGGCAGCCGCTGTGAAAAAATTTACATTTTCCCCCTTGACAGATACGGGAAAATGCGGTATAATACTAATAGGTTAGCAGAAACTAACTGCTGTGAAAACAAGATTCTTTTAGCTTTACAGGAGGTTGGTATCAATGCCGCTTACATTGGCAAACCCGGAGGAAATTCTCATCATCAAGCGTATCGGTGGCAGCCCGGAGGTCAAAAAGCACCTCGAAAACCTTGGCTTTGTGGTCGGCGGAGAGGTCCGCATCGTGAACCGGCTCGGTGATAATGTGATCGTCAATGTCAAGGAAGCCCGTGTTGCTATCAGTGAAGAAATGGCACGGCGCATTATGGTCTGAGGGGGAGGCGTATGGTAAAGACTGTTCTGAAGATCGACGGCATGATGTGCAGCATGTGCGAGTCGCATGTCAACGATGCTATCCGCAACGCTATGCCCGTGAAGAAAGTGACATCTTCCCACGCAAAGGGCGTGACGGAGCTGCTCACGGAAGAAGTCCCCGATGCGGCGCAGCTCAAAGCGATCATCGCAAAGACGGGCTATACGCTGCTCTCGGTCAAAAGCACGCCCTGTGAGAAAAAGCACTTCTCCCTGTTCGGGAAAACCTGAAAAACAATAGCAATGCCCCCTTTGCCAATGGCATCGGGGGCATTATGCATGCTATTAGTGGGTTCCCTTGCTTAGTCCTGCTGTACGTGGAAAGCAGCCATGCCCGGATAAACAGCGGAAGCGCCAAGCTCTTCCTCGATCCGGAGCAGTTGGTTGTACTTAGCCACACGCTCGGAACGGCTCGGAGCGCCGGTCTTGATCTGGCAGGTGTTCAGTGCCACTGCGAGGTCAGCAATGGTGGTGTCAGCTGTCTCACCGGAACGGTGGGAGGAGATCGCTGTATAGCCTGCATTGTGTGCCATCTTGATCGCCTCAAGTGTCTCGGAAACAGAACCGATCTGGTTGAGCTTGATCAGAATGGAATTGCCGCAGCCGAGCTTGATGCCCTTAGCAAGACGCTCGGTGTTGGTCACGAACAGGTCGTCGCCGACAAGCTGGACCTTGCTGCCCAGCTTTGCGGTAAGCTTCTGCCAGCCTTCCCAGTCCTCTTCGTCCAGAGCATCCTCGATGGAAACGATCGGGTACTTGTCCACAAGAGCAGCCCAATGCTCGATCAGCTCCTCGGAAGTGAAGGTCTTGCCGGACTTCGGCTGCTTGTAGAAGCCCTTGCCCTTTTCGGTGTCCTTCCACTCGGAAGAAGCAGCGTCCATGGCGATCTTGAAGTCCTTGCCGGGCTCATAGCCGGCAGCCTTGACAGCTTCCAGAATGGTCTCGATGGTCTCCTCATCGGAGGACAGGTTCGGCGCAAAGCCGCCCTCATCGCCGACGGAAGTTGCCAGACCTCTGTCTTTCAGGATCTTAGCCAGTGCATGGAACACTTCTGCACACCATCTCAGAGCTTCCTTGAAAGAGGGAGCGCCGACCGGCATGATCATGAATTCCTGTGTATCTACTGTGTTGGTAGCGTGTGCGCCGCCGTTGAGGATGTTCATCATCGGAACGGGCAGACGGTTGCCGGACAGACCACCAAGGAAACGGTACAGCGGAATGCCGAGGGAAGCAGCAGCAGCTCTTGCGGTAGCGATAGAAACTGCCAGAATGGCATTTGCGCCCAGCTTGGACTTGGAAGAGCCTGTGCCGTCAGCAGCGATCATGGCAGCATCGACAGCATAGATGTCGGAGGCATCCAGACCAATGATCGCATCCTTGATGGCAGTATTGATATTCTCTACAGCTTTCTGCACGCCCTTGCCGAGGTAGCGGGACTTGTCGCCGTCACGCAGCTCCAGTGCCTCAAACTCACCGGTAGAAGCGCCGGACGGAGCAGTGCCTCTTGCTACAGTGCCGTCCTCCAGCGTGATCTCAGCTTCGACAGTAGGATTGCCTCTGGAGTCGAGGATCTCTCTGCCGTACACGTCAACGATTGTCATAAAGCTCATGGGTAAAACTTCCTTTCTCTCAGCCCGTTCTAAGACAGGCTGGTAAAATGTAGGGTTACTTACGAACCATACTTATTATACCATATTACGGCTGCATTGTCAATCATTTTCTATGAATTTTTCTACTGTACAGCACTGACTTTCGGGGACGTAAAAGAAAATTTACAGATTTGTCATAAACCCCTTGCCAAATCTGCCTGCCTGTGTTATAATAAAGTATAACTATCTGTCATTCCATTGACGAATCAAGGAGGAATCCCCATGTTATACGCATCTGCCCCTACGACAAGCGATTTCCCGAAAACTGCCGACCTGCTCGCCCAATGCGGTGCATCGGCGCATGACATTTCTGTCATGCGGGAATATTTTGACCTTTCCAAGCCCCGCAATAATGCACTGCTTGACACGCTGACAGGCGGTGCTGACCTGACTGTCGTCCGGTCGAACCCGCACTACAGGGAGGAGATCAAGGCTGCTGAGAGCGAGGAACTGGAAGAACGCTATGTGCTGTTCCACTTTGCTGTCGGCGGTACTTCTGCCCGGAATTATGTGCTGGAAAGCTACTACCGGCGGACGAAATATAAAGATCGGAAAGCGGATGTCATCCGAGTGCTTGCGGACTATTTTCAGGACGATGCCGAACCGCTGTTTTATGCTTCCAACTATGATACGCTTCTGCATGCCCGGTATCTGTTCGATGTGGACGGTTTTTCCGGTATCAGCCCCGAACATCAGCTCCGTGCCGTGGAACTTGCCCGAAGTGCCAGTGCCAAGGGGAGTATGCTGGGTACATTCTTTACTTTTGCTGACCCGGAAAAGACGGACGGGAAAGATCCCCTTGTGGCACGGGCACTATCACTGTTGCAGGCACTCTGGGAGACCCGTGACAGTCTTGCTCCCGAAGAACTTGCCTGCCTGAATCTGGTGCTTGCCTTTGCGGCACCCTTTGATGCGGACTGCCTGAAACGGTTCCACAGCCTTCCGGATCAGGGAAAGGTGACTGCGCTGTCCAGTATCGTCGGCAACCCTATCTATTTTCCTGCCTATCTCAGGGCACTGCTGTCGGATACAGAGATCTCGGCAGACTGTATGTGTGCGTGCATTTGTCTGATCGGGGTTAACCCTGCCGCACAGGAGGGGGATACCTTGCAGCTGCTGGCGAAGAGATACCCGGAGCTCTATCTCAAAGCTGCCGGGAAATGCAGATCGGCTGACAATGCTGTCAAGATGTTGGAAGTGTATGCGGAGATCTATCCGGATAAGTCCACAGAGGACGTGTTCAATGCCCTGCGCAGCCGTTCCCGGGAAGAACTGACGGAGCTGCTTGCACAGGCAAACCCCGACTTTGCGGCACAGACGGCTGCCTACCTGAAAGGGGAGACAGGCATTGCGGAGCTGCTTGCCATTCTGCCGCAGCTCAAAAGCTGGGCATACTGGATGCGGGAGATCAGATGTAATGTAAATTATGGAAAAGCATTCGGCTATGATGAATTTGCGGAACGGTGCATCACGTTTCAACTTTTGGTGAACAGGAACGATTATCCGTACGAACATATCAGCGCTCTCTTTTCCCGTGAAAAAGACGGTTGGCAGGATACCGTGGAGCAGATCCTGTACCGGCAGCAAGTCCCGCCGGCTTTGCTGCTCGATTGCTGCGGCATTTTAGCAGACGGCAAGCCGAAGTGGATAGATCAAATGATAGCCTCCTGCCGGAAATTTGGCTTTGACCTGAAAGCGATCGACAGCAAGGCGCTTTCTGTTCCCGGCAGATGCCTGTATGCAAAGCTCTGCCAGATCTCAGGCGAAACGGAGCAGCTTGTTGCCCTCACGAATGACGGGAGCAAGGTCGTGCGTGCGCTGCTTGTGGAACTCCTGCCGGCAGAGCCGGACATCATCCTGCCCCTGTTGACCGCCAAGAAAGGCGCAAAGCGGGAGATCGCCGCACAGCTGCTCCGGCGGCATTTCCCCGAAAGCATCCGCCCGCAGGTGCAGGAAGCCTTTCAAACGGAAAAGACCGCTGCCATTCAGAAACTGCTTGCCGAAGTGCTTGGCAGTGCTGTCCCGGAACAGGCAGCCGAGGCACTTTCCGCAGATCTTGTGGGAAGTCTCACCAAGGGGAATAAGGCGAAGAAAGTCGCATGGCTGTTTGCAAACCCCTTTGCACCTGTTCATAAGAAAGACGGCAGCGAAGCGGAGGAAGCCTATTTGCAGGCGCTCTGTCTCTGCTACGCCAATGCCGCAGCACAGGAACGCAGTCCGGCAGCGGACACCCTTGCCGCTGACCTCAACACAGAGGAACTGGAACAGTTTGCCATTGCCGTGTTCGGCAAGTGGATGAACACCGGTGCACCTGCCAAAAGCAAATGGGTACTTGTGCTGACGGCGGTACACGGCGGTTCTCCGGCAACCGATCTGCTGCTGCATCATATCCGGGAATGGGCAGACAATGCCCGTCACGCCATAGCAGGGGAAGCCGCCGGTGCGCTTGCCCTCAACGGGAGTTCGGCAGCGCTGATGGCAGTGGACAACCTCTCCCGGAAATGCAAAAACCGCCATGTCCGTGCGGCAGCCGGAACGGCTTTGCAGCGGGCAGCGGATGCACTTGCCATTACAAGGGAGGAACTTGCGGACAAGATCGTCCCCGACCTCGGCTTTGATGAGCAGCTGTGCAGGGTGTTCGATTTCGGGGAGCGGCAGTTTCAGGTCTATCTGACCCCGGCACTGGAGCTGGAAATTTTTGAGGGGGAGAAGCGGCTGAAAAATCTCCCGAAACCCGGTGCAAAGGACGATCTGGAAAAGTCCTCCGCCGCCGTGAAGGACTTCAAGGAAATGAAAAAGCAGATGAAAGCTGCCATCCAAAGCCAGCGGCAGCGGCTGGAATATGTGCTGCTGTGCGACCGGAAATGGACGGCAGAAGGCTGGCGTGACCTCTTTATCCGCAAGCCGGTGATGCACTGCTTTGCGATCGGGCTGATCTGGGGCGTGTATGAGAATGGCAAATTAGTGCAGAGTTTCCGGTACATGGAGGACGGCACGTTCAACACGGCAGACGAGGAGGAATACACCCTGCCGGAACAAGCCGTGATCGGACTGGTACATCCCCTCGAACTGGATGAGGAGCTGCTTGCCGCATGGCAGGAGCAGCTTTCGGACTACGAGATCGCACAGCCTTTCCCGCAGCTGAGCCGCCCGGTATTCCGCCTTACGGATGAGGAAGCGGAACAGACGGCGCTGACACGCTTCAAGGGCAGGAAGATCAACAATCTGTCTCTGCTCGGCAGGATGACAAAATCCGGCTGGGACAAGGGACAGGCGCAGGATGCGGGGTTCTTCTATGAATTTGTCCGCACGGATATTTCCCGGCAGGAAAGGACTGCGGACGGCAGCGTGGTCAGATCCGGTTATCACACGGAGCTGAAATTCAGCGGTATGTACATCGGCGCTGGCGGCTACGGGCAGGATATGGAGGACGTGGAGCTGGAAGAAGTCGTATTCTATGCGCCCGACAGCAGGACTGCCCTGAAACTGGGGGAAGTCGATCCACGCTACCTCTCGGAGATCATTGCGCAGCTTGGCGGTATTTCCGGGGAGACCACGGAGGAGAAAGAAGCATGAAGCGTTTGTTAGCCGGGGTGATCGGGATCGGACTGCTGTTCACCGGGTGCAGTACACAGGAAGCGTCTGCACCGGAAGCACCCGAAGTACCGGAGGGAGCGATCACGGATGACGGGGGAGAGTTCGTGTACAGCGGGGCGCTGATGCAGGTCGGGGACGATGAAAACGGCTATCTGCAAGTACCGGCGGACTTTGTACCGTTTCAGGACGAGGACGTGGAGGGGCTGACACAGTATTCCGACACGACCGGGAAAAATATATTCACGCTGGACTTTTACGAGGGGCTGAATTATCAGACCGCTGCCGAAAATCTCCGCAGCTACATGAGCACGCAGGAAGATTTAGAGGGGCTGACCGGAGCGCAGGTCACGGTCGGTGGCTATCCGGCTTTGCAGATCTACGGGCACTATACGGACGGGTATTTCATCGTGACATGGCTGATCGAGGACACCGCCGACCCGGAAAACTGCTACTATCTGGCGCTGGAATTTGACAACGACCACCAATATATGATGGCGTGCAGTTCGACATTTCAGATACCGGAAGATTTCCACGCAGCGGAAACGGCAGAATAAAACAAGGAGCAGGGATTTTTGCCCTGCTCCTTTTCGTTAATGCAGATCGTGTTCTACTTCGGTCTCCTGTTTCAGGATCTCTCCCGTCACGGCATCGATCTCGAAGCTGTATTCGTTGTTCCCGACAAGAAATTCCACATCATAATTCGGGCGGCGATCGTCTGCATCGAGCTTGACTTCCAGAAACAGCACATCCGCTTCCGCAAAGCCTGCTGCCTGTAAAGCGATCTCCCTTGCCTTGTCATTGCCGATATAGGTCATACCTGCCGGCGCTGTGGGGAGCGCCTTGCTCTCCTTTTCCCGGATAGAACCGTCTGTCCGGCTGATCTCATAGTCATATTCCGTGTCGGCGGTGCAGAATTCCACATCATAGTGCCTGTCATCCGGTGCGGTGCGGGTGAAAGTCACATCCGCTTCGGTCAATCCTGCATCAGCAAGGGCGATCTGCTTGGCTACCTCGATGCCAATGTCCGTTGTATCTGTGGGGAGGGGAGCTGTTTCCGGTGCAGCGGTCTCCGTCGGTCCGGGAACAGATTCCGACAGCGTTTCCGGAACGGTCTGCAACGGTTCCTGTGTGGCAGGTTCCGTCTGCGGGACGGTCTGCTGTTCCGGGTCGATGTCCCTTGCGGCAATGTCGCCGTTTTTCGCTAACAGGGTGTATTCGTACTCTGTACCGTTACAGTAGAAGCTGACCTCGTAGACCATGCTGCCGTCCTCGGAGGAAAGCTTTGTACGCAGGGCGGAGACCTGATCGGCGGACAGCCCTGCATCCGTAAGGGCGATCTCCTCTGCCCGTTCTGTGCCTATCAGAGACTTCTGCACCACCAGTACGGTAATGAGGGCAAGCAGGGCGATACCTGCCAAAATGCCCAATATCAGGGGCAATTTGCTTTTCTTCTTTTCTTCCATGCGGAAAACTCCTTTCTGCAAATGATCTTATTTTTTCAGGATACCACACAAATCTGAAATTTGTCTGAACTTTCTGTGATAATTGTCCGAAAAAAGTTCATTCTTTTTCCGAAAATACCCTCTTGACAAATTCGTCCGTATAGCGTATAATAAAAGTAACAACTCTGTAACTAATTCTTAAGGAGCTGATGGATTGACTACACGGAAGAAAGAAGAGATCTCCCGTTGCATCCGTGAGGGGACATGGGTACACGTCACCGGAAGCCGGAAGAACATCTGCCAGACAGAATTTTTCCCGCTCGTCTCCGATCTGCTTGCCTCTGAACCGGTGCAGGCGCTCGGCGAATACCGGCATCACATCCGCACGACACGCTATCAGCATTGCCTGAATGTGGCGTATTATAATTACCGGGTGTGCCGTCTGCTCCGGCTGGATGCTGCCTCTGCTGCAAGAGCCGGGCTGCTGCATGATCTGTATCACTATGAGACTTCCGGCTTTTCCCGCAGAAAGACACCCCTGAAGCATAGCCAATACCACCCTATGGCAGCACTGGAAGCTGCGGAAAAGCTTGCTCCCATGAACGAGCGGGAGCGTGACATCATTGAAAAGCATATGTGGCCCGTTACCCGTCCACGTCCGAAATTTGCGGAGAGCTATGTCATCACGTTCGTGGATAAGTACTGCGCCATGCTGGAATTTCTGCTGCCGCAGCCGGATATTTTCAGACAGAGACCACATCGATAACAAAGGCAGATGCTGCGGCATCTGCCTATATTTCTTTGATTTCCGGCTTCATGTCGGTATTTTTGACGGTAACGGGGAGCACACGGTCAAAGACCGCATAGAATTTGACGGGGATATATTTGTTGATATGGCACTTTCCGAAGAACCATTTCCGGTAGATGCACGCCCGGATCATGTCCTCGAAGAAGGTGTTGACTTCGAGCCGTTCGGCGGCATCCACCCGCAGGCAGTCTTTCAGGGAAGCAGGCGGCTCGTGGGTGATGATATAGTCAATGTGGTTGTCGTGTTCTGAAAGATTATGCACACCAAGCCGTATTTCCGAGGGGGTAGGGCGTTCTGCCTGCCACCAGTTCCCGGAATCGGCACGGAATTCCTCATCTTCGCTGTGTCCGCCGCCGAAAGCGAAGTAGGTGTGCTTTTCGATCGTGTAGACCTGTCCCCGCATCAGGTGGACGATGTTCGGGGCGATGGCATGGACGGGCGCACCGTTCCAGTTTTTGACAGGGTAGCGGACAAGCAGGTCAAAATTTTCATGACACCCGTCTACAAAGGCGATCGTAAAGGGCAGGGCTGCCATTTTTTTCAGGACGGATTTTTCTCTCCGTGTCCCTTTCCAGATAAAGCCGAAATCCCCGCAGACAAGCAGGGTATCGCCCGCTTTCAGGCGGCGCATTTCCTTGCTTTTGAAGCGTGCCCATTCGCCGTGCATATCGCCGGTCACATAGACCATGCTCATCCCTCCCGTCTTTTTTTCTATTATACCATGCTTTATCGCTTTTGTCAATGCTTCGCCTTGACAGGGGAGAGATCAGACGATCCGGAACTTTCCGGGCTGCTGTCCTTATTTTTTCAGAATGTTCCTGTATTGTATGGGATTTTTACGAAAATCCTATTGATTTTTTGACAAAAATATGTTATAATGAATTATATGTTATCTATAGAAAGGAAATGGATATGAACAATTATACGATAGATACCAGATGTGTGCAGGGCGGGTATACCCCCGGAAACGGCGAACCCCGTCAGATCCCGATCATCCAGTCTACTACCTTTAAGTATGCGACCAGTGAGGAAATGGGGAAGCTGTTTGATCTGGAGGAAAGCGGCTATTTCTACACCCGTCTCCAGAACCCGACCAATGATATGGTCGCTGCCAAGATCTGCGAGCTGGAGGGCGGTACGGCTGCCATGCTGACCTCCTCCGGGCAGGCTGCCAATTTCTTTGCAATATTCAATATTGCCTCCTGCGGCGATCATGTCATTGCCTGCTCCACGATCTACGGCGGTACTTACAATCTTTTCCATGTCACCATGAAAAAAATGGGCATTGACTTCACGTTTGTCGATCCGGACTGCACGGAGGAGGAACTCAATGCCGCATTCCGCCCGGAGACAAAGGCGGTGTTCGGGGAGACGATCGCAAACCCGGCACTCACGGTTCTGGACATCGAGAAATTTGCGAAAGCAGCGCACGCACATGGTGTGCCGCTGATCGTGGATAACACCTTTGCGACCCCTGTGAACTGCCGTCCGTTTGAGTGGGGGTGCGATATTGTCACGCACTCCACCACCAAATATATGGACGGACACGGGGCAGGCGTAGGCGGCTGCATTGTGGACAGCGGAAAATTTGACTGGCTTGCCCATGCGGATAAATTTTCCGGACTTACCACACCGGACGACAGCTATCACGGTGTCACGTATGCTGAAAAATTCGGGCTTGGCGGCGCATTCATCACGAAATGCACGGCACAGCTCATGCGGGATTTTGGTTCGATACAGTCACCGCAGAATGCCTTTATCCTCAACCTCGGTCTGGAAAGTCTGCACGTCCGTATGCCAAGGCACTGCGAAAACGGGCTTGCCGTTGCCACATTCCTGAAATCCCACCCGAAGATCCGGTTCGTGACCTACCCGTCTCTAAAGGGCGATCCCTACTATGAACTGGCGCAGAAATATATGCCGAACGGCACTTGCGGCGTGGTATCTTTTGGCTTCAACGGCGGCAGAACGGCAGCGGAAGCATTCATGAAACACCTGAAACTGGCTGCTATCGAAACGCACGTTGCCGATGCACGCACCTGCTGTCTGCATCCGGCTTCTGCAACACACCGTCAGATGAACGACAAGGAACTGGAAGCCGCAGGCATCAGCTCCGATCTGGTTCGTATGTCCTGCGGTCTTGAAAATTCTGCCGACCTGATCGCAGATATTTCGCAGGCGCTGCAAAAGATCTGATCTTGCTGCCTTTTTGGGAATCAATTTGACGGATAAAAGGGGAAACGGGTATGAAACGAATTCTGGCTATTTTGCTCAGTATCGTGCTCTGTGGTCTGATGACAGGATGTCAGACGAATGAGACCGCACAGGTCGAAAGATCTGCGCCGGATTTCATGCCGCTGACAGAGATCGTGGACGGGCGGGACAATGTGTATCTGATCGTCAAGGTGCTGGAAAACAGTAGCTACTGGGATGTCATCATTGAAGGTGCCAAGGATGCAGGAAACGCCCTTGACTGCAATGTGTATTACAGCGGATCTTACGTGGAGACGGACTGGGCTTCCCATGAACGGCTGCTGAATGAAGCCTCAGCTGCCGGTGCGGATGCGATCGTGTTAGCGCCGGATGATTCTGTAAATCTGTCGGGCAAGATCGATGAGATCTATCAGCAGGGCATTCCGCTTGTGCTTATTGATACCATTGCGAATACGGAAAATTATGACGTGTGCTACATGACGGACAATCTGATGGCAGGGCAGGAAGCAGCCAAGGAAATGCTCTCTTTGCTCGAAAAGCAGGGAACGGACACTTCCGAACCGGCACAGGTCGGTATTCAGGTCGGTGCAACGTCCTCTCTGACGATCATCGAACGGTTAGCAGGCTTTTTCCAGTACTGGAGCAAGTATGCACCGCCGGACTGGGAGGTCATACCGGACATCAAGTGCAATGAAGGCGATACAGAAAAGGCTTTGGCGTGTGCGGAAGAATTGCTGGAATATCCCGAACTCAAAGGCGTGTTCGGTGCGAACAACGGCTCTACAGTCGGGTTTGCCAAAGCCATCCGGGAACAGGAACGGACGGATGTTGCCATTGTCGGGTTTGATTATTCCGAGGAGATCGCCGGGCTGATCATGGATGATGATTATATTGCATCCTCCATCCTGCAAAAACAATATGATATGGGCTATCGGGGTGTAGAAACGGCATTGTCCCTGAAAGACGGCGAAAAGATGCCTGTAAAATTCATTGATACAGGCGTTATCATCGTCAATCAGGATACACTTCAGCAGGAAGAAGTGCAGGAAGCACTGTCGCATAATTGAGGTGAGTCATGAAGAATAAACGATCCCTGTCGCATTCTGAGGAGATCAATGAAAATATTTCATTTTTCAGAATGCTGGTAATCTATCTTCTGATCTGCGGTATCGGGGTAATACTGCTTCTGGTCAGCTTTGATTCCCTCATCCGCAGCCATGACAAAAAGCTGACGGCAGACATTTGCAATCTGGTAACGGAAAAGATGAACAACTCTATCCGGTATATGACAAGCGCCGCACAAAATATGGCAGATGTTTTTTCTGCGCAAAACTGCGATGATTTGCAGGAATTGTATGATACCATATCACAGGCAGAGGAGAACAGCAGCTATGTCAGCATGGGCTTTATCGATGCGGAGCAAAAGATCTATGCCACGCCGACAGAACTGGACGAGTTTGAGAAGTGGGGGCTGCTCGATACGGCAGCTTTAGCAGATCCGATCTCCATTTCTGCACCGTACCGCTCCGGGGCGACTGGTCAGCCGGTGTATACCATGTTTGCCCATTTTACATACGATAACGGCAAGAAAGGCTATCTGTTCCTGACCTATCCGCTGAAAGAAATACAGGAAATGGCATATACAGAGTCCCTGACAAAGGACACAGAGATCTGGCTGATGGAAGCGGCATCCGATAATATCATTCTCTGCGCCGGTTCGAATGCCTATTCGATCGGAAGCTGGAACAACGCTTTGCTCTCCATGCGGATGCAGATCGATGCCGCCGATCAGAACGCCTATATCCAGTGGAAAAACAAGATGAACAGCGGTGAAAAAAATGCCAGTGTCACCTACCACATCGGTGATGAGACCTATACGCAGGTATATGCCGACATTGATTTCATGTACGGCTGGTATGTGGTGGTGCGTATTCCAAGCAGTTCTCTTTCGTCTGCCATTCAGCAGTTCCGGAAAAGCGTCATGCTGTTCCTGTCCGTGCTGCTTGTTGCGACCGTCATTCTGTTCATCCTGTCACACAAACGGGAAGCGGAGGAAAAGCGTGTCCTTGAAAACCTTTCCATCCACGACCCCCTGACATCGGTCATGAACCGGAGAGCCTTCGATTTTGCCGCAGAAAAATATCTGACAAGAGGTGCAAAGACGGAAGCCTCGCTGCTGTTTTTGGATGTGGACTATTTCAAGCAGGTCAATGACCGTTTCGGGCACGATGCCGGAGACCGGATCCTGAAGGAATTTGCAGCTGCCCTGCGGAATCTGTTTGGGGAAACAAGCTATATTTCCAGATACGGCGGAGATGAATTTGTCATTCTGGTACGCAGTGCAGATACCGTGAAAGTCAGCGAACTGCTGACGCATCTGCAAAAAAAGACGGCGGAGATCAAGCCCTGCGACGACCCGAAGGAATATGGTGATTTCACGTTGACATTCAGCTGCGGGGCAGCGGTTTTCCCGAAAAACGGAAGCAATTTTCAGGAACTGAAAGCAAGCGCCGACAGTGCCCTGTACCTTGTGAAAAAGAACGGCAGGAACCATTTCGGCTGGTATTTTGATATGCCGCCTGCCAAATAGACAGCGTAAAAGCAGTCTGTGCCAGCGTACAGACTGCTTTTATGACAGAGAGCGTTCAGGGCATAAGATGTGTACAATGCAGTGCCATGCCTTAAGTATGTATGTGCGTATCCGTTCGGAACAGCCCCTTTACCAGTGTTCGCCGGGCGCACAGCAGCATACAGAGTACATACACCCCAGCCCCCGCTGCGACTGACAACAGGAGGGAAAGCCGCTGCGGCAGCGGAAGTCTTGTGTAGCAGAGCCATGCAGCTGCTGCACACATGACACCGCTGTAGCACTGCGCCAGTAAAAGCCCTGCAAGATGCAAGGGTTCGCCAAGCGTTTTCCTGAGACAGAGCAGAGACGGTATCAGGATCACCAGATAGCAAAGACTTGTGGAAAGGGCAGCACCTACTGTGTACAGATGCGGGAGCAGCAGAATGTTCCCGATCAGCTTTACAGCGATACCCGGCAGCATCAGCAGGACGGGGAGTTTTTCCTTTCCCACTGCCTGCAACAGGCTGAACACCGGAAAGGTCATGCACAGGAACACCATCCCCGGCGCAAGCCATTGCAGGCTGCTCACGGCGGCATGGATCTCCGCTTCCCGTCCTGCAAACAGAAATTTCAGCACTCCCCCTGATAGCACAAAAATGCCGCACCCTGCCGGGATCGCTGCAAGCCCCGTCAGCAGCAGCACCTGCCTTGCATAGCCGGCTGCTTCCCGGCGGCTGCCGCTTGCCCATGCCTGCGCTGTACAGGGCAGGACACCTTTCGCAAGCATATTCGTCAGGCTTGGTACGAGGTTGAACACTGTGATCGACAAGCCCATGAACGAACCGTACACAAAGGCTGCCGCTTCCCCGGTCGGGATGCTTCCGGGAATGTCTGTCCCCCTGTAAAAGGCTTCCGGGTCGGTGTGCAGCAGATCGGAAAAGCAATGCATGACCGTCATCAGGTCGATCAGGGATGTCAGATTCGTCACAAGCGCCCCCAAAGCTGCCGGGATCATGACCGACAGCAGAAGCCGGACAACAACCCCTGCCGACGGGTGCGGCTGACTGGACGTTTCCTGTCTGCCCAGACAATTCCGGAACACCATACACAGCAAGCCTGCCAGCGTAGAGGCTGTCACCCCCAGCACTGCCCCGAATGCCCCTGCCGCTTCACAGGTCATGCCGGGCAGCGGGTGTTTCAGAAAAAAAGAACAGCCTACAAGCCCGCAGATCAGCTTTGCCAATGCCTCCACAGCCTGTGAGACGGCAGTCGGTGTCATGGTGCATAAGCCTTCATAATAGCCACGTTCCACCGCTGTCAGACAGCAAAGCAGCACGGCAGGTGTAATGGCAAGCACTGCCGGAAAGGCTTCCGGGCTGGTACGTGCGGCAAAGCTTTTTGCACAGACGGCTGCGATCAGCATTCCGGCAAGCCCTGCCCAGAAGAACAGCATCCTTGCCACCCGGCGGACATAGCGGGCAGCGGCATAATTACCCCGTCCGGCATAGTCTGCCGTGGGGCGGGCTACTGCCGTGGACAAACCTGTCACAAATACCGCATACAGCGGCAGAAACAGCCCGTAGGCACAGCTGAAATAGCCCATCCCCGTCCCGCCAAGCATTGCCGTCAGCGGGATCTTGAACAGCGCCCCCAGTACCTTGGCAGTCAGGGCAGAGGCAGTCAGGAGCAGGGAACCGGTCAGAAATGTTTGTTTTTTCATGAAATACTCCTCTCAAGCCGTTCTGCATAAGCTTTTTATCGGAATCTTGCAAAATACTCTTGACAGAAACGGGGTTTTGGTGTAAAATATACATATAGGCTTCCGGTGCTTTGCGCCGGGTAAGCCGGCTTTCAAAAGCATTTTATGTGAAAGGAATGGATCCTATGAATTATGTATTCTCCGATAAGGTTGCCGGGCTACAGGCTTCGGCGATCCGTGAGATCCTGAAATTCACCTCCGACCCGGAAGTCATCTCTTTCGCAGCCGGTAATCCTGCGCCGGAAGCGTTTCCGGTTGATCTGATACGGAAATTCTCCGATGCCATTATCGCCGAAGAACCGATCACGATGCTCCAGTACGGCATTACGGAAGGCTATACGCCGCTGCGTGATCTGCTCAAGGCACGCATGGCACAGCAGAACCAGTTTATAGCAGATGCGGATGAACTCATCATCACTTCCGGCGCACAGCAGGTCATGGAACTTGCCTGCAAATCCCTGTGCAACCCCGGAGATACCCTCATCTGTGAAGCACCGAGCTTTATCGGCTCGCTCAATGCGTTCAAGTCTTACAATGTCGATCTGGTCGGTGTCCCGATGGATGCAGACGGCATGGACCCGGCTCTGCTCGAAGAAACCCTCCGGACACACCCTCGCACAAAGCTCATTTACCTCATCCCGAATTTCCAGAACCCGACCGGACAGACGACCACGTTTGCCCGCCGGAAAGAGCTGTATGCGCTTGCGCAGAAATACAATGTGCTCATTCTGGAGGATAACCCTTACGGTGATCTGCGCTTTGCAGGGGAGGATATTGCTTCCTTCAAGAGCATGGACACGGACGGCAGAGTCATCTATGCAGGCACGTTTTCTAAAGTGCTTTCCCCCGGTATCCGTGTCGGCTATGCCATCGCCCCGAAAGAGATCATCTCCAAAATGGTGGTCTGCAAGCAGGTCTCCGATGTGCATACCAGCAATTACGGGCAGATGCTTGCCTACCGTTTCATGACGGAGACGGACTTTGATGCACATCTGAAAGGGCTCCGGCAGATCTACAAGCAGAAGGCGGAACGGATGATGCGGGGCATAGAAAGCTGCTTCTCGTCTGCTGTGGCTTTCACACGGCCGCAGGGCGGTCTGTTCCTCTGGTGTACACTGCCGGAGGGCAATGATATGCCCGGCTTCTGTAAGCGGGCAGTGGCAGAATACAAGGTCGCTGTCGTTCCCGGCAATGCCTTCATGGTGGCAGAAAGCGATGTGACCTATTCGTTCCGTCTGAATTACTCCACCCCGACAGACGATGCGATCGACAAGGGCATTACCACGCTCGGCAGCCTGACCAAAGAAATGTTCGGCTGCTGAACACAGCAATTTTATCAGGAAAGGATCTTCAATTATGGCAGTAGTAAGACGTTCACCGCTTGACCCCTATCCGGTGACACCCAAATATCTTGCAACCCGCAGCAGTGCGCTGCATATCCCCCCGGCACAGTTCTCCGGTCTGAAATTCAAGGCGGATGAAGTGTACGGCGTTATCGTTGACATTCCCATGAATGGGACCGTACTCTGCACAATGGTCTGCTTCATCAACGGTGCGGCAAATCTCTATTTCAACAATGGCGGCGAATATACCGGCGCTTCCACAAGGTACAAATCCGTTGTGCAGGCAGCACGCAATCTCGTGCTCAATGCGACCCCGCTGAAGGCACAGTCCAAGCGCACCTCGCAGTTCCCGCTGCCGGTCGGCAATACCCATTTTGTATACCTGATGACGAAGCGGGGCACGTTTAAGACGGAGATCGACCCACGCAATATCGGAACGGCAGATAACGAAAAGCGTGTTGTCTATTACCTGTATCAGCAGGTGATGGGCGCACTCCGCAGAGCGCAGTTACGGGATCAGGAAGGACTTCCGGAAGGCGGTAAGAGGGATGAGTGAACAGAAGCCTGCCGAAAAAAAGCTGATTTTCAGCGGCATCCAGCCGACTGGTACTTTCACGCTCGGTAACTATATCGGGGCGATCCGGAACTGGGCACCGCTGCAGAAGGAATACCGCTGTGTCTACTGCGTGGTCGATGAACACGCTATCACAGTCCGCATCGACCCGGCAAAGCTGCGGCAAAAGACCCTCGAAGCCTATGCACAGCTCCTTGCCTGCGGCATCGATCTGGAAAAATCCTTGCTGTTCATTCAGAGCCATGTGCCCACCCATGCACAGTTGAGCTGGGTGCTCAACTGCTCCACGCAGTTCGGGGAGCTGTCCCGGATGACACAGTTCAAGGACAAGAGCCAGAAACACCCGGACGATGTCAATGCTGGGCTGTTCGATTACCCGGTACTGATGGCGGCGGACATTCTCGTCTACAATGCTGACCTCGTCCCGGTGGGAGAGGATCAGCGGCAGCATTTAGAGCTTGCAAGAGTCATTGCAAGGCGCTTCAACGGGCGTTATGGCGACACCTTTACCGTGCCGGAAGCCTACATTGCGCCGGTCGGTGCAAAGGTCATGAGCTTGCAGGAGCCAACTAAAAAAATGTCCAAATCCGACGAAAATCCCAATGCTGTCATTCTCATTCTCGATGATAAGGACACCATCATCCGCAAATGTAAGCGGGCTGTCACAGACAGCGAATCGGAGGTCGTGTTCCGTGAGGGGAAGGACGGCATCAACAACCTGCTCACCATTTATTCTGCTGTGACGGGCAAGACGATACCGGAGGCAGAAAAGGAATTTGACGGGCAGGGCTACGGCACATTCAAGCTTGCTGTGGGGGAAGCGGTTGCTGATCATCTTGCACCCGTCCGGGAAGCCTACACAAGGCTGATCTCCGACAAGGGCTACCTGAAAGAATGCTACACCCGTTGCGGTGCAGAAGCGCTGCGCTATTCCATGCGTGTTCTGAATAAGGTTTACAGAAAGGTCGGCTTTGTACAGTCGGAGCTGCACTGAAAGACAGATGTTCCGGGAGGTAAAGTATGGTAGAATATGAGCAGAAACCGCAGTATACCATTGCCGATCTGCGGGAGATCGTCCAGCTGCTTCGTTCTCCGGGGGGCTGTCCGTGGGATAAGGAACAGACGCATCAGTCTGTGCGGAACGACCTGTTAGAGGAAGCCTATGAAGTAGCGGAAGCGATTGATCTGCAGGATAGGACACTGCTCCGGGAGGAGCTGGGGGATGTGCTGCTGCAGGTCGTGTTCCACTGCACCATGGCGGAAGAGGAGAAAGCCTTTGACTTTGATGCAGTCTGCGATGAAGTGTGCAAAAAGCTGATCGTGCGGCATCCGCACGTATTCGGGGATGTGAAAGCAGAGGACAGTGAGACCGTTCTCAAAAACTGGGATGCGATCAAAAAACAGACAAAGGGACAGGAAACCTATGCCGACACCCTGCGAAGCGTTGCGAAGTCGCTGCCTGCCCTTGCAAGGGCACAGAAAGTCGGGAAACGGGCAGCAAGAGCCGGCATGGATTTTGAAAGCATGGCGGATGCCTTTGACTGCGTGCGTGCAGAACGTGCGGAATTGCAGGCTGCCATTGCTGCGGGGGATACATCTATGATGGAGGAGGAGCTGGGCGACCTGCTGTTCTCCTGTGTCAACACAGCAAGACATCTGGGCATAGATGCTGAACAAGCTCTGACAAAAGCCATCAACAAATTCATAGAGCGCTTTGCCGCTGCCGAAACACTGATCAGCAGAGACGGGAAACAAATGCCTGAGCTTTCTGCGGATGAGATGGATGAATACTGGGCAGATGCCAAAGAGAGCCGCCGCCTTGCGCTCAACAGCCCACCAAAGGAGGAATGAATCATGACCAGATCGGAACTGATCGCACTGTATGCCAAAAGCCGCAACCGCAAAAAAAAGGAAGCCGAGGAAGATGTGAATTTCATCTTTGACGCTATCGTAGATGCACTTGCCAGAGATGAAAAGGTCGTACTGACGGGTTTCGGTACGTTCAATGTCAAAGACCGCAAGGGTAAGAGATGCCTCAATCCCCGCAACAAGAAGCCGATGCAGCTCCCGCCCGGCAGGGCAGCTACGTTCAAATCCGGCAGACGTATGCGGGAGGCAGTCAACCCCAAAAAGGACTGAAACCGCATGAGATTGGACAAATACCTGAAAGTTTCCCGGCTGATCAAGCGCCGCACCATTGCCAATGAAGCCTGCGATGCCGGCAGGGTCTTAGTCAACGGCAAAGCGGCAAGAGCCTCTTACGATGTTAAGGAACAGGACGTGCTTGAAATCCAGATGGGGGCGCACCCGATCAAGGTGCGTGTGCTCACCGTGGCAGAACACGTCATGAAGGCAGAGGCATCGCAGATGTATGAGGTACTTCCGACATGAACCAAAGGCATCCGTTTCGGTGATGCTCCCTATAAAAGTATCTCTGAACCAAGGGCAGCACTGCACGATTTTGTGCAGTGTTGCCTTTATTGTATGATTATTGTCATGGATTGTCAATCAATTTTGTCAGAACGTCCAATTGGAAAGCCTTGACAAGGAACAGATTTTCGGGTATAATGAAAATACGGGAAAAAACTCAATTTTTCGTGATGATCCTGTAATAACATGGAGGATGGGTATGAAACACAATAAACAGACAGCGCTCCTGCTCAGTATGCTGCTAACAGTTTCCTGCGGCAGCGGACTTTCAGCCGGGGCTGTGACTGGATCACATTTATATCCCGCACCGGAAGATGCGTACAGATATGTTTCAGACGATGCAGCAGAAGAATCTCTTCCGGAACGGTTTGATTTGCGGGAAAAAGGACTTGTCTCCCCGGTACGGGAACAGGGAAATTATCAGACAGGCTGGGCATTTGCTGCTGTGCAGAGCGTGGAAAGCAGCCTGATCTCCCGGAATGCGAAAATCGACCTCTCTGAATGGCAGCTTGCCTGCTCCATGTACAGTCATACGTTCGGGTATCCGGCTGACAAGGATGCTTTTTTGCAGGAGGAGGCTTCGGATAAGCAGATCATGGGACTGCTTGCCGGATGCATCGGACCTGTCAGGGAAGAAGATGCGCTCTACGGAGATATGGACTATGCAGATAAATCGCTGACCATGGAAGAAATACAGGCACAGGCAGCGTATCATGTGACAGATGTGTACACCTATCCGTATTTGCAGGAAGCGGAGAATTTTTCTGCACAGTGTGAAGCCGTCAAGCAGGCAGTCTATGCGGGAGAGGCTGTATCTTTCAGCTATGTCCATGCAGAGAATTGCTACAATGAGGCATTTCATTCCTATTATTATGACCCGGATCAGGCAGAGACAGGCGCCATAACCGGGCATTCAGCGTGTATTGTGGGCTGGGATGATACATTCCCGGCAGAGCAGTTCAATACCGACCCCGGCAGAGACGGGGCTTGGCTTGTCAAGAACAGCTGGGGTACCAATTGGGGGGAATATGGATTTTTCTGGATCTCCTATGCGGATGATACAGTCAATTCCCTGCTTTCCTTTGATGCTGTCCCCGCTGATGATTCTATGCTGTACCAGCATGACGATTTTGGCTGCTTTGGCTCTTTCTCGTCAAATCCTTCCGGCGATGAGGCGGCATGGATCGCCAATATGTTTACCGCCGGGCAGGATATGTGGGTGACATCTGCCATGCTCTGCTGCATGGAAGCCGATGATGTATGCGAGATCACGGTTTACAAGGGCTGTGAAGAAGGCATACCGCTGTCCGGAGAGGCTTCTGCTGTCACAAGTACCATTCTCTCCCGGACAGGGTATCAGACGATCCCGCTTGCAGAGCCTGTGTTCGTGAAAGCAGGGGAGCGTTTTTCTGTTACGGTACGGCTTTCCGGAAATAAGGGATGGCATATCCCCTGCGAATATGCGACTCATACGGAACGCACCGACCCGGATGGAACGATCAAAGTCACGGACAGTACTTTTTCCATTGAAATGCTCAGCCGGCAGTTTCAGGCTGGTGAAAGCTTTTTCAGCAGCGATGGGATACAGTGGCAGGATATGGCAGATCTGACACCGGAGGTGGTTTCCTATACTGCCGGAGAGGACAACAGCATCCGCTACGAGAATACAACGATGTATGGAAATATTTGCCTGAAAGCCGTTACCCATGCTGCCGGGGCTGTCACCTTTTCTGAAAACAGTGCCTTTCTGCCTGCCGGTGCGGAGATCGCCCTTTCCTGTGAGGAAGACCTGCCGATCTATTATTCTGTCAATAATGGGGCATATCAGCTCTATGAAGCGCCCATTCCCTTTTCTGAGGAAATGACCGTTTATGCCTACCCGGAGGGAATGGACAATACTGTCAGCATCCGTCATTATCAGGAGCAGAAGGCAGAAATTTCCGGCATTCTGTGTGCAGAAGATGGATTTTGCTGGTATGCTGACCCGACTTCCGAACCGAATACGTTCCACTACTACACAGAAAAGGGCGAGCGCAGTATTGGCATCATGCCGGTTTCGACCGGAACAGTCATGTACGAAGATCAGGTGCTTCCTCCCGGAAAGCTGACGGATATTTCTGTTCCGGGCGGAAAGACAACGCTTACTTTCACAGTCACAGAAGAGGGCATCGGCACTTCCGAATATAATCTGATCATAGAGGAACTGAATGACACTGAGCAGACTTCCGGGCTGCTTGGTGATGTAGATCTGAACGGAACGATAGACACCTCAGATGCATCACAGATCTTGCAGTATATTGCCCAGAGTTTGTTTGGTGATACCCCGGACTTTGCTGATTCAGAATGGTTGGCACGGGCAGATTATGATGAGGATCAGGATGTAGATACAAGTGATGTCAGCGAAATTCTTGAATATATTGCTTCAAATCTGTTATAATGTCACTGCAAGGCAACACGGCACAATTTTAGTGCGGTGTTGCCTTGAATGCTTCTCTATGATTGCGTGATTGGCATAACTGCCTTGCGCCGCTCCGGAAAGCAGTCACCAAAATGCCCATAAAAGCCCCGGTTTTCTGATGAAATTTAGCGCACCTGCCAAAAATCCGCAGCAGCTTTCGTCAGGGATTGACAAAGAACGGAATTCAAGGTATACTGTTAATGGGACACTTTGTCACCAAATTCTCCGCAAAGGGGCAAGATTATGAACATCTGGCACAGCATCAGCCCAAAGCGCATCAGCGCAGAGGATTTCGCAGCCGTTATCGAGATCCCCAAGGGCAGCAAGATCAAGTATGAACTGGACAAGGAAACCGGCTTCATGAAACTTGACCGCATCTTACATACCTCCACGCATTATCCTGCGAATTATGGGCTGATTCCCCGTACTTACGCAGACGATGAAGACCCGCTTGACGTGCTTGTCCTCTGCTCGGAAGCACTGATGCCCATGACTTTGGTGCGCTGCTATCCGATCGGGGTCATCCGCATGATTGACAGCGGGCGGCATGATGACAAGATCATCGCTATCCCGTTTGATGATCCGAATTACAACTGCTACCACTCGATCGAAGAGCTGCCGTCACATATTTTTGCCGAAATGACACACTTCTTCCGTGTCTACAAGGAGCTGGAGAACAAGACCACTGCCGTAGACGAGGTCGAGAACGTGGACACGGCAAAGCAGATCATCACGGAAGATATTGAGCGCTATATCGAAAAATTCTGCAAATAAGGCAAGGAGGATACAAAATGCATACAAAGGATGAAGTGCTGTTCGACCACCAGAGCAATGTCGCACCGCTCGGACTGATCGCCATGAACAGTGCCGCAGAGCAGGGTAAAATGATCGACAATTATCTTGTAAAATGGGCACGCAAGGGCGGTTTCCGGACGGATTCTTTCCTGATCGAGAGCGAATGCCCCCGTTTCTCCTCCGGGGACGGCAAGGGGCTCATCAAGTCCACGATCCGTGGCATGGATCTGTTCATCATCACGGACGTGGGGAATTATAACTGCACCTATGATTATTTCGGCAAGACAAACGCCATGTCACCGGACGATCATTTTCAGGACCTGAAGCGGATCATTCAGGCGGCAAGCGGCAAGGCGCACCGCATCAATGTCATTATGCCCATTCTCTACGGCGGCAGACAGCACCGCAGGAATTACCGGGAATCGCTGGACTGCGCCGTGGCTTTGCAGGAATTGCAGGCAATGGGCGTTTCCAATATCGTGACCTTTGATGCCCACGACCCCCGTGTGAGCAATGCCATTCCGCTCATGGGGTTTGACAATGTGATACCGTCCTATCAGGTGCTGAAAACCATGTTCAAGAGCATTCAGGACTTCCACACAACCAAGGAACAGTTCATGGTTGTCAGCCCGGATGAGGGCGCACTCAACCGGAATATGTTCTATGCCTCGGAGCTTGGCGTGGATCTCGGTATGTTCTACAAGCGCCGTGACTACTCCCGTATCGTCAACGGGCGCAACCCCATTGTTGCCCATGAGTACCTCGGCAATTCCGTAGAGGGACGGGATGTGTTCATTGCGGATGATATTATTTCCTCCGGTGAATCTGTGCTCGACATTGCCTATGAGCTGAAAAAGCGCAATGCAAGGCGCATCTTTGCCTATGCGACCTATTCTATCTTCACGAACGGGCTTGAAAAATTCGACAAGGCATATGCAGACGGCTTCATCAGCGGTGTGTTCGGCACGAATCTGACCTACCGCTCTCCGGCTCTGCTCGGTCGGGAATGGTTCCATGAAGTGGATGTTTCCAAGTACGTTGCCTACTTCATCGCATCCATTAACCATGATGTTTCCATCAGCACCGTCATCGACCCGCACGAGAAGATCCGTGTCCTGCTGGACAAGTATAATTGAGATCCCACTGAAAAAAATTCACCCCGCCGGCTGTCCGGCGGGGTTTTGCTGCTTCATGTCATCGAAACAAAGCGCTCCCTGTATCGTTTGGGTGTCATGCCCGTAAGCTTCCGGAATGTCTCCGCAAAATGGCTTTGACTGGAGAAAGCGAGTATCGTTGCGATCTCCGAATAGCTGTAGTCCGAAAATCGGAGCATATTCTTTGCCGTTTCTATGCGCTTCTGCGTGATGTAGCCGGAAAGTTTAATGCCCGTTTCCTTCCGGAACAGTGTCGAAAGGTAGGACGGGTTCGTGGCAGTCAGTTCCGCAAGCTGCGTGACCGTAATCTTTTCATGCAGATGATAGGAAATATAGTTCATGCACTTCATGACCGGTAGGGAATAGGGCTTTTGCTTTTCCAGTGCAGCGACCTCTTTCGCATAAAATTCCATCATCTCAACGGAAAGGTCTATCACGGCTTCTTTTTCGGTAAGAAGGTCCATTTTCTGGATGTAGAGGTCGCTGATATTATATGCCCGTTCGCTGTCAAGCCCTGCCGCCATGGCAGCCCGGCAGGCAAGCGTGACCGATGCCACAAAGAGATATTTCTGATTCCGGAGTGCATCTTCAGAGACTTTCCCCGTCTGCCCGGAGAGCAGTATCTTCCGGTTCTCCTCTCCGGCTCGGACATTGCCCTGCTTGATCAGTTCATACTGGTAGTTATCCGCCTCGTTGGTATGATGAAAATGGGCATTTTCCCGGTTGACAAATTCGAGATACCGGAGCTGTCTCTCGCTGATTTCCGGCATAGGCTCACCCCCATGAAAAACTATATAAGTATTATAACATAAATCCAAGAAAAATGATATACTTTCCGGGAAAATATTTGTAAAATAATTGCAGAATCTGCAATAAGGAGAGGGTCGTATGCAAAGCCTTACCAAAGATATGACAAAAGGTGCTCCGCTCAAAATCATCCTGACATTTGCCGTACCGATGCTGATCGGCAATCTGTTTCAGCAGGTCTACAATCTGGTCGACACCATGATAGCCGGGAACGTCCTCGGCGATGATGCGATCGCAGCGATCGGGGCAGTTTCCGTGATCTACTCCCTGCTCATGAATTTTGCGGTCGGGCTGAATGACGGGTGCTGTATCATGCTTTCGCAGCATTTCGGGGCAGACGATATCCGGAAATTCAAGCAGGGTGTCTCGGCAATGGTCATCTTAGACCTGAGCATCGGCACGATCCTGACCATCGTTCCGGCACTCTTCCTCAAGCCCCTCATGCGGGCACTGGAAACACCGGACAAGATCTTCGATCAGGCATATACCTACATCATCATCATCTTTTTCGGCACACTTGCGACCATATGCTACAATATGTGTTCCGGCTTCCTGCGGGCAGTCGGCAACAGCAAGACACCGCTGTGCTTCCTGATGATCTCGAGCGTGCTGAATGTCGTTTTGGACATCCTACTTGTTATCGTAATACCCTGCGGCATTGCCGGAACGGCGATCGCAACGGTGATCTCGCAGGTCATTTCCTCCGTGCTCAGTATTGCATACATTGCCAAGCATTACCGCAGTTATCTCCCCGGCAAGGAGGAGCTGCATCCGGAATTGTCCGTTGTTGCAGGCATGGTAAGCACCGGGCTTTCCATGGGCTTGATGCAGGCGGGCTACTCGCTTGGTTCTGTGCTGCTGCAGCGGGCGATCAATGCACTGGACACGCCGATCATCACGGCACATACGGCATCCCGGCGGACGATTGAGCTGCTGATGATACCAATGGCAACGATTGCCAGTGCCAATGCCACATTTGTCGGGCAGAATTACGGTGCGGGCAGATATGACCGGATACGGCAGTCCAACAAGCAGATGTTCCTGCTCGAATTTGCATGGTCGGCATTTTCGATACTTGTGAGCTTTGCATTCGGGAAAACGATCATCCGTCTGCTCACGGGGTCGGACAGTGCGTATGTGACAGACAATGCCATGCTGAACCTGAAAATGGCAGTGCTGTTTTACTTCTCGCTTGGCATCCTGCTTGTCCTGCGGACATCCATGCAGGCTATGGGGCATAGGGTACTCCCCGTGCTGGCGAGTGTCATCGAGCTTGTCGGGAAGATCATTGCGGCTTTCTGGGTCGTACCGGTGAAAGGCTATTTCGGTGTTGCCCTCACCGAACCGATCATCTGGGTGCTCTGCGCCCTGTTCCTTGGTTCCTTTTATCTGACGATCGGGCGGCAGCGAAAAGCCGTCCTCTGCCATGCGCCGGCAGCATGACAGGATCACCATGCGGGATATACAAAGAATATTGTAAAAACCCTTGACATTTTCCACACTATGTGGTATGATTAAAATAAGCAGGTGCAGGCAGAGGATAGCCTGCCAATGATTGGAGGAAATGACAATGGGTATTTTTTCACGTATCAGTGACATTTTTAAGTCAAATGTCAACGACCTGATCGACCGTGCGGAGGATCCGGAGAAAATGGTAAAACAGATCATCATGGATATGGACAAGGAGCTTCAGAAGTCTACACAGGCACTCGGTAAGGCAGTTGCCAGTGAGCGCATGGCAGAGAAGCAGCTCAACGATGCCGTCAGAAAGTCCGCTGACTGGGAAGCAAAGGCAAAGGCAGCCCTTGCTTCCGGCAATACCGACCTTGCCAAGCGTGCCCTTGCCCAGAAGGTGAAGGCAGACGAGGAAGTGGCTACCTACCGGGAAATGCATGAGACCATTTCCAACCAGACCGAAGCCATCAAGACACAGGTCGAGACCCTGAAAGCAAAGATGGCAGAGGCAAAAAGCCGTCAGGCAATGCTGATCGCCCGCTCTCAGATGGCAGATACACAGAAGAGCCTTGCACAGTCGATCGGCGGTATTGACACTTCCAGTTCGTTCGATAAGTTCAACCGCATGGAAGAAAAGGTCATGCGCAAGGAAGCCGAGGCAGAAGCTTTCTCCCAGATGGCAGGTGCATCTGTGGCAAAGGACTACGAGACCTTTGAGCAGATCGAGCAGAATGCCAAGGTGGACAGCGAGCTGCAGCGCCTGATGGCAGAGCTGGGTCAGACCACCCCGACTGCCGAGGGTGAGCCTTCTTTAGAGGAGCAGATCGCCGCTGCGGAAGCTGCCGCAGAAGCCGCTGCCGCTGAAGGCGCAGCCGTAAGCGCTGAGTAAAACGCAAGAATATATACCCTGTGCTGCGGCGCAGAGTATATTTTTTGTCTTGACATTTTCCTGAAATATGGTATAATAAGAATAGGTGTTCCCATGGGGGCATAATTTGTCTGTGCAAAGGCATACTACCTGTATCAAACGGAAAGGAGTATGCCGCATGGAAAAGGATATGGGTGAAATACACACCCCCCACGAAAAAGACCCCGGGGAACAGGAGGACACCAGTGAGGTGCAGCAGCAGCTTGACGAAGCGGAACTGATCGAAAAGACCGGCGCCGTCCGTCCGCAGGATGCCAAGCACCTGATCCACTGCCTGACCGTGATCGGACAGGTGGAGGGGCATTATGTGCTGTCCTCCCAGAACAAGACCACGAAGTATGAGCATATCATCCCCGCACTGGTTGCTATTGAGCAGGACAGGAGCATCGAGGGGCTGATCATCATCCTGAATACGGTCGGCGGCGATGTGGAAGCAGGTCTTGCCATTGCGGAGCTGATCGCCGGGATGAGAACGCCGACAGTCTCACTGGTGGTCGGCGGCGGACATTCGATCGGTGTGCCGCTTTCAGTGAGTGCAAAATGTTCGTTCATCGTGCCGTCCGCCTCCATGACCATTCACCCGGTGCGTGTCAATGGCATGATGCTGGGCGTTCCACAGAGTCTGGCGTATATCGGACGCATTCAGGACAGGATCGTGGAGTTTGTCGTGCGCAACAGCCGCATTTCTGAGGACGACCTGCGCCGACTGATGATGAACACGGAAGAACTTGCCACGGATGTGGGTTCGGTGGTTTCCGGCGCACAGGCTGTGGAGCTGGGACTGATCGACCGGATGGGCAGCCTGAGTGATGCGGTGGAGACGCTGTATACGCTCATCGAGGAGGGCGAACCCCGTTACCCGGATCAGAAGCCGGAACAACCGTGAAACATGGTATGCAGCTCCGGCTGCATACCAGAATCTACAGATTGGAGAGCTACATATGACAATTTTGGATGCGATCTTACAGGGCATTATTCAGGGACTGACAGAATTTCTGCCGGTGAGCAGTTCAGGGCATCTGATGCTGTATTCCCACATCACAGGGCAGGCAGGTGAGGAGGGGAACTTCCTGTTTTCGGCGTTCCTGCATTTAGGCACGCTGCTTGCAGTCTGCCTTGCGTTCCGGAGTACGGTCGTGGCGCTTGCGAAAGAGGGCGGTGCGATGGTGGCAGACCTGTTCACGGGAAAGCTGTTCCGGAAAGGTCTTGGCAACCCGGAACGCCGGATGCTGTACATGATGATCCTGTCTCTGGTGGTGCTTGTGCCGTTCTATTTCCTGCGTGACTTCATCGAGGGCGTGGCACAGAAGTACCTGATCGCACTGGGGTGTTTTTTCCTGTATACGAGCGTGATTTTGTTCCTTTCCGACAAGTGCGTGAACGGACACAAGGGACCGGGCGAACTGACATGGAAAGATGCACTGGTCGTAGGCTTGTTTCAGGCGGTGGCATTGCTGCCGGGCGTTTCGAGGAGCGGTTCGACCATTTGCAGCGGCTTGTTTGTCGGCATGGATCGGGATACTGCCGTAAAATATTCGTTCATGCTGGGTATTCCGACCATTTTGGCAGGCTGCCTTGTGGAGATCAAGGATGCAGCGGAGGCAGGCGCACTGGGCATGGAACAGTTCCCGCTGTTCGTGGTCGGCTTTATCGTTGCTGCTGTTGTGGGTGTACTGGCGATCCGCATGGTCGATCTGCTGGTGAAGTCCAATAAATTCAAGTATTTCGCAGTTTACACGCTGCTGCTGGGTCTGGCAGTAGTCGGCTTCGGCATTTACAGACTGGTTCACTGAGCGATACATAGAGAAAGGAGATCCCATTGGCTGAGAAAAAGAAAAGAGCCGCATCGGGTAAGACTGCCAAAGAAAGTTCTCCGAAACCCACCAAAGCACCTTCCAAAACTGAAACGCAGAATCAGCAGTATGCGGTCATTCTGTTCGCATTTGCCGTGCTGGTGCTGCTGCTGGCACTGGTCGAGGGCAGCAGCGGCTGGAAAGTGATGCATCAGGCATTATGGGGATCTTTTGGCGTTACGCTGCTGCTTGTGCCGGCAGCGCTCTGTTACATTGCGGTCATGCTGGATAAAGATGCGACACCGCAGAAGCTGGCACGGCAGGGCGGTCTGGTCTTGCTGGCGACCGTTTTCACGAGCTGTTTTCTGGAGATCATGCTGGGCGGCGGCAGGATGCTCGGCGCAAAGCCGCAGGAGCTGCTCCCGATCCTGTATCAGGAGGGACAGGCATGGCGGGGCGGCGGGATGATCAGCATCATTGCCTATCCGCTCCAGTCGCTGTTCGGCGACATCGGGTCGAAGATCCTGATCTGCCTGCTCCTGTTCGTCAGCATCATGCTGATGATGAAGAAAACGCTTTCGGATCTGCTGCATCTGCTGACAGCACCGATCCGGCTTCTGAAAGACCTGATCTTTGAGGAGCAGGAAGAGGAGGAGCTGCTGGAGCAGGAGGAACAGCAGTTTGCGGTGGAGACGGAAAAGCAGGCTCTGAAAATGGCAAAGAAATCCAAATCTAAGCCAGAACGTACACAAGAGCCGCAGTTCCTGATCGACATTCCCATGCCGGAAGAACCGGCTGCTCCGGCTGTACAGGAGGAAGTACCTGCCCCCGAAGCACAGCCTGAACCGGAGCCTCTCCCTGTACCCCCGCCTCCGGCAGACCCAGAGCAGGATGCTGCACTGGAGGAACTGATCCGGAAAGCGACCGCCACGAAGAAAAAGACCAAAGAGGACGAAAAGCTCGAAGCGATGCTTCAGATCGCCGACGAAGTGGCACAGCAGGCGGAGAACCGTAACCCGGAACGCCCCTATCAGATGCCGAAACTTGATTTCCTGAACAAGGGCGAATCCCATGCCAAAGACCCCGGCGCAGGGGCAGAACTGCGGGAAAAGGCAGACCTGCTGCAGGAAGTACTCAAGAGCTTCAATGTGGAGGCAAGAATTACCAATATTGCAAGAGGTCCGTCTGTTACCCGCTACGAGGTACAGCCGGCTGCCGGTGTCAAGGTCAGCCGTGTGACGAGCCTTGCCAATGACATTGCCTTGAATTTCGCCACAGAGGGCGTGCGTATGGAAGCACCCATTCCCGGCAAGCCCGCCATCGGCATTGAAGTGCCGAACTCCAAGCGGGATACTGTTTCGCTCCGGGAACTGCTCGAATCCCGGCAGTTTGCGGAATCGAAAAGCAAGCTTACTTTCGGGGTGGGCAGGGATATTGCCGGCAATGTCATCATCGGTGATATTGCGAAAATGCCCCACATGATCATTGCCGGGGCGACCGGTTCGGGTAAATCCGTCTGCACGAACTCGATCATTATGAGCATTCTCTACCATGCGACCCCCGACGAGGTCAAGCTCATTCTGATCGACCCGAAGATCGTAGAATTCCGGGTGTATGACGGCATCCCGCATCTGCTGATCCCCGTTGTCACCGACCCGAAGAAAGCAGCCGGTGCGCTCAACTGGGCAGTGCAGGAAATGCTCAAGCGCTACGATGTGTTTGCGGAGAACGGTGTCCGTAATTTAGAGGAGTTCAATGCCCTGACCGCAAAGAACGAGGCGCTCACAAGAATGCCGCAGATCGTCATCTGTATCGACGAGCTTGCCGAGCTGATGATGACCGCCTCCAAGGAAGTCGAAGATGCGGTCTGCCGTCTGGCACAGCTTGCCAGAGCCGCAGGTATGCACCTCGTCATTGCCACACAGCGACCGACGACCAATATCATCACCGGTCTCATCAAGGCAAATATTCCGAGCCGTATTGCTCTTTCCGTCAAATCCCAGATCGACTCCCGTGTGATATTGGACATGGGCGGTGCGGAAACACTGCTCGGCAACGGCGATATGCTCTATCTGCCGAACGGGCAGCCAAAACCCGTCCGTGTGCAGGGGTGCTTTGTCTCCACGGCGGAGATCGAAAAAGTTGTGAACTTCATCAAATCCCAGTCCACGAGCGAATACGATGAAAGCATCATGCAGGCAGTCGATAAACTTACCGTCAATACCGGCGAGGACAATAAGCAGGAGGAAACTGCGCAGGGTGAACAGCTTGAACTGGACGAGGATGCCAGCCTGATCGAACAGGCGATCGAAGTGGTCGTGGCAGCCGGACAGGCTTCCACCAGCAATTTGCAGCGCCGCCTGCGGCTCGGCTACGGACGGGCAGCAAGGATCATGGATGAGCTGGAAAAAATGGGTGTCATCGGACCGTATGAGGGCGCAAAGCCCCGCCGGGTATTGCTGACCAAGGCACAGCTTGACGAGCGGAAACTGCGCAATATGAAGTAGGTGAGTTATGCGTATCCAGAGAAGAGCGCCTGTCTTTGAAACGAACAAATCCAAGTCCCGCAGTATTTTGCTGTATTGTGCAGTGATCTTTTTGCTGTCGCTGGTCGCTCTGTACAGGGGCAGACTGAGCTATGAGCAGGAACAGCGGACGGTAGACTTTGCCGATGCGGAATTTCAGGTTCATGTCATAGATGTCGGACAGGGTGACAGCATTCTGGTGACGGCTGACGGGCACAGTATGCTGATCGATGCAGCAGAATCCAGTGCAGCCGGTGCGATCACGGACTATCTGGCACAGCAGCAGATCACGTCACTGGACTATGCGGCGGCAACGCATCTCCATGCCGACCATATTGGCGGCTTTCCGGCAGTATGGGAAGCCGTAAAGCCGGCACATATCATAGAACCCGTCTGCCCGGACGGCTTGCTGCCGACCTCAAAGACCTATGAACGGTATCTCGATGCTGTAGAAGTTTCCGGGGCGGACTATACAGAAATGCAGGCAGGGGACAGCTTCACGCTGGGCAATGCCGTTGTGGAGGTGCTTGCACCCGTCACGGACGAGGCAAAGGATCTCAACAACACCTCTCTGGTGCTGCGGGTGCAGTATGACGATGTGGTCTGCCTTTTCACGGGGGATATGGAAAACGCAGAGGAAGAAACTTTGCTGGAACAGGGCAGCGACCTGAAAGCGGATTTCCTGAAAGTCGGACACCACGGCAGTGATACCTCCACCGGCGCAGAATTTCTTGCCGAGGTGAAGCCGGCATATGCGGCGATCTCCTGCGGTGTGGACAATTCCTACGGGCATCCTGCCAAGGAAACGCTGGAAAAGTTAGCAGAATATACCGATCATGTGAGCATCACCGCCGAGGACGGCGATATTGTATTTTTATATGACAAGGACACCGGAAACGTCAGTATGACAGCTTCCGGCAAGGAGTAAGTATGTATAGTGTAGACCGAATCGAAAGTGAATTTGCTGTTCTCGAAGCAGAGGGGGCAGCTGTCAACATACCGCTGAACGATCTGCCGGAAGGTATTCAGGAGGGCGATCTGCTCCGGCAGACCGCAGACGGCTGGGTGATCTGCCGGGAAGAGACCGTTTCCCGCCGGAGCGCCCTTGCAGAACGCCGCCGGAAACTGCTCGGAGGTAAGCCTTGAAAACGATCATCGTCGGCGGCGGTGCGGCGGGCTGCTTTGCGGCTGTACAGGCAGCAAGAGCCGGGGAGCAGGTGACGATCCTCGAACGGAATGACCGCATCGGGAAAAAGCTGCGCATCACCGGAAAAGGGCGCTGCAACGTCACAAATAACTGCGACACGGAAACACTGCTGCGGAACATCCCACATGGCGGACGGTTTCTGTACAGTGCTTTTGCAGCGTGCAGCCCACAGGATGTGATGGCATTCTTCGAGGGGTTGGGCGTTGCCCTGAAAACAGAGCGTGGCAACCGGGTATTCCCGGTCAGCGATCAGGCTGCCGAGATCGTGGAAGCCCTGCATACCGAGCTGCGCCGTCTGCGGGTGGATCTTGTGCATGATCGGGTGACAGACCTGATCATAGAGGGAGACCGCTGCAAAGGCGTGCGCTGCGGCGGAAAGATCTTTGCAGCCGACCGTGTCATCGTTGCAGCGGGTGGAGCGACCTACCCGCTGACCGGTTCGGAGGGGGACGGCTATACACTTGCGAAGCAGGCAGGGCACACGGTCACACCGCTGCGCCCGTCCCTTGTGCCGCTGGAAACGCTGGAGCGTGACTGTGCTGAAATGATGGGCATTTCCCTGCGGAACGTGACACTCACCCTGAAAAAGGACGGCAAGCTGGTCTTTTCGGAACTGGGCGAGCTGCTGTTTACGCATTTCGGGCTGTCAGGACCATTGGTGCTGAGTGCTTCTGCCCATATGGAGGGGGACGGTGTGTATACGCTGCACATCGACCTGAAACCGGCACTGACCCTCGAGCAGCTTGACAAACGGCTGCAAAGGGAGATACAGGCAGCCCCGAACAAGGCACTGCCGGGCTTGCTGCGCAGACTGCTGCCGTCCGGCATGGTATCGCCTGTGATCGGGCGGTGCGGGATACTGTCCTACACCAAGGGCAATGCTCTCACCAAGCCGCAGCGGCAGCGCATCTGCCGGGAACTGAAAGACCTTGCCTTTTCCGTCCGGGGCACAAGACCCATGGCAGAGGGCATCATCACAAGGGGCGGCGTGCTTTGCAAAGAGATCGACCCGAAAACCATGGCATCCCGTCTGGTGCGGGGGCTGTACTTCGCCGGTGAGGTGCTGGACTGTGACGGCTATACGGGCGGCTTTAATTTGCAGATCGCATGGGCGACGGCATATCTTGCAGGAAATGCCTGCCGGCATCCGGGCAGAGCTACATAGACAAAGGAGAAACAGTATGAAAACCATTAACATTGCCATTGACGGACCGAGCGGGGCGGGCAAGAGCAGTATTTCAAGGGCTGTTGCTGCCGATCTGGGCTTCATCCACGTGGACACGGGTGCGATGTACCGTGCTGTGGGGCTGTATGCCATCCGGCATGACTGCCTGTCACCGGAAAAGCTTGCTCCGGTCGTGGAAGATATTGCCATTGACCTGAAATTCATCGGGGGCGCACAGCGTGTTCTGCTGGACGGAGAGGATGTTTCCGACCATATCCGCACCCCAGAAGTTTCCATGGCAGCATCCGTGGTGTCTGCCATTCCGGAAGTCCGTGCGCACCTGCTTGACCTGCAAAAGAAAATGGCTGCTGAAAATAATATCCTGATGGACGGCAGGGACATCGGTTCGGTGATCTTGCCCCATGCCGACCTGAAAATTTTCCTGACCGCCTCTGCGGAGGAACGGGCAAGCCGGCGGTATCTTGAATTGCGTGAAAAGCCCGACTGTCCGCCCTATGAGGAAATTCTCAAGGACATCCAACAGCGTGACTATAACGACACGCACCGGGAGATCGCTCCGCTGCGGCAGGCAGAGGATGCGGTACTGGTCGATACTTCCAATATGGGCTTCCATGAAGTGGTCGATCACATCAAGGCACTGATTCAGGAAAAACTGGACTGAGGTGGGCGATGTACTATATCGTTGTATTTCTGGTGCGCATTGCCATGCATATCTGGTACGATCTGCGCTTTGAGGGGCGTGAGAACATCCCGAAAGGCAGGGCTTGTGTCTACGCCTCGAATCACAGGACCTATGCCGACCCGGTACTGGTGACACTGGCAGGACACGGACGGTTCAGCTTCATGGCGAAGTCGGAACTGTTCGAGGGAAACAAATTATTTGCATGGCTGATCCGCTGGCTGGGGGCGTTTCCGGTCGAGCGTGGCAAGGGCGACACGGCAGCGATTGACAAGGCGATCGACAATGTGCAGCATGGTGTCAATCTGCTGATCTTCCCGGAGGGCACACGCAGCAAGGACGGTTCGGTCGGCAGGGGCAAGACGGGTGTTGCCCTGATCGCTGCAAGGGCAGGGGCAGACGTGCTTCCGGTCGGTGTGAATTTCACGGGGAAGCTGCACTTCCGGAGCAAGATCATTGTTCGCATCGGTAAGCCCATTCCGGCAAGCGCCCTGACACTGACGGAGGGGCTTTCGGACAAGGAAATGCTCCGCTACCTCAAAAAGAATGTGATGCCCCCGATCATGGACGGCATCCGGTCGCTGGTGGATGCACCGCCGGAACTGCCTGTACAGACGGAGGAATAGGAGGAACTATGGCAAAACTGACAGTTTCAAAGTCTGCGGGCTTCTGCTTCGGTGTGAACCGGGCAGTGCAGATGGTCTACAAGGCGCTGGAGGAGGGCAAACCCGTGGCGACTTTAGGACCGATCATCCACAACACAGACGTGGTGAATGACATGATCTCACGGGGCGCACGGATCATTGACGATGTGTCCGAACTGCGGGAAGGGGAGTATGTGGTCATCCGTTCCCATGGGGTAGGCAGGGCGGTCTACGAGGAAATTGCAAGGCGGGGAAACCCTGTCATTGATGCGACTTGTCCGTTTGTGGCAAGGATCCATAAAATTGCCGCTGAACAGACGGAACAGGGACGTTTTATCCTGATTGCCGGGGATGAGAATCATCCGGAGGTGCAGGGGATAGTTGGACATTGTGACGAAAATTACTTTGTTTTCCGTGATGAATTTGTGCTAAAAGACTTTTTTGAAAAAAATTCAGAAAAAAAGCTTGCAATTATTTCGCAAACCACTTATAATAATATAATATGGGAGAAGTGTTTGAAGGTTCTTCCTAAGGATCATCCGAATATTGTTGTATATGATACGATCTGTACTGCAACTGAGCAGCGGCAGAGCGACACAGCGGCGTTGGCAGCGGCTTCCGATCTGATGATCGTGATCGGCGGACGGCATAGCTCCAATACCGTGAAGCTGTACGACATCTGCAAGAGCTATTGCAGGGCATACCATATTGAGAATGCGGACGAGCTTGACACTTTAGACCTGACCAATGCCGATAAAATAGGCATTACGGCTGGTGCTTCCACACCGGCTCATATAATTAAGGAGGTTGTTACGACTATGGAAGAAATTCTGAATAGGGAAGGCAATGAGGAGGATATCGATTTTGCGCAGGCAATCGATGAGACCTTCAAGAAATTACATACGGGAGCAAGGGTCAAGGGCACTGTCATGGCTGTCAACAACAGTGAAGTTATCGTAGATCTGGGTGCAAAGCAGACAGGTACCGTTCCGGCATCTGAGCTGACCAATGACCCGTCCAAGAAGCCCGCTGAGCTGGTTTCTGTCGGCGATGAGATCGATCTGATCGTCATCAAGGTAAGCGATCAGGACGGTATGGCTACCCTCTCCAAGAAGCGTGTGGACGAGCAGGCAGGCGTGGAGAAAGTCACAGAAGCCAAGGAGAACGGCACAGTACTGGAAGGTACTGTCAGCGGTATCGTCAAGGGCGGCGTGAATGTTTACTATGAGGGCGTGCGTGTGTTCATTCCGGCATCGCAGACAGGTATGCCGAAGGATGCCGATCTCGATGTCATGAAGGGACAGGCAGTCCGCTTCATCATCATCGAAGCACCGGAGCGCAGAAAGAGCGCAGTCGGCTCTATCAAGGCTGTTGCACGCAGAGAAAAGGAAGCTGCCAAGGCGAAGTTCTGGGAAACTGCCGAGATCGGCAAGGAGTACGAGGGCGAAGTTAAGTCCCTGACGAGCTATGGCGCATTTGTAGATCTGGGCGGCATTGACGGGATGGTACACATCTCCGAGCTGTCGTGGAACCGCATCAAGCATCCGAGTCAGGTCGTTTCTGTCGGCGATATGCTGAAGGTCTTCATCAAGGATCTGGACAAGGAGCATGACCGCATCTCTCTGGGCTACAAGAGAGCAGAGGACAACCCGTGGGAGAAATTCCTTGCCAACTATGAAGTGGGCGACATCGTGGATGCCAAGATCGTCTCCATTACAAGTTTCGGTGCGTTTGCACAGATCATTGACGGCGTGGATGGTTTGATCCACATTTCTCAGCTCGCAGACCGCCGTGTGGAGAATGTACGTGATGTCGTTTCCGTTGGCGATGAGGTTCGTGTGAAGATCACCAACATTGACACGGACAGCAAGCGTATTTCCCTTTCTATGCGTGAAGTCATCGAGGACGAAGACGAGGACTAAGCTGTTACAGAATGTGCTCCCCTGAAAAGGGGAGCATTTTTTGTAGGAATAGTCGATAATGCGTTACATTTTTACAGCAGAATGCCGAAAAAAGAAAAGCGTCTTGTCACAGCCCTGCCGGCTGTGTTATAATGAAAGAAACAGAAGCTGTGTGTAAAGGAACACAGCAGAAATGATCTGAGGGAGGAATACTATGGAACAGGAACTCATCAAGCCCCCTGTGGAACTGCGCTATGCAGAGGAACTGTCTGCTCTGAAAGCTGCGGATACCGGACGCAGACCGGAGAACTGGAAGCTTTCCCCAAAGGCAGTCCGCACCTTTATCCTTGGCGGTACGGTAACGCTGCCGGACGGACAGAAGCGGGATATTTCCCGGAAATTCTACGGCAATGATGCCCTTGTAGAGCGCTGTATCATCACCCTTGCCGGCAACCGGGGGCTCATGCTTGTCGGTGAACCGGGCACGGCAAAGACCATGCTTTCAGAGCTGCTGTCTGCTGCCATCTGCGGCAGGAGTACCAATACCGTACAGGGCACTGCCGGTACAACGGAGGACATGATCAAGTATAGCTGGAACTATGCGCTCCTGCTCTCGAAAGGTCCCTGCCGGGAAGCCCTTGTGCCTGCGCCGCTGCTGATCGGCATGGAGGAGGGGATCTTTGCCCGCTTTGAGGAAATTACCCGTACCCCTGCGGAAATTCAGGATAGCCTGATCTCCGTCATGAGCGATCAGATCCTGAACATCCCGGAACTGGGGGATGCGGGGCTTGTTTTCGCACGTCCGGGGTTCAACATCATCGGCACAGCCAACACAAGGGACAAGGGTGTCAACGAAATGTCCGGTGCGCTGAAGCGGCGTTTCAACTTTGAGACGGTATCTCCCGTGCGGGATGTGAAGCTCGAAAAGGAGATCATCCTCCGGGAAGCCAATGACCTTGCCAAGGCAGGGCACATTGACTGCCCGGCAGACCGGGACGTTGCCGAACTGCTTGCCGTGACCTACCACGAACTGCGGGAGGGCATGACTGCCGAGGGGACTAAGGTCGAAAAGCCCGCAGCCGTCATGAGTACGGCAGAGGCAGTCTCTGTCTATTTCCAGACGCTTTGCCATGCGTGGTACTACGGGAATGGCACTATGGAACTGCCTGTGCTGACGGAAAATCTGCTCGGTGCTGTCTGCAAGGAAAGCCGAGACGACCTCGAACGCCTGAAAGCCTATTTCAACACAGCCATCAAGCAGAAAAGCACCCGGGAGGGCGGAATATGGGAAGCCTATTTCAAGACAGCGGCATATCTGAAATAATGCCGGATATGCCGGAGGGCGTGCGTTTTTTCCCGGTGCGGCATCACAGCCCGGTCTGTGCGTACCAGCTCCGGAACTATGCACGGGCGTACCAGCCGGAGCTAATCTTGATCGAGGGTCCGGAAAATGCCAACGGCCTGATCCCGGTGTTGACGGATGAACACACCACGCTCCCGGCGGCGATCTATTACTTTTACAAGGACAAGAAGAAGTATGTCAGCGAGGAAGCGGAGGACTATCACTGCTATTATCCGTTTCTGTACAGCTCTCCGGAATATGCTGCCATGGACGAAGCCAAACGGCTGGGCATCCCGGCTCGGTTTATCGATCTGCCCTATAGTGAGATACTGATCCATACCGGCGAATTTGCCGGACTGCGCCGGGAGCAGGAACGCCACAGCTATGCGGATGACAGCTATCTGGTGCAGAGCCGTTTCTATCAGAAACTCTGCGAAAAGACGGAGCTGCGGAGCTTTGAGGAATTTTGGGAGAAATATTTCGAGATCGCCGGACTGCGCCTGACCCCGGAAGCCTTTCTGCGGCAGATGTTTACCTACTGCACCTTTACACGGGAAAGCACGCCGCCCGAACAGATGGAACAGGACGGCACGAATGCCCGTGAACAGCACATGGCATACCGCATCCGGGAAGCGATGCAGCAATACCGGAAAATACTGGTCGTGACGGGCGGATTTCATTCGGGTGCGCTTGCACGGCTGGTGCAGACAGCGGTAAAGCCGATCCGTCTGCACAAATTTACGGAGGAACAGCAGGGCTGCTACCCGATCGCCTATTCCTACGAAGCCGCAGATGCCCTGAATGGCTATGCATCCGGTATGCAGCATCCGGGCTTTTATGACGGCGTGACACGGGCACTTGCCGAAGCGGCAACACCGGAAGGCATTTACACGTCATGCAGCCTTGACCTGCTGACGAAAACCGCAAAGGCAAGCGCCAAAAAGGACATCCCCGTTTCGATTTCGGACATTACTGCCGCATGGTCGCTGGCGGAGGGGCTTGCGGCATTGCGGGGCAGTGCCGAGCCGGGCTTTGCGGAAGTCTGGGACGGTGTGACGGGTGCACTCATCAAGGGCGAGAAAACCGCCGCTGCCGCCCTGCCGCTGGAGCTGCTCACGAAAATCGGAGCAGGCGAGGGAATAGGGCATATCGGTGACACAAAGCATATGCCGCCGCTGATACAGGATTTTATACAGACCTGTGCCGCCCTGCGCCTGAAAGCGGATGCCATTGTGCCGCAGGAAGCAGAAATTTCCCTGTTCACCGGGGAAAAGGAACTCGATAAGAGCCATTTTCTGCACAGGATGGTATTTCTGGGTACGGGCTTCTGTGAACGGAAGAAAGGTCCTGACCTGCATACCGGCAAGGACAGAAGCCGTGTGCGGGAGGTCTGGAGCTATTGCCGCAGCCCGCAGGTCGATGCTGTTCTGGTTGACCGGACGACGGACGGAGCGACCATTGTGGAAGCGTGCCGGATGATCGCCTCCCGGCGTATCCGGCAGGAGCGCCGCTGTGACGTTGCGGCGGGTGTGAGTGTGGATTGTTTCCTGATGGGAATTGCCCTGACGGGCGAAGATATTCAGATCATGGAAGAAATTCTGGCAGGGGACGGCGATTTCTTTTCTTTGGGGAAGGGCTTGCAGTACTTTGATATGCTCCACGAGCTGCGGCAGCTTTACCGGGCGGAGAATCCGGCTTTGCTGCGCTATATTACGCAGTGCTTTCAGTCGCTGCTGACACAGCTTCCGTCTATGGCGCAGTGTCCGGCAGCACAGGCGCAGGACTGTATCCGCATTTTTCGGCTGCTGTTCGGGATCACAGGGCGGCTGCTGACGGACAGGCGGGCGGAATTCCGGGAGGCGCTGATCTCCCTGACAGAACGACCGGACAAAGAACCGTCCGTGTTCGGGGCAGCGATGGGCTTGCTGTATGCGATGGATGCCGCCTTTCTGCCACAGGCAGAGGCAGCCATGCAGGGCTACCTGATGGGCACGAAGGAGATGCGCAAGCAGGGAGCTTTGTACCTGAAAGGCTTGTTTGAGACGGCAAGGGACATTGTACTGGGAGAGAATCGCTTTTTAGAGATGACAGATGCGCTGTTGGGTGGTTTGGATCATGAGGATTTCATGGACATTCTGCCGTCTATGCGGCTGGCGTTCAGCTATTTCACGCCGTCTGAAACGCAGCAGATCGCCGGGGCAGCTTCTGCGCTGCACGGCGGAAAAGCAGATCAGGTGCTGCATGAGGCAGCACTCGATGAGCTGCTCTGTGCTTTCGGGGCAGAACTGGATGCGGAAATTTTCCGGGAAATGCGGGCGAACGGAGGAAACTGAGCATGGAACTGGATCACACCTGTCCGGCACGGGAACAGGCAAAGGCTACGCTCCGGACTGCCTATGCGGCATACAGAGAGGTTTATGATGTGCCTGTTGAGCAGTGTGTTTATGAGGACCTGAGCCGTTACTACCGGAAGCAGCTTTACCCGGATGCGGAGCAGATCCATACGCTGACCACGCTCTTTCACCTGATCGGAACAGATCATGCGGCAAAGGCAAGACTTGCCTGTTTTGTCGAGGAAGATATGGTGCGGACACAGTGCCATCAGCAGGCGGCTGCCAAATGCCATGCGATGTCCTATGCCATGTACCTGACACAGCGTCAGCCGCCCACGCCGGAAATTGCGGCAGAGTATGCAGCAAGCGGGTACTTTGAACTGCTTGAATACCGGCTGATCGCAGCAGGGGAGGAAAAGGTGGCAGCGGCACTTGCCAGAAGCTCGAAGCTGTATGGTCTGCTCTTTGCCGGGGATGTGGAGAGGTTCGGGCAGCTGCTCCGGGCAATACCGGAAGATCCTGCAAAGCCGTCCTATCATATCAGTGTGACAAAGCCGATCTATGAAGCCATGCTGAAACGGGATACTGCGGCATTTCAGGAGCGTATCGGGGAGCGGATCCTAAACTACCGTGAGCTGTCTGCTGACCAGCAACCTGTTGTAGATGTGGTGACGATCGCACTTTGCAAGTTGGCACAGCGGTTCGGGATACGGTACTATCCTGCTGTTGCCGAAGTGCCGGAGGTATTTCTGACACAGGAAGCCCCACATCGCCCGGACTGCCGCATCCCCGACCCTGACCACTGCGAACAGGTGTTCCAATCATGGGGAGACCAGATGCCGGGGCTTACAGAGATCCGGCAGAAGCTTTACTTTATGGACAAGAACGGGAGGTATCCGGCGTGGTGACGAATGAACAGAGCCTGAACCGCTGGCGGCTGGTGCTTGGCAAACAGGCGGAAGCATCCATTGATTTCAGCGGAGGGGAAGAGATACAGAACCTCACGGACATGGAGGAACTGCTTGAATACCTGTACAGCAGGGCAGGCGGTGAGGATGTCCGTGGGACAGGGCGTTCCGGAGGACTTGACCCGTCCCATTTACAGGCGGCGGAGTGGATCAACAAAGTGCGTGAACTGTTTCCCCGGCAGACTGCCGAAGTACTGGAACGGCACGCACTGGAAGAGTTTCACATGACGGAATTGCTCACGGACAAGGAAGTACTGGAAAAGATCACGCCGGATATGAACCTGCTGAAATGCGTGCTCCAACTCAGACACCTGATGAAAGGCGAAGTGCTGGAGACGGCAAAGCGAATTGCCGCAAAGGTAGCGGAGGAGCTGCGGAAGAAACTGGAAAACAGCGTGCGGCGGTCTATTTTGGGGCGTATCGACCGGAATACATCGAGTCCCTTGCATTCCGCAAGGAATCTCGACATACAGAAAACCATCCGCCGCAACCTGAAACACTACGACCCCGAAACACAGCAGCTGATTTTGCAGGATGTGTATTTCAGCAGCCGTGTGAAGCGTTTCAGCACGTGGCGTGTCATCATTGCCATTGACGAAAGCGGTTCGATGCTGGGTTCGGTGATCTATTCGGCTGTCATGGCACAGATACTGGCAAAGCTGCCCTTTGCGGACGTGAAGCTGATCATCTTTGACACGAGCGTAGTAGACCTTTCCGGGGAAGCGGAAGACCCGGCAGAAGTACTCATGAGTGTGCAGCTTGGCGGCGGCACGGACATCGGAAAGGCACTTGCCTACTGTGAGGGCTTGGTGGAAACCCCTGCTAAGACCTGCATTCTGTGTGTGACCGACCTCGGTGAAGGTGGTTCGGAGTCCCGGCTGCTGAACATCAGCCACAACATTATCGAAAGCGGCGTGAAGCTCAATTTTCTCACAGCACTCGATGAAGATGCCAACCCTGCCTATGACCGGCGGTTAGGGCAGAAATTAGCGGACATGGGGGCATTTGTGGGGGCACTCACACCGGATCAGCTCGGCGATTACATCGGGCGTATGTTCGGGTAAGGAGGACGTATGGAAAATTTGCTGAATGCGCTTGCCGCTGCCGATGAAGCGTATCTGATCGGTATGTCCAACAAGGGCGTTTACAAGCGTGCCTGTAAGGATGCACAGGAGACGGAAGCAGCCGTGACCTATGCGGCAGATTCTGCGGAAGTGCGTATCGGGGGAGAGGTCTGTCAGATCAGAGATCCGCTGTGGGAAAGCAGCTGTTCCTGCCCGTCCCGGAGTGTCTGCCGGCATCTGATCGCTGCCATACTCTGGCTGAAAGAACACAGCGAAGAACAGCCCCATGCCGATGCACCGGAGGAGGTTTTTCCGGAGACACTGCGGAAAGCCCTGACAGCATTTCCGGCGGAGAAGCTGAAAAGCATTCTCTCCGGGAAGTGGCGGACACTTGTCGGGGGGATTCCTGAAATCCGCCTTGCGGAGGGAAGTGTGCTGTCCGGAACACTGCCGGACGGAACGGCAGTGCGCTTGCTGTACCCGCTGGAGGGTTCTACCTGTTCGTGCCATAAAAAGGAAATCTGTCCGCACAAGGCTGCGGTCATTGCGGCATGGCAGATCCGGGAGGGTCTGCTTACCCCGGAGGCACTTCAGCCGGAAAAAACAGTACTCCCGGCAGCGGAAGCAGACCGCATCCGGGAGAGTGCCGCCCGTAGCTATGCGCTGCTCTGTGAGGTACTGCACTGGGGTCTGGTGCGCCTGCCGGAGAACATTGCCGACCACATGGAAGCCGCAGCCGTGCAGAGCCATGCCCTGAAAATGGCAGATGCGGAACGGGCACTCCGGGACATTGGCAGCCGTCTTTCCGACAGCCGCAGCCGGCGTGCAGTGTTCCGGAACGAGGCATTCCTGCGGAAGCTGTGCAGTACTGCCCGGATGTTGGAGCGTTTGCAGGATGAGAAGATCACGGAAGCGCAGTTGGGAGAATTTCGGCAGAGTTATAGCGATTATCCGGGGGATCTGTATCTCCTGCCGCTTGGACTGCGGGAAGTACAGGGGGAATATGTGGGACGGATGTACTACTTCCTGAATCTTGATGAAACGGCAGAACGGCGGTTTTACACGCTGTCCGACATTCGTCCGGCATTTTATGAGGGCATGGGACGGAAGCGAAGGGCAACAATGGTCTGGGATCTCAGTGTGCCGCTGCGGTCGCTGATGCGTTCCCGGTTGGTGCTGCATGGCGCAAAGGTCAATGGCGGCAAGCTCTCTGCCTCGCAGGAGACAACGCTTGTCAGTCAGGCAGAGGGGAATCCGGACTGTACGCAGGTGCGGGAGCTGCTGCACACGGATTTCCGGGAGCTGGCGGTGTGGCTTTCGGCGCAGGGGGCGCAGGAGACGGACCGGCTCTGTCTGGTACATCCGGCAGCCTGTACGGACTGTCAGTTTGACACGCACACGCAGGAGTTGAAAGTGAAACTGATTGACCATGCGGAAAATCGCATTGCCATCCGGGTGCGCTACCGGGCAGAGACACAGAAGCTGATCAACCAGCTCGAGGGCATTGCCCGAAAGATGCTCGAACACCCCGAAAAGGAATATGTATGGCTGTGTACGGCACAGTTTGAGGGGGGCAGGCTGACCCTGTTCCCGATCGATATGTATGACTTCATCCACACCCCCGAACTGCAGCCCTACACGCTCCCTACAGAGTTCTGCCGCCGGGAAAACCGCTATGCGCCGGAAATTCTCCGGTTCTTAGACGAGGTGGAGAACAGCCTGTGCGCTCTGCTGCAAAGCGGCGTGGAGAACGGTGCGGACAAGCAGCTTGCCGGCGCTGCGGAACGGTTTGGGATGCACGGACTTGCCGGGCTGCTGCGTACCCTTGCCGACGAGACAGAACGGTTCCGGCATTCGACAGACAGCGGGCTGACGGCAGTAATGCAAGCAATGACCGCCGTGCAGCATTACACGGCGGTCGGTCGGAAAAAATTGGAGCTGATCTGTGCGCTGCAAACCATGTCAGACGGCAGCGCTCTCTAAAAAGGCAAACAGCTTTTCGGTCTCCTCCTGTTCGGCAAGTTTTCCGGAAAAGACGCTTGCACTTGCGGCAGCAATGCCCATGTGCAGCGCCTTTTTTGCATCCCCAAACCGTTCGTAACCGGTCAGGAAACCCGCCAGCATGGAATCGCCTGCCCCCGTGGTATTGCGTGCCTTGCCCCGGAGCGCACGGCGTGTGAAGCTTTCCCCGTCCGGCGTGACAAGTACGCTGCCCCGTTCGCCCATGGAGACCAGCACATACTGTGCGCCATTGTCCTGCAATTTTCGGGCATAGCGTTCCGCTTCGGCAGGAGTGTTCAGGCGCACCCCGAACAGCTCGCCCAGTTCATGATGATTCGGCTTGATGAGGAACGGATGATGCGGCAGCGTATTCCGAAGCAGCGTCCCGGTCGTATCCACCGCAAAGCGGATGCCCTTCCCCTGCAATGCCTGCATGATGTCGGCATACACGGTTTCCGGAAGTCCGGGCGGTACGCTGCCGGCAAGGACAAGGGTATCCCCTGCCTGCAAAGCGGAAAGCTGCTGCATCAGTGCGGCAAAGCTCTCCGGGGGTACGGGTGCGCCGCTGCCGTTCAGCTCCGTGTCCGTTTCGGCATGGAGCTTGACGTTGAGGCGGGTGCTGCCTTCCGGGAGTGTCAGAAATTCCGCCGGGATACCCGTTCCCGTAAGCAGCATTTTCAGCAGCTCTCCCGTCAGCCCTGCCGTGCAGCAGAAAGCCTTTGTCGGCACACCCAAATGATGCAGCACGGCGGAGACGTTGATGCCCTTTCCGCCGGGCAGAAGCTGTTCTTCGTGGATGCGGTTGACTTCACCGGGCTTGAGGTGTTCGGCACGGATGTGATGATCCAGTGCGGGATTGAGCGTGAGGGTAGCGATCATAGGGGGTCTCCTTTCTTTTCACGGCAGATCGGTTTTCAGGCGGTCGTTTCCTGTTCGGCGGCAAGTTTGGCAAGGGCGCTGAACGCCTGCCGGAGGGAGCTTACCCCGAAAATGCGCAGCTTGCGGGAGCTTTTCGGGAGCGCCGGAAGTGCCTGCTTGGGAACGATGCACACCTCAAAGCCCATGCGCTGTGCTTCCTGTACTCGCTTGATGATGTGGGACACGTTGCGTATCTCTCCGGCAAGTCCTACTTCTCCGATGGCAATGAGTTTGTCGGGAAGTACCCTATCCGTCAGCGAGGAATAGAGCGCCAGTGCAACAGGCAGATCCCCGGCGGGTTCGTCGAGCTTGAAACCGCCGACAATGTTCAGGTAGACATCCAATGCCCCGTAACTCAGCCCGAAGCGCTTTTCCAAAACGGCAAGGATCAGGCTCATGCGGTTGTAGTCGAAGCCGGTCGCCGTGCGTTTCGGGGAAGCAAAGCCGCTTTTGGAGACGAGTGTCTGCACCTCTGCTAAAATCGGGCGTGAACCCTCCATGACACAGGCGATACACGTACCGGAAACGCCCAGCGGTCGCCCGGCAAGGAGCATCTGTGAGGGATTTTCGACTTCCTGCAAGCCCTTTTCCTGCATATCGAACACACCGATTTCATTGGTAGAGCCGAAACGGTTCTTCACCGCCCGCAGTATCCGGTAACTCATGTGCCGTTCGCCCTCAAAGAACAGCACCGTATCCACGATGTGTTCCATGACTTTCGGTCCGGCAATGGCACCGTCCTTGTTGACGTGTCCGACAATGAAAGTCGGTATCTCAAGGCGTTTTGCCGTGTGCATGAACAGGTTGGTACACTCCCGCACCTGCGTGAGACTGCCGGGTGTGGAGCTGATCTGCGTGATCTGCATGGTCTGGATGGAGTCGATGATGACGACATCCGGTTTGGAGACGGTGATGGTATCGCTGACAGCTTCCGCATCCGTTTCGGTCAGGATATAGAGCTTGTCAGAGGAAACGCCAAGACGCTCCGCACGGAGTTTGAGCTGCCGGGCAGATTCCTCTCCGGAGACATAGAGGACATTGTGGCTTTTGCCGAGAAACTGGCAGATCTGCAGCAGTAAAGTAGATTTGCCGATACCCGGTTCACCGCCGAGCAGAACGATCGAGCCTTTCACAAGACCGCCGCCGAGTACCCGGTCAAGCTCTCCGCAGCCGGTGCTGTAGCGGATCTCATGTTCCGTGCTGATGTCGTCGATCAGGTGAATGCGGTCGGACAGGTCATTCAGGGAACGGCTGCTGCCGGGGGAGGCGGGGGCTGCTTCTTCGAGGGTGTTCCATCTGCCGCAGCCGGGACAGCAGCCGTTCCATTTGGAGCTGCTGTAGCCGCATTCGGTGCAGATGTAGGAGATCCGGTCATGTTTTGCCATAGAAAACTTCCTTTTCGGTTTTTGGGAAAATATACTGCTTTTATTTTATCACAGAGAATCTGTTTTGTCAAGGCGTGCGCACATAAAAACACCCCTCTCCCGGAAAGGAGAGGGGGCGAGAGAAAAGCCTGATAGTGAGCTTACTTTGTTTCTTCCTTGCTTTCGCTTTCCAAGAACTTGTAGCAGCCTGCCGCAAGTGCAGCGCCTACCAGAGGACCAACGATGAACACCCAGAGCTGCACGATCGGGGTCGTGTTGCCGTTCAGTGCGGCAAAGACAGCCGGACCGAGGCTTCTTGCCGGATTGACGGAAGTACCGGTCAGACCAATGCCGAGGATGTGTACCAGTACCAGCGTAAAGCCGATCACGATACCGCCGAACGAGCCGTGTCCGGCTTTTTTGGATGTGACACCCAGAATGGTGAGTACAAAGAAGAAGGTCAGGACGATCTCCACGAGGAGACCGGCAAAGATGTTGTCATTTACGCCGGCAAGTCCGTTTGAGCCGAAACCGCCTGTTTGGTCTGTTACGTTGCCAAAGCTGAAAATAGCAGCTAAAACACCAGAGCCAAGCAGTGCGCCGATGCACTGGGAAATGACATAGCCCACGAAATCAGCAACTGTCATGCCGCCGCTGAGCAGGACACCGAGCGAAACCGCCGGATTGATGTGACACCCGGAAATGTTCCCAACACAGTAAGCCATGCCAACGATCGTCAGACCGAATGCCAGCGCCGTGAGGATGTACCCACCGCCGTTTACGGCATCACAGCCGACCAGCATCGCAGTGCCGCAGCCGAGGATGACCAGTGCCATTGTGCCGATACATTCGGCAACATACTTTTTGATTGCGTTCATTTTGTTTACCTCCTGAATGTGTTTTTTTAAGGGAACGCACCCTTTCTCTTTATTATAGCATATTTTTCCTGCTTTGTAAAGTGGAAATGTAATTTTTTCAGATGTTGCTGAAATGCGGCAAGTATTATTCTGTCTGCATCGGCAGATGGATCACGACATTTTCTTCGGTATCCCGGATCTCACCCGTCAGCGGGTCAGCCGTGAACCATGCCCATGTGGAATTGTGCGTTTCCAGATTTTCGTAGAGGTGTATCAGCACTGTGCCGTCCTCCTGACAGACGGCACCTACAGAGGGCGGAACTGCGCCGTAATTGTCCGAGTAATACTGCTTTGCCTCCTCGCAGAGTGTTCCGGTCGTAAAGAACTGAAATTCTGTATCCTCCTGCAAAAATACAAGCTCCTCTCCGGGGGTTTCTTCCTCGGCTGCGGAAAGCTTCATGCTTGCCTGCTGCGTGCCGGACAGAAAGGCTGTCCGGTTCTGCCCGTCCGCAGCGGCAAGCTGCATTTCCTCCGTGCCATCCTCAACGGGCTGTATCGTGTAGGTAAAGGCAACGCTGCTGCCGTCCTCCTGTTCGTAGATCGTGCCGTTCCCATCCGTCTCAAAGACATAGTACCGGCAGACCAGTATGCCGGATCCATTCATGGAGAGCGACCGCCATACGCCGGCTGCGGACAGCGGCGGCAGGTCTGTTTCCTGCACGGAAAAGCTCTCTGTCTCGTCTGTTACATCGATTATGACTTCGGGAGTCGGGCTGCTTTCCGGGCTATTGCCAAAGGTTTCCGCTTTCAGGTCTGTTGCTGCTTCGCTTTCGGTTTCAGCTTCGATGGTCCGGACGGTGATGGGCTGCGTGACTGACGGCGCTGTGCCTGTGATACCGCCTGTCGTATAGCAGACATAGGGGTGCATTTCCTCTGCGGGATGCTTGCTGCTGAACATGGCAAGCCCCACGACAAGCGCTGTACAGGCTGCTGCGCTGACTACACCGACAATATGGCTTGCCCGGATGCGTCCTGCCGGGGTGACATTTTCATCGAGCAGGGAATCCTCCGTTTCTCCGATTGCCTGAAAGAGATCTTCGGGTTTCATATAAAGCCCTCCTTTTTGAGATGCTCCCGCAGTTTCTGACGTGTGCGACGCAGGATGACAGATGTATGATTTGAGCGCAGCCCAAAGGCTTCGGCTATGGATCTGACGGGTTCGGCATAGAAGTACCGCCGCAGGAAGATCTGCCTGTCCCGCTGCGGCAGTTTGCGCAGGAAGGCATTGAGACTTTCCCGCAGTGCCCGCTGATCGCAGATAGTTTCCACGTCCTCCGGGTCGGCGATGCATTCAGCAAGTTCTTCGAGTACGGCATCCATTTCGCCGCTGCCCCGTTTTTCTGCCCGCTGCTGCCGATAGCGGTCAAAGGCAAGGTTGCGGGTGATCTTGCCCAAAAACAAGCGCAGCCGGAGCGGTTTCTGGGGCGGTATGGCATTCCATGCACGCATCCATGTATCATTGACGCATTCTTCGGCATCTCTGTCGCTGTGCAGAATATGTTCCGCAATGGAATGGCAGTATGCGCCGTAGACCTGTGAAGTTTCTTCGATCGCTGTTTCATCCCGTTTCCAGTATAAGGCAATGATCTCTGCATCGTCCATGCGCCAGCCCTCCTTTCCTGTCTTATAAGACGGATTTTTGCGGAAGATGTGACAGCTTTCCCGGAAAAAAATAAAAAGGGCGCTTTTTTTCAAAGTGCCCTCTATGCGTTTATTTGGGACGGCGCTTGGAGCCGTTCTTCCGGTCAGTATTGCGGCGGATGTCGCACATACGCTCCTCGCTGTTCTGCTTGAAGCGGTTCATCATGTCCTCAAAGGTCATTTCTCCGGCAGGTTTCTGGGACTTGGCTTCCCATGCAGCCCCCCTATCCCGTTCCTGACGGCGGGGCGGACGTGATTTCTGCGGCTTGTCATCTGCCGGAAGCGCTTTCTTGATCGACAGGCTGATCTTGCCCTGTTCACTCACGGAGAGCACCTTGACCTGTACGCTCTGTCCTTCCTCTAAGTGTGTATGGATGTCTGTTACATAGGTATTGGACACCTCGGAAATATGTACCATACCCGTGACAGGCTTGCTGCCCTCTAAGGGTATCTCCACAAAAGCCCCGTAATTTGTAATTCCCTTTACTTTCCCCTTGTAGATCTTTCCGATTTCCAACTGCATAGTTTGTAAAAGCCCCCTGCTTTCTTAAAAATTCTACAGAGTCTGCTGAAACACAGGCATACTTCCGTTTAATTATGAGACGTATCGTAATACCGCCGTTCATCCGGATAGGCATAGCCATTCTGTTCCACAGCAATTTTCTCCATATATCTGCCAATATCATCGGATTCAATGATATCTGCAAGCTCTTCATTCTGGGCGGTCAGCGTCTCGACCTTTTCTTCGAGGGCAGCAAGTTCCCGCTTGCGTTCGATGATCGAGTTTTGTGTCTTGATGAATGCGACCGCACAGATAATCACAAACATGACAATTGCCACACGGAAAATCAATTTCATACCGATATGGGATTTTTCACCGGATCGTTTTGTTTTTGCCATAGAGGTTTCCTTTCTGTTGCAAGGGCTTCCGTATCCGGAGCGCACTTCTCTTTCTATGTACATTATACAACATCTTAGGGGGTGCTTGCAAGTGATTTTTGGTATTTTCTGTTCCCATTCTATGTTTTTTGGAGGTTTTCACAAAAGTCCACTCCACTTTTTTACATATCAATGCATAACCCCGGCGCAGCGCCCGAACCGGCACGGCGAACAGCCGGAGCAGACATTCGAGGATGCCCATGACTGCTTTCCCGACCGTACACACGTACAGAACGATACCCAAAAAGCAGCCGACGGCATAGCAGCCCCGGAACACGCCCTTGGAGAAGCCGCTCGCATACAGGAGCAGCAGGAGACAGACTGCCAGTACCCAAAGTACATCCTCCGCTGCCACGGCTGCCGGATGATGCGGCACAAGCCTGCGCAGCAGCCGGAACGCATCGAGCAAGACCCCGGCAGGAATTGCCAGCAGTATCGAACCCCCGAACAGCAGCAGGGCTTCTCCGGTGGACTGGTAGGTGTCCGGCAGCATCTCACTGCGCCAAAACAGCAGGAGGCTCATCGGAACAATTTCCCCAGCAGGGAGAGGGGGCTGCGTTTATCCTTGTCGCCGTACTGGATGCCCCAGATGTCACCCTCCACAGAAAGGTCGCCCTTTTCGATGCTGATACTGCGGATATGCAGCTCTCTGCCGGTGATACACAGCTCGCCCTGTTCGGTATAGAGTACGATCTCACGCTCGTCAAATCTGTCCATGTCGGTAATGCCGGAGACGGTAAGCGTTCTGCGGTTTTCGAGATGAAGAGAATGGGTCTGTTCCTGCATGACAAGCACCTCCTTGCATTGGTACATGGTATGCAGCAGGGCAGGGGATTAGAACAAAAAGCCCCTCCCGGTACGGGAGGGGGAATTGTTAGTCGGCTACATAGGGCAGCAGGGCAATATGTCTTGCTCTCTTGATGGCAGACGTCAGCTCACGCTGATGATAAGCACAAGTGCCGGTTACACGGCGGGGCAGGATCTTTGCCCTTTCTGTCATGCACTTCTTGAGCTTGGAAATGTCCTTGTAATCGATCTTCTCCACTCTGTCCACGCAGAACATACAAACCTTCTTGCGGGGGCGTTTGGAGGGACGAGCACTTCTCTCACGTTCCATAGAAAAATTCTCCTTTCTCAGAATTAAAACGGTACGTTGCCGTCACTCATGATTTCCTCAAAGTCCTCAAAGCCGCCCGTTGCGATCGGCTCGGGTGCCTGATTGAGCTGCTGCGCCGGGGGAGCTTGTCTGGGAGCAGCAGACTGCTGCTGGGGCTGAGAATGATACTGCTGATTGTACGGCTGGTTATACGGCTGTGTTCCGCCGCCGTTATCATTGCGCTTGTCGCCGCAGAAATTGACCTGATCGGCAATGATCGCCGTGCTGTAGTGCTTGACACCGTTGTTGTCGGTGTAATTATCGTTTTGGACGCTTCCCTCCACAAGAATGAGACGTCCCTTTGTGAAATACTTGCAGACAAATTCTGCCGTCTGCCGCCAACAAGTGACTTCAAAAAAATCTGCCTGACGTTCTTCCCCCTGTTTGACAAAACGCCTGTCCACCGCAATACCGAACCGACACATAGAAATGCCGCTTTGTGTGGTGCGCAGTTCCGGGTCTCTCGTCAGTCTGCCCATAAGGATCACTCTGTTATACATCGCAGTACCTCCCCGCTATCTTGAGATTCCGGCAAATTGGGATTTGCACGCTTACTTGGTGGTGACCAATGCCCGCAGAACACCGTCTGTGATGTTCAGGACACGGCTCAGCTCTGCCGGGAAATCGGGCTTGGATGTGAATGAATACAGCACGTAGTAGCCTTCCGTCTCGTAATGGATCGGATACGCCAGCTTCCGCTTGCCCCATTCATTGACCTCCTCGGTCAGTGTACCGTTCTTCTCGATGAGCTCCTTGAATCTTTCCACGAGTGCCTTGACAGCTTCCTCCTCCTTTTTCAGGGAGAAAACGACCATTGCTTCGTAGTTCTCATTCAGTTTTGCCATTTGACTGCACCTCCTTCTGGATTTCGCCTGCACAGCGGCAGGCAAGGAATGGACACACCGCATGAATACGGTGCGGGTTGCTCTTTCGTGAGCAATCTTAAATATTATACCACATCCGGCAGGATATGTCAAGTGTTTTTATAAAATTTTTTTATGACGGCTTTGTGTTGACGATAGATATGACTTAAAAAGGGAAAATTTATAAATTTTTTGGATAATGTCTTGCAATCCGGGTATGAAATGTGGTATAATAAAAAAGCGGTTCTGCCGCAGAATTTGTGGAAAGAAGGAATGTTACGTGAATGTGACAGAGGATATTCGTTACATTGGTGTGAATGACCATGAAATTGACCTGTTTGAGGGTATGTATGATGTACCCAATGGCATGGCATACAATTCCTATGTCATTCTCGATGAAAAAATTGCCGTAATGGATACGGTGGACAAGCACTTTGGCACGCAGTGGCTGGAGCATCTGAAAGCTGCCCTCGGCGCAAGAACACCGGACTACCTGATCGTGCAGCATATGGAACCTGACCATTCCGCCAATATTCAGGCATTTGTGGAAGCCTACCCGGAAGCAGCCATTGTCGGAAATGCCAAGACTTTCCAGATGCTGGAGCAGTTTTTCCCGGATATGGCTCTGCCTGCGGAACGCCGTGTCACTGTGACAAACGGACAGACACTCTCCCTTGGCAAACACGAGCTGAAATTTGTATTTGCCCCCATGGTACACTGGCCTGAAGTCATGATGACCTATGATACAACGGATAAGGTATTCTTCTCGGCGGATGCGTTCGGCAAGTTCGGGGCATTGGATGTCGAGGAGGACTGGGCTTGCGAGGCAAGACGCTACTATTTCGGCATTGTCGGCAAATACGGCGCACAGGTGCAGACCGTCCTCAAGCAGGCTGCCGGGCTTGACATACGGTGCATCTGTCCGCTGCACGGACCTATTCTTACCGAAAATCTCAGCTACTACATAGACCTTTACAAAACATGGTCGTCCTATGGCGTGGAATCCGAGGGCGTGATGATCGCTTATACGTCCGTTTACGGCAACACGAAGGCGGCTGCGGAACTGTTGGCAGATATGCTGAAAGAAAAAGGCTGCCCCAAAGTTGTTGTCTGCGACCTTGCCCGTGAGGATATGGCTGAAGCCGTCGAGGATGGTTTCCGCTATGGGAAACTGGTGCTTGCCACCACGACTTACAACGGCGATGTGTTCCCGTTCATGAAAACATTCATCGAAAGCCTTACAGAACGGAATTACCAGAACCGCACGATCGGTCTGATCGAAAACGGCACATGGGCTGCTACGGCTGCCCGTGTCATGAAGGGTATGTTTGAGAAATCGAAGAACATCACATGGCTAAATACGACCGTAACCATCCGTTCGGCAATGAAAGCCGACACAAAGGAAGCCCTTGCCCGCATGGCTGACGAGCTGATGCAGTAACCTTTCCCGAACCCCTATAAAAAATCCCGGTGCTTGTTTGGCACCGGGCTTTTTTCAGGTAACAGGCAGTTTTGGGATCATTTCTATCACATAGCAAAGCAGATTCAAAGCATCCACCGGCTCGAGAAACGTATTGACATCCACATCTGCACGCTTCCGGGCATCTGCATCCAGTTCGGACAGATTCATCAGATACTGATTGAGCAGAATGACATCCGCTAAATTGACACTGCCATTGCCGTCCACATCCCCATAAATAATGTCTGCCGGAGCAGCAACGGTTTCTGTGGGTGCAGGTTCGGTGGCGGGAGCGGTAGTTTCTGTCACCTCGACGGTTTCTGTCGGGGCAGGTGTAACAGGCGTGCCGCCGTAATACTCCGTCAGCATGATACCGTTCTGCCCGACCGGAATGGTATGGTCAAGGCTGATGAACTTTCCGTCCTCTGTCTGCCAGAGGGCGGGCTTGACAAGGGCATATTTGTCCTCGTCCCACTTGCCGAAATTGTCATACACCAGTCCGCCGGTATCACCGGAATTTTCGTTGAAACACCAGAACGTGTGGTTGATATGATTCTCGATCATCAGGTCACGCAGGGCAGTCATCCACTGTACATTTTTGCCGTCCTCATCATGTTCTGCATCGATAAAACCGCCCCACTCGCCCATCAGCAGGGGGGCAATCTTCTGATCGACCAGATAGAACCAGTTGTCATACCACACATCGTCCATCAGCGTTTCCGGGGTGAAATCCTTCTGAAACCATGTCTGATCGTAGACTAAAGGTCCATAGTCATGCGGGGAGTAGACAAGCTGACTGTTGTTCTCGCCGATGTTCTCCAGCGGCAGATCTTTCACGCCCCGGAAACAGCCGCCCCACCATGTGTGGTGGTAGTAGCTGTAGGGGTATCTCGAATAGTCAATGTCAGGCGAATTCCAGTCGTTGCCCTCCTCGAATTTCGGGTAGACTTCCGTTCCCTCGACCATGACGAGCAGATTCGGGTTTGCGCCTAAAACAGCCGCTGCCCCTCGTTCGGCTGCATATTTCCAGTTATTGTCATCGGTGGTGTCGTCCCACTTGGCGAAATTCGGGGCAACGTCCGCCGTGCCGTGCGGTTCGTTCTTGAGGTCGATCGCAAGGATCGTGTCATCATCCTTGTAATAATCCGCCACCCATTCCAGCGCCTCAAGCCAGTCCTCTGTGGAGAATTTATCCGTATACCAGAGATTGACCTGATGTCCGGCAGAGGCTGTCTCTGCGGAGTGGATGTCGATCATGATCTTGATGCCGTTCTCTCTGCACCAAGCGACTGCCATATTCCAGATATCGAAGCTGTACAGGGGATCGCCGCCCTCTGTACCGTCTACGGTCAGTTCCGGATTGACATAAGTATTGACCTTGACCATGGGGTCGGGGTCGTGGTTCTTCCACTGGAGCAGCAGCTCCACGGACATCGGCACACGCAGGAAATTGAACCCCCTGTCGGCGATCTGGTTGAGCATACTATGCATATTCTGCGACCACACGCCGTCAAAGACCTGACTTCCGACATTGTACCCGAACCAGTTGCAGCCCGTGATCCAGACCGGGTTGCCGTACATATCCACGACCTGCGCATTTTCCACGTGCAGCCAGTCATCGTGGTAACTGTCCGGTGCGGTTTCCGCAGCAGCCGGCACTGCACCGGTCAGCCCTGTCAGCATAGCGCCTGCCAGTGCGATCGCCGTGAACCGGCGGAATATTCCGTACTTCATCTGTATCCTCCTTACTAACAGCAGCCTGCTGAAACAGGCACTACGAATTCATGTATTTTTCAATGAATTCATCCATAGGAATTGGTTTGGAATAGTAGTACCCCTGCAAACTGCTGACACGGTACTGCCGCAGACAGTCACGCATTTCAGCGCTCTCTACACCCTCAACGCAAACCTCTGCGGAGAACGCATCCGCAAGGTTGGCAATAAACTGCACCGTACTCTGATCGGACTTGCTGTTTTCCACATTCTTGACGTATTCCCGGTCGATCTTGACCGTATCGACCGGCACTTCCCGCAGGATACCCAAAGAGGCAAAGCCTGTCCCGAAGTCGTCCAGTGCGACCCGGATACCTTGTTCCCGGAACGTACTGAGCATATTTTTCAGGAGCGTGGGATCCAGTATCCGGCAGCGTTCCGTGATCTCCAGACAGAGATTCCTTGCCGGGAAACCCGTTTCCTCCAAAAGCTGCACAACATCTGCCACAAAAGTGCCCATTTCGAGCTGCGTGTAGGAAAGGTTCACATTCATCACGAAATCGGGATATTTTGTCAGCAACCTGCGACCATCGGTCATTGCCCGCCGCAGGATCCATTTTCCCAGCTCCGGGAACAGAATATCCTGTTCGAGAACGGAAATGAACTGCACCGGCGAAACCACGCCGTATTCCTCGCTTTTCCAGCGAAGCAGTGCCTCCATGCCCTTGAGCTTTTCCGTGTGGGCATCTACAATGGGCTGATAGCACAGGAAGAAGCCCTTGCAGTCCTCCGCAATACTGCTGCGGATGACGTTGAGTTTTTCAATATACTGCCGGTTGTTGTCCGTCAGTGCATCCTCGAATACGACAGGCGCACCGAGTTTGCGGTTTTTGGATTCATAGTAGACATATTTCAGACAGCTGTAGACGGTCTCCGTGTTGATGTCAAAATTATCGACCCGCACGATACCGGCATTCATGGAAAGGCTCACGTGCTTGCCGTCCACATAAAATTCATGGGCAGCCTTTTTCTGAATGACTTTATACCGGGCTTTCAGGTCGTCCACACTGAGCACACGGGAGATCACGGAGAACTTTGTACCGTCCATGCGGTAGACACAGCCCAGATTGCCGATCTCCGTCTGGAGCATTTTGCCCAGTCCCCGGAGTACTCTATTGCCGAATGTATAGCCATAGATGACGTTGATATTCGAGAAATTGTTCAGCCCGACTTTCAAGATACAGGCTTTTTCCTGCTTCCAGAACAGGGCTTTGAGGTCGTCAAAAAAGCCGTACAGACTGCGTATGCCGGTCATGCTGTCGATATAGCTGTACTGGTCGTGGTTATGTATCGCACCGCCGAAATATTCCGGCTCGCCGTTTTCGTCCCGGATCACAATGCCCCGGCAGGTGCAGACGATATATTTGCCCTCTTTGGTCAGGGCACGGTACTGCATATCGTGTGCAGAATCCTTCCCGGAAAAAATCGCATCAATGCTCCGGTTATAATTTTCCCTGTCCTCCGGGTGTACGTGCTCCCCCCAGATCGCACCAGCGCCGTGCATATAATTGGAAGGCAGACCGAAGAAGTCCACCGCACGCACAGACCAACGGGAATAGTCCTCTTTGATGTCACAAAGATAGACAAAGTTACCCTCTGCCAGAATGGAGAAGGATTCAAACAAGCTGTCGAGCCGTTTTTTTCTGATGTCGTCCATATGTATCCTCTCCTATACTTATGGTATCATTTACTGCGGGGCATAGTTACCCCTACAAACGATTTAGGTATATTATAGCACATTTCCCCCAAAATGTCAACCGCAATTTATACAAATTTTACAAATATTTTTTGTCGCTGTTGCCATGCAGGACAAGGAGAACGGCAAAACACCGCTCCCCTTGCTTTTCACTGTAAGGCAGCCATGCGTCAGGTCGATTTCACGTTGCCGTCCTCATCTGTCCGGTAGCTGCCGTCCTCTGTGCCGTCCTCGCCGTCAAACATATCCTTTGCACCGTCCGCCACATCGCTGGCGATCTCTTTGCCGCCCTGCACGATATCGCTTGCCGCTTCCTTACCGCCGTCCGCAACATCGCTGACAATGTCCTTGCCGTCCTGTGCCACATCGCTGAACAGCTTTCCGGCATCGTCTGCCACGTTGGAAGAATGATCATCCCGCCCGGAGTCGGTTGTACTGCTGTCTGTTCTGCCGCCGCAGGCTGTCATCAGCAGTGCAGCCGAAAATGCCGTCAGCATCAGAAATTTCTTCATGTCCTCTGCCCCCTTTCTTTCTGTAACACGCCTGCTGATCTGTGCAGGCTCCGTATTAGTGTTTCCCGCAGCGGGTGAATTATGCGGGTAAATTTTGGGCGAAATGAACAAATTTCATTGAAAGTAACTGTATAATACAATGATTTTTCACAAAAAATCTTGCGTGAAATTTTGGAATGTGGTATAATAAAAATGTTGTCTGTCTGTATATTTCAGAAAAGGAGAAACTGTCATGGGTGCAAAGGAAACCTTTATCGAGATCTATGAAAGCAAGATCACCCGCCCCGGTGCTGAAAAGCTGCTGGACTACCTGAAAAGCGATGCGAGCGATTTCTTCACGGCACCGTCCAGTACACGCTTCCACGGTTCCCACGAGGGCGGACTGGTGGAACACAGCGTCAATGTGTACCAATGCCTTGCGGACTATCTGACCCGACCCCGAACCAAAGAGGTCTACAACATGGACTACAGCGAGGAAACCGTCGCTCTGGTGGCTTTGCTGCACGATCTCTGCAAGATCAATTTCTACAAGACCGATTTCCGGAATGCGAAAAATGCGCAGGGACAGTGGGAAAGAGTTCCCTACTACACGATCGACGATACTTTGCCCTACGGGCACGGGGAGAAATCGGTGTACATCATCTCCGGATTTATGCGCCTGAGCCGGGAGGAGGCTTTTGCCATCCGCTATCACATGGGCTTTTCCGGTATCGAGGACAAAAATTCGATCGGCAGGGCTTTTGAAATGTTCCCGCTTGCCTTTGCGCTGAATGTTGCGGATATGGAAGCGACCTACTATCTGGAGGGTACACCCCGGAGATCCTGACATATTCTAAAATAAGGAGTTATCACTATGAGCTGGTATGAAAATGCAATTATTTACCATATTTACCCGTTAGGGTTCTGCGGTGCGCCGAAGTTTAACGAGGGCGGCGAACCCGTCAGACGGTTGGAAAAAGTACTCGACTGGATCCCGCACTTCAAGGAAATGAATGTGGATGCTGTGTATTTCGGTCCGGTGTTTGAATCCGTGGAACATGGCTATGATACGACCGATTACAAGACCATTGACCGCCGTCTTGGCGACAATGCTATGTTCCGGCACATCTGCGAAACGCTCCATGAAAATGGCATTCGTGTCATTCTGGATGGCGTGTTTAACCACGTGGGCAGAAATTTCTGGGCGTTCACCGACATCCAGAAGAACGGGCAAAATTCTCCCTACTGCGGCTGGTTTCAGAACCTGAATTTCGGCGGTCCGTCTCCCTGTGGCGATCCGTTCTGGTATGAGGGCTGGAACGGTCACTACAATCTGGTCAAGCTCAACCTGCAAAACCCGGATGTGTGCAATTATCTGCTTGATGCGGTGAATTACTGGATAGAGGAATTTCACATTGACGGCATCCGCTTTGATGCGGCAGACTGTATTGACTTCAACTTCTTCAAGCGCATCCGTGCGTTCTGCAAGGAGAAGAACCCGGAATTCTGGCTGATGGGCGAGATCATTCACGGCGACTACAACCGCTGGGCAAACCCTGAAATGCTCGATTCCGTCACCAACTATGAATGCTATAAGGGCATCTATTCTTCCCACAATGACAAGAATTATTTCGAGATCGACTATTCCATCAACCGGCAGTCCGGCTCGAACGGCGGCATTTACCGGAATATCCGGCTCTACAATTTTGTGGACAACCACGATGTGAACCGCCTTGCCTCCACGGTCAATGATGAACGCTACCTAAACACAGCATACACGCTGCTGTACTGTATGCCGGGCATTCCGTCCATTTATTACGGTTCGGAGTATGGGGTACACGGACGGAAAGAAAACAATTCCGATGACAACCTGCGCCCGTGTCTGGAACTTTCTGCCATGGAACAGGAGAACACAGGGCTTTACCGCCACATTGTCAAGCTTGGCAGAATTTACCGGGCATATCCGGCACTGCGCACAGGCAGTTACCGGACGGTCATCATCCGCAACCGGCAGATGCTTTTCGCCAAGGAACTGGAGGGACAGACGGTTTATGTTGCCTTGAATCTGGACGATCAGCCGTGTGATATGCAATTTGGCACGCATTACAATGCACTGGCAGACGTGATCGGCGGCGGTGCTGTCCGTGTGGAAAACGGCAATGCCTTTGTCCACATGGAACCGTTTACCTCCATGATCATCGTGCAGGATGACATTGTGAATCTTCAGCCGGAAGCCAAGGAAACACCCGCTGAACTGCCCCGTGAAGTGAGCGCCGGACAGCGTTACCGCCATTTCAAGGGCGGTGAGTATACGGTCGTTTGCGTTGCCACACACAGCGAGACCAACGAGGAAATGGTGGTCTACAAGAGCGACAAAGACGGCACTATCTGGGTACGCCCGAAGTCCATGTTCATGGACAGCGTGGGCGACACAAAGCGCTTTACACTGCTGTAATGCCCTGAAATAGAAAGTCCCCGTGCTTTACGGCACGGGGGCTTTTTCGCTGCGTCAGTCGCAGCATGGGTCGCTGTTGTCTGAGCTGTTCCCGGACTCGGAGTTGTTCTGGCTGTTGCTGAAATTCTCCGCATTTCTGGAGTTGCTGGAAGAATTGTTCTGGCGGTCCTGCGCATTGGAATTCTTCTTGTTGCTGGAATTATTCTTGCTCATTGCTTTCGCTCCCATCTCCGCACAATCCCCGGTATATCCGGGCGGAATGTGCGGCGTTCCGGGAATGATATACCGTCGGAGCGCTCTATCGGCTCCGTGATGATAGTATTGCCGGACTTGCGGGGATTATGCAGAGCAAGTTTAATTTTGCACATCTGTCGGTTCGGTCGTTTCCTGCACACTGTCTGTGACAGTCGTGACCGTTCCGGGGGTCGGTTTTCCGGGGTTGAAATCGACCCGCTGTGACTGCATACTCCATGCGGCAAGCACACCGCCTGCACAGAGGAGCAGCGATGCCGCAATATACAGGAAATAGCGCCCGATCGCAGGCTTCTGCGGTTCGGCAGCCTGATAGGTCACTTCATCGTTTTCTTCTTCCAGACCTTTCTGATACAGCTCCTGTTTCAGGCGTTCTGTCACATCCGCAGGGGTATGCACATGGTCATAGGCATCCTTAATGGACTGTTTCAGGTTCATATGTCTGCACCTCCCAGTTTCTTGCGCAGCTTGTTTCTGGCACGGCTGAGCTGCTGACTGACGGCAGCCTCTGTACTGCCGGTGACATCAGCGATCTCACGGATGGATAATTCTTCATAATAATACAGATAGACGGCGATACGATAGCGTTCCGGCAAAGACAGAACTGCCTGCAGCACGTCCGCAGAACGTTCTGCCCCGGTGATCTCCTCTTTTGCGGTCAACCTGCCCCAGTCGATCTCGGTACGTTTTTTGTACCAGCCGCTGCGTATCAGGTTCTTTCCGGCGTTGATGGTCACCTTCATCAGCCAGCTTCTTTCATGCACCTCGTTCTGAAAAACCGGGTGCGACTGAAAGTATTTCAGGAACACCTCCTGCATGATGTCCTCGGCATCCCACTGGTTTCCGGTGACGGTCAGTGCCGTCCGATAGACAAGATCCTGATACTTGTCCACGGCGGCAAAGCTATCTTCTTTTAGCCGGATCGCCTGACGTTTTGCCGCATTGCCGGGGCTGTCAGACTGGATCGACAGCATTGTCATCCCACCTTTCTTTTGAGGGCTTCTATAAACTAATACAGTTTATGCTGCCGAATTCTGACACCTTTCTGAAAAAATTTATGTTATGCATAATTTTCAACAGTTATTTTTATTTATATTCACTATATTCTCCGGTGTGAAAGCAGATATACTTAGTATAGCACAAATGTCGGAAATTGTAAAGCCTTGCTGTCCCGGAAGAATTTTTCGGAAAAGTCATTGACTTTTCCGGGGAAATCTGGTATAATAAGTATATCATATGCTTTCTGGCATGAAGCGAATGCAGATCACACCCGCCCGGCGGGTCAGGAAAGGAATTTTTGAATTATGGAAGACAGACAGATCGACATTACGGCGAAAAACAACAATAATGTCAAGCTCGGATTGATTCCGGGACATTTTGCCACCAACCACTCCCACGTCAATTTTTTTGTGGATATGACGACCACCAAGACCCAGTACCGTGCTGCCCGTGAGGCAGGCAGGGAGCTGGCAAAGTTCTATGCGCACTCCAAGCACATTGATACCATCCTCTGCTTTGAGGGGACGGAAATGGTCGGCGCATTCCTTGCCCGTGACCTCTGCGAGAACGGCGGCGGCATGAACGGCGGACGGGATATTGCAGTCATCACCCCGGAGACCAATATGAACAACCAGATGATCTTCCGGGACAACCTCCAGAAGAATATCTATAATAAAGAGATCCTGCTGCTGATGTCCTCTATTTCCACCGGCAAGTCTATCAACCGCTGTGTGGAGTGCCTCCAGTACTATTCTGGCAAGTTAGCAGGCGTGGCTGCGATCTTCAGCGCCATTCACGACTACAACGGCATTGAGATCGACTGCGTATTCTCCCTTTCGGATATTCCGGAATACAAGACAATGCCCCCGTCCCAGTGCGAATTGTGCGCAAGCGGTGCCAAGGTGGATGCCATTGTCAACAGTTTCGGCTACTCCAAGATCTGACAGAACATGAAACTCCCCAAGCTGGAAATCAATGCCCCGGCGGTCATTGGCTTTACGCTGATCTCGCTTGTGGTGCTGCTGTTCGGGTATGCAACGGGCGGCGTATCTACCATGTCGCTCTTTACCTGCCGTCGGACACCGGACGAGCCGTTTCTGATGATCGTGCGGATGTTCACCCATATTTTCGGGCATAAGGACATGGAGCATTTCGTGAGCAATTTTACCGTGATCACGCTGGTCGGTCCGATGCTCGAAGAAAAATACGGCACGAAGCGGCTTGTAAGCATGATCGCCGTTACGGCTGGTGTAACAGGCGCAGTGAATTTGCTGTTGAGCAATACCGGCGTGCTGGGCGCAAGCGGTATCGCATTCCTGTTCATTGCGCTCAGTTCCTGCACCTCTGTAAAGAACGGCGGTATCCCGCTGACCATGCTGATGGTTGCCGGGCTGTACATCGCAAGGGAGATCATGACAGGTATCGTGGCAACGGACAATGTTTCGCAGATGTCCCATATTTTAGGCGGTGTCTGCGGCATCTGCTATGGGCTGTATTATAATAGGAAAGCTGACTGAAAAAAGCTGCCGCTGAAAAAACGGCAGCTTTTTTGTAACATATCGCTGTTTCGGTTGTCTAATAAGTGAAAGCAGGAAAAGGAGGTGCACCGATGCAGAAGGAGTTTGACGAGATCTACCGGCTGTATGCGGAGGACGTGTACCGCTTTCTTCTGAAACTCACCCGGAATGAAACAGTGGCAGAGGACATTTTGCAAGACACCATGCTGAAAGCTGTCACCTCGTTTTCCGGTTTCAAGGGGAACTGTTCCCTGAAAACATGGCTTTGCACCATTGCCCGCAACGAGTACCTCAACTACTGCAAACGCCGGGAAAACAGGCACTTGCCGCTTGACGAGGTGCAGCTTGCTGACAGCGAATCGCTCGAACAGCGCATTTCCGACAAGCTCACCGCCATGGAGCTGCACACCGTGCTGCACCGTCTGGAAGAACCGTATAAGGAGATCTTCACGCTCCGGGTGTTTGCGGAGCTGAAATTCGAGGACATCGGGGCGCTGTTCGGGAAGAGCGCCAACTGGGCAAGGGTGACGTTTTTCAGAGCCAAGGAGAAGATCATCACCATCATGGACGAGGAGGGAAAACGATGAACGAACCGAAACTGAGCTGCGCCATCATCAAGGACCTCATCCCCCTGTGCAGCGAGGGGATAGGCAGCCCGGAAAGTCTGATAGAAGTCGAAGCACACATCCAGACCTGCGAACACTGCCGGAAGCTGTATGAACAGATACCGTCCGACACACCCCCGGTCCATGTCCCGGAGGAGAAGAAAGTATTCCGGAAATTGGGCAGCACCCTGCGCAGAAACCGCATTTTAGCAGGCGTATTGGCGGTAATACTGCTGCTGCTGATCGGTGTGCTGGTCTATTTGTCCGTAGGGCAGGTGCAGAAAAAAGCCGGTATGCGGAGCTTTGAGACGGTCTGGCAGTCCGTGGAAGTGCGGCGCATTGTGCAGAAATTCGCCGAGGGCGATATGCAGTGGTATGCGGCACATACCTCCTACGGCGACCTGAACAGTGGCAATATCCTCATCAATGCCGATGCGGCGGAACAGATCCGGCAAGCCAATACCGATGCCCTGCAAAAAGCCTACGATGCAGCCTATGGCGATACGTCGATCCGATCTGTCAAGGTGGAAACCGCCTATACAGACTACGGGCTTAACCTGTCCCCGATCGCCTATACACAGGCATATCTGCACTATCAGGACGGCAAGGAACTGGAGCTGCATTTCATCAAGGGCAGTGACGGGCTGTATGAGGCTTCGGTCGTCATGATGGGCGGAACGGCAGATTCCGACCTTGGCACGGTCATGGAACATCTGGTATACCATGATGTCTATCCGATCAATGTGCTGTCCGGTTTTCTCCGCAATGAGGAACCGATCGATGCAGACGATGAGAAGATCAGGATCAAGACTGACCTGTTCGTTCACCGCCTTGCCCCGGATCAGCGGGAGGGCATGGAAGAACGCTTCAAGGACTTTTACGGGAAGGGCTATCTGGTGCAGGACTGTCAGCTTTCCCCGATCAAGTATGACGAAGAAGAGGGCATCCTGTATCATGATGTGACTTTCATCGTCAGGGACACGCAGGGGAGCGCCGTCCTGCTGACACGGTTCTGGTCGGCAGCAGAGGGGCTGCGCTTTGCACCGGAATACAACGAGCTATACCCCAAAGACTGCTCCGGGAAACTGGCAGAGGATATGGAACAGCTCTTTTCGTGAACACTGAAAAAGAACGGGCAGGGCAGTACCTGTCCGTTCTTGTATGTTAAGTAATGGCATTCGGCAGCTTGTCATGCAATTCGGCAAGTTTGGAATCGTTGAGCTTTTCGGCATCATTGACGAGATAGTCCGTCCCCCGGAATACCTGATACCGGAAAGGTGGGTCGTAGGTGATGTTCACATAATCACCATCGACTTCCAAAGTCATTTTCAAATGTTCGGGCAGCAGTGTGCCGTATTTTTTCTTTGTGTAGAATAGGTAAGCGTCAATTTCCTCCTGTGTCAGCGTACCGCCGATTACGTTGATCTCAAACATGGTGATTCCCCTTTCTTTGTCCGGGTATGGCTTTTTCTTTATTATAACACAAAGTCCTGTTCAAGTCAATGACATTATGTGAACTCCGTCAGAAAAATTTTTATAAAATGTATTGTAGGAACGTTTTGGGCAGATGCTCTTGCTTTTTTTCTTGAAATGTGATATACTGGAAAAAAAGGAGGAAGGCTTTTCATGAAATTATTCACCAAGGAATTGACAAATGCATTCAGGAAGGCATTCAGCCTGCATGAAGACACAGCATCCCATGAGGAGATCAAGGCACGCATCCTGAACGGCGGACAGGTCACGGGAACGAATATGTGTATCCTGATCTGCGCCATCCTGATCGCCTCTGTCGGGCTGAATACCGGGTCAACGGCAGTCATCATCGGTGCTATGCTCATTTCTCCGCTCATGGGCAGCATTCTTGCCATGGCTTACAGCGTGGCAGCGGTCGATTTCCAGCGGTTCAGGCGGCATTTTTACGGCTTTATGATACAGGTCTCGATCAGCTTTCTGGTATCGGTGATCTATTTCCTGATCTCACCGATCAAAGCCCCGACCGCTGAACTCCTTGCCCGCACGCAGCCGTCTCTCTATGATGTCATCATAGCAACAGCAGGCGGGTTTGCGGGCATTATCGGCAACACCCGAACGGACAAGGCGAACAATGTCATCCCCGGTGTGGCAATTGCTACTGCCCTGATGCCGCCGCTCTGCACCTGTGGCTATTCTCTGGTACAGGGCAGATGGCGGATGCTGGCAGGGGCAGTTTACCTGTTTACCGTGAATTGCTATTTTATTTTCCTGTCTGCCATGCTGGTGCTGGATATTCTGAAGATCCCGAAGGTCTCCAGTCTGTCTGAAAAACAGTGGAAACGCCTGCGAAAAGGCATGATACGAAATACCATAATTGTCCTTTTGCCCAGTGTTATCCTTACATACCTGATGCTGATCGACTGATCGGAAGAGGAGGAAACAGCATGATACAAACCGACAAGGAAGCCTATCTTTCCGGCATAGAACGGGTGCTGATCTCCGGCGGGGAGATCCAACAGGAGATCCGGAAAGCCGGACAGTGGATCGACACATCCTATGCAGGGAAACCACTGCTGCTGGTCAGCATTCTGAAAGGGGCTTTTGTCTTTTTAGCAGATCTGTGCCGGGCAGTGACCATTCCCTGTGAGATCGGTTTCATGCAGGTACAGAGTTATTTTGAGGGGACGGTCTCATCGGGCAGTGTGGATATTCTGCTCGATCTGCAACAGGACATCAGCGAATATCATGTGCTGATCGTAGAGGACATCATCGACACGGGCAGAACACTTTCGCTTGTGGCTGAAAAGCTGCGCAGCCGGAAGCCGCTCTCCCTGCAAATACTGACACTCCTTGACAAACCGGAACGCCGTGAGGTCGACCTGAAACCGGACTATGCGCTCTTTACCATTCCGGATGCGTTTGTCATCGGGTATGGACTGGACTGCGGTGAATATTACCGAAATCTGCCGGATATTGCGATTTATAGAACATAAAACGGAGGGCGGTAAGCCCTCCGTTATGTATTTTCATACAGTACCGTCAGCCGTGGGTTATGTTCCATGGCATCGTCAAAGACCTGCTGCAGCTTCGGGTGCAGCAGTTCCGCATGGGTAATGAACAGCATCGTCTCCCCGGTTATTTCTGTCAGGCAGTCAAACAGCGCATCGAGATTTTTCCCGTAGTAGTCCGGTAACCCAAGGGTTTCTTTCAGGTAGTCATGTGCTTCCGGCAGGGCTTGCATTCTGCTGCCGTCCAGTTCATAGGCATCAATCATCGCACACCTCCGTCAATAGAGCTGACTGAATGTCTGGTAGTGGTCATTCGTGTAGTAAATACTGCCGTCCGCCCCGTAGATCAGCCGTTCGCTGCCACGGTAGCCGCCTGTATAATTCACATCACATTCGTGATAGCTGCCCTCCGGCAGCAGTCCTTCACGGTTGCCGAAATAATCCCCGCCGATACTCATGCCCGGTGCAACGTCCTGTAAATTCCCCTCCGAGCTGACCCAGCCGAGCGCCTGTGCTTCTTTTTTGGTAATGAAGTTGGCAGGGAGCATCCCGAACGTGTGAATGTATTCTGCCACATCCTCCGGGGAAGTGTAGGAGCCATCCTTTTCCACGGAAGGCAGCAGCGGTTTATCTTCCGGGGGAACGGCAGTGACAGGCGGAGAGAGCGTCTCCGGTTCTGTTTCCGTTTCAGCAACGGCTTCTGTCGTGGGCTGCTCCGTCTCTGTGGTCAGGTTTTGTTCGGTCTGTGAGCTGACAGCAGTCATAACAGGTTCTGTCAATTCATAACCGGCATCGCACCCTATCAGCAGCAGTCCCATGCACACCGCAAGCAGGAATGCGGCAATTCGTTTCTGCATAGCGATCATCCTTTCTGTTTGAGCACGGCATCCCATTTGTCATATGCCGGAAACATCTGGTATAAGATCCGGTAAAAGGCTTTGGAATGGTTCTGCTCCATAAAGTGGGTGTATTCATGGTAGAACACCGCATAAATACATTCTACCGGATACTGCATCAGCCGGAGATTCATGGAGATCCGCCCGGAACTTGCCGTACAGCTCCCCCAGCGTGTGGTCATTTCCTTGATCTCAATGCGGGCAAGAGGTACGGGATAGCCGGCTTGTTTGAAGTGTTCGTACACCTCCCGGTTCACTTGTCGGTAAAGCGCTACGCAGCGGCTGATCATCCACTGCCGGAAAGCGTGTTGTGCCTCTTCCTCCGTGCGGGCAAAGAGGGTAAGCACATCCTGTTCCAGTTCAGTATGGCAGGGCTTATCCGTGTAGTGCAGGCGTATTTCCTTCCCGAGAAAATGCTGCACCGCCCCGTCCGCAAAGCAGTGCTGTGCGGCTTTCTGCCGGGTAATGGCTTCTGCCCGGTGAATGACCGCAGCTGCATTTTCCTCTACAAACTGCCGGATAACCGATTCCGGTGCATGATACGGTGCGGACACACAGACCGACCCGTCCTCCCTTACATGGATACGGATATATTTCATCTGCTTGCGGCATATCTGGCAGGAATAGGTCTTACCATTGTAGGAAAATTCCATAGAAGCCCCTTTCTATGCGCTGTTACTGTATCCCTTTCTTGTGCTTTTTGCATTCATACATCCGTTCATCCGCAAGCTGCATGGCGTTTTCCATGGTGTTTTCCCCCATCCGGAACAAAGCCATACCAAAGGCAATGTCCAGCGGCACGGGCGGATTTTCCTCTTTGTTGTAGGTGCGGGTGCGCTGTTCCATTCGTTCAATTGCCTGCCATGCGGCATCCTCATCCCCCGATACAATGGCGATAAATTCATCCCCGCCTGTCCGGTAGCAGTTCCCCGGAAAGCTGTCCTGTATGATACGGGCAGCACTGACAATATGCCTGTCGCCTTCTGCGTGTCCATAGCTGTCATTGACCTTTTTCAGGTCGTTGATGTCAAGCTGCACAAGCATACAGGAAGTATCCGTCTGTGACATCAGGTCGGCTTCCTTTTCGTTGAAGGCAAGGCGGTTCTGCAAGCCCGTCAGACCGTCCGTATAGGCAAGCTTTGCCATCAGTTCCGTGCGGTTGTTCTCCAGCTGTACACTGTTGTATTCCCGGATCAGATACAGACCGATCAGCACCAGAAACAGGATCGTGCCAAGCCGTGTATACTGGCTGGAGATCTGCTGTGAATTTTCCGAAAGCCGATAGATCAGCAGGTCAGCCACTACCCCAAGCGACAGCACCGATGTCCCGGAAACGAGCGTGAGGAAAAATTTCCGCTCGACCAGATGCTTTTCCACGGCTGTCACAACCAGATACACTGCCATCAGAATGGCGACCACGATCGTTCCCTGCGTGATGCGGACAAGCTGATAATAGTCCGCAACCCCACAGGAACAAAGCACCAGATTCGCTGTCAGATTCAGGAAGACCAAGGCAAACAGGCACGGCAGCAGCGGAGAGTGCTTGTTGTTGACAGCACCCGCAATGAAAGAGACTGGCAGATAGGGCAGGAAGATCAGGGAAACATAATTGATCATCCGGATCAGTGCCGGATTCTGCGTCAGAAGCTGCAAGATCAGCGTGTCATTGACCGACCAGACTGCCACAAGTACCGAGAAGATGCCAAGCGTGAAAAATTCGATCTGCTGTCCCTGCTTTGCAGTAAAAGCGCTGATAAAGATCATCACCAGCCCCAGCACCACCATCAGGAAGCAGGCACAGAAGCCGGGCATTCCCTGCTTGAATACATCACCCATGTACATACCGGGGTCAGCGATCAGGACATTCCGCAGTGCGGGCTGCGTGTTGGCAAAAATTGGCGTAACGGTAAGCGTGATCTCCTGCGTTTCCACGGGGACGGGTATCATGTGCATATACATACCATACGATTTCCCGAAAATGGCAGGTTCTTCCGGGTGGTAGGTATAGATCTCCTTGCCATCAGCGAACACGGTGAAAAAGGTGTCAATGCTTTTCAGGCAGAGACGCTTGCTTTCCAGCGGAATATCGGCAACGGAATGTGTGATCGTGATCTCCCGTTCCGGCAGTTCCCGCAGGCGGTAGCTTGTGCCGTCCTCAGCGATCCAGTCACTGCCGAGGCTTGTTGCCACGTCATTATAATAGCGCCGTGCGCCGCCGTTCAGCATACCGGCACATACATAACCGACCACGATGAGAATGATCAGGATATTTGCCAGCCAACGCTTGCTGATGTGCATTTTTTGCATAGTATCACCCCGCAAAAATTTTGTCATGGGATAGCCTGAAACAAGCTATGGTGTTTCAGGATGCAGAGGATCCAGACTGATTCAGAAATTCTGCAACGATGTAGCGAGGACGCTGCTTGACTTCCGCATAGATCTTGCCGACATATTCGCCGATCACGCCAAGGCAAAGCAGCTGCATCCCACCGATCAGCCAGATCGAGCAGACAGTACTGGACCACCCCGGAACGGTCGTGCTGAACAATTTGGAAACAACTGCCCAGATCAGCATGGCAATGCTGACCGCTACCATGAGAAAGCCAAGGACGATGATGATCTTCAATGGCTTGACACTGAAAGAGGTGATGCCCTCTATGGCAAAGGAAAGCATTTTCCCCAGCGGGTATTTGCTGCTCCCGGCAAAGCGTTCCTGCCGTTCATAGTAGACACAGGAAGTCTGAAAGCCGAGCAGCGGCACCAGTCCCCGCAGGAAGAGATTGACCTCCCGAAATTCTGCCAACTCCCGCAGTGCCCTCCGGCTCATCAGCCGGAAATCTGCATGGTTATAGACGACTTCCGTTCCCATGTTCTGCATCAGCTTGTAAAATCCTTCGGCTGTGGCTTTCTTGAAAAAACTGTCTTTTTTACGTTCACTGCGTACACCGTAAACGATCTCGCTGCCCTTCCGGTATTCAAGGATCATCTTTTCAATGGCATTCACATCGTCCTGTAAATCGGCATCCATGCTGATAGTGATGTCGCAAAGCTCTTTGACCGTCATCAGCCCGGCAAGCAGTGCGTTCTGGTGTCCGGCATTGTGTGCCAGACAGATGCCCGAAAACAAGTCGGGCTCCTGCCTGTGCAGCCCGCAGATGAGCTCCCACGTCTTGTCCTGTGAACCGTCATTGACAAAGACGATACGGCTTGCCGGGGAGATGCGTGATCTCTGTATCAGGTCTGTATAGCATACACGGAGACGTTTTGCGGTTTCCGGCAGGACATCCTGCTCGTTGTAGCAAGGGATGACCATATATAAAATCGGCTGTTCCATTTGCTGTTCTCCTTCAGACGGCAGACTGCCGCATCCGTTTTCTCCCTGTGCCGCTGACAACACAGGGATCTGATCCTGATTCCTATTATACCATAAAATGCCCAAAGATGCAAGACGTTACAGGAAATTTTCAGCAGAAATTCATTTTTGCGCTTCCCTGCTGAAGATAGGGGAACTCAGGGCAGCGCCGCACAGGAAATGTCCGGTGGCTTTGTACAGTGTTTTCCTGCATTGCAGACTATTGACAAATAATTACAGGTATGTTATAATAAATTTGGTGATATTTATATTTTTTTGAGCATAAGGGGGAAATGCCTGATGAAACTGCTGTTGTGTGCGGATGTTCGTCTGGGGGCTGTCTGTGCTGAAAATCTGGGAGCTGCGCTCTCCCACAAATGGCAGGCTGTCAGAACGGAAAAACTGACAAATCTGATCGATAAAGCAGCGAAGAACAATGCCGGGTATATTGCTTTGTTCGGGCAGATGTTCGGGCAGAAGCGGGTGCCGGAATCTGTGATCGACTGCCTGTTTCAGGCGGTGAGGGAAGATGCACATATGCAGGTGCTGACCTTTTTGTCTGCAGACGAATATGACCGGATCACTTACCGGAATGACATTCCGGAAAATCTGCATTTGCTGTGTACGCAGACGGCAGACAGCTTTTGTGATGAACAGATCACTGTGCATATGGACGGCGATGCTGTGGAATTACAGCTTTCCGGCAATGCCCCTGTGCGGGTCGAAAAAAATACCGGCGGCAGATTTGTGCTGCATGGCATGGGGGAAGAACAGGTCATTCCCTCTTTTGAGCCGGTCGGATTTGAAGATGCAGCAGGTGCTGTGACAGGGTATTCCGTGCTGGAATGGACGGAGCATACCTTGGTCGGTATCCGCACGGCAGAAGATCAGACGTATGCATTTCAGTCTGTGGAACTGAAAATTCTCCCGGAAGATGACCAGAAAGAGATCCGCAGGAAAATACATACAGCTGTGGCAAAAATCGATGCTGACACATTTCTCCGTATCACGATCGTCGGGCGTTCTGCATTCGGGCTTACGCTGAATGGGGATGCTTTGGCTGCTCTGCTGCAGGACAAGATCTTTTATGTGGAGGTGTATGACAACACGAGTATGGACATTGATGAGGCAGATTTTGAAAACGACATCTCCCTGCGGAGCGAATTCGTGCGGCTTGCCTTGCAGGAGGATTCTCTGAGCGAATCCGAGCGCAGCAGGATCATCAGCTACGGCTGGAATGCTTTGCATGCCGAGGGGGTGACTGCTGAATGAAACTGATCAGCCTGCATATTGACAATTTCGGCTGTCTGCATGACTATGACTACGATTTTGAGGACGGTCTGAATGTTGTCCTGCACGATAACGGATGGGGCAAAACAACGATGGCAGCCTTTCTGAAAGCTATGTTGTATGGCTTTGATACCAAGAGAAGCAAGGACATCACGGAAAATGTGAGAAAAAGATACCTCCCATGGCAGGGCGGCAATTACGGCGGTACGCTGGATTTTGAAGCCGGGGATGTGCGGTATCGGATCTCCCGGACATTCGGCGAAACTCCACGGTTTGACAAGGCGAAGATCGCTGCGCTGGATGCGGGCGTTACAGCGAAGATCAGCCCGGACAGGATCGGGGAGACGCTGTTTCAGCTCGATGCCAGCGCATTTCAGAGAAGTGTCTTTGTCGATCAGAACGGCTTGTCTATTGCCGGGGCTGCAAGCAGTATTCACACCAGACTGAATGCCTTGGTCAGTCAGGCAAATGATGTGGCAGCGTATGACGGTGCAGTCGCAGCGCTGACGGAGGAGATCAAGACATACGAAAAAACCGGCGGCAGGGGCAAGCTTGGTGAAATTACCAGACAGATCGCTGCATCAGAGCAGAAGCGTGAACAGATCGAAGCCGAAATTGCACAGCAGGACAGCGCCAGAGAACGCATTTCACAGCTCGATAAGCGGATCACGGACATAGATACTGAACTGGATAAAAAGAAACAGCAGCTTGATGAGGTTTCCGGGGAAGCGAAAAAACAGGAAGCTGCCAGAAAGCTGACAGAGGAACTGGACAAACAGATCGTAGAATTACGGCAGCAGATGGATGGCATTCAGGCGGAACTGGGCGGGCATATCCCGACCTCTGATGAGATCGAACAGGTCAGACGGCAGAAACAGTCGGCTGCAAGCATTGCACAGCAGCTTTCTGAATTGCAGCAGAATTGTGAAACGATAGAAGCCGATCTTGCGGTGCTGGAGGAAAAATATCATGCCATGCTTCCGGCAGCGGCAGAACTGGACGAGATACAGAGCATTTACGGAGAGCTGCAGGGCATTCGTTCTTCGGAAACGGAAGTGACCGAAAGTGCAGAAGAAGAACCGAAAGGTTACACGCTGCTGCAGGCGATTGCGGACAGCGATCCGGAAGCTGTCAGCCGGTTACAGAGCACTGTTGAACATCAGGAAACGTTGCAGCAGCTGATCCGGGACTGCGAAGCTGCGGAACAGAAATGGCAGAGCGGGCAGGCAGCATGGAACGACAAGAAAAAACGGTATACCGGATATGCCGAAGAAGTTGCCCGTTTACAGGCGGAACTGGATGAGAAAAAGCTGTATGCAGCGGAAACTGTCGATCCGGTCATGCAGGGACTGGAAGAACTGCAAAAGAAAGAGCAAGCTGCCGCACAGTGCGTTTCCGAACAGGAAGCAGCTCTCCGGCATGGCAAAGCAGACTGGGCGGACAAACAACGCCGTTATGCCGCTTTGCAGGCGGAGCTTGACAGCATTCAGCCGGAAGCAGAACAGAGAAGCCGGTTCTCTCCGGAGAAGGTCAAACCTGTCATAGCGGCTTTAGAGGAATTGCAGAAGCAGCAGCAATTGGTCGATGTGCGTGCTGAGGAACTTTTGGGGGTCGCTCTGACAGAGGAGCAGGAGGCTTTGCTTGCTGCACATACGGGAGATCTGCCGGACACGGCGGAGGGCAGTGCCCTTTTGAAAAAACTCCGCAGTATCATGCAAAAGACCTCGGACATACAGGGCTTGGAAGCCAGAAAAGCCGGAGAACAGAGCAAGGCGGACAGCTTACAGGCATCAGCCGATCAGTTGGGGACGATCGCAGATACGGATGACAGCGCAGCAGAACAGCCGAAGAAAACGCCCGGCACTGCCCTGATCATGATCGGTGCTGTATTGACTGTCATCGGTGTGGTGCTGTCCTTTGTTGTCACGCCGTTCATGGCGGTTGCTGCGGTGATTGGCGTGATCCTGATCATTTCAGGGGTTGTCGGGAATAAAGGCTATCAATCAAAGCTTCAGGCATATGAGGCATATCAGGCAGCCGCTTCACAGCGAGAGGAAAACCGGAAGAAAAAAGAAGATCTGCAGACACAGCTGAAAGCCGCACAAGCTGTCGTTGCCGATTTGCAAGGGCAGATCGATGCCTTACAGCAGGGAATACAGAAAGAACAGGCAGAAGTTGACGCATGGGCAGATACATGGCTGCCCGGTCAGACGGTGACAGAAAGTGCTGTTTCAGCTTTTTTTGAACAGGCAGAACAGGTCGCCAAACTCCGGAAACAGAAACAGGACACGGCAGAAAAGGCAGACTTTGTGGCAGAAAAGACGGCTTATATTGACAGCGAGCGGCAAAAGGCAGATTCAGCTTTCCCGGAGATCGCCGGAAACAGTATCGAGGAAGCACTGCGCTTGCTCCGTTCGGGTGAAACAGAGTATCAGCTGTATGACAGCCGGCTGCATACTGCACAGAAAGCCCTTGATGGCTTCTTTGCTGAAACGGGGCTGACAGCGGAGCAGCTCCGTGCCGGGGAGCTGCCTGAACTTGCGGAAAGGCAGGCTGAACTGGACTGTGCCCATGCAGCACTGAAAGAATGTGCCATGCAGCGTAAGGCATTTGATGAGACATACCCGGAAATAGCAGGGCTTTCACGGGAAGAAGCACTGCAAAGTCTGCGGGCAAAGGCAAGCGACTATCGTGTGACAGCCGGACAGCTGCAAAAGGCAGAGCGTGATCTTCAAAAATGCGTGGATGAATCCGGTCTGACACAGGAGCAGCTTGCCGCCGAGGAAGCGCCCGGTCTTGCTGCATGGAAAAGCAGGTATGACAAACTTTCAGAGGAACTCACACGTTCCGTGGATGCTGCCAATGCAGCTTTGCAGCCGTTGGATCTGAATACAGATGTTTCACACATCGTACAGGCAGTCCGGGAAGCGGAACAGCTGCTGAACGAATACCAGCAGCATTCCGAAAAGCTGAAAGACCGTGCCGCACGATATGCCCGGAAACAGCAGCAGATCGGGGAGCTACAGCAGAAATTGGACGGCAGGCTTGCCCTTTTGCAGGGGAACTATGCGGATGCCGCTGTTCCGGAAAGGCTGAAACTGGTTCGGGAGGATGTCAGCAGTGCCGCCTCCCTGAAGGCAAAACTTGCGGATGCGGAACAGGACAGAAAACGGCAGGAAGAAAAGCGGAAAGCCGCAGAAAATGCGGTAGAAGCCTTTCAGGCGGCGTTCGGGAAGTTTACACCGGAGACGGCGGATGTTCTGGCAGAAATTCATGCCAAGGTATCCCGCTATGCGGAACTGGATGCTTCCGTCCGGCAGCTTGCCAAACAGAAGGCAAATGCAGCTCCCACGCCGTCCGCTCCCGGTGCAGAGGAAACTGCCCTCCGGGAGGCAGTTGCACAGCTCGAAGCACGCAGGGACGACCTGCGGGATGAGTACACGCATAAGAGTGACTTTATCCGGCAGGCAGACCATTCACTGGAGCAGTACCCGGATGTGGTACAGGAAATTCATGATCTGTATGAGCAGAAGCAGAAAGCGCAGAACACGGTGACGATGCTGAAACGCACCATTCAGCTGCTCACACAGGCGAAAGAAAATCTGGCAAACCGGTATCTGAGCAAGGTGGAAAATCTGTTCAATCAATATATGCACATCTGGCTGAATAATGATGCTGTAAAAGGCATTTTAGACATGGAATTCAATGTCCTGATCGAGGAGCAAGACAAACAGCACGTGGCACAGGGGTACAGTACTGGCTATTGTGACATGATCGATCTCTGTATGCGGCTGGCTTTGGTGGATACTTTGTTTGAGAAGGAACAGCCTTTCCTGATCATGGATGATCCGTTTGTCAATCTTGATGCGGAACGTCTGAATACGGCGCTGGAACTGCTTCACGTCATGGCAGCGGAAAAGCAGATCATTTACTTTGTGTGTCATCCCATCCGTGCTGTGGAGGGGGATGATGCTTCCGTTTCGAGAGAGGCATTCGTCAAGTTGGCAGAAGCCGCAAGGAAGACGATCGAGGAACGCAGGACGAGCGGAACGGAACGCCGGAAACCTGTCCGCAAGTTGCCGAAAGAAATGTACAGGGTGGTCGATACAGGGACGGGTGCAGCGATCAAACCTGCCCGGATGAATTATACGATCACCAACAGTATTTTCAGCATGAACTTTGTGCCGGCTGAAACAGGTGACAGGAAAGACCATGCCTATGAACTGTTCTTTATTGATGCGGTCGGTCATGTCCTGAATGACAGACAGCTGATAGAGGTACGGGACGGGAAACTTTCCACGGATCGGGTGCAGTTCTGCCTGAATACTCGTGACGATAGCGGGGAACAGTTTGAACTGATGATCCGTGAAAGCGGTCAGGCAGACTATGAAGTCGTTGCCCGGATACCGTTTCAGGCAAAACTGGCATTTGCGGGCACATTCAGCTTTGATTTTTAAGAGGGGGTAGCACTGGTGACGGAATTGGATGAGAAAGTGCTGGAAAATTTTCCGGGAAAGGTCGTCCGGAAAGACTTGACGGCACTGATGAAAAAAGGCGCAAATGTGCCGACCTATGTACTGGAATATCTGTTAGGGATGTATTGCGCAACAGATGACGAAGATGACATTCAGGTCGGACTGGAGCGGATCAGACGGATCTTGAGCGAGAACTATGTCCGCCCGGATCAGAGTGAGTATGTGAAGTCCAAGATCAAGGAGAACGGGCAGTATACCATCATCGATAAAATTACGGTAGAATTGGACGAACGGGAAGATAAGTATGTTGCCTATTTTACGAATCTGAACATGGATCCGTTTGAAGTCAGCTCCGACCTTGTTGTACACAATGAAAAGCTCCTGATCGGCGGTATCTGGTGCATTGTCAAAATTGAATATGCCGGTCTGAATCAGCAGGAAAAGGAAGAAGTGGAGTTTGAGGAGGACATTTTCGGCAATAAGAAAAAGAAGAAAAAAGCCCGCAAGACCCGCTCCCGCTATGATTCCCCGTTTGAGATCGCTTCTTTGAAGCCGATACAGATGCCGAATCTTGATCTGGATGAACTGAAAGACTGCCGCCAGAACTTCACAAAAGACGAGTGGATCGCATTGATGCTCCGCTCCGCAGGCTATGAGCCGGATGCCCTGAATGACAAGCAGAAGCTGCACTATCTGCTCCGGTTTGTTCCGTTCATTCAGAAGAATTATAATCTGGTCGAACTGGGACCCCGTGGAACGGGGAAGTCGCACGTCTACAGTGAATTGTCCCCGTATTCTATTTTGATGAGCAGCGGACATACTACTGTTTCCAATATGTTTTATAACATGGGTTCCCGGAAGATCGGGCTTGTCGGGAACTGGGACTGCATTGCTTTTGATGAAGTCAGCGGTATCACGCAGTCGTCCGGGGATATGATACAGACCATGAAAAATTACATGGCAAACGGTTCTTTTGCCCGTGGCACGGAGTCAATCAGCTCGGATGCCTCGATCGCCTTTGAGGGGAATACGTTCCGGAGTGTTGCGGATATGATGCGGACGACCAATTTGTTTGAGCCGTTCCCGGAAGAATTCAATAACGACTCCGCCTTTTTCGACCGCATTCATGCCTATCTGCCCGGCTGGGAGACCCCGAAGCTGAGAGCAAATCTGTTTACGCAGGGCTATGGGCTGATCTCCGACTGCTTTTCGGAGTTCTGCCATGCGATGCGGAAGTATGATTTTACGAACGCATTCGGCAGGTATTTTGCCCTGAACGATAACTACAACACCCGTGATGATACTGCCGTCCGGAGAACTTTTTCGGGCATGGCAAAGCTGATCTATCCGGATGAGGAAATGACCAAAGAGGAATGCCGTGAACTGCTGGAGTACAGCATTGAGTGCAGGAGACGGGTAAAAGAACAGCTTCGCAAGATGAATCCGGCAGAATTCAGTGACGTTGCGTTGGGGTATATAGATCTGGACACGGAAGAGGAATTTATTGTTGACCTGCCCGAAGTGGCAGACGGTACACTGGTATCGGATGTTCTGGAACAGCCCGGTTATGTGTACGCTGTCGGGCGGTCGGTAGATGACAAGGTCGGTGTGTATCGTCTGGAGAATAAGCTGCTGACCGGGACGGGGAAATTCAGCTTCAAGAATGTGGAAGGGCTTTCCCGTTCCCCGAAAGCTGTCCGTGACAGCATTACGGCTGCATTCAATTATTTCAGCGAAAATGTCCATTACATGGTCTCCGCTGCCTATGAACGCTATGATTACAGTATGTATTTCAACGACCTGCAAAACAGAAATGTCAGCGATGAAGTTTCGGTCGCTGAGGTCGTAGGGCTGTTCTCGGCACTGGCAAACCGTGCTGTGATGCCGTCCCTTGTGATCGTGGGCAGAGTCGTCATGTCCGGCAGTACGATGCCGATCACAACGGAACTGGATGAAATTTTCGTGACTGCCGCAAATGCCGGTGCAAAGAAGATCATGCTTCCGGCAGACAGCAGAGAAAAGTATGAAGCGATCGGCAAAGACCTGAAAAACGAGATGGATGTGATTTTCTACACATCCCCTCTCGATGCCGCCAAAAAAGCACTTGGGGTGGGATAAGACATGACTGAATATCAGTGCATATGCTGCGGAAAAACAAAAGACAGCGAAAAGATCTGCTGCTGTCCGGACTGCGGTTACAAGATGTATCCGACCCTGTTTGACAGAAAAAAAGTCCTTGCCGATGAGATATGCAGCTTTCTGCAGCAGCTGAAACTGAGCAAATTCAAGCAGGAGGATGTCCGGTATTTCCGCAGGGAGCTTGTACCCGTGAAAGGCGACACGCCCGACGGGAAGCAGAGCTATATTACGATTACAAAGGCGGAGGATGACAGCCGTTTTCCGGATTTCAAGACCATTCAGGGATATGTCTGCGCAGCGAAGAAAACGGAAGAATTTTTTGAACGCCTGCACAGATCCCTGAACGAACTGCATACACATATGCATGAACCGTATCAGAATGTGTATGAAGTAGGTTTCAGCAATGTAACAGAACAGGTAGCCGAACTGGATGCGGTGCTAAAAAAAGCCCTTGCGGAACTGGAACTGCCGTGCGAAATACCTGCGATCCGATTCCCGAAACTCATTCTGCACTACAGCGAAACACCGAATGATGCCTTATCAGATGCAGCAGATCAGCTGTTTGAAATGCTGACAGAACTGACGGAGAAGATCAAAAAGTTCATCAAGATTAACAATGTCTACGGAAATACGTATCAGAAGAAATGCGAACCTTCCCGGAAGTTTGCCGATACAGAGGACGAACGGGCGCAGCTGGACAGTATCCTTGCCGTGGTGAAAAAGACACTTATCAAGAAGTATGAGGTAGATATTTTTTCAGACGGTTCCGAGGAACTGCAGGAAATGCTGAAAGTCCTCTGGACGGCAGTCTATGCGGTCATGACATTGCCGGTTCTGGAAAAGCAGTATAGCTACCGCTTTGCAAATGGGGATGTCGTCATTGGCGATGGCTTTATTGCAAAGGTGATACAGGCGGTTTCTGTGCGGTATGAAAATTTACCGTTGCCGGATGCGGCATACTTTGCCTCTGAAAATGAGGATGACCTGTTTGATCTGTATAACAGGATGATCGAACTGGACAAATTCGGGTTGATGGGCTTGAACCGGGATGTCTTGACAAAGATAGGCGAAAGTGAAAGGGAACTGAACCGCCTGATCGGTCTGACGAGTATCAAGGAAAGCGTGAAGAAGATCAAAGCCTATGCGCTTGCCAACCGGGGCAGCAAAGACCTGAATCTGCATATGTGCTTTTTCGGAAATCCCGGCACTGGCAAAACGGAAGTCGCACGGCTGATCGCCGGTATCCTGCACGAAAACGGCATTCTCCCGACGAAGAAGCTGATCGAGACCGACCGCAGCGGACTGGTGGCAGGCTATGTGGGACAGACTGCGATCAAAACGGCAGAAGTGATCGACGAGGCGATGGGCGGTGTGTTGTTCATAGACGAAGCCTATTCGCTGATCCAAAGCGATTACAGCGGCGATTACGGGCATGAAGCTGTATCTACGCTGATCAAGGCAATGGAAGACCACAGGGGGGAATTCTGCGTCATTCTGGCAGGCTATAAGAACCCCATGCAGGAAATGCTTGCAGCGAATCAGGGCTTTCAGTCCCGCATTCAGTTTACGATCGAATTCCCGAATTATCACCGGGAGGACCTTGCACAGATCGTTGGTTTGATGCTGAAACGAAAAGGCTATACGGCAAGCGATGCAGCACAGGAACGAATGCTGGAAATTACCGACTATACGAGGAAAAAGCCCGATTTTGCCAATGCCCGTGAAATGCGCAATATCCTCGAACACGTCATTATGTGCCAGAACCTGCGCTGTGCGGGCATGGAGGATAAGACCATCGAGGTCGTTGACGTAAATACTTATATTAAGGAAAGCAGCATTCCCATTCCGACAAGCGGTGACGGGGCTGTTAAAAAGATCCTCACAGCCGAAGACGAACTGGATGCACTGGTAGGGCTTCACGCCGTCAAGAGGATGGTTAAAAAGATCAAGGCATATGCCCGGCATAATAAAAATGACCCCGATGTCAGTCTGCATATGTGCTTTTTAGGAAATCCCGGCACGGGGAAAACGGAAGTCGCAAGAATTTTATCCCGCATTCTCTACGAAGCCGGTGTCCTGCCCGAAGCCAAACTCACCGAAACGGATGCACAGGGGCTGATCAGCCGGTATGCCGGTGATACTGCCTCCAAAGCCCTTGCCAAGATCAACGATGCCATGGGCGGTCTGCTGTTTATCGATGAAGCCTACAGCCTGACAAGCGGTGATCGGGATCTTTCCGGCTACGGCGAGGAAGCGATCGCTGTCCTGCTGAAACAAATGGAAGACAAACGAGGGCAGTTTTGCGTGGTACTCGCAGGCTACAAGACCGAAATGGAACAGATGATCGGAACAAATCCGGGGCTTGCCTCAAGGGTGCAGTTTACGCTTGCATTTCCCGACTACACGAGAGAAGAACTGTCTGAGATCGCACTGCGGTTCCTGCGGGCGAAACATTATGACATAGCGGAAGATGCGCTTGCCTTGGTACTGGATGTCACGGAGTACTACAGGGCAAGACCGGATTTTGCGAATGCACGGACGGTGCGCAATATTCTCGAACAGGTCATCATGAACCAGAATCTGCGCATGGACGAAGCGGGCAGCAATGATACGACGCTCCTGTGCTGCGATGTGCAGGACTACATAGACGATGAGGGCATTGACCTGAATGGCAGATCGGCTAAACCCCATAAAATCGGATTTTAAGGACAGCCGGGATGCCTGTGAGAGGCAGAAAAGGAATATGGTATATGGAACTCTGATGTGAAACGAAAAACAGAGTTCCATATACGAGTAAAATTTTTTTGAAAAAACACTTGACAAACGTTTCACTATGTGATATAATATATATTGTTGAGTTTGATGTCCAGAGCATTTTCAAATGCGGATATGGCGGAATTGGCAGACGCGCTAGCTTCAGGTGCTAGTCGGGGCAACCCGGTGAAGGTTCAAGTCCTTTTATCCGCACCATTTGCTCTGGAATGTACCGTGATGCGGATCAGACTCTATATAAGCGGATATGGCGGAATTGGCAGACGCGCTAGCTTCAGGTGCTAGTCGGGGCAACCCGGTGAAGGTTCAAGTCCTTTTATCCGCACTAAACTGTACGAATTTGAACACTGCGGCGATTGTATTTTGGTGTGAAAGTTGCCGCAGCTGCTTGCAAAATCGTAAATAAGGGAACCCGGAAGATCGTCAGACTTTCCGGGTTCTTTTCTTGTGTATAGCAGCAGGATCTCCCCAAGCAAACGCTTCTCCGCACCGCTACTTTGGCACATCCGGCTGCATTGTCCGCTGAATGGAATAGTAGTATTCCAGTGCCGGGAATTTCCGTTCCATCTGGTAACAAAGAAATTCTTCCGCAAACTGGTACAGTGGCTTGCGGGAGCGCTCCGAAACAGCGAAGTTGAATATTTTCTTAGGCTCAGACAGCACAATAAACCGTATCGCCTGCAATGTACCGGCAGTCATCGAAATAAACCCAGTTTCGTCCTCCGGCAATGTAATGCAGTCCTCACAGCAGAAATAGCCGTCAGGAACGGAAAAAACCAGCCGCTCCGGCAGGTATTCTCCGCAGCTGCGGCACATGATCACATCCGGCATAAAACCGAGCAGGGAAGCGATACGCAGTTCAAAGATCGCCTTGATCTTTGCTTCTGTCGCCTTTTGTTCCGAAAGCATATACAGGCAGTTCAGTGCAAGCTGTAAGATCTCCGGTGCACCCGAACGGGGCAGAACCGCATACCGGATCACTTGTGAAAAATAGGAAGCCAGCGCAATGGCAGAAACGGAGCTGCGCAGACCGTAAAACACAGAAAGGGGTGTGATGCTGTTGAGGATCCGCACCCCATTGCGCTTATCGTTCAGGCACAGCTCCGAATAGGTGAATAGCTGCGTGGCACTGCCGCTCTTGCTGTTCAGCTTTCCTGCGCCTTTCACAAGAACCTCCAGAACACCGTACTCAGCCGTCAGAACGTCGATGAATCTGTCCTGCTCGCCGAGCGTCCTCTGCATCAGCACAAGCCCTTTCACTGTCAGCATATTCCATTCCTTTCAGGGCAGCATAGACCAGATAATCCGCCACACTGCCGCTATCTTCAAATTGTTCCCATTCTGCATCCATACAGCATCCCTCCGCAGATAGTATCTGCGGACGAATGTCATATATAGCTGGAAATTATTCGTCAGCCAACCCGAAACTGCGGATGGCAGCCTCCTGGTTTCTCCAGTCCTCCCGCACCTTGACAAAGCATTGCAGATTGACCTGTATCTCAAAAAAGCGCTCCAGTTCATGGCGTGCAGAGGATGAAATTTTTTTCAGCATAGCGCCCTTTTTGCCGATGATGATACCCTTGTGTGAATCCCGTTCGCAGTAAATCACAGCAGAAATATCCAGTAAATCCCTGTCCGCCCGTTCCCGCATGGTCTCAACCGTGACCGCAATGCTATGGGGCACTTCCTCATTCAGGCTGCGCAGGAGCTTTTCCCGGATGATCTCCGCCGCAATGACCCGTTCCGGCTGATCGGTAACCGCATCATCCGGAAAGTAATGCACCGAGGGTTCAGCCAGCTTTTCTGCCTCTTCGAGAATGGCATCCGTGCCGTCCTGTTCGGCAGCACTGACGGGAATGATGGCGTGTGGGTGATAGCGATTTTCCAGCCGCAGCAGCAGCGGCATCATGGCAGATTTGTCCTGTAACAGATCCACCTTGTTGACGAGGATGATGCAGGTAATGCCCCGCTGCGCAATGCTTTGCAGCATAGCTTCATCCTGTTCATGCAGCGGCTTTGTACAGTCGATGACATACAGAACAACGTCCGCATCCCTTGCGCTGGTTTCGGCAGTTTTCAGCATATGGGCGTTAAGCTTCGTATGCGGCTTGTGCAGACCGGGCGTGTCGATGAATACGTACTGCGTTTCCCCTTTTGTCAGGATGCCTGTGATGCGTGTACGTGTCGTCTGCGGCTTGCTGCTCACGGAGGCGATGCGCTCGCCCACAAGGGCATTGAGCAAGGTAGACTTCCCGGCATTCGTCCTTCCGGAAAGCGTCAGAAAAACCGATTTCGTCATGACTGCTCCTCTACGTTATTGGTAAAGGTCATCTCTCTGGAAATGCCGAGCTTATCCAGTACAGCCTCTTCTTTTTCCCGCATAATGCGTTCATCAAGGGGGCTTTTCTCATGGTCGTAGCCCAGCAGATGCAGCATGGAATGCACCGTCAGAAAGCCGATCTCCCTTGTCAGGGAATGGCTGTAGATCTCCGCCTGCTTGACTGCCGTTTCAATGGAAATGACCACATCCCCGAGCTGTACATAGCCGTTTTCCGCATTGATCTCCATCGTACCGTCCTCACCGGTCAGCGGAAAGGAAAGCACATCCGTCACGCTGTCCTTGCCCCGGTAGGTCTTGTTCAGACGGCGGATCTCAGAGTTTGACACGAATGAAACACTGACCTCAGCATCCCTTGTAAATCCTTCTGAAACCAGAACGGCATGACAGCACCGCCGTATCAACAGGCGGATACCGGACGGAATACGGACACTGTTCTGGTTGTTTTTGATGCTGACCTTTAATTTTCCTGACTGCTGCATTCAGGCATTTCTCCCTTCCCCGTAGTAATTTTCATAGGCTTTGATAATATCCTGTACAAGTTTGTGTCGCACCACATCTTTGTCCGTAAAACGGATCGTGGCAATATCTTCCACGTGCTTGAGGACTTTAATTGCTTCCACAAGTCCGGACTTCCGCTTTTCCGGGAGATCGATCTGTGTCACATCCCCGGTAATGACCATCCGGCTGCCCTCCCCAAGGCGGGTGAGGAACATTTTGATCTGTTCTGAAGTTGTATTCTGCGCCTCGTCTAAAATAATGAAGGCGTTGTCAAGCGTTCTGCCCCGCATATAGGCAAGCGGTGCGACCTCGATGATACCCTTTTCCATATGCCGTGTAAAATTTTCAGCCCCGAACATATCAAACAGCGCATCATACAGCGGTCTTAAATACGGATCGACCTTGTTTTGCAGATCACCGGGCAGAAAGCCGAGTTTTTCGCCAGCCTCCACTGCCGGACGGGTGAGAATGATCCGCTGCACCTCATGCGCCCGGAATGCCCGCACCGCCAATGCTACCGCAAGATAGGTCTTGCCCGTTCCGGCAGGGCCGACCCCAAGGACGATCGTATTTCTGCGGATGGCATCCACATATTTTTTCTGACCAACGGTCTTTGGTCGAACGACTTTTCCGCTTGTGGTGATGCAGATCCCGTCACCGTCGAGTGTCCGGACGGCATCCGTTTCGCCGTCTGCGACCATGGAAAGCACATACCGCACGGTCTGTTCCGTCAGCTGCTGCCCCTTGTGCAGCAGTTCTTCCATAAGGCGCAGCGCAGAGGCTGCCTTTTCGCACTGTGCCTCTTCTCCGGTAATATGTACATCTGCCCCACGGCAGAAAAGGATAACATTATATTCACGCTGAATATGATTCAGATTTTCGTCACAGCTTCCGAAAATGCCCTGAAGATCGGACGGCTGCCCGAAAGAAACGGTTTTTTCTGCCATTGTTGTCTGTTTTCACTCCTCTTGTTGTGCAGCAATGCAATGTCTGTGATTCGATGAACATAATTATTATACAACATATTTTGCTCGTTGTCAATATATTTTTGCCAGAACACATACAGAATTTTGTGCATTTTACAAAAGGAACTTTGTCTATTTTAGCACTTGAGAAAAAAGAAAAAAATTTTTTTGAAAAAACACTTGACAAGATACGGAAAAACGGTTATAATAGATAATGAAAACAAAGCAGACACATCATGTGCCTCACCGTCTGACCCGGATATGGTGCCGAGACGGTCAATATCTGACCGCATGAACAGGGGCGTGACCTCTGTGTGCAGTAGATGTGTGAGTGCCGGCTTGTGTCCGCACTCATTTTTTGTTTCAAATTTCAATGCTTGGGGGTGCCCGCAATAAGTAAGGAAACAAAGGACATTCAGATCAACGAGATGATCCGGGACAAGGAGATCCTTGTCATTGATACGGACGGTCAGAAGCTTGGCATCATGTCCGCAAGGGACGCACAGAAGCTCGCTTATGAGAAAAATCTGGATCTGGTCAAGATCGCTCCGCAGGCAAAGCCGCCTGTGTGCCGTATCCTCGATTACGGCAAGTACTGCTTTGAACAGCAGAAGCGTGAAAAGGAAGCCAAGAAGAATCAGAAAGTCATGTCCATAAAGGAAATTCGTATGTTTTCTGCGATCGATACACATGACTTCGAGACAAAGGTCAATCAGGCGAACAAATTTCTGAAAGCCGGCGATAAGCTAAAGGTTTCCGTGCGCTTCCGGAGACGTGCGATCACGCATCCGGAATTAGGCTCAGAGCTGCTCGAACGCTTCCGGGAAGCGTGCAGTGAGTTCGGCACGGTCGAAAAGCCTGCCAAGATGGAAGGCCGCAGTATTGTAATGTTCATATCCCCGAAGGCATCTAAGTAAGCACCCAAATCAAAGGAGGAACTGTAATCATGGCAAAAAAGGTGAAGGTTAAGACGCATTCCGGCGCAAAAAAGCGCTTTAAGCTGACCGCAAACGGTAAGGTGAAGTATCAGCACACCAACAAGCGCCACAGACTGACCCAGAAGGACACCAAGCGCAAGAGAATCGCAAGAGGTGCAGGTGTTGCTGACGTGACCAATACACCGACCATCAAGAAGCTGATCCCGTATCTGTAAGAAGCAGCTTTCCTGAAATGAAATCATATTGGAGGTAAATGACTATGGCACGTATCAAAGGTGCAATGATGACTCGCAAGAGAAGAAATAAAACACTGAAGCTGGCAAAGGGTTACTTCGGCGCAAAGAGCAAGCATTTCAAGATGGCGAAGCAGGCGGTGATGAAATCCGGTCAGTATGCCTATATCGGCAGACGGCAGAGGAAGAGAAACTTCCGCCAGCTCTGGATCACCAGAATCTCCGCAGCCGCAAAGAATAACGGCATGAATTATTCCACATTCATGAACGGCTGCAAGAAAGCTGGCATCACCCTGAACAGAAAGATGCTCTCTGAGATCGCCATCCATGATGCCGAGGGCTTCGCAGCAATCGTCGAGAAGGCAAAGGCTGCTCTTTGATGTCATATCGGACACGCTCTTGACACGGCTTAAGAGCGTGTTTTGCTTATCTGCCCTGAAAGGAGGCTTCCCATGCACAGCATACTGCGTATCACAGCCCGGGATAACCCTGCCGTCAAGCACTACAGACGGCTGCGGGATAATAAACGTGCCCGGCGTGAGGAGAAGCTCTTTGTCGCCGAGGGTCTGCGCATTGTATGCGATGCGCTGCAATATCCCGGTCTTGTGCAGCAGGTGTTCGTGACCGATACTGCCGCAGAACGGATCGGGGCGCTTCCGGAATTCCGGAAAGCGGATGCCTGCCTGCGTATTTCCGATGCCGTCGGGGAGAGTATGACCGATACATACCACACACAGGGTATTTTCGCTGTATGCCGTATGCCGGCGCAGCTCCCGCCGGCGGCATTGCTGCATAAAGACGGGCGGTATCTTGTGCTGTGCAATTTACAGGATCCCGGCAATATGGGCATGATCCTGCGTACCGCAGATGCATTGGGTATGGATGCGGTATTCAGCGCCGGAAGCTGCGAGCTTTACAGCCCGAAAGTGGTCCGTGCGGCAATGGGTTCCCTGCTGCGGGTCTCTGTCTGTGAGACATCCCCGCTGCCGTTGGCAGCACTTTTGCGTCAGAGACAGATCTGCTCCTATGCAGCCGTCCCGGCAAAAGATGCGCAGCCGCTGAACGAGTGTGATTTTGACAATGGCTGTGCGGTCTGGATCGGCAATGAGGGAAACGGTCTGCCGGATGACCTGATCGCAGCTTGCGGGCGGACAGTGACCATTCCCATGCGGGGCGGTCCGGAATCCTTGAATGCTGCCATGGCAGCAGGTATCCTGATGTGGGAAATGACAAGGGGAAGGAAAGGTGAAACGCATGGAACATGATGCATTGACAAAATACTGGCTGTGGCTGGTAATGGTTCTTGGGGTAGCCAACCCGAATGCACAGGTCATGCTGAAGCACGAGGGCGGTGTCCGGAACCTGTACCGCAAGCTGCACGACCCGGAATGCGGATTGCTCACCCCGGAACAGCGTCACAATCTGGAACGTACCGATCTGCATCGTGCAGAGCAGGTCATGGAGTATTGCGACAGTCATGATATCCACATCCTCACATGGAGCAGCAAGCTGTATCCGCATCAGCTGCGCCATATCTATAATCCGCCTTTGGTGCTGTTCTACCGGGGCAATAAGGAGCTGTTCCGGCGTATCATCTTCACGGTTGTCGGCACAAGGCGACCTTCGCAGTATAGCTTAGCGGTTGCAGAGCAGATATGCGGCGATCTTGCACGGGCAGGTGTGCTTTTAGCAAGCGGCGGCGCAATTGGCATTGATGCTTGTGCACACAGTGCAGCCGTCCGGCATGGCACACCGACCATTTCCGTGATGGGCTGTGGCGTGGATTTCGATTACCCGAAAGAAAACCGTTCGCTGCGTGAGAGAATTGTGGAAAACGGCTTACTGATCTCCGAATATTTTCCGGGCACAGGACCGAATGCACCGCATTTTCCGGTCAGAAACAGGATCCTGTCTGGCATCAGTGAGGGTGTGCTGGTCATTGAAGCAGGTGCCAAAAGCGGTTCTCTGATCACGGCAAATCTGGCTTGTGAGCAGGGAAAGAATGTGTTCTGCGTACCGCCGCATGACCTGATGGATGGGCGCTACGGCGGTACGGTCGATCTGCTTCGGGACGGTGCTTATACAGCCTACAGTGCTATGGACATTTTGAGCACTTTGCTGACCGAATATCCGTTCCGCCTTTCCTGCTATAAAGGGGATAACCTGAAAACAGAGCGAAAGTACAAGGTCTCCGAGGATGATTTCTACATCCCGCCCGTCAACAAGGACGAGCCGGAGCAAGCCGCTGTACAGGAGGAACAGCCCGCCGAACCGTCAGAAACCGTGCAGCAGGAGGAAACAGAAGCCCCCGAAGAGCAGCTTTCCGAGGAGGAAGAACCTTCAGAGAGACAGAATTTGTACAGAACGCCTTGTATCGTGACTGTTTCAGAGGAGGAAAGACAGCGGAGCATTGCCGAAAATGCAACCCCGGAACAGCAGGCGATACTAAAGCTTTTGCAGGACGGCGAGCAGAACAGCAATGCCATTTGTGAATTGACAGGTATGGAATTTGAGGAGACTTCTATGCTGTTGGTCGAAATGGAAATGATGGGCTGGATCAGGAACAGCGAACGTGATATATATACCCTGCCCGGTGCAGAGGCATAACACAGGGAAGAAAGGAGCGTGCGCTGCATCGTGCAGCAGTTTTATGTCAAATTTAGTGATCGTAGAGTCGCCCGCAAAGGCGAAAACCATACAAAAATACCTCGGACCCGGCTATGAAGTGATCGCCTCTATGGGTCATGTGCGTGATCTCCCGAAATCCCGTCTCGGTGTGGATGTGGAGCATGGTTTCACACCGCAGTATCTTGACATGAAGGGCAAGGAAGAGGTCATCAAGGATCTGAAACGCCGTGCCAAGAAAAGCGATACCGTTTACCTTGCGACGGACCCTGACCGTGAGGGAGAAGCCATTTCATGGCATTTAGCGCAGATGTTACAGCTCGATATGCACGCCAACAACCGGGTCGCCTTCAATGAGATCACCAAGACTGGTGTCAAAAACGGCATGGCTAACCCGCACTGCATCGATATTGATCTGGTGAATGCCCAGCAGGCAAGGCGAATCCTTGACCGTCTGGTCGGCTATAAGCTCAGCCCGTTCCTCTGGAAAAAAGTCAGACGGGGACTGTCTGCCGGAAGAGTACAGTCTGTCGCTGTCCGCCTGATCGTGGACAGGGAAGAGGAGATCCGTGCCTTTGTCCCCAAGGAATACTGGAGCATTGATGCAAAGCTCACCTCTCCGCACAGCACAAGGCAGTTCATGGCAAAGCTTGCAGCGGTAGACGGCGAAAAAATCGAAATTGAGAATGAAGCACAGGCGCAGCTGCTTTTGCAGCGTCTGGAAGATGCCGAATTTAAGGTCGCAGCGATCAAGAAACGTGTCACCAAAAAGCAGCCTGCACCGCCGTTCATTACCTCTACGCTACAGCAGGAAGCATCCAAGCGCCTTGGTTTCCAGTCGAAGCGCACCATGAAAGCAGCACAGGAACTGTACGAGGGCATTGACTTGGACGGCATGGGTGCAGTGGGTCTGATCACGTACATGAGAACCGACAGTCTGCGTATTTCCGCAGATGCCCAGCAGGCAGCAGCGGACTATATCCGGCAGACCTACGGGGAGCAGTATCTTCCGGAAAAGCCCCGTGTGTTCAAGTCCAAAAAGAATGCACAGGATGCGCATGAAGCGATCCGCCCCACAATGCCCGACCTGACACCGGACAAGGCAAAGAACAGCCTGACAGATGATCAGTACAAGCTCTACAAACTGATCTGGGAGCGCTTTATTGCCAGCCAGATGGCAAATGCCCTGCTGGATACGGTGGCAGTGGATATTGAAGCAGCCGGATGCCTGTTCAAGGCTTCCGGGTATTCTGTAAAGTTTGACGGCTTTACTGTACTCTATGAGGAAAAAAACGACAACGAGCCGGAGGGGCAGAAAAAGCTCCCTCTGCTTGCAATAGGCGATCTGCTCAAGGTGATCTCCCTTGACGGGAATCAGCACTTCACACAGCCCCCTGCCCGCTATTCCGAAGCCACGCTGATCAAGACACTCGAAGAAAACGGCATCGGCAGACCGAGTACCTATGCACCGACCATTACGACGATCTTAGCAAGAAATTATGTCGAGCGTGAAGGCAAACAGCTCCGCCCGACCAGTTTGGGGGAGGTCACGACGCAGGTGATGAAATCCCATTTTTCGAGGATCGTGGATGCGGATTTCACAGCGAAAATGGAAACCGAACTGGATAATGTGGAGCAGGGTACGACCGACTGGGTGAGTATGCTGGATACCTTTTACAAGGATTTTGAACAGACCCTGAAAACTGCCGAGGAAGCAATGGACGGACAGCACGTGCGGATACCGGACGAGGAAACAGACATCGTCTGTGAACAGTGCGGACGGAAGATGGTCATCAAGATCGGCAGATTCGGGAAATTCCTTGCCTGCCCCGGTTTCCCGGAGTGCCGCAACACCAAGCAGATCATGCACGAGACAGGCGGTCTCTGCCCGCAGTGCGGCAAGAAAGTCGTCCTGAAAAAATCCAAGCGTGGCAGGAGCTTTTACGGGTGCAGCGGCTATCCGGACTGCCATTTCATGACGTGGAATGTTCCAGTAGAGGAACGCTGCCCGCAGTGCGGTTCCACGCTGTTTCAGAAAGGCGGCAAGTCCGGCACGCTGGTCTGTGAAAAAGAAGGCTGCGGCTACGAACGGAGCTTGAAATGACCCCGGCAGTCGTAGTCGGCGGCGGACTTGCAGGCTGTGAAGCAGCATGGGCACTTGCCAATGCCGGGATACCAGTCATCCTGTACGAAATGAAACCGCACCGCTACAGCCCTGCCCACCACAATGCAGATCTGGCAGAGCTTGTCTGCTCCAATTCCCTGAAAGCTGCCCGCCTTGCATCGGCAGGCGGACTGCTCAAACAGGAAATGGCAATGCAGCATTCACTGCTTGTCGCCTGTGCCAAGAACTGTGCCGTTCCGGCAGGCGGTGCGCTTGCCGTGGACAGGGAACGGTTTTCGGCAATGGTGACGGAAATGATAGAAAACGCTCCGCTCATCAGCGTGCGCCGGGAGGAGATCACCGCTCTCCCGGAACGGAATGCCGTCATTGCGACAGGACCTCTGACATCCGATGCCCTTGCGGCAGAGATCGAAAAGCGCTGCGGGGCAAGGCTGAGCTTCTTCGATGCGGCTGCACCGGTGGTCTCAGCAGAAAGTTTGGAGATGTCCCGAATCTTCGCCCAGTCCCGCTATGACAGGGGAGAGGCAGATTACCTCAACTGCCCCATGGAAAAGGACGAGTACGAGGCATTCTGGGATGCTCTTGTGACGGCGGAAAAAGCGCCGCTGCATGAGCATGACAAGGCAGCTTTCCGGGTGTATGAGGGCTGTATGCCGGTGGAAGTACTGGCGGCAAGGGGAAAAGATACGCTGCGTTTCGGTCCGCTGAAGCCGGTCGGGCTGCATGACCCGGCAACCGGGCGCAGACCCTATGCGGTGGTACAGCTCCGCAAGGAAAATCAGGCAGGCACGATGTATAACCTTGTGGGGTTCCAGACCCACCTGAAATTCGGGGAGCAGAAGCGGGTGTTCGGGATGATACCGGGGCTTGAAAATGCGGAATTTCTGCGCTACGGCGTGATGCACCGGAATTTCTTCCTGAATAGCCCGCAGCTGCTGGAAGCAGACTATTCGCTGCGGGGTGCAGAGAATCTTTTCTTTGCCGGGCAGATGACAGGGGTCGAGGGGTATATGGAATCTGCGGCAAGCGGTATCGTTGCAGGTAACAGCCTTGCCCGGAGAATGCTGGGAAAGTCCCCCTATATTTTGCCGGAAACGACCATGACAGGCGCTTTGGCAGCCTACGTGAGCCGTGGCGGGGCGGCAGATTTTCAGCCGATGGGGGCAAATATGGGACTATTGCCGCCGCCGGAAATACCGATCCGGGGCAAGCAGGAGCGCTATCAGGCAATTGCGGAAAAAGCCGTGGAATGCCTGAAAGCAGCACTTCATGAGCTGGTGAACGATATGCCGGAAAGGTCATGGCTGTGAGGAGTGAGATCATATGCAGAAAAGCAGCTTCAAGAGACTTTCCTATGAGGATAAGTTTGACAGAACATATGCGTGCTGGGCAAATAATCACAGCGGCTGGCGAAAATATAAACGTTCAAACCGGAGAATGGCAAGAAGAATGCTGAAAAGGGAATTACTGGCAGAACGTATACGGCGGAGGTACACATCATGAAAATCATCATTGACGCATTCGGCGGTGACAACGCCCCCGCAGAGGTCATCAGGGCAAGCCGTATGGCAAAGGACGAACTGGGCGTAGATATTATGCTCAGCGGTGACGAGTCAAAAATCAAAAAAAGTGCAGAGAAGCTTGGCGTGAACATCGCTGATCTTGAGCTGCTCCCTGCGCCGGATATTTTTGATATCCATGCGCAGCCCGCAACGATCGTGAAAGAGGGGAGAAATTCCTCGCTTGCGGTCGGTTTGCAGGCACTGCGGGACGGCAGGGGAGATGCCTTTGTGAGTGCCGGAAGTTCCGGCGGTCTCGTTACCGGTGCGACCCTGATCACAAGGCGTATCAAGGGCATCAAGCGCCCTGCCATGACGGCAATGCTGCCGACTGCCCGGAACAAATTCATTTTGCTCGATGCCGGGGCAAATGTGGAATGCCGTCCGGAAATGCTGGTGCAGTTTGCGGTCATGGGTTCGGCGTATATGAGGTGCGTGAAAGGCATACAAAAGCCCAAAGTCGGCTTGCTGAATGTCGGTGCAGAGGAGACCAAGGGCAGGGAACTGGAGATACAGACCTACCAGCTGCTGAAAGAAGCCCCGGTCAACTTTGTGGGAAATGCCGAGGCAAGGGAGCTGCCGGAGGGCGGCTATGATGTGATCGTCTGTGACGGCTTTGCAGGGAATATGGTACTCAAGCTCTACGAGGGCATGGGGGCGCTTTTCAAGAACAAGCTGAAAAGCTGGTTCAGCGGCTTTCCGGGGAAGCTTTCTGCGCTGCTCGTGTACGGACAGATCAAGGAATTTCAGAAGCAGATGGACTATAAGGAGGAGGGCGGCGGTATCATCCTCGGCGCTGCCAGTCCGGTCATCAAAGCACACGGCAGCTCGGATGCGAAAGCCTTTTTCAATGCCATCCGGCAGGCAAAGCGCTGTGTGGAGGGCAGCATGACAGAGGAGATCGCCCGCACCATTGCGGAAATGAAAGGAGAAATGTAAATGGAATCAGATATTACCCTGTTGGAAAAGCGTATCGGCTATCAGTTCCGCAACCCGGAACTCATTCATGAAGCCCTGTCGCATTCTTCCTACGCAAATGAAAAGAAGAAGCTCCGCCGGAGCAATGAACGGCTGGAATTTCTCGGAGACAGCGTGCTTTCAGTCGTGGTTTCGCAGCATCTGTTTGAGCACTATACAGAGCTGCCGGAAGGCGAACTGACGAAGATCCGTGCGGCACTTGTCTGCGAAAAATCCCTGCATAGATTTGCCCTGCGTATCGGGTTAGGCGACTTTCTCCTGCTCGGCAAGGGCGAGGAGCACACCGGCGGCAGAGAGCGCCCGTCTATCTTGGCGGATGCCTTTGAGGCGGTGATCGCAGCCATTTATCTTGACGGCGGATTGGAAGCAGCAAGAACGCATATCCTGCATTTCATCCCGGAACGCATTCCGGAGAGCAGCTCCGTACTGTTCGGGGACTATAAGACAGCGCTGCAGGAGATCATCCAGAAGAACCCGGAAGAAAAGGTCGAGTACGTCCTGATCTCCGAATCCGGTCCTGATCACAATAAGTCCTTTGTCGTAGAGGTCTGCCTGAATTCCAATGTCATCGGCAAGGGGCAGGGAAAATCCAAAAAAGAAGCCGAACAAATGGCAGCCAAGGAAGCACTGGAGCTGATGGGCTGCGAGACATGAAGCACGCCAACGCAGCCATTTTTGTGCCCCATGCCGGCTGTCCGCACCGGTGTTCGTTCTGTGATCAGAAAGCCATTACGGCGCAGGAAACGCTGCCCCATGCAGCGGATGTAGAGCGTGTCTGCACGCAGGCACTTGCGGAGCTGCCGGAGACGGCGGAGGCTGAAATTGCCTTTTTCGGGGGCAGTTTTACAGCTGTACCGGAAGCCTATCAGACGGAGCTGCTCACGGCGGCGCAGCCGTTTTTAGGAGAGGGGAAATTCCGGGGCATCCGCATTTCCACACGTCCGGATTATATCAATGCGGGCATTTTGCAAAGGCTTGCGGGGTACGGCGTGACTGCCATTGAACTGGGTGCGCAGTCCATGAGCGATACCGTCCTTGCCGCCAATGAACGGGGGCATACGGCAGAGACAGTGCGGCAGGCAAGCCGGCTGATACAGGAACACGGCTTTTCGCTGGGCTTGCAGATCATGCCGGGTCTGTACAAAAGCAGTATCGCCGATGAACGGCACACACTTGAAGAGGTGCTGCGGATACGCCCGGATACACTGCGCATTTATCCGGTCGTGATCCTGAAAGGTACGCTGCTCGGTGAACTGTTCCTGTCGGGGACGTATGAGCCGTTTTCCTTTGCGGAAATGGTCGGGCTGACGGCAGAAATGCTCCTTGCCTGTCAGAAAAACGGCATCCGTGTCATCAAGTGCGGACTTCACGCCAGCAGAAGTGTTGAGGAAAACTGCCTTGGTGGATTCTATCACCCGGCTTTCCGGGAACTGTGTGAAAGCCGTATGTTCCGCAGTCAGATGGCAGAAGCACTCGGCGGGGAAAAGCCGGTGCGCTGTACCTTTGCGGTACATCCGTCCTGTATCAGCAGGGCGGTCGGACAGAAACGGGCAAACCTGCAATTTTTCCGGGAACAGGGCATTGCTGTCCGTATTGCCGGAAATGCAGAAATACCGCCGTTTCAGTGTAAATTAGCAGAAAAGGAAATGGATGTATGTATTTAAGATCCTTGGAAATACAGGGCTTCAAGTCCTTTCCGGATAAGATCAAGCTGCAATTTGACAAGGGGCTGACAGCCGTTGTCGGACCGAATGGCAGCGGAAAGAGCAATATCGGCGACTCCGTGCGCTGGGTACTGGGGGAACAGTCCACCAAGATGCTGCGTGGCAATAAGATGGAGGATGTCATTTTCTCCGGTACACAGGCAAGAAAGCCCATGGGTTTTGCGGCGGTCACGCTCAATATCGACAACAGCGAGGGGCGGCTTGCTGGGTACGGCGACGAGGTAAGTGTCACCCGCAAGCTTTACCGCAGCGGTGAGAGTGAATACCGCATCAACAACAAGCTCGTCCGCCTGAAAGACATCAACGAACTGTTTATGGACACCGGACTGGGACGGGACGGGTATTCGATCATCGGGCAGGGGCGCATTGCGGAAATTGTCGGCGTAAAATCCAACGAACGCCGGGATATTTTTGAGGAGGCAGCCGGTATCTCCAAATTCCGCTACCGCAAAACCGAGGCGGAGCGCAAGCTTGCACAGGCGCAGGAGAACATGGAGCGTCTGGGCGACATTGCTGCCGAACTGGAGAGCCGTGTCGGACCGCTTCGGGTGCAGGCGCAGAAAGCGGAACAGTTTCTGGTGCTGGCACAGGAGCAGAAAACGCTGGAAATTTCCGTCTGGGTCAAGCAACTTTCCGCTTTGCAGGAGCGTTTGCAGGAATTAGGCGACAAACTCCTGCTGCACCGCACGGAATATGAGGACACCGAACGGCAGATCGCTGCCGAAGAGAAAAAAATGCAGGAATGCTACCGCCTGATGCAGCAGTGTTCGGTTGAAGCAGAGGAGGCACACGCCCGCCTGCGTACCCTCCGGGAGACAGCCACACAGGCAAAGGCAGATATTGCCGTCTGGAAAAATGATATCGTGCACAGCGAGGAAGCGCTGAAAATCGCACAGTCCCGCCATGCACAGGAATTGCAGGAGCAGCAGAAGCTGATTGCCCGGTTAGAGGAGGCAGAAGCACAGTCGGCAGCTGCCCTGAAAGCATTTCAGGAGACGGAACAGGCGCTTGCGGAAGCGAAGCGGAGCTTTGAGGAAATGGAAAACGCCTACCGCACGGAAGATGAAAATTCCCGGAAAGCAGATGAAGCGCTGCACAGTCTGTATCTGGAGCGCAGTGAGCTGCAATTCGGCATCCGCTCCGCACAGCAGCAGGTGCAGCAGTGTATTTCACAGCGGGAAGCCTTTACCGCTGAACAGGCAGAGGATGCCCGGAAATTAGAGGAAGCCGAAGCCGTCCATGCGGAAGCTCTTGCAGTCATGCAGAAAGTGCAGGAGCAAGTCGCCGCACAGGAAACCAAGGTGAACACCTGCCGTCAGGAACTCCAAGCCGCACAGCAGCAGCGTGCCGATTCCGAAGAACAGCTCCGGCAGTGCAGCTTTCAGCTCCGTGACAAGAAGCAGCGTCACAGGATTCTGACCGATCTGGAAAATAACATGGAGGGCTTTTCCGGCAGTGTCAAGGCAGTCATGCGGGCAGTCCGGCAGGGCACACTGCAAGGCATTTTCGGCAGTGCAGCACAGCTCATCCGGGTGGACAGTGCCTACGGTGTCGCCATTGAAACGGCACTCGGCGCAAGTATGCAGCACCTGATCGTAGAGGATGAAACTGCCGCCAAGGCGGGCATCCGTTTCCTCAAGGACAACCGGGCAGGGCGGGCGACTTTCCTGCCATTGACCTCGATACAGGGCAGACGGCTGACGGAAAATCTGTTCAATCAGCCGGGCTTTGTGGCGATCGCAAGCGACCTTGTGGAGTGTGACAAGCGTTTCCGCACCGCTGCGGAATATCTGCTCGGGCGTATCGTCATTGCGGAAGATCTGGACAGTGCCGCAGCCATGGCAAAGCGTTACGGCTATCGGTTCCGCATCGTGACGATGGACGGACAGGTCATCAATGCGGGCGGTTCGTTCACGGGCGGTTCCGTGCAGAAGACGGGCGGTATGCTGACACGGCGGTCGGAGCTTTCCGAATTGCAGAACGACATCAGCCGCCTTGCGGAACAATGCCGGGATGCCGAAGAACAGGCACGCACCAGTGCCGATGCCGCAGCCGCAGCCGAAAAGAAGCTCGAAAGGGAGAACAAAGCGTTCTCCTCGCTCCAGCAGCGTTTCCTGATGGCGCAGACCGAAGCGCAGCGGCTTGCTTTTCCGGTGGAGGAATACCGCCAGAGGATCGCAGACGGCACACAGCGTTCGGAGCAGTACAAAGCCGGAATAGATGCAGCGGAAGCACAGGTAAAAGACGCAGAAGCTGCCTATGCTTCCAAGCTTGCGGAGATCCAGACGGCGGAGGCGCATATTTCCGGCGCAAAGGACCGGAGAGAACAGATACAGGCAGAGCGGGAACGGCGTTCGGAGGAATTCGGGGCGCTGAAGATCCGCCTTGCACAGGCAGAAAAGGACAATGAAGCTGCCGGCTATGCCCTGAAACTTGCACAGAGTGCCGTGGAACAGGCAGATGCACGTGACGAGTCTTACCGTGCGGAACTGGACGGCTACCGGAATACCATTGCGGAAAAGACCGAAGCTGTTGCCAAGCAGGAAAAACTGCTTGCCGAAACAGAGACCGCCATCACCGGAAATGAAGAAAAGGCACAGAATGCCAGCAAAGCCCACGACACGCACAGCATCCGTGTCCGGGAAATGCAGGCAGGGCTGAATGAATTTCACACGGCAAAGGAAAAGCTGTCGGCGGAGATCACACGGCTTTCTGAACGGGAAAGCGGACTGAAAGCGGAAAATGACCAGATCATTGCCAAACTGCTTGAAGTCTACGAAATGACCCGTTCTGAAGCACAGGCACAGGCGCAGCCGATCGAGGATATGACTGCTGCAAGGCAGCAGCTTTCCGTGATCAAGCAGAAAATTCGTTCCCTTGGCAGCGTGAATGTAGATGCCATTGAGGAATACCGGGAAGTTTCCGAGCGTTACCGTTTCCTGTCCGGGCAGATGACAGATGTGCGCAGCTCTAAGCAGGAACTGGAAAAGCTCATCGAGGAACTGACGGCGGAGATGTGCCGCCTGTTTACAGAGAGCTTTGCCCAGATCAACCGGAATTTCAAGGAGATCTTCCGGGATCTGTTCGGCGGCGGCAAGGCGGAACTTTCCCTCACAGAGCCGGACAATGTGCTGACTTCCGGCATCGAGATCAATGTTGCCCCGCCGGGAAAGGTCATCAAAAACCTGATCTCCCTGTCCGGCGGTGAGCAGAGTTTTGTGGCAATTGCGATCTATTTTGCCATTCTGCGGCTGAGACCTGCACCATTCTGCATCCTCGATGAGATCGATGCGGCGCTCGATGAAGCCAATGTACGGAAATATGCACGTTACTTAAAGCAATTTACAGACAATACACAATTCGTGCTGGTGACGCACCGGCGCAGTGCCATGGAGGAGGCAAATGTCCTCTACGGTGTGACAATGCAGGAGGACGGCATTTCCCGGCTGCTGAAACTGGAACAGCCGGAGGATATCCCTGAGAAATAAGGAGGCAGAGCATGGGACTATTTTCTAAGATCAAACAGGGTCTGCAAAAGACCCGTGATGCCATGGTGCAGCGGATGCAGCGGGTAGTCAATTCCTTTACGAAAATAGATGAGGAACTGTTCGAGGAACTGGAAGAAACCATGATCATGAGCGACATGGGCGTGGAGACCTCTGTAGAGATCTGTTCACGGCTGCGGAAACTCGTCAAGGAACGTGGCGTGAAAGACCCTGCGAAAATCATGGATCTGATCGAGGAGATCATCGGTGACATGATGGGGGAGGACACAGCACTTGACCTGTCCACAAAGCCGTCTGTCATCATGGTGATCGGTGTCAACGGTGCAGGCAAGACTACCACCATCGGCAAACTGAGCAACCAGCTGAAAAACGAGGGAAAAAAGGTACTGATCGCTGCGGCGGATACATTCCGGGCGGCAGCAATTGAGCAGCTTGAGGTGTGGGCAGACCGTGCGGGTGTGCCGATCGTCCGCCATGCTGAGGGTTCTGACCCGGCTGCTGTGGTCTTTGATGCAGTCACGGCTGCCATTGCCAGAGAATGTGATGTCGTGATCGTGGACACAGCCGGACGGCTGCACAATAAGAAGAACCTGATGGATGAGCTTGCCAAAATACACCGCATCATCCGTCAGCGTGCCGAGGACTGCGCCGTGGAGACCTTGCTGGTACTGGATGCGACGACCGGACAGAATGCTGTCAGTCAGGCAAGGCTGTTCAGCGAAGTCGCTGACATTACGGGCATCGTCCTGACGAAACTGGACGGCACGGCAAAGGGCGGCATCGTGGTATCCATTCACAATGAGCTTGGCATACCGGTGAAGCTGGTCGGTGTCGGGGAGGGGATCGACGATCTCCAGCCGTTCAGCAGTGCGGATTTTGCAAGGGCGCTCTTTGATCACTCTAAGGACGTGAAATTAGAATCTGAGGAAGCATCGGAAGAAGACGGCGAGGAAGCAGAAGCAGCAGAGGAAGACGGGGAGGACACTGACGCATGAAAGTCGTAATGGCGACCAATAATGTCAATAAGCTCCGTGAGGCGAGGGAGATCCTTGCACCATTGGGGATCGAGGTCATTTCGCAGCGGGAAGCCGGTGCAGAGACAGACCCGGAGGAAAACGGTTCGACCTTTGCGGAAAATGCCATGATCAAGGCAAAGGCAGTTTATGACATCGTGCATTGTCCGGTGTTTGCGGATGACAGCGGTATCTGCGTGGCTGCACTGGACGGCAGACCGGGCGTACATTCTGCCCGCTATGCCCCGAAAGGGGAGGAGTGTGCAAAGCTCCTTGCCGAAATGGAGAGCAAAACAGACCGGCGGGCATATTTTGCGTGTGTGGTAGCTTATATGGACGAGCAGGGGAGCGGTACGGTCTCCGGGGAGTGTCATGGCAGCATCGGCACGGAAGCACGGGGGAAGAACGGATTCGGGTATGACCCGGTGTTCCTGTACGGCGAGAAAACGCTTGCCGAACTGACGGAGGACGAGAAAAACGCCATCAGCCACCGAGGCGAAGCACTCCGGAAACTCTGCGAAGTATTCAGGAAAAGGTACGGTGAAGATCATGCTGAACAGTAAGCAGCGGGCATACCTGCGGGGTATCGCCTCGACATATGAAACGATTTTACAGGTCGGAAAGGGCGGTATCACGGAAAATCTGGTGGAACAGGTGAACGGTGCACTCAAAAAGCGGGAGCTGATCAAGCTCCGGGTGCTGGATAATTCGATGTTCACAGCCCGTGAAGCAGCAGAGGAACTGGCGGCGCTGACAAAGGCAGATGTAGTGCAGGTCATCGGCAGCCGGTTCGTGCTGTTCCGGAGGAATCCGCAGGAGCCGGTCATTGACCTGAAGGCGGCACGGTGAGGCGCATCGGCATTTTCGGGGGGAGTTTCAATCCGCCCCACCTCGGGCATATGCACCTTGCCGAAAGCGTTCACGAAGCGCTGTTACTGGATGAGGTGCGGCTTGTGCCGTCCGGTATTTCGCCGCATCGTTCGATGGAAGCCTACGCACCGGATGCGGACAGGCTTGCGATGTGCCGGCTGGCGGCAGAGGGCTACCCGTGGATGTGTGCGGATGATCATGAACTGCGGCAGGCACAGGTGAGCTATACGGTGTACACGGTGCAGCATTTTGCGGAAGTGTTTCCGGGGGACAGGCTGTATCTGCTGATCGGCGGAGATATGCTGCGGAGCTTTCAGGAATGGTACCAGTGGCAGGAGATCCTGCGGTATGCAGCGCTTGCCTGTGTTGCCAGAGAGCCGGGGGAGTACGATGCGCTGTGCGGATGTGCGGAAAAGCTGCGTCAATATGGTGAGATTTATTTGATGCGTGTGGAAAGCTTTGAGATATCTTCTACAAAAATCAGGGAACTGGTGCAGAAAAAACAAAATTATTCTTGCTATTTGCCCGAAAAGATAGTACAATATATACAAACGAGAAATTTATATGCGGGAAGTGATGCAGGGTGTATCAGGTAAAGGACAAGATCGCATTTTTAGAGCAGCATCTCTCCAAGAAGCGCTTTCAGCATTCCTGCAATGTAGCACGGGCGGCAAGGCAGCTTGCCCAGCGCTACGGAGCGGATATGGATAAGGCGTATTTTGCAGGGCTTGTGCATGACATCTGCAAGGAAATGCCCTTCGAGGAGCAGCACAGTCTGATGGTGGCAGGAGATTTTGCACCGGACACGGCAGAGCTGCATTCGAGAAAGCTCTGGCACGGCATTGCAGGGGCGTATTTCCTACAGGAAGAATTTGGTATCACGGACAGGGAGATCTTGCTGGCGGTGCGGTTTCACACGGTCGGGCGGGAAGATATGTCGCTGCTCGAAGAGATCATCTACATAGCCGATATGATCTCCGAAGAACGGGACTATAAGGGTGTCGGAAAAATGCGCAAGCTTGCGGAAGAAAATCTGCAGGCAGCCATGTTGGAGGCGCTGACCGATGCCATTGGTTCTGTTCTGAAGAAAGGCGGATTGCTGCCGCAGTATACGATTGCGGCATATAACGGCTATCTGTTGCAGAAATATGCGAAACTTCACGAACAGAAAGAAAGGAAGAATGGCTGATGCAGAAAAGAAATGTCCACAGGCAGCAGACTTCTCCGGTGCTGAGTCACTGTCTGGAGGTACTTGCAGCGGTACTGACACTGCTGCTGATACTGTTAATGGTTCTCAATGCGCCAATTATTTCCTACAAGACAGCGGACAACACTGTGACACAGATGTCCGTTACCAAGTATTTCAAAGCCAAGAAGCCTGTGGAATATCTGGAGGGCGTGATCTCACGGCAGGATCCGTCAGAGATCGAATACAACCCGGAAGTGGATCCCAATTTCAATGACGGGCTTAACCTGAATCAGACGATCGAGGGGCAGTTTACCATTTTGTTTCTGGGCTTTGATACGCCCACAAACGGCAGCGGCAATCTGCATGATGTCAACTACCTGATACAGTTCAACCTGTACACGGCAAGCATGAATATCCTGCAAATCCCCCGTGATACGTTTGTGCCGGACTATGCACAGTATTCCCCGGCACCGACCTACAAGTTCAACAGCATCTATATGTGCGGCGACCCGGATGTTTCTCCGATACAGCGTGTCGTCAATGCCGTGCAGGAGAGTTTCGGCGTGCCGGTGGATGCCTATGTGACAACGTCCTGCGACAATGTGGTGAAGATCGTGGACATCATCGGCGGCGTGCCGATCGATATGCCGTATACGCTTGAATTTGAGCCGGGTAAGGTCATCTATGAGGGAGAACAGACCCTGAACGGTGAGCAGTCTGAATGGCTGCTGCGGTTCCGGAAAGGCTATCAGCTTGCGGACATCGGGCGTATTCAGGCGCAGCGCCTGTTCCTTGCGGCTGCGATGAAGAAAGCGATCAGCATGAGTACGTTGGAGATCATGCAGGCGACGGATAAGATCTATAAGGATGAGCTGATCGCAACTGACCTTAGTCTGGAAGATATTTCCAGAATTGCAGACCTTGCGGGTACAATCGAAATGGACAAAGTCAATATGTTCATGCTGCCGGGCGAATCGGCAAGGATCAACGGGCAGGACTGCTGGTCGGTACACAAGGCAGCAGCGCTGGAGATCCTCAACACCAAATTCCGGACACAGCAGCTTCCGCTTCGGGCAGATCAGAGTACAATGGCAGAATTTGTCCCGGAGGGAGAATACAAGACGACCCTATTTGACGATACAGGCGCAAATTTGCAGGAGATCGATGACGGCGAGGTGGATGCACCTGCGCTGACAAATGACTACCGGAATGCGCACAGCTGATAAAGGAGGGAGTATATGACAACCGAAGAAAAAATCAGGATCGCCGTCCGTGCGCTCGATGCTAAGCGGGCAGAGGACATCCGTGTCCTGAAAGTGACAGATCTGACGATATTGGGCGATTATTTCATCATCGCCAACGGCACGAGTTCCACGCATACCCGGACATTGGCAGATGAGGTGGAATTTCAGCTTTCAGAGCAGGGTGTTGAACCGCACCACAGGGAGGGAATGCATGGTTCGGACTGGTACATTCTGGACTATACGGACGTGATCGTCCATGTATTCTATCAGGAAACACGGGAATTCTACCGTCTGGAACAGCTTTGGGCAGACGCAGAGCAGGTGGATATCACACAGTTTCTGGATACCAATGAGGACTAAGGAAAGAGGTAAGACCAATGAGAAGCTATGATTTTGCACAGATCGAACAGAAATGGCAGACGTACTGGGAGGAACACAAGACATTCCGTGCCGGAACGGACTTTTCCAAGCCGAAATTCTATGCGCTGGTAGAGTTCCCGTATCCGTCCGGGCAGGGGCTGCACGTGGGACACCCCCGCCCCTATACGGCAATGGACATCGTTGCCAGAAAGCGCCGTATGCAGGGCTATAATGTCCTGTTCCCCATGGGCTGGGATGCTTTCGGACTGCCGACGGAAAATTATGCCATCAAGAATAAAATTCATCCGTCCATCGTCACAGAGCGCAATGTGGCACGCTTCAAGCAGCAGCTGAAATCCATCGGGCTGTCCTTTGACTGGGAACGTGAGGTGAACACGACCGACCCGTCCTATTTCAAATGGACACAGTGGATCTTCCTTCAGCTCTTCAAGAAAGGGCTTGCCTACAAGAAGGAAATGGCAGTCAACTGGTGTACATCCTGCAAGGTCGTACTTGCCAATGAAGAAGTCGTAGGCGGTCGGTGTGAGCGCTGCGGCGGTGAAGTCGTCCGCAAGGTCAAGAGCCAGTGGATGCTGAAAATTACCGAATACGCACAGCGCCTGATCGATGACCTGAAAGAGGTCAACTACCTTGACCGCATCAAGACCACACAGATCAACTGGATCGGACGTTCCGAGGGTGCAGAGGTCGATTTTGAGACGACAACAGGGAACACGCTGACGGTTTACACGACACGCCCGGACACCCTGTTCGGTGCGACATACATGGTCATTGCCCCGGAGCATCCGATGCTGGAGCGCTGGGCAGACAAGCTCACCAATATGGATGCCATCAGAGCCTATCAGGAACAGGCTGCCCGCAAGTCCGACTTTGACAGAACGGAAATGAACAAGGACAAGACCGGCGTGAAGCTCGAGGGCGTGCGTGCTGTCAACCCCGTCAACGGCAGGGAGATCCCGATCTTCATTTCCGACTATGTACTCATGAGTTACGGAACGGGTGCGATCATGGCAGTGCCGGCACATGATGAACGTGACTGGGAATTTGCCAAAGTGTTTGGCATTGAGATGATCGAGGTCGTGGCAGGCGGCAATATCGAGGAGGCTGCCTTCACGGACTGTGCGACGGGTGTCATGGTAAATTCCGGCTTCCTCACCGGGCTTTCTGTCGAGGATGCCAAGGTAAAGATCAAGGACTGGCTGGAGGAGACCGGCAAGGGTCACCGCAAGGTCAATTACAAGCTGCGGGACTGGGTTTTCAGCCGGCAGCGCTACTGGGGCGAACCGATCCCGCTCGTGAACTGTGAGAAATGCGGCTGGGTAGCACTCCCGGAGGAGGAACTCCCCCTGACACTTCCCGAAGTGGAAAGCTATATGCCGACCGACAACGGGGAATCTCCGCTTTCTGCGCTGGACAGCTTTATCAACACGACCTGTCCCTGCTGCGGCGGTCCTGCCAAGCGTGAGACAGACACAATGCCGCAATGGGCAGGTTCGTCGTGGTACTTCCTGCGCTACTGCGACCCGCACAACGACAAAGCGCTTGCCTCGAAAGAAGCACTGGACTACTGGATGCCGGTCGACTGGTACAACGGCGGTATGGAGCACACCACGCTGCACCTGCTGTATTCCCGGTTCTGGAACAAGTTCCTCTATGATATTGACGCTGTACCCTGTAAAGAGCCGTATCTCAAGCGCACTTCCCATGGGATGATCTTGGGTGAGGGAAGTGTGAAAATGTCCAAATCCCTCGGCAATGTGGTCAATCCGGATGACGTGATCCGGCAGTACGGAGCAGACACGCTGCGTACCTATGAGATGTTTATCGGCGATTTCGAGAAAACTGCGCCGTGGAGTACTTCCGGTATCAAGGGCTGCAAGCGTTTTCTGGACAGGGTCTGGGCTTTGCAGGAGATCCTGACGGACGGCGACAGCTACCGTCCGGAGCTGACGGCTTCTTTCCATAAGACGATCCGCAAGGTTTCTGAGGATATTGAAGCCCTGAAATTCAACACGGCGATCGCAGCGATGATGGCACTTCTCAACGAGATCTATGCGACCGGCAGCATCAATCGTGCGGAATACCGCACATTCTGCCTGCTGCTCAATCCGTTTGCACCGCATATCACGGAGGAGCTCTTTGAGGTCTGCGATTTGGGCGGTGTACTCAACGAGCAGACGTTCCCGGAGTATGACCCTGCACTCTGCGTGGAGGATTCCGTCGAGATCGTTGTGCAGGTAAACGGAAAACTCCGCACCCGGATGCAGATCCCGGCGGATGCTGCGAAGGAAGATGTTCTGGCTCAGGCTGCTGCTGCCCCCAAGGTTGCAGAGGCTCTTGCCGGTAAACAGGTTGTCAAGCAGATTTATGTACAAAATAAACTGGTGAATTTTGTAGTAAAATAACAAATTTTTGCCTGATTTGAGAATTCTATTGACAAAACAGCGCTTGTGTGCTATAATATTTTTATGCTTTACAGAGGAATGTTATGTACTTTGTGAAGATCGTCACAGAAGCGGATTGCTGTCTTCCCCCTGTGGGAAGTGGTATAACTATCACCGGGATGCATTGCATTGAGGCGATAGAACCTCTGTCTTGGTGGCAAAGGGAGGGAATAAACAAGTGGCAGAAGTACGTGTTGGCAAGAACGAGTCTCTGGATACCGCACTCAAGCGTTTCAAGAGATCCTGTGCTAAGGACGGTGTCATTGCCGAGGTTCGCAAAAGAGAACACTACGAAAAGCCTTCGGTAAAGCGCAAGAAGAAGTCCGAGGCTGCTCGTAAGCGCAAGTATTGATGCGTGTTGTAAACACGAGGGCGTACATAGGTACGCCCTTGTTTTTTCACGGAGGGGAGAGCTATGTTGTTTCAGGCGACCAAGGCAGTCCGTTCGGTGTGTGCGATCACGCCGGAAATGCTGCGGGATATGGGCATTCGGGGACTGCTGCTCGACATTGACAATACTTTGACGACCCATGACAATCCTGTTCCTGCGCCGGGTGTGACAGAATGGGTCGCACGGATGAAGGCGGCAGGTATCCGGATGCGGCTGGTGTCCAACAACCACCCGCCCCGTGTGGAACCGTTTGCAAATCTTTTAGGGATCCCCTGTATCTGTGAAAGCAAGAAGCCGCTTTCCAGTGGATTTCAGCGGGCGATGAAAGAGATGCAGCTTACCCGCCGGGAAGTCTGCGTGGTGGGGGATCAGATCTACACGGATGTGCTGGGGGCGAATCTGTTCCGGGTAAAATGCATCTATGTGCCGCCCATGGAACTGGAAAAGAAGGGGTTTCTGAAATTCAAGCGCAGGATCGAAAAGCCCTTTCTTCCGAAAAACTATGATAAGGAGTAGCCTGTTATGAAGAAAAAAATACTCATTCTGCACGGTCCGAACCTGAATCTGCTGGGCGAGCGTGAGCCGGGTATTTACGGTACGATGGATTTTGAGTCCCTCAACTGGCAGCTCATGGACTATGCGATCTCACTGGATATGGAACCGCAGGTGTATCAGTCCAACAGCGAGGGGGATATCATTGACAAACTCCATGAAGCCCGGAAAGAATACTGCGGCGTGGTGCTGAATGCGGGAGCGTACACGCATTACAGCTATGCCATTGCGGATGCTATCAAGGCGATAAAAATTCCGGTGATCGAGGTACATATCAGCAATGTCTTTGCACGGGATGCGTTCCGTTCCAATTCTGTGATCGCACCGGTGTGCCGGGGCAGCATTTCCGGATTCGGCGTGCTGAGCTATAAGCTGGCGATCCAAGCCCTTGCGGAGATAACATCGTGAACAGCCGCATAGAACGCCTGTGGGCGAAATTGCAGGGCAAGGCGGATTGCGCCCTCATTACAGATGACATCAACCGCCGCTACTTGACGGGAATGAAGTCCTCTGCCGGCTATGTGCTTGTGTTCCCGCAGGCGGCGTATCTCATCATTGATTTCCGCTATCTGGAAAAAGCGAAAGAAGTGGTACAGTGCTGCACAGTGCTCGAACAGGAACAGGCACTGCTCCGGCAGATCAAGGGCTTGATGAAGCAGCACAACGCTACAACCTGCGCCGTGGAATCCATGAGCCTGACCCTTGAGAGGCTTGCGACATTCCGGAAGATGAAAGATGTGGAATTTCTGACGGACAACACCCTCAGTCAGGCGCTGTATGACCTGAGGACTGTCAAAGAACCGGAGGAGATCCTGAAAATCAAGGCTGCCCAGCAACTTGCGGAGGAGGCACTCGAGCACCTGCTGCAAACCCTTTCGGCAGGCATGACGGAGCGGGAAGCAGCAATGGCATTGGATTTCTATATGCTCCGGGCAGGGGCAGAGAGCTTGTCTTTCGAGACCATTGCACTGACGGGGGCGCATACCTCCATGCCGCATGGCGTACCGGATGACCGGGAGATCCGGAAAGGGGATTTTGTGCTGATGGATTTCGGGGCAGTCGTGGACGGCTATCACAGCGACATGACACGCACGGTCTGCATCGGAGAACCGACAGAGGAGATGCGGGAGGTTTACCATATTGTGCGGACTGCCCAGAATGCGGCACTTGCCTTTGCCAAGCCCGGCATTTCCGGCAGGGAACTGGATGCAGCGGCAAGGGACATCATTCGGGATGCAGGCTATAGAGACAATTTCGGGCACTCGCTCGGACACGGGGTGGGTATGGAAATTCACGAATACCCGATCGCAGCCATGCAGCGGGAAACCCTGTTAGAACCGGGCAATGTTGTCACCATTGAACCGGGCATCTATCTGCCGGGACGGTTCGGGGTGCGAATCGAAAACTTTGTGCAAATTACCGAAAATGGGAATGAAAATTTGACGAATTTGACAAATAGGCTGATTTGTCTGTAATATTTTCAGATACCCCTTGCAAAAATTTTGATTTTGGTGTAAAATAGTAATGTATGAAGTCTGCCGCAGGGCAGATGATGCGTAAAGGATCTCGGATAATGCCTGAGATCCATTGAAAGATCAACGGAGGTTAATTGTATGATTACAGCAGGCGATTTCAGAAACGGCGTTACCTTTGAGCTTGACGGGCAGGTGGTACAGGTCGTTGAATTCCAGCACGTGAAGCCCGGCAAGGGCGCTGCCTTTGTGAGAACCAAGTATAAGAACGTTATCACAGGTTCCGTTGTGGAGCAGTCTTTCAACCCGACTGCCAAGTTCCCGACCGCTTACATCGAACGCAAGGATATGCAGTACCTGTATGAGGATTCCGGTCTGTACTATTTCATGGACATGGAGACCTATGAGCAGCTGCCGATCGAAAAGGAAAAGCTCGGTCCGGCATTTGCCTTTGTCAAGGAAAACATGGAAGTCAAGGTGCTGTCCTATAAGGGCAATGTATTCGGTGTAGAGCCGCCGTACTTTGTGGAACTGAAAGTGACCCAGACAGACCCCGGCTTCAAGGGCGATACGGCAACCAATGCCACCAAGCCCGCTACACTGGAGACCGGTGCAGAGGTGCGTGTGCCGCTGTTCATTGATGAGGGCGACATGATCCGCATTGATACCAGAACCGGCGAGTACATGGAGCGTGCATAAGCACAGGAGGACAGTATGGATTCAATTGCATATCTGAAGGGATTGCTTGCCGGGCTGGACATCGACAAGAATTCCAAAGAGGGTAAGGTTCTGTATGCCGTCTGCGATGCCTTTGATGAGCTTGTCAAGCGCAATGAGGAGCTGACTGACCGTGTCGCTGAACTGGAGGAGCTGTGTGACATCCTTGACGAGGATCTTGGTGAGATCGAGGAGATCCTGATGGACGAGGATGATGAGGACGACGATGCAGATTACGGAGACTGTGAGAACTGCCCCGGTGACTGCGGGTTCGATGAGGAAGAACAGTATGAGACACAGTGCCCGACCTGCGGCAAAAGTATTTTGCTCGATGAGGAAATGCTCGAGGAGGGCGAGATCATCTGCCCGAACTGCGGCGAGGAGCTGACATTTGATTTTAACGATTTAGAGGCGCTGACAGAGGACGATGCCGAAGAATAAACACAAGCAGCAGCGGGTTTATCCCGTTGCTGTTTATACTATTTGACACGGCTTCTGCATATCTTGTATACAAATACGCATGAGAGGATGAGTGACGATGGCATTTGTGGAAAAGAAAACGGCTGAACTGACGGTGAATCCCTTTACCACGATCGGAAAGGAATGGTTTCTGCTGACGGCAGGCACACCGGAACATTACAATACCATGACCTGTTCATGGGGGGCAATGGGGGAGATCTGGAATGCGCCTTCTGTGACGGCATATGTCCGTACCTCAAGGCATACGTTCACATTCATGGAGGAAAGTCCGCTGTTTACGATCAGTGTGTTCCCGGAGGCTTACCGGAAGGCGCTCTCTTTCTGCGGCAGCCATTCCGGCAGGGACTGCGACAAGGCGAAGGAAACCGGGCTGACACCGGTTACGCTTGGCGGTGCGGTGGGCTTTGCACAGGCGAAGCTGATACTGGTCTGCGAGAAAGTCTATGCACAGATGATGGATGCGGATTGCTTTGCTCTGCCGGAATTTGGCAAGCAATTCTACCAGACAGACCCGATGCACAAAATGTACATCGGCAGGGTGCTGACTGCCTATGAACAGGTTTGACCGGAGCTGCCGGATGGAGGAATTTATGGACTTTTCACCAAAGGAACTTTTGAATTTTGTAACGGAGAATGATGTCAAATTCATTCGTCTGACATTCTGCGATATGCAGGGGAATCTGAAAAATATTGCCATTATGCCGGATGAGCTGCCGAGGGCTTTTTCTCACGGTGTCCTGCTCGATGCGGCTGGTTTTACGGACTGCTATCAGGATCTGCTGCTTGTGCCGGATATTTCCACGCTGTCCGTGCTGCCGTGGCGGCCAAAATCCGGCAGGGTGGTGCGGTTTTTCTGCAATATCAAGAATCTGGACGGCACCTATTATGCCGGTGAACTGCGCTACACGCTCCAGAGCTATATTCAGGAACTGTACAGCAAGGGCTATTCGTGTGAATTTGGCACGAGGAGCGAATTTTACCTCTTTGACTGTGACCATGAGGGCAGACCGACCAAGACCCCGCACGACCATGCAGGCTATCTGGATATTGCACCGCTTGACAAGTGTGAAAATACCCGCCGGGAGATCTGTCTTTCACTGGAGGAAATGGGGCTGAATCCTTTGCGTTCCTGCCACAAATACGGACCGGGGCAGAATGAGATCGATTTCCGGAGTGCAGAACCGGTGACGGCAGCGGATAATATGGTACACTATAAGGCAGTTGTCAAGACGATCGCTGCGCAGAATGGCTTATATGCGTCCTTTATGCCGAAGCCGCTGAGCGGCACGTATGGCAGTGCGCTGACGATCATGCTTTCACCCCGCAAGAACGGAAAGCATATTTTTGCCCTTGAAAACGGGGCGCTTTCGCAGGAGGGGCGGAGCTTTATTGCGGGTATCCTTGCCCATGTGCAGGAGATGACTGTATTTCTCAACCCGATCGTCAATTCCTACACACGTCTGCGCCACAGCGGTGCACCCAATGAAGTGGGCTGGTCGTTTGAGAACCGGGGGCCTTTGCTGCGCATTCCGGCTGCGGTCGGTACGATCCCGGGGATCGAGATACGCAGTACAGACTGCTGCTGCAATCCGTATATTTCGTTCCGGCTGCTGTTGGCTGCGGGAATGGACGGACTGGAACAGCATATGGAGCTTTCGGAAGATCTGCATATCACTGCGGAGAAGAAGCCGCTGCCTGCGCTGCCTGCTACGCTCGATGAAGCGTATGCGCTGGCAAAGGACAGCGCATTCATCGAAGCCAACCTCCCGGCAGAGATACGCCGGAATTTCTATCAGAGTGTAGAGCAGCAGCTTGCGCTCTACCATGCGGCTGAGGATAAGGCGAAATTTGAGGAACAGCAGTATTTCCTGTCGGAATAACCGGAAACATAACAGCAGGAAAGGGAGGTGTTTCATTGAACAGGGCACTGATCGTTTCCGGCTCTGACAAGGCAATGGAGACCATTGTCGGCTTTCTGCACAACTGCGGTTATACCAACCTGACATCGACCGCCAGCGGCACAGATGCCCGCCGGCTGACAGACAGCATAGAGTATGCACTTGTCATCATCAATGCGCCCCTTAGTGACGAATTCGGGCATGAGCTGTCGATTTTTCTGGCTGAAAACACAAGCTCCGGTGTCATTCTGCTCTGTAAAGCGGATATGGTAGAGGACGTTTCAGACAAGGTCGTGGACTACGGGGTATGTGTTGTTCCCCGTCCGATGAACCGTGCCATGCTCCACCAGTCCATCCGTCTGGTAGAGGCAGTCCGTTCCCGGATGCTGGGGCTGAAGCGGGAAAATTCAAAGCTGATGGTGAAAATTGACGAAATGCGGCTGATAAACCGTGCCAAGTGTGCGCTGATGCAGTACCTCAAGCTCACAGAGCCGGAGGCGCATCGCTATATCGAAAAGCAGGCAATGGATACACGCTCTACCCGGAAAGAGGTAGCGCTGCGTATTCTGTCCGCCTATGAGCTGTGAGAAAAACAGCTTGCCGGAATAAGCAGCAAGCGGGACGCTTTATGCAGAAGCGTCCCGCTTTTGACTGCCGGGACGCATGCGCTCCGGCAATGGTATTTATTTGCTGTAAGCTTTTTTGAGCAGTGTTAGTTTGCGCAGGAAATTGTCAAGCACTTTCTGCTCGTTATCATCTGAGATAAAGATCCCGGCAGCATCCTTGAGTGCATTGATCATGCAGATGTCAAAAAGAACGCCGAATTCCTCTTCCGTGTCCAGACGCAGTTTGCTTTTGTCAACGGAAGCACGGAGACGGTCTATTTCAAACTGATTCTGAGCGGAGCCGTCGTCCTTCTGCCAGATCTGTTCGTACAGCCGCATATTGCAGAACAGGTTGTGGCGGAATGCCTTAGAGTCCTTATAGCACAGCATCCTGACTGCATAGCGGAAAGTTGCTTCGAGCATATCGAAAAAATCTCCGCCGTTTTTCTCCAGTGTTTCCAGTGCAAAGCGGAGAAACAGATCCTGATAGCCGGAAATCAGGTAGAGATAGATCTCCTCTTTGTTTTTGAAATACTGGTAAAAGCTGCCTCTGGAGATACTGCAATGCCGGATGATGTTCCCGATAGAGAAGTTTTCATAGGGGACACGTGCGATCTCCTCTTTGATCGCCTCAATGATGCGCTGCTGTTTTGACTCCGGGAGCCTGAAAAATGTTTCTGATGGCATGATGAATCCTTCCTTCCGTAGATACCCTTACTGCTTTCCGGTCCGGTGTCGTAATGTCTGTAGGGATACTCTGTGACATAAGATATACAGGGATCATGGCAAACTTCCCTACTATATTTTACCATGACAAATATGACAGTGTCAAGTTATTTTCGGAAAATTTTTATGAATTTATAATGAATTGATTGCTTCAAAAAACTTTGTGAAAAATGATGCCAGAGAGTTGACAAACCACGAAAAAAGTAGTATGATAAGAAAAGACACGTGTGTCTGAGATCGGAGGGGGCAGAAATGCCGGAAAGCTTGCAGCTTGTTGCCTGCGGAGAGCTGACACGGTCAGACAGCAGGGTACTGCATAGTGAAGGAACGCAGCAATATTTTTTGCTGCTTTGTGCAGTGCGTTCGATTTTTCGCATCAATGGCAGGCAATACTATATGCAGCCGTTTACGTTTCTGATGCACCCTTTTGAAAACGGATGTATCCGGGCAGAGCCGCATGGAATGACAGCCTGCCGGTATATGCAGCTGCGCATCTCCGACAGCTATCTGCAGTACCTTGTCAGCAGCGGACTAACCCTGAAAGAAACGCACACGATCGCCCGGCCGCTTGTGGTTGAGGAGATCTGGAAGCTTCTGACTGAGCCGGCGGAGGATGCGGTGCCTGTCCGGCAGGAGATGGAGCACTACGCACTGGGGCTGCTGTTCTGTCTGCTGCGGGAAGCATCTGACGGTACTGTGACAAGAGCTGCCCTTGTGCCGCACTATGACAAACTGACAGCACTGCGGCGGCGCATTTACCTTCACCCGGAAGATAACTGGTTCATTCAGGACATCTGCGAGGAGCTTGACATCAGCCGTCCGTATTTCCATAAAATTTATATGGAAGCATTTGGCATATCCTGTACGCAGGATGTGATAGCAAGCCGCATTACCTGTGCGAAACGCCTGCTCGAGACAACAGAAGACCCGATCGCAGTGATCTCGCAGAAATGCGGATTTGAAACAGACGTGTATTTTATGCGTCAGTTCAAACGTCATGCAGGTATCACCCCGACAGCATACCGCCGTATTTTCCGTCACTCTGCACAGCAGGATGAAATTCAGAAACAAGAGGAGATTATATAATTTTATGAGAAACGATCATCATACCGGTTCTATTCGGCTTTCCACCAAAATTACACTCATTGCGTGCGCCTGTTTTTTGGCGCTTACAGCGCTGATACTGCTGTTCCTGATGCTGTTCCCGATCCAGCGGGAGGAAATTACCAGACAGCTGCAGGTATCCACACAGCCCGTTGAGACTGTGCCTGTTATCCAGACACAGCCTTTGGATCCGTTAAATACAGAGGGACCGCATACGCTTTCGGGCTGGTCGGCTTCCATTTCCGGGTATAACCGGACTTTTGAAGAATTTGAAGCTGGCGATGAGGACGAAATGAGCAGTGAACCGACGGAGTGGGATCCTACTGTTACGACACGTGTGACCACCCGTGAGGATGATACACCGGATGATACACGTTTTGTATCTACCGACCTCCCCCAGACGCATACGGAAACTGTCACACCTGATACACCGGATGAACCCGACGAACCGGATGAGCCGGATATTGAGCCGCCTCCCATGCCGACACAAAGCCCTGTGCAGGATTCTGAACCGGACTTTGAGCCATCCCCGGATGAAGATGTAGATTAAAACAAACAGCGGAGCATTTCCATTGCTCCGCTGTTGTATTATTGGGTGTCCTGCTTTCCGGAGATGTCCGGGAGAATGCACATACAGTCCCCGAACGAGAAGAAACGGTACTGCTCCTTTACGGCTTCCCGGTAGGCGTACATGGTGTTCCAGTAGCCAGTAAAGGCGGAAACCAGCATGATGAGCGTGCTTTCCGGCAGGTGGAAATTTGTGATTAGTCCATCAATGACCCGGAACGTATAGCCCGGATAGATGAAAATATCCGTATCTCCCTCACACGCCCGAAGGATGCTGCCGCAGCGTTGTGCGGCGCTCTCCAGCGTGCGGCAGGAGGTCGTACCGACTGAAATGACCCTGCCCCCGGCTGCCTTTGTCCGGTTGATCGCATCGGCGGTCTCCTGCGGGAGGAGAAAGTGTTCGCTGTGCATATGGTGTTTCAGGATGTCCTCTTCCTTGACCGGGCGGAATGTGCCAAGCCCCACGTGCAGCGTTACATAGGCGATGCCGATCCCCTTTGCTGCCAGATCGGAGAGCATTTCTTTCGTGAAGTGCAGTCCTGCTGTCGGGGCAGCCGCTGAACCCAATTCACGGGAATAGACCGTCTGGTAACGTTCCTTGTCAGCAAGCTTTTCTGTGATGTAGGGGGGCAGGGGCATCTGTCCGACTTCTTCGAGGGCGGTGTAGAAATTGCCCTCACAGGTGAACTGCACCATGCGGTTGCCGTCGTCCAGTACCTCAAGGATCTCCGCATTCAGCCTGCCGTTCCCGAAGGTAAACTTTGCACCGGGCTTGCATTTCTTGCCGGGGCGGCAGATGATCTCCCAGTATTTGTCACCGTGCTGTGTCAGCAGCAGGAACTCCACGAAGCCGCCCGTACCGACACGTTCCCCGTACAGCCGGGCAGGCAGTACCCTCGAATCGTTCAGCACCAGCAGATCGCCGGGACGGAGCAGCTCTCCCAGTTCATAAAAATGCCTGTGCCCGACAGCGCCTGTATTCCGGTCCAGTGTCATCATGCGGGAGGCGCTGCGGGGTTCGACCGGATGCTGTGCGATCAGACCTTCCGGCAGGTCATAGTAAAAGTCTGTTTTTTTCATAAAATACTCCTGTTCTGATCATTGTATGCCCTGTCCGGAACGGGCAGCGGCATCTTTTTTTGGTTTTTACGGAAATTTTGGCGATTTCCTCTTGACAAATCCGCCGGGAAATGCTATGATAGTAAGTAGGATAGAGGTGCGGCTGCGATGAGTAGCAGCTCTCAGGGTGCTCAAGCCTGTTGAGGAGCTGTGAAAGGCAATGCCGCCGAAGGGCAGAGCGTGAGCAGCTCCTGCTCTGGTGCTGTACCGAACAGGTACTGCACTGTCATCATGTGTGATGGAGAGCTATCGGCACTGCCGCCAATAATTCTATTATACCGCATGATGAACCGGTTTTCAACCGGTTTTTTCAATATTCCTAAATTTTTTTCTGAAACGCTCCGGCGCTCAGAGGTAAGGAGAAATGTGTTATGAAGCAGTACAACGTGGGTATCCTTGGTGCTACGGGCATGGTCGGGCAGCGTTTTGCACTCCTGCTGGCTGAACATCCTTGGTTCAATGTTAAGGTACTCGCCGCATCCCCCCGTTCTGCGGGCAAGACCTATGAGGAGGCAGTCGGCAGCCGTTGGGCAATGACTGTTCCGATCCCGGAGAAGCTCAGAAACATGGTCGTGCGTGACCTGAATGCGGATATGGACAGCATTACCGCAGAGGTGGATTTTGTATTCTGCGCCGTGGACATGAAGAAAGAGGAGATCAAGGCACTGGAAGAACGCTATGCCAAGGCAGAATGCCCGGTGATCTCCAATAACTCCGCACATCGCTTTACACCGGATGTGCCGATGGTCGTTCCGGAGATCAACCCGGAGCATCTGGAGATCATTGCTGCACAGCGGAAAAGACTTGGCACGAAGAAAGGCTTTATTGCGGTCAAGTCCAATTGCTCGATCCAGAGCTATGTACCTGCCCTGCACCCGCTGAAGCAGTTCGGCTTGCAGAAAGTGCTCGCTTGTACGTATCAGGCAATTTCCGGTGCGGGCAAGACGTTTGAAACATGGCCGGAAATGGTCGATAACCTGATCCCGTTCATCGGCGGCGAGGAGGAGAAGTCCGAGCAGGAGCCGCTGAAGGTATGGGGTTCTATCCAGAACGGCGAGATCGTCAAGGCGGCAGCGCCATCCATTACCACACAGTGTCTGCGTGTGCCGGTTTCGGACGGACATACGGCTGCGGTGTTTGTTTCGTTTGAGAAGAAGCCCACAAAGGAGGAGATCCTTGCCTTGTGGGAGAACTTCAAGGGCGAACCGCAGGAACTGGAGCTGCCCAGTGCACCGAAGCAGTTCATCCACTACTTCACGGAGGACAACAGACCACAGGCACACCTTGACCGCAATTTAGAGGGCGGTATGGCAGTTTCGGTCGGCCGTCTTCGTGAAGATACACAGTATGACTACAAATTTGTCTGCCTGTCCCACAACACCTTGAGAGGTGCAGCGGGCGGCGGTGTCCTGCTGGCAGAACTTCTGGCAGCGAAGGGCTATTTTGATTGAGAATTCTGTTCCCGAAAGGAGAAATTATTATGAAGCATACCATTTTCACCGGTTCAGCCGTTGCCCTGACAACCCCCTTCAATCTGGACGGGTCTGTCAATTTTGAGGGACTGGGCACGAACATTGACTACCAGATCGACAACGGCACGGATGCGATCGTTGTCTGCGGCACAACAGGCGAATCCTCTACCATGTCGGACGAGGAGCATCGTGCCTGCATTGAATTTGCCGTCAAGCACACCAATCACAGAGTACCGGTCATTGCCGGCACAGGCAGCAATGATACCCGCTATGCCATTGAGCTTTCTGTGGAGGCACAGAAGCTTGGTGCGGACGGACTGCTGGTGGTGACACCGTATTACAACAAGACCACACAGGCGGGTCTGTTCGATCATTTCACGATCATTGCCAATAGTGTGGATATTCCGATGATCCTCTACAATATCCCCGGCAGGACGGGTCTGAATATTTCCGTGGAAACACTGGAGAAGCTGGCACATCACAAGAACATCGTAGCTGTCAAGGAAGCCTCCGGCAATATTGCCTATACAGCACAGGTGGCTGCTGCCTGCGGGGATCTGATCGATATTTACAGCGGTAATGATGATATGATCGTGCCGATCATGTCACTCGGCGGCAAGGGTGTTATTTCGGTGCTGTCCAATATCCTGCCGAAAGAGACACATGAGATCACACAGCTTTGTCTGGACAATGATTTCCGGAAAGCCGGCGAAATGCAGATCAAGTACCTTGACCTGATCAACAGCCTGTTCTGCGAAGTGAATCCGATCCCGGTGAAGGAAGCAATGAACCAGCTTGGCATGGCTGCGGGTGCTTGCCGGATGCCGCTGACGAAGATGAGTGCTGACAATCTGGCAAGACTGCTGTCATCCATGCAGAAACTCGGTATGCCGGTTTCTGTCGTTGACTGAATGCCCGGAGGTAGAAAGCGATGGAACAGGTAAAAATTCTCATCAGCGGCGCTTCCGGAAAAATGGGTCATGCCGTAGCGGCTGCCATAGCCGGACGGGAGGACTGCTGTGTGTGTGCGGGCGTGGACATTCAGACGGCACAGTATGGGGATTTTCCGATTTACCCGAAATTTTCGGCACTGCCGGAAAGACCGGATGTCATCATTGATTTTTCCAATCCGGCACTGCTGGATAGTTTGCTCGAATACTGTCTGGTGAACGGTGTGCCTGCGGTTTTAGCGACAACGGGCTATAATGAGGAGCAGATCGCCCGTATCCGAAAGGCTTCTGCTTCCGTGCCGATCTTCTTTTCATTCAATATGTCACTTGGCATCAATCTGCTGGTGCAGCTGGCGAAGAAGGCGACTTCTATCTTAGGCGGACAGTTCGATATTGAGATCGTGGAGAAGCACCACAACCAGAAAATCGATGCGCCTTCCGGTACGGCACTGATGATAGCGGATGCGATCAACGAGTCCCTCGGCGGCAGTTATCACTATGTCTACGACCGTCACTCGAAGCGGCAGAAGCGTGAAAAGACGGAGATCGGGCTGCACGCCATCCGGGGTGGTACGATTGTAGGCGAGCATGATATTATTTTTGCGGGGCATGATGAGGTGATCACATTATCCCACAGTGCTGCCTCAAAGGAAGTCTTTGCTGTCGGTGCAGTCAATGCGGCGATCTATCTGGCAAAGCAGAAACCGGGTATTTACGATATGAATGCCCTGATGACAAATTGACTTGACCGTGCTACCCCGGTGAAAAACCGGGGTAGCTGTTTGAATATGGAAAGGGAGGGCGACATGACGGAGAGCGAATTTCTGCTCATGAAGCAGGCAGCATTGCAGCGCTGCTTTGCAAGGATGAATCCGCAGCAGCTCGATGCGGTCACTACTGTCAAAGGTCCGGTGTTGGTGCTTGCAGGGGCTGGCAGCGGTAAGACGACTGTCATTGTCAACCGCATTGCCAATATGGTACTGTTCGGGGACACGGGACATACGCTGACACCTGTGCCGGATGCGGACACGCTTGCCCGGTTACAGGCATACATCGACGGCGGCAGTATGACTTTGGGGGAGCTGCAGGATATTATTGCAGAACATCCCATTCAGCCGTGGCAGATACTGGCAATTACTTTCACAAACAAGGCAGCCAGTGAACTGAAAAGCCGGCTTGCGGATACACTTGGCGAGGCTGCGCAGGATATTCATGCGGCAACATTTCATTCGGCGTGTGTGCGTATGCTCCGTGCCTGCATTGACAGGCTTGGGTTTGCACGGAGCTTTACGATCTATGATGCGGACGATAGTCTGCGCACGGTAAAGGCCGTCATGAAAGAGCTGGACATTCCGGAACGGAATTTTCCGCCCAAAAGTATGCAGGGTGCGATCAGTTCGGCGAAAGACAGCATGATCTCCCCGGAGGAATTTGCCGCACAGGCAGGGAATGACTACTGGAATGCCACAGCCGCAAGGATCTACAAGGCGTATCAGGAACGGCTGAAAGCGGCGGATGCACTGGATTTTGACGACCTGATCTACCTGACGGTGCGGGTGCTGGAACAGTGCCCGGATGTGCTGGAAAAATACCGCAGAAAATACCGCTATGTGCTTGTAGACGAGTATCAGGACACGAACCATGCCCAGTACCGTCTTGTCAGCTTGCTGGCAGGGGAGCACCATAATTTGTGCGTAGTGGGGGATGATGACCAGAGCATTTACCGGTTCCGGGGGGCAACGATCGAGAATATCCTGCAATTCGAGGAGCAGTTTCCGGGGTGCAAGACCATACGGCTTGAGGAAAATTACCGTTCGACTCAATGCATTCTCGATGCTGCCAACGCAGTCATTGCTCACAATGAGAGCCGCAAGGAAAAACATCTCTGGACGGCAGCCGGTGCGGGAGAACCTGTCACGCTGCTGCAGGTGTTTTCGGAACGGGAAGAGGGCGATCATATCATCGACCGCATCGAGGAGGGGCACGCAGAAGGGAAGCGGTACAGCGACTTTGCGATACTTTATCGGATGAATGCGCTTTCCAATGCGATCGAACGTGCTTTGGTGCGGCGTAAGATCCCCTACCGGATCTATGGCGGGGTGCGCTTTCTGGACAGGAAAGAGATCCGGGATGTGGTGGCTTACCTCTGCGTCTTGCAGAATCCGTATGATTTTGTACGGTTTGCCCGTATTGTAAACGTTCCCAAGCGTGGCATCGGCGAGGGCACGACTGCTACGATTTTACAAATTGCGCAGGATCTGAGTATGTCGCCGCTGGAAGTGGTGCGGAACTGCCGGGATTTTCCGGCGCTTTCCAAGCGGGTGAATGCGCTGCTGAAGTTCTCTGACATGATGGACACGCTTGCCGAAAAGGCAGAGGAGCTGCCTATGGAAGAACTGTTTGATGTACTGCTGACGCAAACAGGCTACCTTGAAATGCTCAAGCAGGAGGGCGATGAGGGGCTGACACGGATCGAGAATGTCAAGGAATTTCGCTCCAACATCGTCACCTACACGCAGGAAAATGAAAATGCGACCTTAGAAGGCTTTTTAGAGGAGACTGCCCTCTATACAGAGGCGGACAGCATCGGGGAGGAGGATGTGGTTTCCCTGATGACCATGCACGCTGCCAAGGGGCTGGAGTTTGACACGGTGTTTGCGATCGGCATGGAGAACGGCATTTTTCCGGGAACGGCATCATTTGAATCCAAGACGGACATGGAAGAGGAACGGCGGCTTGCCTATGTTGCCATTACCAGAGCCAAGCGGCAGCTCTTTCTGACCTATGCCAAGACAAGAATGCTGTTCGGTTCAACGCTTTCCCGTTCGCTGTCACGCTTTGTGACGGAGATCCCGAAAGACCTCCTCCATGTGAACGACCTCACGGCAGGTGGCGGAAAGTACAGTACAGGCAGCTCGCTGTATGCACGGGAGGCTGTTATCGGCGGCACGGGCGGTCTGCGCAGGCAGATGGAATTGCAGCAGCCAAAGAAAAGACCGTCCGGGAATGCGCCGGCACTGTCTGTCGGTGACAGGGTGCAGGATGCCATGTTCGGGGAGGGTACAGTCCTCCGGGCGGAACCGATGGCAGGAGACTGCCTGATCGAGGTGGCATTTGATGAGGTGGGTACGAAAAAGCTCATGGCGAAATACCGCAAGCTCAAAAAGCTATAAAACGGATAGTATCGAATGGAGGGAAACAGATGAAAACAATTACAGTGAAATATACGCCTGACTTTATGAATGCAGCAGCAGTATCCATTTTCATTGTATGGGTCGCCCTGACGGTCGTGATATGTTCTGTTATGGATCAATTTCTTGCAGTATTGCTGTCGCTCGTAATTCTGTTTGGTATGATCGGCATTTGTTTTTATTTGGATGGCATAAAAACAATTGTGGAATATGATACGGAGAAGATCCACTGGAAATGGCTGTGGTTTTCCTATACGGTGCATTTCAATGAAATGGAGTCCGTATATTATACCATAACGACCCAACGCACACGATATGGCGATATACGCCGTTTTGAGATCAGATTTCGTTTCAAAGACAACGAAATGAAACTCAATGACCTGATCCAAACAGAGGATATTGAAAATTGTATACGCGGGAAAGCTGACGAGATGCAGCTGATGCAGTTATACAAATTCATTGAAAATGTCTGTCCTGATAAATCGAAAGGATTTGTGAAAACGAGCTGAGATCTTTGTTCCCCGGTGTGAAAAAAAGAATGCCCCGCAGTGCGGGGCTTTTCAGGCTGTCAAAAAAGTCTGAAATCATGTTTTTTGCCCTCAAAAAATAGCTCGAAAATGGCTATTCTACGTTAG
>CANRFM010000004.1 GCA_947629905.1 uncultured Clostridia bacterium
TGCACAGACTGCTTTTGGTTAATACATAGATTATTTTTGTTTTTTGCGCTGTCTACTTGACGGGGGGCGGGTCACCCCTTGACAAGGCAGGGGCTTTGTGTTATACTGTATTTAGATGGTCATCAAAATATAACACCTTATCTTTTATTTAGATGATTATCAAAATAGTAAAAGGAGATCATCTCATGCGGGACATCTGGAATGCCCTATCAGACCCGACAAGGCGGGAAATTCTCACCTTACTCCGGCAGCGGGAAATGACCGCCGGGGAGATCTGTGACCGATTCTCCAGCACCCCGGCTACCATTTCCCATCACCTGAAAATACTCCGGGAAGCCGGTCTCGTCTTTGCCGAAAAGGAGAAACAGACCATCACCTACAGCTTGAATACGACCGTTTTTCAGGAATTTCTGAAAACACTTGCCGACCAGTTCGGCACAAAGGAGAATCATTATGAAACAGAAGAAACTTGAACTCGTCAGCCTTTTTATCTGCATCGTCAATCTGTTGGCTTCGGTGCTGTACATCCTGCGATTGCCGGAGACCGTGCCGACACATTTCAATTTAGCACTCGTATGCGACGGGCTTGGTTCCCCGTGGGTCGGACTGATCATGCCGATCGCTACTCTTATTATGGCAGTTGTCTTTCTCCTGTGTGCCCGCTTGGGAAAGACCTCGGAACGCAACCGTGCCGTATTTGCGGTATGCACGGTCATCCTTACGCTCTACATGAGTGCCATGAACTGGTGGACACTGTACATGATGGGCAGCGGTGCACAGATTGGCGAAAAGCCGAACGGCATCCCGATCGGTTGGACCGTTTGCCTCTTGGTGGCATTCCTGTTCATCGGGTTTGGGAATTATCTGCCCCTCGTGCAGCAAAATAAAATGCTCGGCATTCGTATCAGCTATACGATGAATAACCCGTACTGCTGGCAGTGTACACACCGCTTTGCGGGTCGGCTGTGGGTCGTGACCGGGCTTCTGTGTGCGGTACTTGGCGTTGTGGGGATCATCGCATCATGGCAGAATATCTACGGTCTGATCACGCTGTTCCTTGCGATAACGGTAAATATGGCACTCCCCTGCCTCTATGCGTACCGCCACCAGAAGCCGGCAGAATAGCCCATCAGCCGTTCTCCCCGTCCTCTTTTAGCGTGCCGTAGTCCTGAATAAAGGCTTTCAGCGCCGGGTAGGAAATGTCAAACACTTCCTGCATCTTTTCTTCCGAGTCCATGGTCTTGCGCACGGAACGGATACCGATGTAAAAATCATCGTCGAGCGGTTCTTCCGTCCAGCCGACATCCTTGGCAAAGTCCGTTCCGGCAAGGCGGAAACGCATCTGCTCCGTTTCCTGATACTGCCCGAAATCTTCCTCTAAATCGCAGAGTGTATCTTCCGGGACGATCCGCTTGTCTGCTTCGTCGTCGGAGATCACAAGGACTGCTTCCCCGATCTGGAACTCCGTGTACAGTTTCTGGGCGTTCCCCGTGTAGCCGTCCGTCTGTGCCTTGGCATCGGAGGACGGAATGTAGTACACGGAGACTTTCACCTTGCCGTCCTCGTTTTCGTCCTCAATATACTGCTCAAACAGATGCTCGATCTGTTCTCCGCACACGGCATAGAAATAATCATCATCCGCCACCAGCAGCACGATCATATCCGGGTGTACCTGTGTCAGCTGTGAATAAGTCAGAAACCCGACCACAAACACAAAGAACGCCGCAATGCCCATCCACCATTTGTTGTGGTAAAAGAAATTGCCGATCTTCTGCCCTATCGTGTAGTGCTTCTCCTCCGGCTGTTCTTCGTGAATGGTCTCGCTCTCCTCGATGACACCCTGTTTCAGGCGCATCAGTTCGAGGCGTTCCTGCCGGAGTTGTTCCTCGTAGTTCCGGCGCTGCTCTGCCTCTTTCTGACGGGCAAGCTCCCGCTGTTCCTCGGCAAGTTTCTGCTGCTGCGCTTCCATTTCACGGGCAATTTCCATGACGCTCTTGCCCTTTTCTTTCTTATTCTTTGCCATCGTATATCCTCTCTGTACAGCAAGCCCCCGCCGCTTCCGGACGGGGGCTTTGTTTTATGCCTTGTTTATGATTCGTCAGTTGTTTCTCCGTTGTCGGCAGAGGGCAGCGGTTTCATGGTCGGGAACAGCAGCACATCCCGGATAGAAGCACTGTCCGTCAGCAGCATGACCAGCCTGTCCACGCCAAATCCAAGACCGCCCGTCGGGGGCAGACCGTATTCCAGTGCGGTGATATAGTCCTCGTCCACCTGTGCGTTGGTATTCCCCTGCGCCCGCTTGGCAGCGACCTGCTTTTCAAAGCGCTCCCGCTGGTCGATCGGGTCGTTCAGCTCGGAGAAGGCATTTCCCATCTCACGGGCATAGATGAAGTATTCAAAGCGCTCTGTAAACGCCGGATCTTCGGGCTTTCTCTTGGCAAGCGGGGAATTTTCCACCGGGTAGTCATAGATGATAGTCGGCTGTATCAGTTTCTCCTCCACGAACGCATCAAAGAAAGCAATCAGCACGTGTCCTTTCGTGGCAGCAGCGCCCTCCTCGACTTCTACACCGTGCGCCTTAGCGCAGGCTCTTGCCGCTGCATCGTCTGCCCAGTCGTGATAGTTCACACCGGCATATGCCTGAACGGCTTCGATCATGGTCATGCGCTGCCACGGCTTGCCTATGGCAATTTCCGTCCCCTGATAGGTCACGGTATCCGTGCCGCAGACATTCACGGTAATGGTGCGGTACATATTTTCGATCAGGTCCATCATGCCCTTGTAGTCCGTGTATGCCTGATACATTTCGACCGTAGTAAATTCCGGGTTGTGGGAGGGATCCATGCCCTCGTTCCGGAAAATTCTGCCGACCTCATACACCCTGTCGAACCCGCCGACGATCAGCCGCTTGAGGTTCAGTTCCGTCTCAATGCGCAGGTACATATCCATGTTGAGGGTGTTGTGGTGTGTCACAAATGGCTTGGCAGCCGCACCAATCTCAATGGGCAGCAGTACGGGGGTATCTACCTCGATATAGCCCAGCCCGTCCAGATACTTCCGGATCTCCCGCATGACCTGACTGCGCTTGACAAAGGTATCCTTGACGACCGGATTACAGATGAGATCAAGATACCGCTGCCGGTAGCGCATATCCTGATCTTTCAGCCCGTGCCATTTTTCAGGCAGGGGGAGGAGGGACTTGGAGAGCAAGGTCACGGCTTTGGCATGGACGGAGATCTCGCCCATCCTTGTGCGGAACACAAAGCCCTCTACCCCGATAATATCGCCGATGTCCCACTTCCGGAACACCTCAAAGACTTCCTTGCCAACATCGTTCATCCGCACATAGACCTGAATGCGGTCCGAACCGTCCCGCACGTCCAGAAAATGCGCCTTCCCCATGCGCCGCCAGCTCATGATCCTGCCGGCAATGCGGACAGTTTCTTCCGCAATGGCAGCAAGCCCGGCGCTGCGCTTTTCCTCGTCATCACCTGCCTCGGCGAACACTTTCTGCTCGGCGGCTTCGTAGCGTGCTTTCAGGTCGGCATTCAGGGCTGTCACCGGGTAGCTGGTGCGGGTAAAGGGGTCACTGCCCTCTGCCTTCATCGCATTGAGCTTGTCAAGGCGTATCTGCCGGTAATCCGTGGAATCCGTCTCCGGCGTGTTCTGTGGTGTATTCTTTTCTACCTGCATGATGTTCTCCTTAGATTACTTGGAAATTCCTACAACTTCGTACCGGATCTCTCCGGCGGGTGCTTCGACAATGAACGTATCGCCTACCCGTTTTTTCATAGCAGCCTTGCCGATGGGGGATTCGTCAGAGATCTTGTTCTCAAAGAAATTCGCTTCATTCGTGCCGACAATTTTCAGCTCCTCGACATCGCCTGTGTCCACATTGCGGATAGACATGATCGACCCCATGCCGATCTCATCGAGGGAGATGCTGTCGTCCTCCACGACCTCTGCATTGTCGATCGTATACTGCAATTCAGCGATCTTTGCTTCGAGCTGTGCCTGATCGTTTTTTGCTTCATCGTACTCGGCATTCTCGGACAAGTCGCCGTAGGAGCGGGCTTCTTTCAGTTTCTGTGCAATTTCGGGACGCTGTACGGTGATCAGCTCATTGAGCTGTGCTTTCAGGTTCTCATAGCCCTCACGGGACATCTTCTTCTTTTCCATACGAATTACTCCTTTCCGGGATACGGAGCATCGCTCCGCTGCATAAATTCTATTATACTATATTTCAGCCGTATTGTCAAGCAATTCAGACCGGACATTCTCACCGATTGTTGACTTCCTCCGGGTAAAGGTCATGCCGGGAAAGCCGTTCCCATGCGACCTGTTCCCACTTTGTGCCGGGCTTGCCGTAATTGCAGTACGGGTCGATGGAGATTCCGCCACGGGGCAGGAATTTCCCCCATACTTCAATATAGTTCGGCTGCATCAAAGCGATCAGGTCATTCAGGATGATGTTCAAACAGTCCTCGTGGAATGCCCCATGATTCCGGAAACTGAACAGATACAGCTTCAGCGATTTGCTCTCGACCATTTTTTCAGCCGGAACATAGGCTATATAGATTGCCGCAAAATCTGGCTGCCCCGTGATTGGGCAAAGGCTGGTAAATTCCGGGCAGTTGAATTTCACGAAATAATCCCGCTCCGGGTGTTTGTTCTGAAATGTCTCCAGCACCGCCGGGCAGTAGTCCGAGGGGTACTTTGTGTTCTGGTTCCCCAAGAGGGAAAGCCCCTCCTGCTGTTTGTCCCGCTTGTCCATGTCAGTCCTCCCATGCCGGGTCTTTGACCCCGTTTGCCGCAAAGGCTGCCGCACGGTCACGGCAGGTGCCGCACAGCCCACAGGGCTTTTCGCCGCCCTCGTAGCAGCTCCATGTCAGGTGGTAGGGCGCTTTCAGCCGCAAGCCCTCTGCCACGACATCCGCTTTCGTCTTTGTCACAAATGGTGCTTCAATGCGCAGCTGTTCGCCGCTGCCAAGCCATACCGCCCGGTTCATCGCCTCGTTGAAGGCATCGCTGCAATCGGGGTAGGCATTCCCGGCGGCATCATCGCTGTGCGCCCCGTAGTAGATGACTTCACACCCTGCCGAGAGCGCTATGCTTGCTGCCGTGGCGAGGAACAGACCGTTCCGGAACGGCACATAGGTCGAGACCGGCTTGCCGTTCGTCCGGGCAAGCTGTTCGGCATAGCTTTCTTTCGGGATCTCCTCCGTGCTGCCCCGGAGCAGGGAACAGTCCGAGTCCGCAAACAGCACGGACAAATTCAGCTCCCGGAAAGTCACCCCGTAATACTCTGCCACATCCCGTGCCGAATCCAGTTCCCGTGTGTGCTTCTGTCCGTAGTACACCGCCAAAGCCATGACTTCGGCAGCACCATATTTTTCCACAGCCAGTGCCAGACAGGTTGTGCTGTCAATGCCGCCGCTGCTCAATACCAACGCTTTCACAGGCTCACTCTCCTATCAGTTTCTGCAAGGACATATCCGTCCGGAATGCCCCCCGCAAGGTCTGCGTGACCGTCCTTGCCGAGGCATTCCGGATGCCCCTTGCGGTCATGCAGCTATGCACCCCGGAGATCACAATGCCCACATCCGGTGTCTCCGCCGCTTCCATCAGAATTTCCGCAATATCGGCACCAAGCCGCTCCTGAATCTGCAAACGCCTTGCTGCCATGTCACAGATGCGGGCGATCTTGCTCAAGCCGATGACCTTGCCATGCGGCACATAGGCAGCATTGACGTGCATATCATACATCAGCGCCATATGATGTTCACAGAAGCTGAACACCCCAATATCCCGCACCACCACCGCAGAAGCATCCGGCGGTGCAGTGAAGGTCTTCCCGAACATCTGCGCTATGTCATGGTTGGAATACTGTATCCCTGCAAAAACTTCCTCATACATTCTTGCGACCCGTTCAGGGGTTTCCCGCAGTCCCTCACGTTCCGGGTCTTCGCCGAGCGCTTTCAGGATGCCCCGGATGTGCATTTCTAAGGCTTGTTTATCCATGTTCATACCCCTCTCGTGTCCGGTGACCAGATATACTTGTGCAGCTGCAATTGCAGGCGCACACCGTTCAGGCGTTCCTGTTTCATCCATGCCGCAATGTCCGCCGGGTCAATTGTTCCGTATACCGGGCTGATATAGACCTTGCACTTTTCTGTTAAGGAAAAACTCTGTACGATCTCCTGCATTTTCTGTAGGTCTTGCAAACTCCCGGAGACAAATTTCACCGTGTCCTGCCCGTTCAGCAGGGCATAATTTTCCGTCAGCATAGCCGCTTCCATACCGCTGCCGGGCAGTTTATAGTCAAGCGTGAAGCAGGGGCGGGGCGTGAGTGCTGCCAAAGCCGCAATGGGTATGCTGCCATTCGTCTCAATTTCCACCCGGCAGCCCATGCTGCCAAGTTCTGTGATCAGCCTGTCCACGTCCGGCTGTAAGAGCGGTTCTCCGCCCGTGAGTGTGACATTGCGGATGCCTGTCTCCTGCACATAGGCGCAAAGCTGCTCCGGTGAGACTTCTTCAAAGGGGGCATCTGCTGTATTTGCCCATGCCGTATCGCAGTAGCTGCACCGCAGATTGCACCCTGCAAACCGCAGGAACACAGCCAATTCCCCGGCAGCCTGTCCCTCTCCGTTGATGCTGATAAATCGTTCCGCAAGTTTCATGTCCGCACCTCGTAGGAAGCGGCGTTTTCCGGTGTCTCGTAGACCGTCACCCGCTGCACGGGAATGCCCTGTGCCGCAAGCTGCTCGTGAAAATACTTTGCGAGCAGCTCCGCCGTCGGGCGGAACGGGAGTGCCACCAGCCGGAACTGCTCCGCTTGCAGCGCCTGTACGGTCGTTTCCCGGAGAGAGCCGGCTTCATAGAGCATGGCGTGATCCAGTTCTTCCGCAAGGGCACGGAGCGCCTTTTTCAGGTCGGAAAAATCCAGCACCATGCCACGCTTTTCTCCGGTCTCCTGTATGTCTGCCTGTGCAGCCTCCACTTCCACGACCCAGTGATGCCCGTGCAGATTGGCACATTTTCCGGAATAGCCTGCCAAGAAATGCGCACTGTCAAACGCCGCAGCGCTTCGTATCGTAAACATAAGCTCTCCTCTGTCAGTTCAGGTACTTGTCCATAATATCGCAGAAATCGAACGTTGCAAAATAGTCCGCCGGTGTCTCCGCCCGGCGTATCATCTGCACCGAGCCGTCCTCGTGCAGCAGCAGTTCTGCCGAACGCAGCTTGCCGTTGTAGTTATACCCCATGGAGAACCCATGCGCTCCGGCATCGTGGATGACCAGCAGGTCGCCGATGTCGACCGGCGGCAGCATCCTGTCAATGGCGAATTTGTCATTGTTTTCACACAATCCGCCTGTCACGTCACACTGGTAGGTGCAGGGTTCGTTTTCCTTGCCGAGGACTGTGATATGATGATAAGCACCGTACATAGCCGGGCGCATCAGGTTGGCAGCGCAGGCATCTACACCGACATACTCCTTGTAGATGTGCTTCTTGTGCAGCACACGTGTCACAAGCTGCCCGTAGGGCGCAAGCATGAAACGTCCCATTTCCGTGAAAATTGCCACGTCTCCCAGTCCTGCCGGAACGAGAATTTCCTCAAAGGCTTTCCGCACGCCCTCACCGATGGCAAGGATGTCATTCGGGGTCTGGTCGGGGCGGTAGGCAACGCCCACACCGCCGGAGAGGTTGATGAACCGGATGTCCGCACCCGTTTCCTGTTTCAGTTCTGCCGCAAGCTCAAACATCTGCCGGGCAAGGGTCGGGTAGTAGTCATTGGTCAGGGTGTTGGATGCCAAGAAAGCGTGCAGCCCGAAATGCTTTGCGCCCTTCTGCATCAGCATCCGGTAGCCCTCAAACATCTGCTCCCGTGTGAAGCCGTATTTGGCATCTTTGGGGCTGTCCATGATACGGTTGGAAATGGAGAAGTCACCGCCCGCATTGTAGCGGCAGCAGATGGTCTCCGGAATGCCTGTGAGCTTTTCGAGATAGTCGATATGCGTAATGTCATCGAGGTTGATATACGCACCGAGCTGATAGGCAAGTTCATAGTCCTTTGCCGGTGTCACGTTCGAGGAGAACATGATCTCACTGCCGGAGAAACCGCAGGCATCGCTCATCTGCAATTCTGTATAGGAAGAGCAGTCCACACCGCAGCCCTCTTCCCGGAGCAGTTTCAGGATGAACGGGTTGGGAGTTGCCTTGACGGCGAAATATTCCTTGAAGCCCTTGTTCCATGCAAATGCTTTCCGGACGAGGCGGGCATTTTCCCGGATGCCTTTTTCATCGTAGATATGGAACGGTGTCGGGTAAGTCCGGCAGATCTCCTCTGCCTGTTCTTTTGTCAGAAATGGTTTCTTTTCCATTTTCATCACTCCTTAGACATTTGTCTTTATTATACCACATTTCTCCCCCCTCGTCAAGCGGAGATGCAGGAAAAAGCCCGTATCTGTCCTGTTTTCGTATCTTGTGTACAAATTCTTGAACCCTCTGCTTTGTTCCTGCCGAAAGTTTTCAGACTTTTTTTGAAAAAGGGGTTGATTTTTTCTGAAAATATGTTAGAATAGAAGTAGTAGGGTGTACAGCATCCTCAAATACTTAACGGAGGTGTATCATCATGGCATATCAGATCACAGATGCTTGCATCAGTTGTGGTGCTTGTGCTGACGAATGCCCGGTAAGCGCTATCTCTGCCGGTGATGACAAGTACGTCATCGATGCAGACGCTTGTCTGGAATGCGGCGCTTGCGCTGGTGTTTGTCCTGTAGAGGCTCCCCAGGCAGGCTAAACGTTCAGGAAAAGCACAGAAAACAGCCGTACTGCTCCAGTGCGGCTGTTTTATATTAAGTATGTATAACACAGAAAGGAATACACCATGAAACAAGTCTACAACCCCTTTTTACCCCTTTCGGAATACATTCCCGACGGCGAACCGCATATTTTCGGCGGCCGGGTCTATCTGTTCGGCTCGCATGATAAGGAGAGCGGCGAAACGTTTTGTATGCTGGACTACACCGTCTGGTCTGCCCCCGTCAGCGACCTGACAGACTGGCGGTGTGAGGGTGTCATCTACCGGGCTTCTCAAGACCCCGATTATCCCAACCGGAAATATATGTATGCCCCCGATGTCGTGCAGGGGAATGACGGCAGATTTTACCTTTATTACTGTATGTCCGGTGATTTCGGTGCCGGCGGGTATCACGGTCCGATCAGCGTAGCCGTCTGCGACACACCGGCGGGAAAGTACCAGTATCTTGGCTTTGTCCGCAACCCGGACGGCTCTCCCATGCAGAAATACGTCTGCTTCGACCCGGCTGTCCTGAATGACAATGGCACGATACGCCTGTATTATGGGACACAGTATGATTATGAGGAACGGGATGATTTCGGGGAAAAGGAAATCCAGTCCGAAATGGAAATGTTCGCCAAATCCCGTGAGGAAATTCTCAGCACGCCGGAAAGCGTCATGGGCGCAAATATGCTCACCCTCGAAGAGGATATGCTGACGGTAAAGACCCCGCCCGTCCGCATCATTCCCTACCGGGTGAAAGGGACGGATTTCGAGGCGCATCCGTTCTTTGAGGCGGCATCCATGCGGAAAGTCGGGGAGCAGTATTACTTCATCTACTCCTCCCAGCAGAACCATGAACTTTGCTATGCCGTCAGTGACTGCCCGGACAGGGATTTCCGGTTCGGGGGGACGATCGTATCCAACGGCGATGTCGGATTCCGGGGCAGAAAACCTGCCGACCGCCTGAACATGACCGGCACGACACACGGCAGCATCATCGAGATCAATGGGCAATGGTACGTGTTTTATCATCGTCTCACCCACAAATCTGACTACAGCCGTCAGGCTTGTGCGGAGCGCATCCAAATTATGCCGGACGGCAGTATCCCACAGGTGGAGATCACCTCCTGCGGTTTGAATGGCACAGCACTGACGGCAGAGGGCACTTACCCGGCAGCCATTGCCTGCCATATCACCAACGGGCATATGCCGCATGGCTCGAACAGTATCTTCCGGGAACATTTCCCGCACGTCAGCCATGCCGCTTCAGCAGACGGCGAAACGGAACGCTTCATCGCTGAAATAGCAGACGGCACGCTGGTCGGGTATAAGTATTTCGCCTTTTCCGGGGCGACCGTGATCCGGCTTGTGTACCGCAGCAGCGGAACGGGCAGCTTTACGGTTTCCGACGAAAGCGGAAAGCCGCTTGCAGAATGCAGCATTTCCCCTGCCGGACAGTGGACGGAATGCAGCAGCAGCTTTACGCTGACCGGAGATCATGCGCTGTTTCTTACCTATCACGGCAGCGGTGAAGTCTGCCTGAAAGAACTGTGCTTTTCCCGATAAATGAAATGCTCCGTGTCAGAATTTGTCTTTTACAGGATCTCCGCACTGCCCGTGCGGATGGTATGTTCGCTCCCGTCGTCACAGCGGACGATCAGCCCGGCATCCTCCGCAAAGCCGACCGCAAGGGCTTCACACGGCACACCGTTCAGCATCACCCGCACACGCCTGCCGATCGTGCAGGAATTATCCCGGTACACGTCCAGAAAGGTATGTGCCTGAATGCCTGACAGATACGCTTCCAGATGCCGCAGGATACCGGCACTTAATACGCACCGCAGGGGTGCGCTGCCCGTTTCGGTCGTGAGGTCGGTGAGGATCGGCTTGAGGACTTCGGGCAGATGGGGGTCGGGGTGGAGGTTGATGCCAATGCCGATGACCAGATAGTCCGGTGTCATCAGTTCCGCATTGAAGCTGCTTTCCGTCAGTATGCCGCAGATCTTCCGACCGTTCAGGAACAGGTCGTTCACCCACTTGATCTGCGCCGTCACGCCCACATCCTGCAAAGCGCAGTATACTGCCGATGCCGCACAGGCGGTGACTTTCATCATGTCTGTCAGGGGCAGTTCCGGGCGGATCACCAGTGACAGGTAAAGCCCGCCCATCGGCGCATGAAACGACCGCCCAAGCCGTCCTTTTCCGCTGGTCTGCCGGTCGGCAACGATGACCGTTCCCTCCGGTGCGCCCTCAGCGGCAAGGCGTTTGGCGACGGTATTGGTCGAGTCCGTCTCTGTGAGGTGCTGCACCTGCCACGGAATGCGGCAGCCCTGCACCAGTGTCTGAAAATACGGCACGCAGAACAGATCCGGCATATCCGTCAGCCGGTAGCCCCGGTTGGTCGCTGCCTCTATGGTGCAGCCCGCTTCTTTGAGCTGTTCCATGCATTTCCAGACAGCCGTTCGGCTCACCCCAAAGCGTTCCGCAAGCTCTGCCCCGGAACAATAGCCCTCCGCCGTCAGCAATGCTGCCAGTATCTGTTCCCGCAGTGTTGCCGGGTTATTCTGCTTCATTTTCGTTTTCCTCCTCCGGGGTATCTTCCGGGTAATGGGAATCGATGTCCAGATATTCTTCCAACGTCAGCCCCTGCCCGAAGATCTCCGCTGCAGCTTCCAGCCCGACATAGCGGATGTGCCATGCCTCGTAGGCGTAGCCCGTGATGTCCTCCTTGCCTTTCGGATAGCGGATGATAAAGCCGAATTCATGGCAGTGCGCTGCCAGCCACTTGCCCTCTGCCGTTTCCCCGAAGGCATCATCAATCGTGTTGCAATCGACTGTGTAGCCCGTCTGATGCTCCGAATGCCCCGGACGTGCGGAAACTTCATCCGCATATTCCTTGCTGTAGCCGTTGACCATGCTGTTATAGACCGTCACCTGAAAGTCGTAGTCCCGGTAGCCCGACCCCTCATGGATGTCCAGCCCCTCGTCCGCAGCAGCTTCGGAAAGCTTCTCAAACGCTTCTTCCGTCACGGGCAGCATACCGGGGTCGTAGGACTGCGGCAGGCTGTAGGTCTTGTTGGCGACCAGAATCCCGTCCACATAGGTGCAGCCGTCCTCAACGTACAATTCCCGTACAGTCACAGGGATCTCAAGCGTGTCCGAGCCGATCTTAGCGCACAGTGTGCATTCGCCCTTCTCCAAGCCCGTCAGTACGCCATCTGTCACATCTGCGACAGATGTGTCACTCACGCTCCAAACAATTTCGCTCCGGCTGACACCTGCGCCGAGGGTAAGCTGGATTTTCTGCTCTTTCCCGGCACGCACATAGAGATGTGCCTTGTTGCTGTGAAGCAAGCCGTTTTCGGAAGTGAGATCAGGAGCAGCAGGCAAAGTCTCCTCTTCCGTTTCGGGGACGGTTTCAGGCGGTTCCGTGTGCGGTACAGTTGGTGTTTCCGACGGGGAAATGACGGCAACCGGCAGTTCTGTCATTTCGGTGGTTTCCGGTATGGTGTCCGCCGGTGTATCCGGCTTGTTCTGCAAGCGGAGAAGGATAACTACAACCGCTATCAGCAATACACAGCACACCAGCGCAAGCAGAGCGATATACCGCCTGCGTGCGGCACGCTGTCTTATATCATTTGTCATAAGCGCCTCCATTTGTTCTGTATGTTTTTATTATACCACAGTTTTTCCGAAAAAGCAAACCCACAGACGGAAAAATTTTGAAACGGGCAGCGTGACGCTGCACCCCTTTTGTGTACCCGGTCGTGAAATGCGACGAAATTAAAAGTAACAGTCGTGCAAGCCGACCTTTGCCGGGCTTCGCCCGGCATTGGGAGGCAAATCGGGAGCGCAGGCACTGCGCCTTGACATATTGTGCATTCTGTGGTACAATAAGATACAGAAAATCCCGGAAAATCAGAAAGGAGACCCCCATGCTGAAAGGAAAAACCGTCCTGCTTGCCGTGACCGGAAGCATTGCTGCCTATAAGGCTGCCGGACTTGCCCGTACTTTGACAAAGCTGCACTGCACCGTTCATGTGCTGATGACACAGAATGCCACGCAGTTTGTCAACCCCATCACCTTTGAAACACTCACACAGCACAAGTGCCTGATCGATACATTTGACAGGAATTTCCAGTACAGCGTGGAACACGTTGCCCTTGCCAAACAGGCGGATGCCGTTCTGGTCGCACCGGCTTCGGCAAATGTCATCGGCAAGCTTGCCAATGGAATTGCGGATGATATGCTCACCACGACCATTATGGCTTGCCCCTGCGTGAAAATTATCTCCCCCGCCATGAACCATAATATGTATCACAACCCCATTGTGCAGGACAACCTGCAAAAGCTGCGGCGCTTCGGGTATGTCATTGCCGACCCTGCCTACGGGATGCTTGCCAACGGTGACAGCGGGGACGGGAGAATGCCGGATGAGGCGGTACTGTTGGGCTATCTCCTGCGTGAGATCCAGTGCGGGAAAGACCTTGCCGGGAAGAAAGTCCTCGTCACCGCCGGTGCTACCCGTGAACCGATCGACCCGGTGCGTTTTCTGACTAATCATTCTTCCGGGAAAATGGGCGCTGCCTGTGCCCGTGCTGCCATGCTGCGGGGGGCAGAGGTGACACTGATCGCCGGGCATATGGAGACCGCACCGCCGCCCTTTGTAGAAGTCGTTCCGGTGGGCACGGCGCAGGAAATGTTCGAGGCTGTCGCTGCCCGTGCGGAGGCGGCAGACATCATCCTCAAGGCGGCTGCCGTGGCAGACTACACCCCTGCCGAAACGGCTGACAGCAAACTCAAGAAAAGCGGCGACATGACCCTTGCCCTGAAACGCACCCCGGACATTCTACAGTATCTGGGCGAACACCGCCGGGCAGGGCAGTTCCTCTGCGGCTTTTCCATGGAAACGGACAATGTGTTGGAAAATTCCCGCAAAAAGCTGACCGGAAAGCACGTGGACATGATCTGTGCCAACAGCCTGCGGGAAGAAGGGGCAGGTTTCGGGACGGACACGAACCGCATTACGCTGATCACCCAAGACACGCTCGAAGTGCTGCCCCTGCTTTCCAAGGAGGAAGCGGCACACAGGATATTTGACACTATTATACAAATGCAAAATGCATGAAACCGCCCACTCTGTGCATACTGAAACCGAAAGGGAGTGCTGATGTATGAACAGAGACAGCCGCAAAATTGCCCTGATCGGCACGGGCATGGTCGGGATGAGTTTTGCCTATGCACTGGTGAATCAGGGCAGTATCTGCAATGAACTGGTACTGATCGACATCGACCGCAGACGGGCAGACGGGGAAGCTATGGACCTGAACCACGGGCTTGCCTTTGCCAAAACCAATATGCGCATCTATGCCGGAGATTACCGGGACTGCCGGGATGCGGATATTGTGGTGATCGCTGCAGGCGTGGCGCAGAAAGAGGGCGAAAGCCGCCCGGAACTGCTGCGCCGGAATGCGGCAGTGTTCCGGTCGGTCGTGCTTCCGGTGGTGCGGTCGGGGTTTGACGGTATTTTTCTGGTCGCCACGAATCCGGTGGACATCATGACACGGATCACGCATGAATTGTCTCGCTTCGGGGCTTCCCGGGTGATCGGGACGGGGACTTCACTGGACACGGCAAGGCTGCGCTATCTGTTGGGGGACTATTTCACGGTCGACCCGAAGAATATTCACGCCTATGTCATCGGGGAACACGGAGACAGCGAGTTTGTGCCGTTTTCGCAGGTGATGCTTGCCACGAAAGCCGTCACGGGCATATTGGCAGACGGACGGAATCCCTACTGTATCGAGGATATGCAGCGCATTGCGGAACAGGTGCGCACGGCTGCCTATAAGATCATTGAGGCGAAGCGGGCGACGTATTACGGCATCGGCATGGCGCTGACACGCATTGTGCGGGCGATTTTAGGGGATGAAAACAGCATCCTGACCGTTTCGGCAAAGCTGTGCGGGGAATACGGGGAACGGGACGTGTTTGTGGGGGTGCCGTGCATCATCGGGCGCAGCGGTGTGAAAGAGATCGTGGAACTTGCCCTGACGGACGAGGAAACGGCAAAATTCCACGCATCCTGTGAACTGCTGCAAGGCTATTTTGCGGAGATCACTGCCGGAGAGGAGGAATGTCTGTGACAGCGGGTATCATTGTGCTGGGGGTGCTGTGCCTTGCGGGGGTGTTCGGGGCGATGCACTATGCCTTTACGTTCGGCAGACAGAAACCCCGCCCCGAACCGCTGCCGGGCGGCGGCGGTACATATCTGCTTACGGTGTCCGGACTGGAAACGGAAGCCGACCGCCGGAAGCTCAAACAGGCACTCTCCGCTTTGCAGGATGTGGCAGCGGTGCAGATCACGGACACACAGGCAGCTGTAAGCTACGCAGGATTGCCGGGCATGGACTTTGCAGACCGTCTGGAAGATGCCGTAACAGAGGCAGGTTTTTCCGTGGAGGAGATACGGTAGAATGTTTCATAAAATTCCAGATATTGGCAGAGCACTGCGGGGTACTTGCATTTCCCGGCAAAATGTGCTATAATAAAATGGAATGCTTTTCAGAGAGGATGATACCATGCAGGAGATGCTCCCGCCGCAGGCGGAATGTATCCGGCAGATCCGGGAATGGCTTGCTGAGCGGCCTGCGCAGCCGCTTGCCTATGTCCATGCCTTTGGCTGTCAGCTCAATGCCGCCGAGGGGGAACAGCTTGCCGGGCTGCTCCGGGAGATGGGCTACGGGCTGACCGGGGATGTCACAAAGGCTTCCCTGATCTTGTACCACACCTGTGCCGTCCGGGAAAATGCAGAGGACAGGGTGTTCGGCACACTTGGCAGTATCAAGAAGCTCAAGACCGAAAACCCGGCGCTGCTGCTGTGCGTGACCGGCTGCATGACTGCGCAGCCGTCCGTTGCGGAGAAGATCGCAAAGTCCTACCCGTATGTGGACATTGTGCTTGGCACGACCGCTGTCAGCCGCCTGCCGCAGATGCTGTATGCGAAGATGCAGCACCTACAGTGCGCATGGGAACTTGCCCCCGGCACGGACGTTCCGGAACAGGTGCAGGCTGTCCGGGAATGCGCTTTCAAGGCGGCTGTGCCGATCATGTACGGGTGCAATAATTTCTGCACGTACTGCATTGTCCCCTATGTCCGGGGACGGGAACGCAGCCGTCGTCCGGCTGAAATTCTTGCGGAGGTACGGCAGCTTGTTGCGGACGGGTGCAGGGAAATTATGCTGCTCGGGCAGAATGTGAACTCCTACGGCAAAGATCTGCCGGACGGTATGGATTTTCCGGCACTGCTGCGGGAGATCGATAAGATCGAGGGCGACTACTGGATACGCTTCATGTCCTCCCATCCCAAAGATGCCTCCCCGGCACTGTTACGGGCAATTTTAGACGGTGTACATATTGCACAGCACCTGCATCTGCCGGTGCAGTCGGGCAGCGACCGTATCCTGAAAGAGATGAACCGCCGCTACACCGTGGCGCAGTATCGGAAAATCGTGGACTGCATCCGGGCGGAAGTGCCCGATTTTTCGCTGACGACCGATTTGATTATTGGCTTTCCGGGGGAGACGGAGGAGGACTTTGCGGCAACGCTTGCGCTCTTGGAACGGGTGCGGTTTGACAATATGTACTCGTTCATCTACTCGCCCCGTCCGGGGACAAAAGCGGCAGAAATGGACGACCCCACCCCCGCTGCCGAAAAATCTGCCCGTATGCAGCGGCTGCTTGCCCTGCAAAGGGAGATCGCTGTGGAAAACAACCGCCGTTTTGTCGGCAGGACGCTGAAAGTCCTCTGTGACGGCGAAAGCAAAAAACGCCCCGGCAATATGACCGGGCGCAGTACGGAAAACATGCTTGTGGAATTTCCGGGAAATGCGGCACAGATCGGCACATTTGTGCAGGTGCGCATTACGGAATCGCACAGCGGCATGATCTCCGGCATCAGTATCGGAAAGGATGAACAGAATGGATAGTATCGCACTGGCAAGAGAACTCGGCAAAGCCATTCAGGCGGATGACCGGTATATCGCCTACAGCCTTGCCAAACAGGCAAATGACGAGGATGAGCAGCTGCAAAGCCTCATCCGTGCGTTTGAACTTAAGCGCATGGAGCTGCAAATGGAGATCGGCAAGCCCGACAGGGACAACGACAAGGTGCAGGAACTGAACGAACTGATCAAGTCCAGCTATCAGAAAATCATGAGCAGCCCGAAAATGATGATCTATCAGGCAGCCAAAGAGGGCTTTGATGTCCTGATGAATCAGGTGAATACGATCATCAGTATGTCTGCCAACGGGGCAGACCCGGATGCCATCGATCTGGAAGCTGCCTGCGGCGGAGATTGCAGCACCTGCGGCGGCTGTTCCTGACCGCATTTCATAACATCACAAAGGAGGTGTTGGCGTGGAGCTGAAAGACATTCAGAAAGAGCAGCTTTCCCCCATGATGCAGCAGTATGTGGAGACGAAGCAGCAGTACATGGACTGCGTGCTGTTCTATCGGCTCGGGGATTTCTATGAGATGTTCTTTGATGATGCGATACGGGTCTCCCGGGATCTGGAACTGACTTTGACGGGGCGGGACTGCGGTCTGCCGGAGCGTGCGCCCATGTGCGGTGTGCCATATCATAGTGCGGAGCTGTATATCAAGCGCCTGATCGATTTAGGCTACCGGGTCGCCATTTGCGAGCAGATGACAGATCCTGCCCTTTCCAAGGGGCTTGTGGAGCGGGATGTCATCCGCATTGTCACGCCCGGTACGCTGATCGAAAAGGATATGCTCGACGATGCCTCCAATAATTACCTGTGCAGCATTTACTGCGGGCGGGAGGGAACTGCCCTGTGCTTTGCCGATCTTTCGACCGGGGAGGCGGCAGTGTACCCGATGCCCGTGCAGCATACGGAAGATGAGATCATCAATCTGCTGTCACGCTATATGCCGTCGGAGATCATTTTCAACGAGAAATTCCTTGATCTGAAAGCTGTTGGCAGTTTCCTGAAGATCCGCCTTCGCTGTGCGTGTGCGCTGCGGGATGCAGAATGCTTTGACCCCAAACAACAGGTAGAAACCGTCTGCCGGCAGTTTTCGGTAAAGGCACTGGGGGAACTGGGGCTTGCGGATGCCGGGGCAGACGTGAGCGCCGTCTGCGGCTTGTTTGCCTATATCGACACCACGCAGAAATTACCGGTCGGCAGGTTCACCAGTCTGGAACTGGACGACAGCAACGCCTACATGACACTCGACTACAACGCCCTGCGGAATCTGGAATTGACCCGCACCATGCGTTCCGGGGAAAAGAAAGGCACTTTGCTCTGGGTGCTGGACAGCACGAGGACTTCCATGGGCAAGCGGATGCTGAAAAACTGGGTGGAACGCCCTTTGCGCAGCCCGGCAAAGATCATGGCAAGACTCGATGCCGTGGAATGCCTGATGCAGAACACCCTTGCGGGGATCGAATTAGAGGACTGCCTTGACCGGGTGTACGATCTGGAACGCCTGATGGCAAGAATTGTCTATAAACAGGCAAATCCCCGTGACCTGCGGGCATTGCAGGCGACAGCCGCAGAACTGCCCCGCCTGAAAGAAATTCTGTCCAAACTGGACTGCCCGCTGCTGAAACGGCTGAACAGCAAACTGTCCGACCTCAGGGCGATTGCCGACCTCATCGACAGAGCGATCATCGAAGAACCGCCCGTAAATGTCAAGGACGGCGGTGTCATCCGAGAGGGCTTTGACCCTGATCTGGACAATTTGCGGGAGATCATGAACGGCGGCAGCAGCATCATTGAACGCATTGCCGAGGAGGAAAAGGAAAAGACCGGCATCAAAAACCTGAAAGTCGGCTACAACCGGGTGTTCGGGTACTACATAGAGGTGACACGCTCCTATCTGGACAAAGTGCCGGAGCATTATATCCGCAAGCAGACCCTTGCGAATGCGGAGCGCTACATCACGCAGGAACTGAAAGATGCCGAAAATACCGTCCTCGGCGCAAAGGACAAGGCGCTTCAGCTCGAACAGTCTCTGTATACGCAGGTGCGGGACTATCTGGCACAGTCGCTTGTGCCCGTGCAGGAAACGGCAGCGGCAGCGGCGCAGGTGGATGTGCTGCTTTCATTTGCCAGAACGGCAGCACAGAATAATTACTGCAAGCCCGATATTGTACTGGACGGTACGCTGCATATCAAGGACGGTCGGCATCCGGTCGTGGAACAGGTACTTGAGGAGGAAATTTTCGTCCCGAATGACGTATATCTTGACACCGGCAGCAGCCGTCTGTCTATTATTACCGGACCGAATATGTCCGGCAAATCGACCTATATGCGGCAGACTGCTCTGATCGTCCTGATGGCGCACATGGGCTGCTTTGTGCCGGCGGCATCTGCCCGTATCTCCATTACAGACCGCATCTTCACGAGAGTGGGCGCTTCCGATGATTTAGCAGCCGGAGAGAGTACGTTCATGGTGGAAATGCGGGAAGTAGCGGAGATCCTGCGCTATGCCACGAAGCAGAGTCTTGTTATCCTCGATGAGGTCGGACGGGGGACTTCTACGTTTGATGGTATCAGCATTGCAAGGGCAGTGGCAGAACACATCTGTTCCGCCAAGGGGCTTGGGTGTAAGACCATGTTTGCCACGCATTACCATGAACTGATCTCCCTTGCGGATGAGATGGAGGGCGTGAAGAATTTCAGCGTAGCCGTGCGGAAAGGCAAAGACGGTATCCGTTTCCTGCGGAAGATCGTTCCCGGCGGCACGGATGACAGCTACGGCATTGACGTGGCAAAACTGGCAGGGCTGCCGAATCCCGTCCTGAACCGTGCCCGCATTTTGCTGGCGGAACTGGAGAGCAAGGCGGAAAAGCAGGAAAAACCGCAGGAGAACGAACAATTCAGCTTTACGCAGCAGAAGGAACAGGAAATTCCCGGTATGCTCCGCCGTACCAATGTTGCAGAACTGACGGATGCCGAATGCCGGGAGCTGCTCGAAGAACTCTGCTCCATGCTCTCGTGATCCCGGAAAGAGGTGCAGTATGTCTGTGATTTCCGTACTGGACAAATCGGTCTCCGAGCTGATCGCAGCCGGAGAGGTCATTGAACGCCCGTCCTCTGTCATCAAGGAACTGGTAGAAAATTCCATTGATGCAGGTGCAAAGCATATCACGGTGGAGATCAAAAACGGCGGTACGGCGTTCATGCGCATCGTGGACGACGGCTGCGGCATGGCAGCGGAGGACGTGCCGACCGCTTTCCTGCGCCATGCGACAAGCAAGGTCTCCCGAAAAGCAGATTTAGACACAATTCTGACACTTGGCTTCCGAGGGGAGGCACTTGCCTCTGTGGCGGCAGTCGCAAAAGTTACCGTTTTGACGAAACGCCGGGAAGATGCCCTCGGCACGAAATACGAGATCGCCGGCACGGAGAGCACACCGCCGGAAGAATGCGGCTGCCCGGACGGCACAACGCTGATCGTCAAGGACTTGTTCTTCAACGTCCCTGCCCGCCGGAAATTCATGAAGCGGGATGTGGCAGAGGGGAATGCCGTTTCGCAGATCATCCAGAAAATCGCCATTTCCCATCCGGAAATTGCTTTCCGCTTCATCCGGGACAACAAGCCGGAATTTTGTTCAGACGGCAGCGGGGAGCTCCTTGCGGCAGTTTATGCGGTGTACGGAAAGGATTTTGCCAGAGACCTGATCCCTGTGGACTACGAGGAAAACGGCGTTTCCGTCAAGGGCTACACCGTCAAGCCGCTGTACGCCCGGAACAGCCGGAGCTTTCAGAATTTTTTCGTGAATAGCCGCTATGTGCATTCCAAAGCCTGTTCGGTCGCACTGGAAAGTGCCTATGAAAATATGGTCATGACGGGAAAATTCCCTGCCTGCGTGCTTTTTTTGGGCATGGAGCCGCATATGCTCGATGTGAACATTCACCCCGCCAAGGCGGAAGTGCGCTTTTCGGATGAAAAATTGGTGATCAATGCCATTTACTTTGCCGTGCGCAATGCCATGCTTGCCGCCGGGCTGATCTATGAATTTCAGATCCCCCGCCGGGAATGGTACGGCAGTGCGCCGCAGCCGGCATACGAGCAGACACCCCTTGTGCAGGAAACAACACCCGAGCCGGAACAGCCCGCTCCGGCAGCCCCTGCGCCGGTCGTGCAGGACTCTGCCCCGGCTGTTTCAACTCCGGAGTTTTCTGCCCCTGCCCCCGCTCCTGTGCAGAAACGGGAAACGCTTCCGGCTGCTGCCATGCCGTTTCCGCTGCCGGAAATGCCTGCCCCCGTTGCCCCTGCACCTGTCAGTCCGCCGGCGGAACAGCCCCCTGCCCCCGTTCCGGAACCTGTTCCCCGGAAAGAACCCAACCCGTTCCCCGATGTGAAAGTGGTCGGAGAACTGTTTGCCAATTACTTACTGGCGCAGTCGGGGGATACCTTTATTATCATAGACAAGCACGCAGCGCACGAGCGTGTCATTTTTGAACGGCTGCGCAGGGAGAACTGCCGGCAGTACCGGCAGATGCTGCTCATGCCCTGCAAGGTGCTGCTGACGCTTGAGGAATGTGCGGCAATGGCAGAAAATACGGAATTGCTCGAAAGACTGGGCTTTTCCTTTGACCTCTCCGAAAAGCCCTATGTGACCGCAACGGCTGCGCCGGTGTTCTTTGAACGCCTCGAACTGGACGGTATCATCGAGGAGATCGCCCGGAATCTCAGCCTTGGCAAGGTCAACCCCCAGAGCCATCAGCTTGACGATATGCTGCATGAGCTTGCCTGCAAATCAGCCATAAAAGCGAACGACCGGAACGATATTTCCGAATTGCAGGCACTGGCGGAACAGGTGTGCAGCAACGAGGACATCCGGCATTGCCCGCACGGGAGACCGGTCATGTTCACCATGTCAAAGTACGAGCTGGAAAAGCAGTTCCGGCGGCGGGTGTAATCATGCAGCGGGTACTTGCGGTCGTTGGGGCGACGGCTTCCGGGAAAACGGCACTCGGGGTCGAGCTGGCAAAACGGCTGAACGGGGAGGTTATTTCAGCCGACTCCATGCAGGTCTATGAGGGGCTGGACATTGCCACCGCCAAGCCCACACAGGCGGAAATGCAGGGCATACCGCATCACCTGATCGGGGTGATCCCCAGAACACAGCGGTTTTCGGTGGCGGAGTATGCGGTGCTTGCCCGGGAGAAGATTCAGGAAGTCGCCGCAAGGGGCAAGCTGCCGATTCTTGTCGGTGGTACGGGGCTGTATATCGACACGGTGCTGAGCGGTATGCAGCTCCCGGCAGGTGCAGAGGACAGGACACTCCGGGAAAAACTGCAAGAACGCCTTGCCGCCGAGGGGGCAGATGCACTGCACGCACAGCTTGCCGCCCTTGACCCGGAGGCAGCGGCTGCCATTCATCCTCACAACACTGTCCGGGTCGTGCGGGCTTTGGAGGTCTGCCTGAGTACGGGCAAGACCTTTACGCAGTACCGGAAAGAGAATGCCGCCTGTCCCTCCCCCTATGACAGTATGCTGATCGGGCTGGACTATGAACGGGAAGTACTCTACCGGCGCATCGACAGGCGGGTCGAACAGATGGTGGCAGCCGGACTGGTTGAGGAAGTACGTGCGGCAAGGGATACCGGAATGCAGACCGCAGCTGCTGCGATCGGCTATAAGGAACTGCTGCCGTATCTGGACGGGACGGCATCTTTACAGGACTGCATTGCAAAAATCCAGCAGGAAACACGCCGGTATGCCAAGCGGCAGTGCACTTGGTTTCGTCGAAATGCTCAAATTCATTGGTTGAAGATGTACGAAAATGATGAAGTGCGAAAAATTTCAGAAAAAGCTGAAAAAATGATAGCCAAAAATAAAATTTTGTGGTATAATGGATAATAAGTGTTTTTAGAGCAAGATATGGAAACACTTCCGGTAAAGAAAGGAGAATACCATGAACAAGATCATGAACTTACAGGACACCTTTCTCAATCAGGCAAGAAAGGAACGCATCCTTGTGACGACTTACCTCGTCAACGGCTTCCAGTGCAAGGGAATTGTGAAAGGCTTTGACAATTATGTGGTCATTTTTGACTGTCAGGGGCAGCAGCAGCTTGTCTACAAGCACGCTATTTCGACCATTGCCCCGTCCCGTCCGGTTTCGATTCTGGACAGCGAGCCGGATAAGTCCGAATAACACAGGGCGCTTCCTATGAACAACGGAACACTCACAGGGGTACTGGTGCTGGTTGCGGTGTTCATCATTCTGACTGTTGTCAATGTTGTGTACAAGCAGTTTAACCAGAAGTACGTCACGGAAACGGCGCTGCTCTCTGCGGGGAGTGACTCGGAACAGGTGCAGGGCGTGTTCGTCCGGGATGAGAAGGTCATCCACTATGCGGGCGAGGGCGTTGTCAGCTATGAAGTCTCCGACGGCGGAAAGCTCGGCATCGGCAGTCCGATCGCAAGCATTTATGCCTCTGAGACGCAGATCGAGCTGAAACAGCGCATTGCGGCACTGACGCATGAACTGGAACTGTTACAGCGCATTTCCAACCCCGGCACGACGCAGACGGCACAGCCTTCGAGCATTTCGGAGCTGTTTAACCAGACCTACAAGGACTACCTCTATCAGCGGGAGCAGGGGGACATTTCCGATCTTCAGTCTATCCGGGAGGAAATGGTGGTGCTGCTGAGTACCTACCAGCTTGTGACCGGGAAGGACGACAGCTATGCGGAAAAGATGCAGAGCATTCAGGCGGAGATCGACACACTGGAACAGTCACGGGAACAGCCGCTGGACACCATTATGGCAGAGGAAGCTGCCTATTTCGTCAGCTATGCGGACGGCTATGAAGATAAGCTTACGTTAGAGGATCTCGGTTCGCTGACACCGGAAACCCTTGCAGAGGTGCATGATGCACCGTCCACGGGAGATGGTGTCATCGGGAAACTCATCGAGGGCTATCAGTGGGTACTGGCAGCCGTGGTGGACAATACCGAACATATCTATCAGGAGGACGATACCGTTACCCTGAAATTTGCCTCCACATCCGAAACCGTCAAGGGGAAGATCATTCTCCTCAACAAGGCGGCAGGGGATGCACAGACAGTCATTGCCGTGCAGTGCGAGACAATGACCTATGACCTTGTACAGCACCGCACGGACAGTGTGGAGATCATCCGGGGGAGCGAGGCATATCAGGGGATCATGGTACCCCGGAGCGCACAGCACTTCATGACAGTCACGAATCAGGAGACCGGAGAACCGGAACAGGTGCGGGGCGTGTATGTGCTGAACGGCGAACAGCCGGAATTCCGGCGGCTCGATGTCATATACGAGGGTGCGGATTATGTACTCTCCCGGCAGAACGGAGAATCCGGCTATCTGCAATTGTATGATGCCATTATTACGAAAGGAATTGATGCGGATGGACAATAAGCTGCAAGCGGTGCGTGACAATTATGCACGTATCTCTGCGGAAATCGGGGAAGCTGCCCTGAAAAGCGGCAGGAAGCCGGAGGACATCACTTTCATGGCAGTCACCAAGACGGTTGACCCCGTCCTTGTCAATTGCGCCATAGACTGCGGTATTTCCCTGCTCGGGGAAAACCGGGTGCAGGAATACGAGAGCAAGAAGGATGCCTACCGTCCGGGCGTGCCGGTGGACTTCATCGGTGCGCTGCAAAGCAACAAAGTCAAGTACATCCTCGGCAGCGTGCGGCTGATCCATTCCGTGGACCGTATGTCGCTGGCAAAGGAAATTGACCGCATCGCCGGGAAACGGGAACTGGTGCAGGACATTCTGGTGGAAGTCAACATCGGCAGGGAGGAGACCAAGAGCGGTGTCCTGCCGGAAGCACTTCCGGGTCTGCTTGCGGAGCTGAATACACTGCCGAATATTCACGTGTGCGGGCTGATGACCATTCCGCCGCCCTGCGAGGATACGACCTATTTGCAGGCAATGCAGGAACTGTTTTTGCGGACAGGGGAGCTGCCCGGTGCGGATATGCGCATTCTTTCCATGGGAATGTCTGACGACTACGCCAAGGCGATCGCCTGCGGGTCGAATCTCGTCCGGATCGGTTCGGCACTGTTCGGCGCAAGAGTGTATCGATAACATTATTTATTCAGGTGACCGTATGCACCTGCAAAGATAACTGACCATACGGAGAAGGAGCGAGCTATGGAGATCTTCAAGAACATCAGGGAATACTTTTTTCCGTCCGATAACCCGGAGGCAAACGGTACTTCTGCCCCCAATACAGACATCCCGCCGCATCACGGCGTGGAGGAAATGCAGCAGAACAGGGAACCCGGTTCCAATATTGTGAATATTCAGGCGACTGCACAGCTTCAGGTCGTTCTGGTCAAGCCGGAAGTGTTCACCGATGCCAAGGCAATTGCCGATCATCTCATCAGCCGCAAGACCGTTGTACTGAATCTGGAGACAGCTTCTCCGGAGAACCGCAGAAGGATCATCGATTTTCTGGTTGGCGTGTCCTATGCCATCAGCGGCAGCCTGAAGCCCGTTGCCAACCTGACCTACATCATCACGCCCTATAATGTCGGCTTTATCGGCGATGACCTTGCTGCTGAGCTGGAAAATAACGGCGTGATCATCTGAGATGCAGCCGGAACAGCAGGAAGCTGACCGTCTTTTACTGGCGCACGTGCAGGATATGGTGCGCAGAAATGCGTACCGGAGCTTTACGGCGTTTCTGGACTTGCGGCAGTATACGCTTGTCAGGATGCAGCTTGCGACGGGAACATATCGCTTTTTCGGCGGCTATCCGGAGGCGCAGCGTGGTATTTTATGCGTTCACCCGGAAGACTGTCCGCCGGAGGATGCGGAGTACCCTATCACCTGCCTGACCTATACCTTCCCGGAGAGTTACACATTGACCCACAGGGATGTGCTGGGCTGTCTGATGGCACAGCAGATCCGGCGGGACATGGTGGGGGATATTCTTGTCAGCGCAGGGAAGATCCAGTGCTTTGTCACGGGTGCTGCCGCTGCCGTCGGCATGGAGCTGACGAAGATCGGCAGGATCGGTGTGAAGGTGACGGATGCGCTGCCCTATGCGGGGGACTTTGTGCAGGAGATGCAGCAGATCGGGGGGACGGTTTCCTCGCCCCGGCTCGATGCTGTGCTGCGTACAGCGCTTTCCCTCGGCAGACAGGCTTGCAGCCAGTATATCCTTGAGGGCGCAGTGACGGTTAATGCGATGCCCTGTACCAAGCCGGAACGTATCCTGACAGCCGGAGATGTGTTCTCCGTCCGGGGACACGGCAAGTTCCGTATGAAAGAGATCAGCGGTCCGACCCGAAAGGGCAGGCTGCATATCCAAATTGAGAAATACCTATAATTATGGAGAGGTGAATCACTATGATGACTGCAAACGAGATCAGAGAGCTGCGCTTCGAGAAAGCAGCGTGGGGGTACCGCCCGGAGGATATTGACGAATTCCTCGGCAGACTGGAGGCGACCTTTCAGGAGATCGACAATGAGCGTGAGGACAGCAACCACAAGATACAGCTCCTTGCGGACAAGGTGCGGGAGTATATGAAGGACGAAGAAGCCCTCAAGGATGCGCTGCTCGGTGCACAGAAAGAGGGACATCGTGTTATCAATGAGGCAAATGAAAAGGCAGAACAGATCCTCGCCCGTGCAAGGGAGGAGGCTGCTGTTTTGCTCGATGAGGCGACCCGTCAGCATGAAGTCGCTATGGAAAAGAACCGTGCGGAAATTGCCCGTGAGCAGGAAGCACTTGCCAAAGCACGGCAGATGGTCGCAGATTTCAAGCGCAGCCTGTTTGATATGTATAAGGGGCATCTCGAAATGATCTCCTCTCTGCCGGAAGCCGATGAGGAGCTTCCGCCGCCGCCTGCACCCTTTGAGCCGGAAACCCCGGCAGAGACAGAGCCGGAACAGGCAGAACAGCCGGCAGAGGAGGTACCCGCTGAGGAAACCAAGCCCGACCCCTTTGCAACTTCCCAGTTCTCCGCAAGAGTCGTTCAGGGTGCGTATGAGTCCCGTTTCAGCGATCTCCAGTTCGGGGAGAACAATTCCCAACTGCCTGCGGAGGAAACACCGGAAGAGACGGCAGACGGGGAGTAACCCAATTTAGCAGAAAGGAACTGACCGCCAATGGCACAGGATTTTAAGAATAGCTTGCATATGCCGAAAACGGATTTTCCCATGCGTGGCAATCTGCCGAAACGTGAGCCGGATGTGCTCGCCAAGTGGGAAGCGATGCGCCTGTATGACCGCATCATGCAGAAGAATCAGGGGAAGCCGTCTTTTATACTGCATGACGGACCGCCCTATGCGAACGGAACGATCCACCTCGGCACGGCACTGAACAAGGTACTCAAGGATTTTATTGTAAAGCACCGGAACATGACGGGCTTTTATGCGCCCTATGTACCCGGCTGGGATACGCACGGACTGCCGATCGAGCTGAAAGCCATGAAAGAGATCGGCGTGGAGAACGGTGCGATCCCCCCTGTGCAGCTCCGGAAGCATTGTAAGGATTTTGCACTGACCCATGTGGAAAATCAGAAGGCACAGTTCAAGCGTCTGGGCAGCATTGGCGATTATGACCGCCCCTACCTGACCCTCCGCCCGGAATACGAGGCAAGGCAGGTCGAGGTGTTCGGCAGGATGGCAAAAGACGGCTATATGTACAAGGGGCTCAAGCCCGTGTACTGGTGTCCGGACTGCAACACTGCCCTTGCCGAAGCGGAAATTGAATACGAGAACGACCCCTGCAATTCCATTTTCGTCAAGTTCCGGGTGACGGACGATAAGGGGATGTTCACGGCACTGGGACTGGATCTCAGCAAGGTGTATTTCGTCATCTGGACGACTACAACATGGACCATTCCGGGCAACTTGGCGATCTGTCTCGGACCGGATTATAATTATACGCTCGTGAAACATGGCGAGGAATATTATGTGATGGCAGACGAACTGGTGAAGTCTGTCATGGAGACTGCCGGTATTACGGACTACAGCACCGATCATATTTTCACGGGTGCAGAACTGGAAGGCATGAAAACAAAGCACCCGCTGTATGACAGACCCTCTCCCATTATCGTGGGCGACCATGTCACGCTTGAAAGCGGTACGGGCTGCGTGCATACCGCACCGGGCTACGGCGTGGAGGACTTTGAGGTCTGCAAGAAGTATGACGACATCGGCATTGTGGTCTGCGTGGATGCACAGGGCAGACAGACTGCCGAAGCCGGTGAATTTGAGGGACTGGACACGGACGAAGCAAACAAGCGCATTGCTGAACGCCTGACCGAAGAGAGCGCTATGCTTGCCATGCAGAAGATCGTCCACCAGTATCCGCACTGCTGGCGCTGTCACAGCCCGATCATCTACCGGGCAACAGAACAGTGGTTCTGCTCTGTCAAGGGCTTCAAGGAAGATGCGATCCAAGCCATCGAGGATGTTGAATGGATCCCGGCATGGGGCGAAGAACGCATCAAGGGTATGGTGCGTGACAGAAGCGACTGGTGCATTTCCCGGCAGCGTATCTGGGGCGTGCCGATTCCGGTTGTCTATTGCCGGGACTGCAAAAAGCCCATGATCACCGATGAGACCATTCAGAGCATTGCGGACGTGTTCCGGAAAGAGGGTTCGGATGCGTGGTGGACAAAGGACACCGCCGAACTGCTGCCCGCCGGGACGAAGTGCGAATGCGGCTGCACGGTATTCACGAAAGAATATGACATCATGGATGTCTGGTTCGACAGCGGTGTTTCACACACGGCTGTACTGGACAATTATGAGGAATTGAGTTACCCGGCTGATCTGTACTTAGAGGGTGCAGACCAGTACAGAGGGTGGTTCCAGTCCTCGCTGCTGACTTCCGTTGTGTACAGGGGGACTGCCCCCTACAAGCAGGTCTGCACCCATGGCTGGGTCGTGGACGGCGAGGGAAGGATCATGCACAAATCCCTCGGCAACGGTATCGCACCGGAGGAGATCATTGCGCAGTACGGTGCAGATATTCTCCGTCTGTGGGTGGCTTCTTCGGATTATCATTCGGATATTCGCATTTCCAAGGACATTTTAGGACAGCAGTCGGATGCTTATAGAAAGATCCGCAACACGGCAAGGTTTATCCTCGGCAATTTCAGTGACGGGGAGACAATGTTCGACCCGAATACGGATATGGTTTCCGATGATCAGTTAGAAGAACTCGACAGGTGGGCGCTGATGCGGCTCGATGCCCTCACGGATGATGTGAATGCGGGCTATCTGGCGTATGATTTCCATGCGGTCATCCATGCAATTCATAATTTCTGCGTGGTCGATCTGTCCAGTTTTTATCTTGATATCCTGAAAGACCGGCTTTACTGCGAAAAGGTCGATTCCCTGACAAGACGTGCCGCACAGACGGCAATGTACCGCATTCTGGATGCCCTTGTCCGCATGGCTGCACCGATTTTGAGCTTCACAGCGGAGGAGATCTGGCAGAATATGCCGCACCGCAGCAGTGACGAGACGGAGAGCGTATTCCTCAACGAATTCCTGCCGAAAACAGGCTTGACCTGTGATGATGCATTCCGGAAGAAGTGGGATACGATCTATAGGATCCGGGAAGCGGTCAACAAGAAGCTCGAGGAAAAGCGGGCAGAAAAGGTGATCGGCAAATCCCTTGAGGCGAAGGTCGTTATCACCGTGCAGGACGAGGCACTTGCGGCGCAGATCGCAGGCTGGAGCGAATTGCGTGATGTGCTGATCGTTTCGGCTGTGGAAGTGAAAAACGGTGAAACGGGCGAAGAAGAGATGACATATGCCATTGAAAAGGCTTCCGGCTGTCAGTGTGAACGCTGCTGGAAATTTGCTGATGAGGTCGGCAGCATTGCGCTGCACCCGACACTCTGTAAGCGCTGTGCAGAAGTTTTAGGTTGATGTATTTGCCGGCTTGCCGTCTGACAGGCGGTAAGCCGGATTTTCGGAAGGGAGGTATACCATGCTGATACTTGCAGCACTCTGCATTGCTGCCATTGCCGGCGCAGATCAGCTTGTCAAGGCATGGGTCGCCGGGAATTTTCAGCTTGGCGAGGAACGTCCTTTCCTACAGATCGGTACACTGGACATTTTGCACTTGAGATATGTGGAAAATAACGGTTCGGCATTCAGCAGTTTTGCCGGGCAGCGTGGATTTCTCCTGACCGTTTCCGTGATCGGCATTGCGGTCTGCAGCTATCTGCTGTGTACCCGTGCAAAGGGGAAACCGCTTGCTTTCTGGGCGCTGACGATGGTCATCGGCGGTGCGGCAGGAAATCTGATCGACCGTATTTTCCGGGGCGGGTCGGTGATCGATTATTTCGATGTGCAGTTTTTTCCGTTTGCAATTTTCAATTTAGCTGACTGTTTCGTCTGTGTGGGGATCGCACTGCTGTTTGTGTACATCCTCTTTTTCATGGAGGAAAAGAAACCGGAGGAGCGTTCCCATGACACAGCATGATTTGATTTTCCCTGCCGAAGCGGAGGGGATGCGGCTCGACAAGTGGATCGCTACACTGGGGATCGGGCTGACACGGTGCGCCGTGCAGGGGCTGATCGTCAGCGGCAATGTCACCGTGGACGGGAACACCATCCCGAAGAACTGCCGCCCGAAACCCGGTGCTGCCATTCATGTGAAAGTACCGCCGCCGGAAGAAGTGGAGGTCGTTCCGCAGGATATTCCGCTTGACATCGTGTATGAGGACGATGACCTGCTTGTCGTGAACAAGCCCAAGGGCATGGTCGTCCATCCGGCAGTCGGGAATTATGATGAGACTCTCGTCAATGCGCTGCTCTATCACTGCAAGGACTCCCTTTCGGGCATCAACGGGGTGATCCGTCCGGGTATCGTGCACCGCATTGACAAAAATACCACCGGTCTGCTGATCGTTGCCAAAAATGATGCGGCGCATCAGGGACTTGCGGAACAGATCAAGGCGCATTCCTTTACACGGGAATATGAAGCCATTGCGGTGGGGCATTTTCCGGAGCCAACGGGAACGATCGATGCCCCCATCGGCAGAAGTACTGCCGACCGCAAGAAAATGTGCGTGACCGATAAGAATGCCAAGCCGGCTGTGACACATTATGAAGTGCTGCGGCAGTTTGCAGGGACGGCACATCTGAAACTCCGGTTGGAGACGGGGCGCACGCATCAGATACGGGTGCATTTGGCGTATATCGGGCATCCGGTGTACGGCGATAATGTATATGGCAAAGCTGTCAAGGGCACACAGGGGCAGTGTCTCCATGCCCGGAAGATCGGCTTTGTGCATCCGGTGACGGGGGCATATCTGGAATTTACAGCACCGCCGCCGCCGTATTTTCAGAAGCTATTGGAGAAAATGGAGAAGCAATGATGTTTGAAGATCCGAGCAAGGTCTGCATTATCACAGATCTGGACGGCACATTCCTGCCGAAAAGCAAGATCCCTCTGCCGCAGGATCTGGCAGCCGTCTGGAAATTTGAGGCGGCAGGCGGACTGTTCAGTATTGCGACCGGCAGGACGGTGCAGGCAGCAAGCCGCTACCCGGAACAGTTGGGACTGAAAAGTCCGATGATCGTGTTCAACGGGGCTGCTATCTATGACCCCCTGACGAAACAGCTGCTTTACACGCACCCCCTGCCGGAAACGGCAAGGGAAATGACGGCTTCTATTCTTGCCGAAAACCCCCATGCCGGGGCAGAAGTGCTGTGTACAGATGAAACATGGGTCGTCAACAACACCCCCTACGAACAGGAACACGTCCGCATCTGTGACGTGACCCCGAAATATGGCACGGTTGCAGAAGTTCGTGGCACGTGGCTGAAAGTCCTGTTTGCGATGAGTCCGGATGATATTCCGGCATTTATCCGCTATATTGACGGCAGGGGATTTGCCCATGTGGATTTCATGCGTTCGGAGAAGAAATTCTACGAAATGCTGCCGGAGGGCGTTTCCAAGGGCAGTGCGCTCTCTGCTTACCGGAAACTGCCGGGCATGGGGGATTATACGTTTGTGGCTGTGGGGGATTTTGACAATGATATTGAACTGCTCCGGGCGGCAGATTTTGCGGTGTGTCCGCAGAATGCAGCCGCATCCGTGAAGCAGTGCGCCGACCTTGTGCTGTCCCGTACCTGCGAGGAGGGCGCAATGGAGGAACTGATCGAGTATATTCTGGCAAAGCGCCAATAACATGGAGGTAAACAAATGGACGAAACGATCAAGAAGCAGCTGCAGAGGACTGCCTGCCGTGTCCGCATGGGTGTGCTGACCGGCACGTTCCACGCAAAATCGGGACATCCGGGCGGTTCGCTCTCGATAGCTGATCTGCTGACCTACCTGTATTTTGTCAAGCTGCACGTTGACCCGAAGCACCCCGATATGCCCGACCGTGACCGGCTGGTACTCTCCAAGGGACACTGTGCGCCCGCACTCTATGCCGCACTGGCAGAGAGAGGTTTCTTCCCCGCCAAGGAACTCGAAAGCCTGCGCCACATCGGGGCAATGCTGCAGGGGCATCCGTGCATTAAAACGCCGGGTGTGGATATGTCAAGCGGTTCGCTCGGACAGGGCATTTCTGCGGCGTGCGGTATGGCACTTGCCGGAAAGCTCCATGCAGCGTCCTATCGGGTCTATGCCATTCTTGGTGACGGTGAGATCGAGGAGGGGCAGGTCTGGGAAGCTGCCATGTTTGCGGCGCATTACCGGCTGGACAACCTGCTGGCGGTCGTGGACAACAATGGCTTGCAGATCGACGGGAAAATTTCAGAGGTCTGCTCCCCGGAACCGATCGATGAGAAATTCCGGGCATTTGGCTGGTACGTGATCACGCTGGACGATGCGCATGATTTTGACAAGATAGCGGCTGCCTTTGACGAGGCAGAAAGCGTGACCGGACAGCCGGTCGTCATCATTCAGAAGAGTGTCAAGGGCAAGGGCGTTTCGTTCATGGAAAATCAGGTTTCATGGCATGGCGCTGCCCCGAATGCGGAGCAGTACGCACAGGCAATGCAGGAGCTCGAAGCAGCTCTTGCAGAAACGGAGGTGTAAGCATGGCTGATGTAAAGAAGAAAGCGACCCGGGAGAGCTACGGCGAAGCACTGACGGAGCTTGCGGAGCAGTACCCGGAACTGGTCGTGCTCGATGCTGACCTTGCCGCTGCGACAAAGACGGGCATTTTCAAGAAGGCTTACCCGGAGCGTTTCTTTGACTGCGGCATTGCCGAAGCGAATATGATGGGCGTGGCTGCCGGGCTTGCGGCTGCCGGGATGATACCGTTTGCAAGCACTTTCGCCATGTTTGCAGCCGGGAGAGCGTATGAGATCGTCCGCAACTCCATTGGCTATCCGCACCTGAATGTCAAGATCGGTGCGACCCATGCAGGTATTTCCGTAGGAGAGGACGGTGCAACGCACCAGTGCAATGAGGACATCGCACTGATGCGGACCATTCCCGGCATGACGGTCATTGTGCCGTGTGATGATGTGGAAGCGAAAGCTGCCGTGAAAGCTGCCGTTGCGCATGACGGTCCGGTGTATATGCGGTTCGGGCGGTTGGCTGCGCCGATCCTCAACGACCCGGAAACCTATCGGTTTGAACTGGGTAAGGGCGTGACTTTGCGGGACGGTACGGATATTACGATCGTGGCAACGGGGCTGATGGTTGCCGAAGCCCTGAACGCTGCGGAAACGCTTGCGGCAGAGGGTATCTCGGCACGGGTCATCAACATCCACACCATCAAGCCGCTTGACAAGGCACTGATCTGCAAGGCAGCGCAGGAGACGGGCTGCCTCGTGACCGTGGAGGAACACAGCATCATCGGCGGATTGGGCAGTGCGGTAGCGGACTGCGTGACGGAATGCTGCCCTGTTCCGGTGCATAAGATCGGGGTGCAGGATGAATTCGGGCATTCCGGTCCGGCAGTCGATTTGCTGAAAGAATTCGGGCTTTCGGCAGAACACATTGCGGAGGTTGTCCGGGAGAGCCTGAAAAAATAAAGAAAAGGTCGCTTGCACAAGCAGGCGACCTTTTGGTTTAACTGAACCAACTGCCGTTGTATTTTTTCTGCGCATGGTTGCCGAGCAGTCCGCCGACCAGAAACCCGACAGCCATGAAACTCCATCCGATCTCCGTGGCAAGCAGCCAGTTGACGACCCCGACCGCACAGATACACACCCCCAGAATGACGAGTGCGATCCCCCAGAGCCTTGTATACGCCCGCACGTCCTCCGGTTTTACATGGCTGCAATGGTAGTCATGGATGAGGTCGATCTTTTGCCGCAGCCAGACCACTAATCCAAGCACGATGCAGAGCAGTCCGACCGGCAGCGTGATACAGAGATCCACGATCATGGCAGTTCCTCCTGTTCTCCGTCTGATGTACCGAATGCGGCAACATCGATATCCGGCGGTGCATCGATGGTCTCCGAAACATATTTCCCGTTCTTCCGCCGCTGTTTCACGCACTCCGTGAGCAGGTATTCGATCTGCCCGTTCACGGAGCGGAAATCATCCTCTGCCCATGCAGCAATGGCATGGTAGAGCGATTCGGAAAGCCGCAGCGGGATCTGTTTTTTCTGTGCCATCAGTACAGACTGCCCGAATTGACCACGGGCTGTGCATCATGGTTGCCGCAGAGGACGACAAGCAGGTTGGAGACCATAGCTGCCTTGCGTTCCTCGTCCAGTTCCACGGTCTTGTTCTCGTTCAGGCGTTCGAGAGCCATTTCCACCATGCCGACCGCACCGTCTACGATCATCTTCCGGGCATCGATGACCGCAGAAGCCTGCTGCCGCTGAAGCATGACTGCCGCAATTTCCGGCGCATAGGCAAGGTAAGTGATGCGTGCTTCCAGTACCTCGATGCCGGCGTTGTTGACTTTCTGCTGAATTTCCTCACGGATGCGGTTGGCAACAATATCGCTCGAACCCCGCAGGCTGCCGTCATCGGCAATGCCGTCTCCGGTGGTGTCCACATTCGGGGCAACGTCATAGGGGTACAGACGGACGATGTTCCGAAGTGCCGTGTCGCATTGCAAAGAGAGGTACTCCTTGTAATTATCCACATTGAACACCGCACTTGCCGTGTCCACAACACGCCACATGACGGCAATGCCGATCTCGACCGGGTTGCCGAGGCAGTCGTTGATCTTCTGGCGGTTGTTGTTGAGCGTCATGATCTTGAGGGAAATGCGCTTGTCCGTGCCCAGTGTGCCTGACTGTGTACTTGCTGTGAGGGCAGGGAGCAGAGAGGCATCCTCGCCCACATCTCCGCTTTGCCGGAGCCGGGTAGTGGCAGCCGGGTTAAAGGCAGTGCAGAACGGGTTCACCCAGTAGAAACCGTCCCCCTTGATCGTGCCGATGTACTTGCCGAACAGCGTGAGGACAAGCGCTTCCTGCGGCTTGAGGATCTTCAGCCCCAGATACGGGATCCAGCCCACACAGAGCCACAGAATGCTGAGAATGCGCAAAACGACCGGAAGCACTCCGATCTCTTCTGCCTCTAAAGCCATGGCACTGTAGATGAGCAGGAGAATTGCGGCGATGTAAAGCAGCGTTGTGAGCAGCAGTGCTGCCATGCCGTTCTTTTTGGCGGTCAGTATTTTTTCTTTCATGATGTGATCCTTTCCGATAGCGCAGCTATCTGTTTGATATCATAATCATATCACTTTGAGATGAAAAAGTCAATAGCATTTCCGGAATTTTCCGTTTTGCACAAAGGATACGTAAAATTTTGTACGGTATCACAAAAAACTGCACACCCCGCAGGATGTGCAGTCATTGTTAGCCTTGCAGTGCCTCAAGTGCTTTTTTCAGTGCAGAGGTCAGAACACGCTGTTCCGTTTTCATGCCGGTATAATTGCCGTCCTCAAACGCATACAGAATACCCTCTTCTTCTGTGGGCAGCAAAGTGAGCGTGGTATCTGTGCCGTCCGTTTTCGTGATGTGCAGCGTATAGACCGGTTCGGCATCCTCCGGGAGATCTGCCTTGCCGCTTTCGTCCACCTCTGAAACTAAAATGGTCGTCGCTGCCGTGTAGAGCGACTCGTATTTCGTACTGTCCGTGACCGCCTCTCCGTCAAGCAGTTTCTCTTCGTCCTTCTGTTCCATCGTGAAGTTGAACTGTTCCGATGTGACCTCCAGTGAAGCCATATTGCCCAGTACGGGAACGGGCAGCAGAATGGAAAGGATCTCGCTGACTTCCGTTTGCAGGAAGTTGGCTTTTGCGTTCTCAATGCCTGTGATCTGTCCGGTTTCCGGATTCAGGAAATAGACCATGCTGTCCGTTTCGTCATAGTCCGCAAAGTCCAGTTCAAGCGTCTGCTCATCGGTCTTGATGGTCAGTTTGTGACCGATCTTGTCCAGTCCGTAGTCTGCCGGGTCAACCTCCTCTGCATAGCCCGGATATTCGTCCACTTCCATTCGTGTCAGCACGGTCAGCAGGGAATCCATCTGCGCATTGTCCACCGCTGCATATGGGAGCGGTGCAAGCATCTGCCAGCCGCTTTCGTCCTTGCTGCATTCAAAAACCGTGTCAGAGCCGTTTTCGAGCTTGATGTAGTTGATCTTGACATCGTACATATTCAGCATATAGGGGCTTTTCAGGAGTGCCGTGCCGCCCCGGAACGCTTCGCCGCATTTGGTGTCGATGCAGTATACATGATCATCTTCGGGCAGCTTGGCGTAATAGCTGTCCCCCAAAGCCGATAGCCCGCCGATATAGACCGTGTGGTGTTCATTGCCGATCGAGCAGGTCACGGTTATTTCCTTGTCAAAGCCATAGTCCACGGCATCTTCCGGCAGGACACGGCTTTTGGCTGTCAGAGTGCTCATATAGGAGCAGACAGAGTTCACGTAGCTTTCACTGAGCAGAAATTCATGCGCATAGCTTGTGTCCGTGAGTGTCCATGCACCGTTGTCCCGTGTGATCGTGAAAGTGCCTTCTTCGTTTTGAATTTCCACCGTGTCCACGCTGTTGACATCAAACTGAAACATATGCAGCGCATTCTGTTCCTCGGCGGCTTTCCGCTCCTCACGGCGTTTGCTGCCGTCTACCAGAAGGTAACCAGTCACAACGGCTGCCAGCAGAAGCAGCATGACAAGCAGCACAATGCGAAGTTTCTTGCTCATCCGGTGACCCTCCTCCTGAGCCAGACGCCCAGCCCGATCAGTCCCACCGCTGCCGGAACGACCGCAAGTACCACGGCTGTGGCGTTGGCATCGTTCTCGGATTCAAATTCCATGGAATCATGGCGGTTTTCCTTGTCCTCAATGTTCATGTCGATGTCCAGATCGCTGTCATACATCCACGAAAAAACGGCGAGCATCAGGTTGACCGGAATGATCATCTGACTGTTCTTGGTTTCATCCTGCATGGCCGCATCGTCAATAAATTCCGCATTGCCCATGACCATGATCTTCGCATCACTGCGCAGGGTACTGGTCGAATACATGGCAAGGTCGAGCAGCGTGTTGTTTACCACAACATTGCGTATCGTGGTATCGCCGACCTGTACCTCTTTCAGGTTTTCCGCAGCATCCGGGCTGATATAGCCGCATTTCTCACCGACAGCCGAGGAAGCCTGATTGCCGAAATCATCGGTCGTATTGGCAACAGTCCGCATCAGGGCACCGTATTTCAGGGAGGTATCTGCCGGCTGATCGAGCATATAGAAGCTCCGGGTGTTGCTCATGATCGGGCGTATGCCTTGGTTTACCAGATCTGATAGCCCAGAAGTAATGTCGATCTCACCGCTCTCCTCATCTGCCGCAACAAGGCTGACACGGAACGTGTAGGGATCCTCCTCGTCAAAGTAGAAATCACTGCTTGTCTCACGCACAATGTCATAGTCCATAGCGATCCCGAAATCGTTCATAATGCTTTCAATATTCTTGTACTGCACTGTTTCCTCGTTCGGGGACATCCAGAAGCAGACATTGCCGCCGTTGTCGAGGTAGTCGTTGAGCTTGCGGGTCTCGTCATTCGTCAGGTCGATCTGCGGGGCAGCTAAAATAACCATAGCCGCATTCTCCGGCACACTGTCCTGTGCGGTCAGGTCGATCGTGTCCGTCAGGTAGTTGCGGTCGGACAGATTGCCGGCAAGGGTAGAATAGTCGCTGCTCAGGGATTTTTCCCCGTGTCCCGTCAGGAAATAGATCACGGTATCCCGTCCGCTGACAACGGCATCGATCGCACCGGTAATATAATTCTCCCCCGTGAAGTAGCTGCTGTTCACGATCTCGTTGCCGTTGTCGTCCTCGGAAATATTGTTCAGGTACATATTCAGGGCAGGAACGTGCTTGGTACGTCCTTCGCACTCCACCACAATGTCTCCCTCGGTCAGCGTATAGCCGTAGTCCTGCAATTGCTGCACCAGAGAAGGATTGCTGTCCGGCTTGAAGTCGATCAGCTCAATATTCTCGTAGGAGTCATACTCTTTCAGACAGCGGTAGAGGGACATGACGGCAAGCTCGTCTTTCAGCTCATCCAGATCCTGTAAAAAGTAGATCTTGACCGGCTTGTCCAGTGCGGCAAGGTAGTCTGTCGTGGTGTCCGTCAGCTCATACAGCTTGGTAGGTGTCATGTCCCACGTCACGTTCAGCCGGTTGGCAAGCAGGTTCAGCGGAATGGCAATTGCCAGTGCCAGTGCCGCAAAAATGGCAGCATAGGCAGTGAATTTCCGGTTTTTCAGGTTCTTGGCAGGTTTCTCGCTCATGTTGCTCCCTCCTTAATTGCGGCTCCAGCGGCGTTTTTCGATGATGATGATGTTCCAGCAGACGATGACCGCACCCGCACTCAGGAAGAACACCAGATCTTCCAGCCGGAACAGCCCCTGCGAGAAATACAGGAAGCGCCGCTGCATGGAGAGCCAGCCGATCAGGGTGTCCAGTTTCGGGTAGACGGAAACGAGCGTGGAATTGGCGAACAGGTCTAAGAACAGAAGCCCGACCATGATGATCTCACCCAATACTGCTGCTATAATAGAATTCGCTGTCAGCGTGGAAAGCAGCATCCCCACCGTGATGCAGACTGCCCCCCACAGGAAGAAGCCCATGTACGCACAGAGCAAGGACGACCAGATGACCTCTCCTTTACACATTATATAAATAGGAAAGAACAGTGTCAGAACGACCATGAACAGATACACAGTCAGAATGGCAAGGAGCTTGGCAAGGACGATTTTTGTCGTGCTCAGGGGGCTGGACAGGAGCAGAACTTCCGTGCCGCCGTGCTTTTCCCCGGCAAAAGAACGCATCGTCAGGATCGGAATGACAAAGATGAAATAGAAGAAATTGTCATAGAAAATGGACGGGAACGAAAATATTAGGGTACTGCTGTCCAGTTCCGAAATCAGCGAAATGAAGCTGATCGAGAACACAAGCATGAACAGCATTGCCAGCACATAGGCGAACGGGGACAGGAAAAAGGATTGCAGGTCTTTTTTGTACAGAGCAAACATGGTGCACCTCCTCAGCTTTCTGTGGGCTGTTCCGGCGTTTCCGCAAGCAGTGCCTCGATGCCGGAACGCTTTTTGCCCTGTTGGGTGATTTTCAGGAATACTTCCTCCAAGGTCAGCTTTGCCATGGACATTTCCACGATGGTGCAGTCATTGGCAAGGAGGACGGACATGATCTCATTGCGCACGCTGTCGGATTCCAGCGTTGCGGTACATTCGATGCGGTTTTCGGCGGTGTCACGGATGTCGGACAGGGATTTCACGCCCCGCACGTCTTTCAGGAGACGGACGATTTTGTCCTTTTCGCCCTCGACCGTCAGGTGGAGCTGCTTGTTGGCAGTCATGGTTTCCTCCAAGTGGGAAATGGTATCCTCTGCCAAAATTTCACCCTTGTTGATGATGACGACCCGGTTGCAGACGGCGCTGATCTCCGCCAAAATATGGGAGCTGAAAATGATAGAATGATCCTTGCCAAGATCCCGGATGAGCGCACGCACTTCGCTGACCTGCGCCGGGTCAAGCCCGACTGTCGGCTCGTCTAAAATGAGCAGCTTCGGGTCGCCAAGCAGTGCCTGTGCGAATCCCACACGCTGCTTGTAGCCTTTGGAAAGGCTGCGGATAAGGCGCTTTCGCATTTCCGTGAGGTTCAGGCGCTCCATTGCCTGCTCAATCTGGGTGCGCACTTCGCTGCGCTTTACGCCCTTGATGCCGGCAACAAAGCGGAGATATTCCTCCACACGCATATCCGGATAGACGGGCGGAATTTCCGGCAGGTAGCCGATGCACTGTTTCGCTTCGGCAGCCTGTTCGGTGATGTCAAACCCATTGACCGTGACCGTTCCGGAAGTGGAGGGAAGATACCCGGCGATGATGTTCATCGTGGTGGATTTTCCGGCACCATTCGGTCCGAGAAAGCCGAGGATCTCATTATCCCGGATCTCAAAGGAAAGATCCCGGATCGCAGGGTGCTTGCCGTAATATCTTGTAAGCCGCTTGATTTCGACCATGATAGTGTCCCCTTTCTGTGCAAAACTGCCCGCATCTGTCATACAGGCACATACATAAATAGTATGACATATAAATGTGAATTGCGTGTGTATAAATAATGAATCAATCGTGAATCAGAGAATTTTTCTTCCCGTCTTTACTTAAGAATACACGGAATTTGTGAACAACCTGTGAGAATCTACAGACGATTTGCTGAAAATATGTCCGCTTCGTGACGAAATCACTGCGGGAACGGGACAAATTTGTAAAGAAAGCAAAATTCTTTTTCGTTAAAATAACCAAAAGATAGCCATACAAGTTGTACAAAACACTGAAAAAATCAAAAAACGGAAAATGAATTTCTGTAAAGCCTTGACAAAGAAAATGGGATTGGGTATAATTAAATGTGAAAAGTCCTCGGTATCTGTCTGCCCCTGCTGCACTGGCGGGTAGACCGTGGGGTCTTTTGATGAACGTTTGCGGTGTCTGCCGCACAAAAAAACGGGCGCATTGCCCGGCAAATTCTATTACGAGAGGGGAAATATCAATGCTTTTGAAGAAGAGCAAGGCTGTGATCGCCAGTGTTCTGTCCGCTGCGATGGCAGTCAATGCAATGGCAATGACCATGTCGGCATCTGCTGCCGGCACAAGGACCAAAGAAGAAGCATACGGCGATTCTACTTATGCAGAACGTTTCATGTCCCTGTATGATGACGTTATCACAAACGGCATCGACAACGGCTACATGGGCAAGAGCGGCGTTCCGTATCATGCAGTCGAGGAAGTTATCGTCGAGGCTCCTGACTATGGTCATGTAACGACCTCTGAGGCGATGTCCTACCTGGTATGGGCATCTGCTATGAGAGACAACATCGTTGCAAATCACAAGGATCAGGTATCTACCGGCAATATCGACAGCCTGTCCACAGGTGATCTGGCTAAGGCATGGAAGACCATGGAAACCCTGATCCCGGATGTACAGGACAATTTCTGGACAGCAGGTTCTGTCAGCGCACAGTATACCGGTGAGTATGACACACCCGATCAGTGTCCGGGCGAGTGGGGTGCAGAGCCGGAAAAGACCGGTGTAAACCCGATCTACAACTACTTCACCAGCGTTTACAAGGGCAAGGGCTCTGGCGGTCTGTACCTGATGCACTGGCTCGCTGACGTTGACAACTGGTATGGTTACGGCGGTTCTGAGACCAAGACCGTACTGATCAACACGTTCCAGCGTGGTGAGCAGGAGTCCTGCTGGGAGACCATCCCGCATCCCTGCGTAGATGAGATCAAGTTCGGTATTCCGGGCAGAGGTCTGAAGGGCTTCTTCAACCGGGATAAGGAAGTTACCGCACAGTATGCATACACCAATGCACCTGACGCCGAGGATCGTGCAATTCAGGGTGTATTTGATGCGGATATGTGGAACGTTGGTGACGCATCCGTTTCTGCTAAGGCAGCAGAGATGGGCGACGAAATGCGTAACAACATGTTCGACAAGTACTATCAGAAGATCGGTGAGGACACTTCTGTCAATAGCTGGAACAATACGCCGAATGCTACTGACGGCTGTCACTATCTGATGAACTGGTACACCTCTTGGGGCGGTGCTCTTGCAAGCTCCGGTCAGAGCTGGTGCTGGCAGATCGGCTGCTCGCACGCTCACGAGTTCTATCAGAACCCGCTCGCTGCATTCGCTCTGATCACAGACGATGCAATGGATATGAAGGCACAGGGCGCTGATGCTGACTACACCAAGTCTCTGGAGAGACAGATCGAGTTCTATCTGTGGCTGCAGTCCAACGACGGTCCGATCGCCGGCGGTGCTACCAACTCCTACAAGGGCAGATATCTGGCTTATCCGTCCGGTGCTTCTACGTTCTATGGCATGGTTTACACACCGCATCCTGTATACGCTGACCCGGGTTCCAACCACTGGATCGGTAACCAGGTATGGGCTGTACAGCGTCTGTCTGAGCTGTATTACTGGGTAAAGACCAATGGCGACACCACTGGTGTGAAGCCGGGCGGTCTGACGCTTGAGGCAGCTCTGGAGCGCATCCTCGACAAGTGGGTCGCTTGGTTCGTTAATAACTCTCTGCTGACGGAGGGCGGCGACTTCTACATCCCGTCCAACCTCGACTGGGGTGCAGATGACTTCGACACCACACAGCATCCGGATACATGGACAGGTACACCGACCGATAACACAAGTCTGCACTGCACGATCACTGGTTACGGCAACACAGACCTCGGCTGCGTATCCTCTCTGGCTAATACACTCATCTACTACGCTTCTGCAAAGGGCGTAAAGGCTGGCGACATCGCTGGCTATACCGAGTCCTCTGTCGGCGGTGCATTCAAGGGCTTTGACGGCGTAGATGCAACTGCTGGTTCTACTACCTACGCAAAGGATGATGCTGAACTCCCGGCTGTAGGTCTGTATCTGGCAAAGGAACTGCTTGACCGTGAGTGGGAACTCGGTCGTGACGATATTGGTTTGACCAGAACCGATCACAATGGTTCTCTCGCACGTATGTTCAGCCAGCCTGTATACGTTCCTGAGGACGGTACAGCAGGCGCAGGCAGCTTTACTGGTACAATGCCGAACGGCGACGAGATCAAGAACGGCGCAACGTTCCTGAGTATCCGTTCCATGTATCTCGACAGCAGCAAGTGCGTCGGCGGTACAAAGACCTCTGACGAGGCAATTGCTCTTGTTAAGGAGCTGCAGGCAGCTTATGAGAAGGACGTTGCTGCTGGTGCTAAGTGGTCTGGCGACTACTCCGCATCCTCTCCGGAGGGTCTTGCAGAGTTGGCTAAATTCACCAACGTTGGTGCTGTGGATCTCCAGTATCATAGATTCTGGCACGCAGGTGACATCATGATGGCTCTCGGTGCAATGACCAACCTGTACCCGGATCTGAAGCCGGATGCAGCTTCTGAGGTGGTTGATCCGACAACAGAGCCTACCACAGATGCAGATACCACTGAGGACAAGGAGCCTATCGGCGATATCCTCTGGGGCGATGCTGACTGCAACGGTACTGTAAATCTGGCTGATGTTATCGCTGTAAACCAGATGCTGATGAACATTGACGGTGCTACACTGACTGATCAGGGTATTATCAATGCTGACGTTGATCAGGATGGCGCAGTTGCTCCTTACGATGCACTGAACATTCTGCAGCTGGTTATCGAGATCCTCACACAGGCAGACTTCCCGATTCAGGCACAGTAAGTTTCTGACTGGTAAGTAAAACAAATCATGGCTGCGTAACAGAAATGTTACGCAGCCTTTTTTGCGTGAATTCAATAAAAGCGGCACCCGGAAACCGGATGCCGTAGGTGTTATGCTCTTGTGACCTTGTGGAAAACCTTCTTGCCCTTTTTGAGGATCAGTTCGCCGTCTATGGCGATCATCGCCTTGGGGTCGATGATTTTTTCGCCGTTGATGCTGATACCGCCCTGCTGGACAAGCCGCCGTGCTTCGGATTTGGTCGGGGCGAGGGTGCATTCTGTCAGCAAAGATAAAATATCGATCGCACCGTCTGTCAGCTTTTCTGCCGGAATTGCCGTGGAGGGCATATTTTCGGAAGAACCGCTGCCGCCGAAAACGGCTTTTGCGGCTTCGAGCGCCTTGTCCGCCTCCGCCTTGCCGTGAACGAGTGCCGTCAGTTCATGGGCAAGCAGTTCCTTTGCCTTGTTAAATTCAGCACCCTCCATGTGCTGTTCCATTTCCTCGATCTGTTCGATCGGGACAAAGGTCAGCATTTTCAGGCACTTGATGGCATCGGCATCTGCCACATTCCGCCAGTACTGGAAGAAATCATAGGGGCTGGTTTTTTCGGGGTCGAGCCAGACAGCGCCCTTTTCGGTCTTGCCCATTTTCTTGCCCTCGGAATTGAGCAGGAGCGTGATCGTCATGGCGTAGGCATCCTTGCCGAGCTTGCGGCGGATCAGCTCCGTGCCGCCGAGCATATTTGCCCACTGGTCATCCCCGCCGAACTGCATATTGCAGCCATAGTCCAGATACAGCCGGTAGAAATCGTAGCTCTGCATGATCATATAATTCAGCTCGAAGAAGGTCAGACCCTTTTCCCAGCGCTGTTTGTAGCACTCATGCGACAGCATCCGGTTGACGGAAAAATGCACGCCCACTTCCCGCAGCAGGTCGATGTAATTCAGGTCAAGCAGCCAGTCGGCATTGTTGACAGCGATTGCCTTGTCATCGGAAAAATCGATGAAGCGGCTCATCTGCTTTTTGAAGCAGTCCACATTGTGCTGAATGGTTTCGGGGGTCAGCATCTTGCGCATATCGCTTTTGCCGGACGGGTCGCCGATCATGCCTGTGCCGCCGCCGAGCAGCACAATGGGCTTGTTTCCTGCCATTTGCAGGCGTTTCATCAGGCACAGCGCCATGAAGTGCCCCACGTGCAGGCTATCAGCAGTCGGGTCGAAGCCGATATAGAAAGTCGCCTTGCCCTCGTTGATCAGGTTTTTGATCTCTTCCTCATCTGTTAATTGGGCAATCAGCCCCCGCCGCTGCAATTCTTCAAATACAGTCATCACAGTTACTCCTTTTCATTTCAAACAGTAATTTTAGTATAGCATATTCCCTCCCATTTGTCAAGCAGCACAGTGCGGGGAGATCGATTTTCATTCACATGGGATTGACAATTGTGGCAAAATGCGCTATAATAAAATTATCAAGAAAAGGAGGTGTCCGCATGAGTAATAAAATTATGCTTGGGATCATTATTGGAATGACCATTCTGTTTGCAATTCTCTGTGGGCTGTTAGTCTATTTGCTGAATCGTGAACCATCTGTCACCACTATGGAAAACCAATCTGTTTCTGAATCTGAGACGGAACGCCCGGAGGAGAGTTTGCCGGAGGAAACGGCAGAATCCGAAACTGTTCCGGCAGAAACGACCGTGACGGAAGCGGAAACTGTTCCTGCCCCCACGGAACAACCGGAAGCACCTGTTGTGGAGCAGCCTGTTCCCGTCAAGCCCACAGAAGCGCCGAATCTGCCGCCTTTCCGGGCAGCACTGGAATCGCTGTATCAGAATCAGACCTGCGCCGGAGAGACGTATGTACTCCCTGAAGATTTTTATTATTTGGAAGGAAACCGATTTGCGATCTATGATGTGGACGGCGACGGGGGAAATGAGCTGATCCTGCTCTGGGAAAATACCTATACAGCTTCTCAGATAGGAACTATATTTGGCAAAGACAGCAGCGGTACGCTGTATGTAGAGCTCAGGGAGTATCCCCTTCTGACATTCTACAGCAATCATCTTATAGAAGCTGGTATTTCTCATAATCAGGGGTATGCCGGAAGATTCTGGCCGTATACGATGTATCAGCACAATGCCAGCACGGATCAGTATGAAGCTGTTTATGATGTAGGCGCATGGGACGGCGTAGAGTATCCGGAAGTTTTTGGAGATCCGTTCCCTGTCGAGGAGGATACCTGCGGTATGGGCATCTTATATACTATCTTTCCAAAGGATGGTTCTCCCAAGATAGAATGTGATGCCGTAGGATATGAAGACTGGCACAATGCAGTCGTTGGCACAGATCCGCCGTTAGAATTGCCGTTCGTGTACCTGACACCGGAAAATATTGCCGCTGTCAATGAATAGCGATATGGCAGGTGAAATCTGGTAAACATCGCCAAATTGCCCCCCCGTTTTGTGCAAAGCGCCTAATTTTCCACAGAACTATTGACAAATCATTCGTCATGGTGTATGATGAAATCAGGTGAGGAGAAGCTTACCGCTGCGGAAAGAGGATAAATGCGCTTTTTATGGAGGTGTGTAAGATGAAAAAACGGTTATTCGCTGCTGTAACAGCGGCAATGTGTCTAACAGGTATGTTGGCAGCTCTCCCGGCATCTGCACTGACGGAAGAGGAAGCAGCCGCCCTGACGATCACAACGGATACATTCACCTATTCGCCAAATGTGGATCGTTTTGGCAGAATGTACGGCATGAACTTGGGTACTGACCTTGTGGATGCGGACTTCATGGTGATCGGGTATCACTATGAGTGGGGAGATCCCAATGAAAAGATCATCGGGTATGTCGTTTCTTCCATCAATGAGGATCATGACATTGGCGTGATCTATCGTGGAAGTGTGGACAGGGCATTGGAGATCGGTGATCTGTTGGCAGTAAACGGTATGTGGGAGGCTACCGCAAGTTACCCGGCATATTATTCTTGTGTTATGGATGACGGTTATACCAATTTGCAGTTCACCTATGTCGGCAACGGTATCACGATCTTTGGGGATGCGTTCAAGGATGTCATCCGCACGCAGATGACAGTAGAACAGGCTGATTTTGATGAGCATAAACGGGCTGTCGGGGCACTGTATGATATTGAGCTGGATATTAGTCTGCTCAACACTGGGGATACGAACCTTGACGGCGCTCTGAATATGGCAGACTGCGTGCTGCTGAACCGTTATGTGCTGGGAGATGCCGCATCCGTCAGCTATGCCGATCTCTCCGGCGATCTGAACGAGGACGGCGTGGTGGATGTGTTCGACCTTGCGCTCCTGAAACACAAGCTTTTAAGTCTGTGACGGATCACAGAAACAAGTCCCGTCGGCTTTTTGCGAGCCGGCGGGATCTTTTTTTCTTTTTTTGAAAAAAGGGGTTGACAAGTGTACTGTAATGTGCTATAATGTACTTACCGGATAAGTACACTTGCGCAAGAAAGGGAGGTGTTGGTTTGCAGCTGGAGATCATCATCAGCACCAATACGAATGTGCCCATTTACGAGCAGATCACCTCACAGATCAAGGCAAAGGTCGTGCGGGGGGAGCTGCAGCAGGGCGACCCCATCCCGTCCATGCGGTCACTGGCGAGATCGCTGCACATCAGCGTCATCACTGTGCAGCGTGCCTATGAGGAGCTGCAAAGGGACGGATTTGTGGAGACAACGGTCGGCAGGGGGAGTTTCATCTCTGCCGGCGGAAAGATACTGTATCAGGAAGAGCAGCAGCGGCAGACGGAGGAATTTCTCCGGAAAGCTGCGGAAACGGGCAGGGCTTGCGGCATCCCGCTCGCCAAATTGCAGGAACTGCTGCACCTGTTCTACGAGGAGGACTAACATGGATATTCTGAAAGTTTCCGGCGCTGTCAAGGACTATGGCAGATTCCGGCTGGATAATGTGAGCCTTGCGCTCCCGCAGGGGTGCATCATGGGCTTGATCGGGGAAAACGGCGCTGGCAAGAGCACGCTCATCAAATGGATGCTCGGTCTTGTGAAACGGGATGCGGGGGAGATCTTTTACAACGGCAAGCCCCTTGACGTGAATGACAAGGCGCAGATGGAACAGATCGGCGTGGTGTTCGATGCGCTGCACTTCCCGGAGACATTTACGGCAACACAGATCGGGAAACTGCATGAAGGACTGTACCGCAACTGGGACAGTGCGTGCTACAGCCGGTATCTGGAGCGCTTTTCCCTGCCCGAAAAAGAAGCCGTCAAGGGCTTTTCCAAGGGCATGCAGATGAAGCTCGGCATTGCCTGTGCGCTTTCTCACGGGGCGAAGCTGCTGATCTTAGACGAACCGACCGCAGGGCTTGACCCGATCGCAAGGGACGACCTGATGGAAGTGTTCTTAGACTTTGTGCAGGACGAAACGAACGGCATCTTGCTTTCCACGCACATCACGGCAGATCTGGAAAAGATCGCCGACTATGTGACGTTCCTGCACGAGGGGAAAGTGCAGTTCACCCACCCGAAAGATATGCTGCGGGATGAATTTCGCATCGTGCGCTGCGGAGAGGCTGCTTTTCAGAAACTCCGGGAGGAAAACGGCGCAGTCTGGCGGAAAATGGACTTTCAGTATGAAGTCCTGCTGCCGGACGGGGTACATTTGCAGGAAAAATACCCGGACTGCACCTTTGACCGTCCGACCATCGACGAGATCATGCTGCTTTACGTAAAAGGAGGAACTGCACAATGAAAAGCCTGATCCTGAAAGACATCCGCCTTGTCCAAAAGACTTTGCTGCCGTCGCTGGTGCTCATTATTTTGCTTGCTGTGATCTCCGGCATCACGACCACCCCGGAAGACTCCATGTTCTCGATCTATCCGGCTGTGCTCGCCTTTGTTACCAGTGTCACCACGTTCCGGAACACGTTCTACTTTGACGAGACAAGTACATTTATGCAGTATGCCTTCGTCACCCCTGCCACCCGGAAGCAGTATGTTTCTGCCCGGTATCTGTATATGCTGATCACGCTGCTGTTGCTGACACTGCCGGGGATGGCGGTCAATTTGCTGGTCTCATGGATAGCCGTCGGAAATAGTGTTCTGCTGATGCAGTTTCTTGTGGAGACTGTGATCATGCTCTTGATGGCGCTGGTCTATAATATCTGGACGGCAGCGCTGGCGATACGATTCAATTCCCGGACGGCATCCATGCTGATGATCCCGATCCTGTTCGGTATCATTGCATTCGCCGGGCTGATGGTGTTTTTGTCGCTGCATTTCAAACAGATGTGGATCAGCTTTGCGGGCGGGATATTGTTGATCTTGCTCAGCATCGGGGCGTTTGTGATGAGTTATGTGTGGATAGAGAAAAAAGAATTCTAAGGCAGCGTGACACCTGAAATTCATAATTTTTTCACAAAATCTCTTGACAAAAGGCTTTCCTTATGTTACAATAAAACTATAAGAATGAACGGGGATTACCACTTTCAAGGAGGTTTTGTCTATGCAGAAAAAAATCAGCCGCACCCTTGCTGCCGTCATGGCACTCGGCATTGCGGCACTCTCCCTGCCGGCAACCGTTTCGGCGGAACAGGTCGGAGAGATCACCACGATCTATGCCACGGACTTTGAGGACGGCGATGTTTCCGCCTTCTCCAAGCGAGGCGACACTGACACATCCGTCATCGGCACGGCAGAAGATCCCGATGCCCCCAGCGGCACAACGGTCATGAGCGTTACCGAACGCAGCAACGGCTGGAACGGTCCGCAGTTCTCCGTCAGCGACAACTGTGAACCGGGCGTGAAGTATACCGCTTCCGTCTGGGTCAAGACCGCATGGTATAACAGCTGTATGCTCAGTATGCAGTACACCGATGAAGCCGGAGAAGCGCACTACTCCAATCTGGCTACGGCTGTCAGCGAGGGCGGCTGGGTGCAGATCCCGGAGGTAAGTTTCAGCTACAGCGAGGACATGAAAGATGTCTATATCTACGTGGAATGCAGCGATAAGGTTGACCTGTTCGTGGATGATTTTTCGGTAAAGACCGCTCCGGTCTATGCGATCGAAGAGGACATTCCGGGTCTGAAAGATGTCTTTGCTGACTACTTCAAGATCGGCGGCGCTGTCACGGCAAGTGAGCTTGCTCCCAATTCCACCAAGGAACTCATCCTCAAGCACTACAACAGCATCACCCTCGGCAATGAGCTGAAGCCGGAAAATATGCTCGATCAGGCGGGCTGTCAGGCACTTGCCGCAGAGGGCAAGAACGGTGAAGTCGCTGTCTCCCTCAACGGGCAGGCACGTTCCATCCTGAATTTCTGCCGGGATAATGATATTGCCGTGCGTGGACACGTGCTGGTATGGCATTCTCAGACACCGGGCTGGTTCTTCAAGGAGGACTACACCACCGAGGGCGAATGGGTGGACAAGGACACCATGCTCTCCCGTATGGAAAGCTACATCAAGGGCGTGATGGAAGTACTGGCAGAGGAGTACTCCGATGTGAACTTCTACGCATGGGACGTTGTGAACGAAGCATGGCTCGATGACGGCACACCCCGCAAGGGCGGTATGTATGACGAAAACGCCAACAATTCCGGGTGGACACAGGTGTTCGGGGATAACTCTTTCATCCCCTACGCTTTCGAGTATGCCCGCAAGTATGCCCCGGAGGGCTGCAAGCTGTATTACAACGACTTTAACGAGTATATGCCGCAGAAAGTGGAAGCCATTGTGAACATGGCAACTGAACTGAAAGAGCAGGGACTGATCGACGGTATCGGTATGCAGTCTCACCTCGATGTCCGGACAGGTGCGGATGCGTTCCCGTCCGTGAGCGTGTACAACAGCGCCCTTGACAAGTATGCCGCACTGGGGCTGGATATTCAGGTAACAGAGCTGGATGCTACCATCCCGAAGGACACCGGCGACCAGTATTTTGACGCACAGGCGGAATATTACAAGGGTATCATGGATTCTATCATTGCCCACAAGGACAGCGTTTCGGCAGTTGTTTTCTGGGGGACGACAGACGACCAGAGCTGGCGGACGACACAGTCCCCGCTGCTGTTCAATGCCGATTACACCGCAAAGCCGGCGTTCTATGCCATCATTGAGGGTATCGACTACGATGCGCCTACCCCGCCTGTCGAAGAAGATACTACCGAAGCCACCGAAGAAGCTACCACCGAAGCACCCGAAGAGGATACTACAGAAGCACCCGAAGAGGATACTACGGAAGCGACTGAGCAGCCCACAGAAACAGTTGACCCCGATTCCATAAGGCTCGGCGATGTTGATTTGAACGGTGTTATCAATCTTGCCGATGTCATTACCGTGAACCGGTTCCTGCTCAACCTCGAACCGCTTTCGGATGCAGGGCTGATCGCTGCGAATGTAGATAAGGATACCACTGTGACACCTACGGATGCCCTGAATATCCTGCAATTCGTGATCGAGATGATCTCCGACTTCTCCGAAATATAAAATGCTGTCTCCCGATGTCGTTCCGGCATCGGGGGAATTTTTTCTTATGTGAAACGGACTTCCGGACGAAATTTTGAAAGGATAGCGGTCAGGCTATTGACAATTCAAGGAAAATCAGGTATAATAAAGAAAGATGGTGTTTCCGGCAGCTCGTGCCGCACGCCGTCTGAAAATACTAAGGAGGTAATACCTATGGCATTAGAAGGCGCATTGACAAGCAATCAGAAGGTTCTCGACTGGGTACAGGAAATGGTGGATCTGTGCAAGCCCGACAGGGTCGTCTGGATCGACGGTTCCAAGGAACAGCTTGAGGCTCTGACACAGGAGGTCACCTCTCTCCCGGACGGCGACCCGAATAAAATGTATTATCTGAATCAGGAAAAGCTCCCCGGCTGCCTCTATCACAGAACCGCTGTGAATGACGTTGCCCGTGTGGAGGACAGAACATTCATCTGCACCAGAACCAAGGAAGATGCAGGTCCGACCAACAACTGGATGGACCCCAAGGAGATGTATGCAAAGCTCACCCCCATGTATGACGGTGTCATGAAGGGGCAGACCATGTACATCATCCCCTATTCCATGGGCCCTGTGACTTCCCCGATCTCCAAGGTCGGCGTGGAGCTGACGGATTCCATCTATGTTGTTCTGAACATGAACATCATGACGAGAATGGGCAAGGCAGCTTTCGAGAAGCTCGGCGATTCCAACGACTTCGTAAGAGGTCTGCACTCCAAGGCACAGGTTGATCCGGAGAACCGCTACATCGTACAGTTCCCGGAGGACAACACGATCTGGTCGATCAACTCCGCATACGGCGGCAACGTTATCCTCTCCAAGAAGTGCTTCGCACTGCGTATTGCTTCGTTCCAGGGCAAGAACGAGGGCTGGATGGCTGAACATATGCTCATCCTCGGCGTGCAGAAGCCGGACGGCGAGACCAAGTACATCTGCGCTGCATTCCCGTCTGCCTGCGGCAAGACCAATCTGGCAATGCTCATCCCGCCGGAGGGCTACCGCAAGAACGGTTACAAGGTATTCACAGTCGGCGATGATATCGCATGGCTCAAGCCCGGCGCAGACGGCAGACTGTATGCCATCAACCCGGAGAACGGCTTCTTCGGTGTCGCACCCGGCACAAACGAAAAGTCCAACCCGAATGCACTCGCTTCTACCAGAAAGAATGCGATCTTCACCAACGTTGCGATCAACAACGACGACAACACGGTATGGTGGGAGAAGCTGACCAAAGAGCCGCCGGTCAATGCGACTGAGTGGAAGGGTGCAAAGGTCAACGGTGTGGAGTTTACCGCAGCCGGCAATACACTGGCACACCCGAACTCCCGCTTCACAGCACCGGCAGAGAACTGCCCGTGCCTGTCTCCGGAATTCAACAACCCGCAGGGCGTTCCAATCTCCGCTATCGTATTCGGCGGCAGACGTGCTTCCACGACACCGCTCGTATACCAGAGCTTTGACTGGACACATGGTACTTACATCGGTTCTGCCGTTTCGTCTGAAACGACCGCAGCTGCAACGGGTGCAGTCGGTGTCCTCCGTCACGACCCGATGGCTATGAAGCCGTTCATCGGCTACAATGTCGGCGACTACTGGGCACACTGGCTCGAAATGGGCGAAAAGCTCGGTGACAAAGCTCCGAAGATCTTCAACGTCAACTGGTTCAAGCAGGACGAGAACGGCAACTTCATCTGGCCGGGCTTCGGCGACAATATGCGTGTCCTTGACTGGATCATCAAGAGATGTGAAGGCACAGCAGATGCTGATGAGACCGCAATCGGCTACCTGCCGAAGAAGGGCGACATCAACGTTGAGGGCATCGAGGACGAAGTCACACCGGAGATCATGGACAAGCTGCTGACCGTGGACAAGGATCTCTGGAAGAAAGAGATCGCTGAGATGCGCAGATACTACAAGGAAGACATTGCCGACAAGGGCGGCAGGATCCCGCAGGCACTCTGGGATCAGCTCGACAAGCTCGAAGAGAGACTTGGCAAGTAAGATACACACAGGAAAACGCCGCAGCCCTCTGCGGCGTTACCTGATTTTATGGCTTCCGGCTGTGCTGCTGCTTTTGGGGGCAGTGCTGTACAGACCGCTGCTTGCCGTGGAGCAATTTGCGGCGGACTATCTCCTGTACTGTCCGCTGCACACGCTGACGGGGCTGTACTGTCCCGGCTGCGGCGGCACAAGAAGCCTGACGGCACTGCTGCACGGCGATTTTCTGCTTGCCGTTCACGAGAACCCCATCGTACCGGGGCTTCTGCTCTTTTTCGTGCTGCTCTGGGCAGAAAGGGCAGGCAAAGTATTTGGGAAACAATGGCGGCTGTACCCAAGAAGCCGCACATTCTGGTATACGCTGTGCGGCTTGCTGCTCGTGTGGAATATCGCCCGCAACTGTATACCGGCACTCATGCCAACAAGCATATAAAAACCCCTTTCCACGCCGGAAAGGGGCTTTGCTGTTACTGGATATGATTTTGCAGCTTTGCCGCCGTGAGGGTGTTGCGCATCAGCATGGCGACTGTCATCGGTCCTACACCGCCGGGAACGGGGGTAATGCAGGAAGCCTTTTCCGACACCTCGTCAAACTTCACATCCCCGCAGAGCTTGCCGTTTTCGAGGCGGTTCATGCCGACATCGACCACCACAGCGCCCTCTTTCACCATGTCTGCCGTCACGAAATTTGCCTTCCCGACCGCAGCAACCAGAATATCCGCTTCCCTTGTGATCGCTGCAAGTTCCTGTGTCCGGCTGTGACAGATCGTTACCGTGCCGCTCCGGTGCAGCAGGAGCATTGCCATGGGCTTGCCGACAATGTTACTTCTGCCGATGACCACGCAGCGCTTGCCGGAAACCTCCACGCCCACGCTGTCGAGCAGTTCCATGACCCCCGCAGGCGTACACGGCAGAAAGGCATAGTCGCCGATCATGATCTTCCCGACATTTGCCGGGTGGAATGCATCCACATCCTTGTCCGGGGAAATGGCATTGATGATGGTCTTGTCATCGATCTGCGGCGGGACGGGAAGCTGCACTAAAATGCCGTTGACCTTGGGGTCGGCGTTGAGCGTTTCCACCAGTTCGAGCAGCTCCGCCTGTGTGGTATCCTCCGGCAGGGCATATTCAAACGACTGGAAACCGACCGCTTCACAAGCTTTCTTCTTGTTGTTCACATACACACGGGATGCCGGGTCATTGCCGACAATGACGACCGCAAGCCCCGGTGTGATGTCGTGGGCAGCTTTCAGGGCTTCCGTCTCCTGACGCACCTGCTCCTTGACTTTGGCAGAGGTCGCTCTGCCGTCCATTAAAATTGCCATTGTGATCCTCCTCACGTTTCGTCTTTGGTATCTGTATGTTCAGCCTCGTCCTCGTCCGGGATGATCGGCGGGGCAGGCTCGTCCTTTTCGGGCTTGGCTTTCCGGGCGGGTTTTTTGGTCTCCGCTGCCATGAGCTGCCTGTCCGTCTCCTCCATCAGCTTCTTAGAAGCTTTGGAATCCACATACAGCACGTAGTCCCTGCCCATGCGCTTCACCTTGAAGAAGAACACGAGCAGCAGCACTGCCGAGGTGACACAGATCACCGCAGCCAGCGCCTGCGACACCCGGAGCTGCCCGATCATCAGGCTGTCCGTGCGCAGACCCTCTACGACCGCACGTTCCAGACCGTACCAGAACATATACATCAAAATGATCTGCCCGTCAAATTTCCGGAATTTCCGGAAAACGATATACAGCAGCACCGCTCCCAGCAAGCACCATGCCGATTCATACAGGAAACACGGATGTACCGGATAATCGGCACTGACTGTCACGTCCGTATTATAGCTGCCGAGGGCGCTGTAGTTGGACTTGATCCACTGCTGCACTCTGCCGCCGGTCATGGCGAACAGACCGTCCGTGTTTACGCCGAAGGCTTCCTGATTGAAGAAATTCCCCCAGCGCCCGATGCCCTGCCCGATGAGGAAACCCACACCGCACAGATCGAGCATCGGGAGTGCAGCGACTTTCCGGAAACGGCTCACGATAAAGCCGACCAGCACTGCCCCGATCAGTCCCCCGAAGATGGCAAGCCCGCCCTCACGGGTATTGAGGATGGAGAGGGGGTTGCCCTTGTAATCGTCCCAGCGCAGCAGCACATAGTATAGCCTTGCCCCCACCAGCGCCCCTAAAATGCCGCCGATGATGACATCCGTTGCCCTGTCCGGGTGAACGCCCACTCTCCGCATATTCCGGTAGGCGAACACCAGTGCCAGCAGCAGCCCGATCACGATACAAATGCCGTACCACTGCACATCAATGCCGAATATCGTGAACGCCGTCGGGTCAACGTGAATGTCGATCCCCAAATTCGGGAATACGATCTCATTGGTATCGAGGTCGGCGCAGCCCAGTTCTTCCACCGTTTTCATCAGCATCCTGTTTCAGCTCCCTCCGGGCGCACGACGGAAAGCACATACTGTTCCGTGTCGATCTCTTCCCGCAGAAACTGCAGGGCTTCCTCATAGGTGATCTCTGCGAGTACCTCAATGTCCTCAAACGGCTTCAGACCGTTCATCCACGCATTGAGCATGGCAGAGGCATTGGCTTCCATGTTCGCACCGCTGCGCACCTTGGTGCCGTAGTGTACCCGGCGGATGCGCTCAAAGTTTTCCCGGTCAAAGCCCTCACGTCCGGCAGTTTGCAGCGCTTTAAGAATGCGGTCACGCACGGCTGCCGGGTCAGCGGATTCCCCGCTGCAGCTCAGCGTGAAGTACCCGTCCCCGCTGAACGGACCGTCTACCTCAAATTCCGAATTGAGCAAGCCCTCCCGCACCAGATCGTTATACAACCCGGAGCTTGGACCGAGCAGTGTTTCCATGAGCAGCGTGGAGGTCAGTTCCGCACGCAGCAGTTCTCTGCTCTTTTTCGGGCGGAGCTTGAAGCCGAGGCTGAACAGCGGCGTTCCCACGGCCATGATCGTTTCCGTGTAGTGCTGTACGACTGTATCCGGTTCATCGGCATAGAGTTCTTCCAGTCCCTGATCTTCGCAGGGACGCAGCAGGCGGTCGCAGATCTCCAGTACTTCGTCCGCCTTGACATTCCCGGCGATCGACAGCACCATGTTGTGCAGGTTGTAGAACGTATGATAGCAGCGGTAGAGCAGGTCGGCATCAATGCGCCGGATACTCTCCTCCGTGCCCGCAATGTCAATGCGCACCGGGTGATTGTGGTACATACTGCGCAGCATACCAAAAAATACCATCCAGTTCGCCTCGTCATAGTTCATGCGGATCTCCTGCGCAATGATACCCTGTTCCTTGTCTACGGTTTCCTGCGTGAAATAGGGCGACTGCACAAAATTCAGGAGAATTTCCAGCGACGGCGCAAAATTCTGCGAACACCCGAACAGATACACCGTCTTGTCAAACGTTGTAAAGGCATTGGCATTCGCACCCGTGCGGGCATACTGGGCAAAGGCATCGCAGTCCTCATTTTCAAAGAGCTTGTGTTCCAGAAAATGGGCAATGCCCTCCGGCACTTCCGCATAGGTGTCCTCCCCTTTCAGGCGGAAACGGGTATTGATCGAGCCGTATTTTGTCCCGAACATCGCAAAGGCGCTGTGATAGCCGGGCATTTCCATGATATAGATGTTCAGCCCGCTTTCGTGCTGCACGTGCAGGCATTGGGTATCGGCAGTTTCGCTGCGGATGATCTCTGAATTTCTGTTCATGCCTGTTCCTCCATCAGATAGACCGTATCTAACCGCAGTGCCTTGGCAGCGGCAATGATCTCATCCCTTGTGACAGCCCGGAGGCGTTCGATGCGTTCTTCCGGGGTTGCCGGGTCATTCCATTTGTAGCGGTCGTGCAGTTCCTGCATGATCGAAAAATTGCTGTCTCCGATCGAATACAGATAGTCTATGATCGGCTTCCGGGCGTTTTCCAGCATTTCGTCTGAAAATTCGCCCCGGCACACGGCATCGATCTGTGCGAGAATGGCTTCTCTTGTGCGCTGTGCATTGGCAGCGGAAACACCGCTGTCCACAAAGAACAGGTTCTTGGTGTAGATGGGATGCGAAACGCAGTAGTAGCAGAGGTGCATTTTCTCCCGGACATTGGCAAAGAGCAGGGAACTCGGCGAACCGCCGACCAGTGCGTGCAGAAGCTGCACCGTTTCGATCGGCAGGTCTGCATATTTGAACACCATAACGAGCTTGGACTGTGTGACGGGCATAGGTTCGTTGATCTCCCGGCAGGTCTCCCGGATGGGGCTTGGCGCATGGAATGCCTGTGTAAATTCCGGCTCACGCCCTTCCAGTGCGGAAAAGGCTTCTGTGAGCTTCCCGGCAAGCCACGGTGCTTCCGTGGGGCTGATATAATAGATCCGGAACACCGCCTTGCGCAGCATTTCCCGGTAGGCTTCACAGACAGCGGAAGCGGTCAGCGCCTCGGCCTCTGCTCTCGTACCGTGCATCGGGCTGGCGCAGGGTTCTCCCGCACAGGCAGCCTGACGGGCTTTCCGGATGGCATAGCCACGCTTGTCGTTGATCTCGGCATCGATGGCAGCAAGCTGTTCTCTCTGCTCAATGCGGAACGCTTCCTCGTCAAAGGCACCGTCCCGGATATTCTGATCCAGCACGCAGTCCAGCACAAGCTGAACCAGTTCTTCCGACAGGGGTTCCCCCTCCAGTGCAAAGCGGTCAGCGATCACACTGCCGGTCAGGCTGATCTGCAAAACATCCCCCGCCAGCCCGAACGAACCGGAAAGACTTGCGCCGTACAGGGCATCTTCTTTCTGGGAAAGTGCGGCAAGACTGGGATACTTGCGGCAGCCTGCGGACAGCAGCCCTGCTGCGCAGTCGTAGGCAGCGAATTGTTCGGGCACAGCCGGCAGAAGCAGCGTGATACTCAACAAACTGGTGCGGGCTTTCGGGTTGCACACGGAGACCAGCTCAATGCCCTCGCCCAGCGTCTGTGTGGTTTCTTTCAAACGGGTCACTCCTTTCAGTGGTACCTTACTATTATACCATGTAGCCTGAAAAAATGCAAGCTTTCTGATGACGGTCCGCATACGCCCGGAGATTGCCCCGGTAGATGACTTCGGCATCCGGGATGCTGAGAAAGTCCATGGGTTTGACAATGGCATTGTAGTCGTCCGCATTCAGAATGGCAAACTGGTCGAGGGTATCCCGGACAAATTCCGAGCAGTAGAACCAGTTTTTCCGCCGCCAGACGATATGTACACTTGCCAGCACAAGACCGATAAAATTATAATGATACCGATGTTTGTTGACATACATGAGTTTCAGATGATCCGACAATGCTTTCTGCTGTTCCGAGGTCACAGGAACACGGAGAATGACGGCTTCTGTTCTGTGGAAACGCCGGAACGTCCCGAAAAAGGGGCTTTCCCGAACAAAGCCGCCCACGATGGGATTATAGGCATTCCGCCGCCCGAAAGAATACATCTGCTGCATACCGATGTCAATGCTGATCGAGGCGTGATTGTATGCCGATCCGGTAAACAGGGAGAGCACTCTGCTAAGCAGCGTTCCCGTCCGGCTGATAACGATATAGATCTCAGCCTGTTCGTCCATAAGCGTGCTCCTTTCTTCATGGGATATATATAGTATACCATAAAATCCCGACAAAGTCAATGCTATTATGACAGCAAATCACGGCAGCGGCATTTACTGTGACCTGAAAACAGGATGAAATGCAGGCGGGGAAGATACAGATCCGCTGACTATCGGTTTTTTCTTCTCCGGTACTTGACATTTCCCGAAAAATGCGGTACAATAAAAGTATCAGTACATTCAAGGAGGAGGTATTTCTATGAAGCTGCTGAAGAAACTGGCAGCAGGTGTGACTGCACTCACACTCTGCGCTGGGATGTTCTCCGCTTTTCCCGTGAATGCGGTGGACACCAATAATGATGACTGGCTCCATGCCGTCGGAAGCCGTCTGTACGACAAGGACGGCAATGAAGTGTGGCTCACCGGGGCGAACTGGTTCGGGTTCAACTGCTCGGAGAACTGCGCACACTATCTCTGGAGTGCGGATGTGGATGATGTGCTGTCCTCTGTTGCCGATCACGGGATCAATGTCATCCGTTTCCCGATCTCTACCGAACTGCTGCTTTCGTGGATGAACGGCACGCCGAACCCCGTTTCAAGCGTGTCTGCCAACAAAGACCCGGCGTTTACCATTAACCCGGATTTCTGTGAGGAAGACGGCAAGACACTGAAAAACAGCATGGAGATCTTCGACATCATCATGCAGAAGTGCAAGAAGTACGGCATCAAGGCGTTTATTGACATTCACAGCCCCCATGCCGACAATTCCGGGCACAATTACAATCTCTGGTACGGCAAGGAGACCGCAGACGGCGTAATGGTCACCACAGAGATCTGGATCGAGACCCTCACATGGCTTGCCGAAAAGTACAGCAATGACGATACGCTCATCGGCTATGACCTCAAGAACGAGCCGCACGGAAAGGGGCAGGAAGGTGTTGAGGCTGCCAAGTGGGATGGTTCTACGGATGAGAACAACTGGGCATATGCTGCCACGCAGTGTGCCAATTCCATCCTTGCTGTCAATCCCAATGCCCTGATCTTCATCGAGGGTGTTGAACAGTCCCTCAAACGTCCGGGGACTTCCGACTACTGGGGTATGCCCGATTCGCTGACGGATTCGCCCTATATCCCGGCATGGTGGGGCGGCAATCTGCGTGGTGTACGAGACTATCCGGTCGTACCGGATTCCGGCACAAGTCAGATCGTCTATTCGCCGCACGATTACGGACCGTCCGTTTATGCGCAGACATGGTTTGAAAAGGATTTCACGACACAGACACTGCTCGATGATTACTGGTATGATACATGGGCATATGTCAATGCCGAGGATATTGCGCCGCTGCTGATCGGTGAGTGGGGCGGTCACATGGACGAAGACAAGAATCAGAAATGGATGGAGCTGCTGCGGGACTACATGATCGCACACCACATCAACCATACGTTCTGGTGCCTGAATACCAACTCCGGCGATACCGGCGGTCTGTGGACGGGGCTTGGCTTTACGGCAGCAAGCGGTACCACGATCGAATGGGATGCGGACAAGTACGGACTGATGGAGGAAGCCCTCTGGCAGACCTCGAAGTCCGGCAAGTATATCGGGCTTGACCACGAGACACCGCTCGGACAGAATGACACTGGCATTACGGTTTCAGAGTACTATGCAAGCTACGCAGACAGCGAGGGCAGCAACCTTGATGCGGGCGGCAAGACTGATCCGGTCGAACCGCAGATCCCGCCGACGGAGACCCCTGCGGATACGGAAGCACCGGAAGTTACGGATGCACCGAAGGATACAGAAGCACCAGAAGATACAGATGCCCCGGCAGATATTATCTATGGGGATGTAGACAATGATAAATTTGTCAGGTTATCGGATGTCATTACTTTGAATCTGTACCTGATGAACTGTGAGAATCTGGATGATGATGCCCTGATACGTGCCAATGTCGATCTGGACAGCGGCGTTACGCCGAATGATGCCCTGTACATCCTGAGCTATGTGATCGAGCTGATCGATAAGCTTCCCGTCTGATGACATTTCCATGAGGAGAGCAGAGTTTTCTGCTCTCCCATGTGTTGCTATAATCACTTAAAAAAATAAAGTTATTTTTCGTTTTACTAAAAAAAATAAGGTATATGCCTGTTTCTGTTGACAAATTACAAAATATGTAGTAAAATAATGTCCGTGGGCTGACAACAGATGTCCACTGATGAAACACTGGAAGCAACGGCGCTTTTCCTGTTCCGCAAGGAGGGGAAAGGTGTCGGTTTATGTTTTTTCGCCTATGGGAGAGTGAGCGTATGGAAGAACAGAGAAAAGCCGGGGGCTTGTACCGCCCGCAGTTTGAGCATGACAACTGCGGCATCGGTGCTGTGGTCAACATCAAGGGCATTCCTTCAAGGCGTGTCGTGGAGGATGCACTGCACATCGTGGAAAATTTAGAGCACCGTGCCGGTAAGGATGCAGAGGGCAAGACCGGTGACGGCGTGGGCATTTTGCTCCAGATCTCGCACAGCTTTTTTACCAAGGCTGCCGCTGCGGCAGGCATTGCACTCGGCGGGGCAAGGGACTATGGCGTGGGAATGTTCTTTTTCCCGCAGGATGAACTGAAACGCCGGCAGGCAAAGAAACTCTTTGAGATCATTGTTGCCAAGGAGGGGATGCAGTTCCTCGGCTGGCGGGAAGTGCCCACTGTACCCGAAGTGCTCGGAGAAAAGGCACTCCGGAGTATGCCGAGTATCTGGCAGGGCTTTGTCGGCAGACCGGAGGACTGCGGCAAGGGACTGCCCTTTGACCGGAAACTGTATGTTGCCCGCCGTGTATTTGAGCAGAGCAACGAAAATACCTACGTCGTCTCGCTGTCAAGCCGGACGGTCGTTTACAAGGGGATGTTCCTTGTCAAGGAACTGCGGCAGTTCTTCCCCGATCTGCAATCCCCGGACTACGAGTCGGCAATTGCGACCGTGCATTCCCGTTTCAGCACGAATACTATTCCAAGCTGGCAGAAAGCACACCCGAACCGCTTTATCGTGCACAATGGGGAGATCAATACGATCACCGGCAACGCCGATAAGATGCTTGCCCGTGAGGAATCGGTCGGCTGTGAGGTGCTGCGTGAGGAAATGCACAAGCTCCTGCCCATCCTTGACGTGAACGGTTCGGACTCGGCACGGCTGGACAATACGCTGGAATTTTTGGTCATGTCCGGTATGCCTTTGCCGCTTGCTGTGATGATCTTAATTCCCGAACCGTGGAAAAATAACCGCACCATGTCCCGGCAGAAGCGGGATTTCTACCAGTACTATGCCACGATGATGGAACCGTGGGACGGACCGGCTTCGATTTTGTTCTCGGACGGTGATGTCATGGGTGCGGTGCTCGACCGGAACGGTCTGCGCCCCTCCCGGTACTATATCACGGATGACGGCTTTCTCATCCTGTCCAGTGAGGTCGGCACGCTCGATCTTCCGGCGGAGCATATTCTCCAGAAAGACAGACTGCGCCCCGGCAGAATGCTGCTGGTCGATACCGTGCAGGGCAGGGTGATCGATGATGAAGAGCTGAAAAACTCTTTCGCCTGCCGTCAGCCCTATGGCGAATGGCTCGACAGCAATCTTGTCCGCCTGAAACAGCTGCACATCCCGAACCATAATATCGAACGTTTCTCCCATGAAAAGCTTGCCCAGATGCAGCGGGCATTCGGGTATACCTATGAGGAGATCCGGGGTTCGATCCTGCCGATGGCAGAAAAAGGGGCAGAACCCATTGCCTCCATGGGGGCAGACAATCCGCTGCCGCCGTTTTCGGGGATGCAGCCGCCGCTGTTTGACTATTTCCGGCAGCTCTTTGCACAGGTCACGAACCCGCCCTTTGATGCGATCCGGGAAGAAGTCGTGACGGACACCTCGACCTATATCGGTTCAGACGGCAATGTCCTCGTGGAAAATGCGCAAAACTGCCACGTTCTGCGTGTTGACAACCCCATTCTTGCCAACACCGATATGCTCAAGATCAAGTACATGAATGAACCCGGTCTCAAGACAGAGGTCATCCCGATCACGTATTATAAAAATACTTCCCTGAAAAATGCGATCCGGCAGCTCTTTATCCGTGCGGATAAGGCATACCGGGACGGGGCGAATATCCTGATTTTGTCCGACCGTGAGGTGGATGAGTACCATGTGCCGATCCCGTCGCTGCTTGCTGTTTCGGCTTTGCAGCAGCACCTTGTTGCCACGAGAAAGCGCACGGCGCTGGCACTCATCCTCGAAAGCGCCGAGCCGAGAGAAGTGCACCATTTTGCCACGCTGCTTGGCTACGGGGCTTGTGCAATCAACCCATATCTTGCGCATGAGACCATCCGGGAAATGACCGAGAACGGTGCGCTTGACAAGGACTACTACGCAGCCGAATCGGACTATGATGCCTGCGTGCTGCATGGCATTGTCAAAATTGCCTCGAAAATGGGTATTTCTACCGTGCAGTCCTATCAGGGTTCCAAGCTGTTTGAAGCGGTCGGTGTGAGCCGGGAAGTCATTGACGAATACTTCACCGGAACAGTCAGCCGGGTGGGGGGCATTACCCTCAAGGAGATCGGCGAACGGGTGGAAACGCTGCATTCCTCGGCATTTGACCCGCTCGGACTGGGCACGGAGACAGAGGTCTCCAGCTTGGGTGCGCACAAAATGCGTGCTGCCCGTGAGGAACACCTCTACCGCCCTGAAACCATTCACCTCCTCCAGCAAGCAAGCCGGACGGGGGACTATGAGATCTACAAACAGTATGCCGCTGCCGTCCATGTAGAGGGCAGAAGTATGCAGCTGCGGGATATGCTGGAATTTGTCTACCCGGAGGACGGCGGTATTCCGCTCGAAGAAGTCGAACCTGTAGAGACCATTCTGCACCGGTTCAAGACGGGGGCAATGTCCTACGGTTCAATTTCGCAGGAAGCGCATGAAACGCTTGCGATCGCCATGAACCGCATCGGCGGCAAGTCCAACAGCGGTGAGGGCGGCGAAAGCGAAGAACGTCTTGCCACTGCCGGAACCGACCACGATTGCTCCTCTGCCATCAAGCAGGTGGCTTCCGGGCGGTTCGGTGTTACTTCCGAATACCTCGTCAGTGCAAAGGAATTGCAGATCAAGTGTGCCCAAGGTGCAAAGCCCGGTGAGGGCGGACACCTGCCGGCAGGAAAGGTCTACCCGTGGATCGCCAAGACACGGCACTCCACGCCCGGTGTGGGGCTGATCTCACCGCCGCCGCACCATGACATTTACTCCATCGAGGATCTGGCACAGCTTATCTACGACCTGAAAAATGCCAACACGCAAGCCCGCATTTCCGTTAAGCTCGTTTCCGAAGCCGGTGTCGGCACGGTCGCTGCCGGCGTTGCAAAAGCCGGTGCAGGCGTTGTCTTGATTTCCGGGTATGACGGCGGCACGGGTGCAGCGCCTGCGACTTCCATTCACCATGCCGGGCTGCCGTGGGAACTGGGCATTGCGGAAACGCACCAGACGCTCATGATGAACGGTCTGCGCTCCCGTGTTGTGGTGGAGACGGACGGCAAGCTCATGACCGGACGGGATGTGCTCGTTGCGGCGCTGCTTGGTGCGGAGGAATACGGCTTTGCGACTGCACCGCTGGTGACAATGGGCTGCATGATGATGCGTGTCTGCAACCTCGATACCTGCCCGGTCGGCATTGCGACACAGAACCCGGAACTGCGCAAGCGTTTTTCGGGCAAGCCGGAATATGTCATCAACTTCCTTACCTTTGTAGCGGAGGAACTGCGGGAATACATGGCAAAGCTCGGTGTGCGCACCGTGGATGAACTCATCGGCAGAACAGACCTGCTGCGGGTACAGGATACGGAAGCTGGCAGCCGGGAGCATTTAATGGATCTCTCCGCACTGCTCGGCGAGAGCCAGCCGTGTCATTTTGAACCGAAGGATGCGTATGATTTCAAATTAGAAGAAACCCTCGATGAACGTGTACTCCTGAAAAAAATGCCCCTGACCGGACACAAAAAGACCATCGAAGTCCATGTTTCCAACACGGACAGAACGTTCGGTACGATGTTCGGTTCGGCACTGACCCGGAAATTCGGCACGGCACTGGAGGACGATACCTACCACGTGAAGTGCATCGGTTCGGGCGGGCAGAGTTTCGGGTCGTTCATCCCGAAAGGACTGACACTGGAACTTTGCGGCGACAGCAACGACTATTTCGGCAAGGGGCTGTCCGGCGGCAGACTGATCGTCTACCCGCCTGCCAATGCAGCCTATAAAGCAGAGGAAAACATCATCATCGGCAACGTGGCGCTCTATGGCGCAACGTCCGGCAAGGCATTCATCAACGGCATTGCCGGAGAACGGTTCGCCGTCCGCAATTCGGGGGCATATGCCGTTGTTGAGGGCGTGGGCGACCACGGCTGCGAATACATGACCGGCGGACGTGTGGTCGTTTTAGGGCGCACGGGGAAGAACTTTGCAGCCGGCATGAGCGGCGGTATCGCCTATGTGCTTGACGAGAAGAGAGACCTGTATATGCGGCTGAACAAGGAGCTTGTCTCGCTGCAGGAAGTCACGGAAAAGTACGACGTACTCGAACTCAAGACCATGATCGAGGAACACGCCGCTGCGACAGGCTCGGAAAAGGCAAAGCGCATTTTAGCCGATTTTACAAATTATCTGCCCTACTTCAAGAAGATCATGCCGCATGACTACGCAAGAATGCGGCAGGCGATCCTTTCCATGGAGGAAAAGGGTATGCAGACCGAACAGGCGGAGATAGAGGCATTCTATCTGACCGTACACCATGCGTGAGGAGGGTTCGCAATGGGAAAACCGACTGGTTTTATGGAATATACCCGTGTCCGGAATTATGACGTTCCGGTCGAGGAGCGTATTCAGAATTTTCAGGAGCTGCACAGCCCTCTCCCGGAGAAAACACGCCGGGAACAGGCGGCAAGGTGCATGGACTGCGGTGTGCCGTTCTGTCAGTCGAATTACGGCTGTCCGCTGCATAATCTGATCCCGGAGTGGAATGACCTGCTGTACCGGGGCGAATATGACGAGGCAGCAAGACGGCTGCTGATGACGAATAATTTCCCGGAATTTACTTCACGGGTGTGCCCGGCACTGTGTGAAACGGCTTGCATCTGCGGGCTGCACGGTGACCCGGTGACGACACACGACAACGAGCATTTTATCATTGAGCACGCCTTTGCAAACGGCTTGGTGAAGCCGAAGCATTCCCCCGTAAAGAGCGAAAAGCGGGTGGCTGTCATTGGTTCCGGTCCGGCAGGGCTGGCGGCTGCCGATCAGCTTTCGGGGCGGGGGCATAGTGTCACAGTGTTTGAGCGTTCCGACAGGGTGGGCGGCTTGCTGATGTACGGCATCCCGAATATGAAGCTTGACAAATCTGTCATCGACCGCCGCATCGCTTTGATGAAAGAAGCAGGTGTAGAATTCCGCACGAATATGGACATCGGGCGGGACGTGGCAGCATCTAAGGTGCTGAAAAAATTCGATGCGGTCATTTTAGCCTGTGGGGCATCACACCCGAGAGATCTGGATGCACCCGGTCGGGATGCGGAGGGAATTTACTTTGCGGTGGATTACCTGACGGTCGCTACCAAAACGCTCCTGAGCGGTGCCGACCCGGCAGATGCGCCGGTGACTGCCAAGGACAAAAAAGTTATCGTGGTCGGCGGCGGTGACACGGGCAACGACTGCGTGGGGACAGCGATCCGGCAGGGAGCTGCCTCCGTGACACAGCTCGAAATGATGCCGAAGCTCCCGGACGTGCGGGCGGAAAATAACCCCTACCCGGAATATCCGAGGGTGTGCAAGACGGACTACGGACAGGAGGAAGCGATTGCCGTATTCGGCAGTGACCCGAGAATTTACGAGACGACCATCCGGGAATTTCTCAAGGATGAAAACGGGAAACTCCGGGGTGTGCGGCTGGTGAAGGTGCATTTCGAGACGAACCCGGAGACGGGCAGACGGGAAATGATCTACGGCGAGGAAAGTGAAATGGAAGCCGATCTGGTGCTGATCGCTGCCGGATTCTTAGGGGCAGAGCAGTATGTGGCAGATGCGTTCGGGGCTGAACTGGACGGGAGAACGAATGTAGCTACACTTGGCGGTTCGCACGTGACAGCTGTCCCGAAAGTATTCACTGCCGGCGATATGCACAGGGGGCAGTCGCTTGTCGTGCGGGCAATTGCTGACGGCAGAGCTGCCGCAAAGGAAGTGGATGAATTTTTGATGGGGTATACCAATTTAACATAAGGGAAACAGGCTTCCGGTGCAGCTTGCGGTGCTGCACTGGAAGTCTGCCATACGGCGGGTTGTGCAAAGTGACGGAAAAAACACCCGGAAACCATGCCGGATGTGCCTGAAAAAGGGGCTCTTCCGTACAAAATCCATAAAAACTACACATAGTTACCGTTTTGTAACAAATGAGAAAAAGCGTTATTTTTTACGTCATTGTGCACAAAAAATCAGTGCTGCATTTGTGCATAAGCTTCAAAAAAAATGAAAGAATGGATGAAAGCATTGACTTTTTGCGCAGAGTGTTGTATATTTATTTTAGTGAAAGCAAGCACTATGCCCTGCGGTATTTCGCAGGGAGGAAGACGGGGTGACAGTGTAGCAAATGGTTTCGATCAAAGATATTGCGCAGGTATGCGGAGTTTCTACAGCGACCGTGAGCAAGGCACTGAACAACCGTGAGGATGTGAATATTGCGACAAGAGAACGTGTGCAGGAGGTTGCAAGGCAGCTCGGTTATCTGCCGAATGCCACAGCACGTGCTTTGAAAACCAACAAGACCTATAATATAGGTATTCTGCTGGCGGACAAGGCGGGCAGCGGTCTGAATCACTACTTCTTCGCTTCCATTCTCGACAGCTTCAAGGTGGTTATGGAACGGAACGGCTACGACCTGACGTTTATCAGCAACCAGAAAAATTCCTACTACGAACATTGCCTTTACCGGAGCGTGGATGGCGTTCTTGCGGCGTGTGTCGATTTTGACTCCGCCGAGATACAGGAACTGCTCGGTAGCAGCCTTCCGGTCGTTTCGGTAGACCATGTGAGTGACGGGAAATATGCAGTGGTTTCCGATAATGCGCAGGGCATCCGTTCAGCAGTCGAATATGTACTGCAAATGGGACATACCCGGCTTGCTTATATCTATGGTGAGGAATCACAGGTCACGGCGGCACGCAGAAATGCGTTCTGCGAGGTGCTTGCGGAACATCACCATGAAGTGGACGGCAGTATGCTGCTGGAGGGGAAATATCTCCATTCGGCACTTGCATATGAACTGACCACGCAGCTTCTCCGGAAATTGCAGCCAACCTGCATTTTCTATCCCGATGATATCAGTGCCGTTGCAGGGATGCAGGCAATACGGGATGCCGATCTTGTGGTAGGCGGTGAGGTCTCCGTCGTTGGATTTGACGGAAATCCGCTTTTGCAGATGGCAGGTCCGTACCTGACAACTGTCCGGCAGAATACCAAGAAGATCGGAGAGCGTGCGGCAGCATTGATGATCCGGCTGCTTCAGAAAGAAGAAATTCCTGAAAGCGAACGCATCTGTACGGTGCGGACTGAATTGCTGAAAGGAAAGACCGTGGCACGCCTTTGACCGTGCCGAAACCCAAGCATATTATATTTCACAAGGAAATATAATATATATATCTTAAGGAGGAAAATACCAATGAGCAAATTGACAAGAACACTGGCTCTGCTCGCTGTTCTGGCTATGTCTGCTACTGCATTCACAGCTTGTAATGGTGGCAGCGAGTCCAGCAACGACAGCAGTTCCGCTACCGAGAGTTCCGCTGATGAAAGTTCCGCAGATGAGAGCTCCGCAGATGAGAGCTCCGCAGATGAGAGTTCCGATGAGGAAAGCTCTGGCGAGGAGACACCTTCCGCTGATCTGACTGATGATGATCCTACACTGAGCATCGTTGCATGGAACACCAACGACCTCGGCCCGATGATGGAGCTGTACGGTAATGATGCAGTTCAGTATGTAAACTGCGGCGACTCCGGCGGAGATGCTTCCACAAAGTATGCATCTTTCCTGGGTTCTGGCGTTGACATCGACCTGTTCGTTGCAGAAGCAGGCTGGATCCTGAACTACATCAATGATGAGTACGCTCTGCCGGTTTCCGAGCTGGGCCTCACCAAGGATGACTACAAGGATGCTTATCAGTACACTGTAGACGTTGCTACCAACGAGAACGGCGACCTGATGGGTTGCTCTTGGCAGGCAGCAGCAGGCGGCTGGGCTTACAACACTGACATCGCTAAGGAGCAGCTCGGCATCGAGTCTCCGGAGGATATGCAGGCAGCTGTTGCTGACTGGGATAAGTTCGAGGAGACTGCTGGCAAGCTGAAGGATGCTACAGGCGGCAGCGTATACATGACCTGCTCTCTGGGTGGTATGTGGCAGTGCTACTCCACAGCTATCGACAGTGCATGGGTTGAAGACGGCGTGATCAACACAGCAACCGCTAAGGACTTTGCTGAGATGGCAAAGAAGTATGTTGACAACGGCTATGTAAATCCTGACATTGCACAGTGGGATGGTGACTGGTACAACTATGGTCTGGACGGCAAGTGCCTCGGCTACTTCTTCTCCACATGGTGCCTGACTGAGGGTGCTCAGCTGGAGGGTAACTGCGGTACTGACGGTAACTGGAACATCGTTGTAGGTCCGCAGGAATACTTCTGGGGCGGTTCTTGGCTCTGCGTTGCAAAGACCATCAACACCAAGGCTACTGCTGCTGACTTCATCAGATACTTCACTGTAAACAAGGATTCCATGAAGGAATACGCTCTGAAGAGCGGCGACTTTGTAAACAACAAGGTTGCTATGTCTGAGATCGTAGAAGAGGGATCCAACTCCAACCCGCTGCTGGGCGGTCAGGATCAGTTCGCTGTACTGACTGGCGTTGCTGATGGCATCAACATGAGCGACTCTATCACCAAGTACGACCAGAGTCTGAAGGATAGCTTCCTGAACACGCTGAAGGATGAGGTTGCTACTACAGATGTAGACACCATCATCTCTGACTTCCTGAAGGATGCAACATCTAAGAACACTGACCTGTCTGCTCCTGAGGCATAAGCCCCTCTGGTTCAAACCGGAAATCAAATACTAAATATGTCGCCTGTGGGGGTATTCTGCCCCCATAGGCAACATCTTGTAAATTCATGTTGAGAGGGTGAAAAGCAATGGCTTCAGCTGCACAGCGTCGCATTAAATCTATCAGTTATGCCAAATATGGATATATGTTCATTGCACCTTTTTTCCTTGTGTATGCCTTTTTCCAGATTTGGCCTCTAATCTACACCTTTATTTTGTCTTTCAAGGGCAACCAGTCCAACTGTGATGCGTGGGTAGGGCTTGATAACTATACCACGATCCTCCTCGGACAAGGTCTTGCTGCCGGTGCTGCCAACGTCAAGGCAGAATTTTTACAGGCACTCGGACAGACCTTTATTCTGTGGTTCGGTAACTTTGTACCGCAGATCCTGCTGTCTCTGCTGCTTGCTGTATGGTTTACAGATGCAAAAATCAAACTCCCGGGCAAGGGATTTTTCAAAGTAGTCATGTATATGCCGAATATCATCACGGCTGCATCCGTTGCAGCTCTGTATGTAAACCTCTTCGGCGATTCCGAGCGTTACTTCATCAACGCTTTGCTGATGCATGGCTTTGGCATGGAGAATCCGATCAAGTTCCTTTCCACAGCATCCTCGGCTCGTGCTTTGGTTATGTTCATTCAGACATGGCTGTGGTTTGGTAATACCATGATCATGCTCATGTCCGGTATCATGGGTATCAACCCGTCTCTGTTCGAGGCTGCCGATATCGACGGTGCAAACTCGACACAGATCTTCTTCAAGGTAACTCTGCCTCTGCTGCAGCCTATCATGGTGTACACACTCGTTACTTCCATGATCGGTGGTTTGCAGATGTTCGATATTCCTTACCTGCTGAGAACCGGTTCCCAGTATAGTAAAAATCTGGAAACGGTTGCAGTTTTCGTGTATGCAAACTTCAACAACGGTCCTGCCAATGTATCCAACTATGGTCTGGCGGGCGCTGCGTCAATGATCATTTTCGTCATTACGGCAATTCTTGGCTCTATCACGTTCTATATGAACCGTGACAAGGACGAGATCGCTAAGAAGAAGCAGCGCAAGAGAGCTGAAAAGCAGTACAAAGCTAAGATGAAGCAGGGAGGGTTGACGCTATGAGTAAAAAGGACATTTATGCTCAGCCCAAGGATAATTATCATGCAAAGATCATTGCGAAATCCGCTGCAGTATTCATTGTGTGTATTTTGCTGACTTTGCTGTGCCTTGTGCCGATCTACATTCTGATCGTCAATGCAACACATACGTCTGAGGAACTCCGGAGAAACGCTTCACAGTTCTTCCCCGGCAGTGCCTTGATGACGAACATTAACTTCCTGCTGCAAAAGCTTCCTGAGGACGCAAGCCGTACGGACAAGAATACAGCTATGATGTATGCAGGTTCGTTCAATGTTGTAACTGGTTACTTAAACTCGTTGATCATTGCAGGCTGTACTACGCTGTTGACGGTATTCTTCTCCGCTATGACAGCTTACGGTCTGACGGTCTATGATTTCAAACTCAGCGGTCCGGCTTATACGTTCATCATCGCTGTTATGATGATCCCGGTTCAGGTATCTTCGGCTGGTTTCGTAAACTTCATGTATCAGCTCAACCTGATCAATAGCTTCATCCCGCTGATCGTTCCGGCAATTGCAGCACCTGCGGTCATCTTCTTCATGAAGTCGTACATGAAGTCGAGCTTCCCGCTGGACATCGTGGAGGCTTCCCGAATTGACGGCTGCGGCGAGTATCGGACATTCCTGACAATTGCACTTCCTATGATGAAGCCCGCAATTGCAGTTCAGGCGATTTTCGCTTTCGTTGCAAACTGGAACAACTACTACACGCAGAACATGATCCTCAAGGATCAGAACAAGAAGACGATCCCGATCATGGTTTCCGCCATCCTGGGCTTCGACAGAACACCGAACTATGGTGTAAACTACCTGTGCGTATGTCTGTCTATTCTGCCGATCGTTATTGTTTACTTCTGCCTGTCTAAGTTCATCATCGCCGGTGTTGCACTCGGCGGTGTCAAGGAGTAATCACTCCAAATTCGCAAAACATCAATTTACCCCCTGTCGTTTCCGGCAGGGGGCTTTTTTTAGATCAGTGAAATTTGTCCGGCATCTTCGAGGTTCTTTGCAAGCTTTCCGGCAGCGGGAATGTTCGGGGCTGCAAAGGTCTCTACACTTTCGAGCCGTTCTCCGGCGGGGAGTTCCGCAGAGGTGACGGTCTGCTTTGCCTTCAAAGTCATGACCTGTACGCCTTGTGAAGTGCGGGTGGATTTCTCCGGTATCAGGTCGGTCTGCACAAGGATCGCTCGATTTGCGGAGGAACGCAGCAGCAGAGGAACATCTTCCTCAATGTGGAACAGCTTGACAAGGGGAGACTTGTCAGAAAAGGCATTTGTCAGGCGCTTTCGGTTGGTTTTGGTCGTGTAGGCGGAAAGCGGCACACGGGCGATCTTGCCGTTTTCAAAGACGAACAGCAGCGAACCGGTGTATTCCCCGGCAGGCAGCATGGCGACAAGATGTTCATTCTCCTCAAATTCAAGCTTGACCGGGATGAAGTCACCGAGGACACTTGCCTTGGTATCCTCAAATTGGCTTGCCCTTGCTTTGTAGACCTGTGCCTTATCCGTAAAGAACAGAAATTCTGTCTTATTCGTGGCTTCGAGCTGAAGCACAAGACTGTCGCCGTCCTTGACTTTCTGCTCACCGCTCATGCGCAGGCTTTGCGGCGTGATCTTCTTGAAGTAGCCCTCTTTGGAGAGGAAAATGTGTACCGGATAATCCGGCGTTTCATCCTCCGGAACGTAGGGTTCTTCGTCGCCGGCATCCATGATAAGCGTCCGGCGGGGCTGACCGTATTTCTTTGCCGCCGCTTTCAGTTCCTCCTTGATAATGGAACGGATGCGCTCCGGCTTGGCAAGAATATCTTCCATGTCGGCAATTTCTTCCGTCAGCTTGTCCACATCGGCAAGTTTGTTGAGGATGTACTCCCGGTTGAGATGACGGAGCTTGATTTCTGCCACATATTCCGCCTGAATTTCGTCAATGCTGAAACCGTCCATCAAATTGGCAACGACCTGCGCTTCTTCGGGGGTAGCCCGGATGATCGCAACTGCCTTATCAATATCGAGCAGGATTTTTTTCAGACCGAGCAGCAGATGCAGGCGGTCTTTCATTTTGTTGAGGTCGAAAAATACCCGGCGCTTGACACATTCCATGCGGAAAGAGAGCCATTCTTCTAAAATTTCCCGCACACCCATGACCCGTGGCATATTGCCAATCAGGATGTTGAAATTACAGCCGAACGTATCCTGCAAAGGTGTCATGCGGAACAGTTTCTGCATCAGTTTTTCGGGGTCGGTGTCCCGCTTCACGTCGATAGCAAGCCGGAAACCGTTCACGTCGATCTCATCACGGGCATAGGTGACTTCCCGCAGCTTTCCGCTTTTGGCAAGTTCCGTGATCTTGTCTTTGATTTGCTCCAGTGTGGTCGTGTAGGGAATTTCCGTGATCTCGATGCAGCGGGCTGCCTTGTCGAAATTCCACTTCGCCCGGAGTTTCAGGCTGCCACGTCCGGTCTCCACGACCTTGCGCATTTCCTCCTCCTCATAGAGCAGAATGCCGCCGCCGGGGAAATCCGGTCCTTTGAGGGTGGAAAGTATGTCATGCTTCGGGTTGTCCATGAGCTTGATGCACGTTTTGCACAGCTCTTCGAGGTTGAACGGGCAGATATTGCTTGCCATTGAGACAGCAATGCCCATGTTGGCGTTGACAAGAACGGACGGGAATGTTGCCGGGAGCAAAGTCGGCTCGTTCATGGTATTGTCGTAATTCGGGACAAAATCTACGGTCTCCTTGTCGATTTCCGAGAACAGCGCCTCACAGATAGGGGCAAGCTTCACTTCCGTGTAACGGGCAGCAGCAAATGCCATATCCCGGCTGTAATATTTACCAAAATTTCCCTTGGAATCCACATAGGGGTGGAGCAGGCATTCATTCGCACGTGTCAGGCGCACCATGGTTTCATAAATCGCCTGATCGCCGTGCGGGTTCAGGCGCATGGTCTGTCCTACCACGTTGGCGGACTTGGTGCGTGGACCGTTGAGCAAGCCCATTTTATACATTGTGTAAAGCAGCTTGCGGTGTGAGGGCTTGAAACCGTCAATTTCCGGGAGCGCACGGGAAATGATGACACTCATCGCATAGGGAAGGTAGTTCTTTTCGAGGGTGTCGGTGATCTCCTCTTCCTGCGTAGTGCCTTCGTTCTCAAACCATGCATCCATGGCAGGTTTTTTGGGCTTCGGGGGTTCTTTTTTTCTTGGCATAATGTATCCTTTCTATGAATCCGCCTCAGGGCGGGGAATAGCGTACCTTACTATCTTACCACAAAAGGTGGATTTTGTCAAGCACCGCCGGAAGCCTACTGCTCATTCAGAAAATAATGCAGCAGCAATGCCGTCATGCCGTGATAGGAATGCACCCCGTCCGGCACGCCGTTGACTTTCAGGGAGGTGTCCATGACCTTGTCTGCTGTCTTGCTGACGACATCTGTCGGGATGACCTCTTTCTCTTGATTGGTCTCCCAGTAGTCAGCCGGTACGAAAGTATACATATCCTGCCGCACGCCATCGGACATGGTGGCTGAAATGGCTTTGTACTCTGCCAACGCCGCTGCATCGTCCCCGAAATCCAGTTCCATCCATTCCAGCGCACAGATCAGCGCCGAGTAGCGGAAATCTGCACTTTCACTCGTCATGCACGCTAAAAATGCATAATATCCTGCTTCATCCTCGAAAATATTGCCTTTCAGGTGGGTATATTCATGGCAGACCGTGACAGGCAGATTGACCGGATAGGCATCCGGGTTGTAGTTCGCTTCCATGGAATGCGGATAGTAAATGCCCAGCAGCCCCTGCTGTGAAAAGAAGTAGCTGTGATAAATCGGCTTCGCATCCGGGTAGTACCCTGCATACTGCGGTTCACTTTCCGCAAGCCGCCCCATACAAGCCTTTGCCTCGTTCATGAGGTCGTCCGTCAGGGTGAAATAGCCGTCCGCATCCCGTGCGACCTGTTCGCCTGCCACATTCGCCTGTGCCACAAGATCGGCATAGACATGGAGTACTTCCGCATTTTCATAGGTGCAGTCTCCGAGCGTTCTGCTTTTCTGTGTACCCTGATAGAGTACGAAAAAATGCATCGTTGCCGCACAGAATACATACGTAAGCACCCAGCCGCAGCATCGCCCGTAGAAACAGGCGATCTTCCCCCGTTTTCCTTTCCCGAAGATCATGCACAGCGGAAAGCTCACGATGACCAGCACCGCCAGCACGATCCCTGCCACGATCATCCATTCTCCGATCGAAAAGGGGAAAATGCCGGAGATCCTGCACCAGAATCCGGACAAATACGGAAATATGTGCGCAATGTACCAGTCCACCGCCGGGTGACAGAGCCGTGCCAAGCCATTAACGGCAAGCATCACAAGGCAGAGGAAGAACATGATTTTTGTGGATCGCCTGAGCTTCATGGCGTTTCACCGTAGGGCTGATAGCAAATGTTGATGTCCACATCACCTGCAATGCCCGGAATGCGCCCGTCTGAGCAATACTGCCACATACGGTAGTCGTAGTAGTAAGTAGCTTCATCGTTGTATTCCGCCAGCCAGAAATCGTAGTCTGTCAGTGCCGGCAGTTCGAGCTTGAGGAGCGTTGTCCGCTTGTTTTGGTAGACCATCGGCGTGAATCCGGCAGCCTTGATCGTTTCACAGAAAGCGATCGTACAGTCCGTGAGCGTATCCACTGCCATGCCGTCCGTCCGGGCAGTATCCGTGGAAACTGTCTCCCAGTCGTAGACGATCGGGTAGGTGAGGGGATAGTCCCCCACGAGGGCAAGCGTCATTTCCGCTTCCTCAACGGCTTCCTGCGGGGTGATCGCCTGCGAGTAGAAATAGACCCCCACATCCAGTCCGGCAGATAGTGCGCCCTGTACATTGGCATCGAAATAGGGATCGACCGCCAACTCCCCCGAACCATACCCCCGGAAACCGCAGCGTATCATGGCAAATTCTACCCCGGCAGCCTTGACGGTCTGCCAGTCGATCTCTTTCTGGTGGGCGGACACGTCCACGCCCAGCACAGAGGTGATCTCCCCGTCCTCTATGTAATAATTCAGCCCGTTGCGGTTGACTGTCTGTTCCGGGTCGTGAGAGCAGGCAGGCACGTCCGCCAGTACAGGCAGCCAGATCTCCCCGTAGCCGCCTTCGTTGAGCAGGATTTTCTCTCCGGTCGTCCGGTAAAAGGGGAAAGCTTCCGTTGCAGCAGCGGTTTCTGTTTCAGTGGGGGAAAGAGGTTCTGTTGCTTCGAGGGAGGTAGGTATATTTTCCGGTTTGTCCCGCAGCAGCAGGAATACAACGGCACACAGCAGCAGGATAATGAGTATGGACTGGAAAATGGTAACGAATTTCAGATTGTGCATGAGACTCTCCTTTCGACAAATTTCTTATTTTCAGTATACCATACTTTTCGGGATTTGTAAAGGGATGTGCCGGAAATTCCAACGGTTTCCAGTGTTTCATATAAGTATATGCACAGCCGGACAGCGGCAGCACCTATACGATATGCACAAATTAAGCTTCATAATTTGTGCATAGTTACAAAGTATCCGGAAATGTGTCAGGTCTTGCCTTTTTCCTGTGTTATATAAATAGAAGCCTTTTCACAAAGGCAAAAAAGGAGGAATATCTATGAAAAAAGGAATGGCATTTCTCACAACTGCGGTACTGCTGTTTAGCTTTACGGGCTGCCGCAAGGAAAAGACCGGGGCGACCCTTGCGGTCAACTTGGATCACTCGTACACGTCACAGCAGATCAAGCTTGACGGCGATGTCAGCTACATTTCGCCCTTGTTTGCCGTTGGTACGGAAGTCGCACTGGATGTCAGCTATCAGGGAAAGGCGGACGAACTGCTTTTCTTGGATCCGGAAACGGGCGAGAGCCGGAGCTGTCCGCTACAAGATAACGGGATGATCCTGCCGCTGCCGGACGGCAAAATGCTACAGTTCCGGCAGGATATTGCCGTTGACAAAAACTGGAACGCCACGCTGAACAGTTGTGCCGCTGTCAAAATGTCAGCCGACGGCAAGGACGAGGAAGTCATTCCCGTAGAACTCCCGGAGGACTGTCAAAGCATGGGACAATGTGCAGTCAATGCGGACGGGCGCTTGTATTTGACTTACTACGGGAATGACGGCGTGTTTCATCTGTTTGCCTATGACAGTGATTTTCAGGAGATGAGGGAGATTGATCTTGGCAGTTGGAAGATCTATCGCATGGCAAGGGGGGCTTCCGGGGCTGTGTATGCGGCGCTGTGGGCACCGTCATCCGGCAGGGATGCGATCCGGCTTCTGCGTCTTGACGGTACGGAAGCGGAGGAGATCGACATAGAAGAAACGCCGCTCAGTATGCTCGACCTTGAAACGGGATACGGAGACTATGAACTGCTTGTGCTCGGAGAGCATTGGAATGTCTACGGCTTACAGGTCAACGGTACACAGACAGAGAAAAAGCTGCTCATGGATGCCATTGCATCGGACTTTTCGAGCAGTACCATGCAAGTGACAGCACTGCCGGACGGAAGTTTATTTCTCACAGAGAATCCCTTATCCGACAATACATGGAATTGCTATCTGGCACGGGAGCGCACACAGGAGGAAAAGGACAACATCCGGCTCATCAGCCTTGCAGGCGTGGAGCTGGAGACCAGCCTGATCGATGCCGTGTCTCAGTTCAACCGCAGTCAGAGCGAGGCACGCATCGTGACAGTAGATTATGCTCAGCCGGATGACTCCTATCCCTATCCGGCAAGCGTAGAGGCATTTCAGAAAGATCTGCTCTCCGGCGTCGTACCGGACGTGATCTGCACGGACAATCTGCCTTTCCCGGAACTGGCTTCCAAGGGCTTGTTTGAAGATCTCCGTCCGAGACTGGAGAAGGAGATAAACCCGGACGATTACCTGATGAATTTCTTTGACAGCATGGAATACAGCGGAAAGTTACAGCAGATCGGGTTTTCCTATGCTTTGAATACGGTCACTGGCAGGACGGAGCGTGTCGGAACGGAGAGCGGGCTGTCGGTTGCCGATTTTACGGCAATGGTGCAGAACCGCCCGGAAGATATGGCACTGATGGAAAGCTGGGCATCGGCGGAGAATTTTCTGTATTACTTTGTGCAGCCTGCGGAGAGCAGCTTCATTGACTGGGAACAGGGGACGTGCAGCTTTCAGACGCCGGAATTTGCACAGCTCCTGGCATTGAGTTCCTCTCTGACTTCTCAGGCGGAGCTTGAGCAGGCTTCTTTCGGCTATGCAGACGGTGAAAATGTGGAGAGCGACACTGCCCTGCTGCAAATAAGTACCATAAGCAGCCCGATCGCTTGGCATGATGTTCATGTTGTGCAGTTCCGGGGCGACGATGTCACGGCAGTGGGCTATCCGTCAGCCGGAAACCTGTTCGACCCTGACTTTACGATCTCCGTGAACGCCATGTCCAAAGAGCAGGACCTGATCTGGAAGTGGATGGACTATATGCTGTCGGACGAGTACCAGCAGGGGTTGACTTCACTCCCCGTGAGCCGTGCAGCACTTGCCGGACAGATCGAAGCTGCCAAACAGGACAGCACGCACAAGGCATATGATATGCTCGCCAATAATGACGTGCCAAGCGGTGCAGCCACCGATGCGGAAATGACACAGTTCATGGAAATGCTTGAACATACGACCGCAAGCTGCTACAGCGATCTGCACATCGATGAGATCCTGAACGAGGAACTGGGTATGTACCTTGCCGGCGACCAGACTGCGGAACAGGCAGCGGAAAAGATCCAGAGCCGGGCAGAACTTTACCTTTCAGAACGAAAATAGCTGAAAATAGCGGATACAGAAACTCCCCTGCCGGATGACAGGGGAGCTTTGCGTTTATCTGATTTATACGATCGGGTTCATGGCGTTGTGTTCATGCTGTGCGCCTTCCGGCTTGGCAGTCTTGACGACCTGAACATTGTTGTAGATGTCCATACCTGTGCCGGCAGGGATGAGTTTGCCGATGATAACATTCTCTTTCAAGCCCTGCAGATCGTCGATCTTGCCACGGATTGCGGCATCGGTCAGTGCCTTGGTGGTCTCTTGGAAAGAAGCCGCAGACAGGAACGAATCCGAACTGGAGGCAGCCTTCGTGATACCCTGCAAAACAGGAGCCGTCTCGATCAGGCGCATATCCGTTTCTCCGGCATCGATGAGCGCCTGAATGCGCTCGTTGATCTCATCCACACGCTTGCGCTCGACAAGATTTCCTGTGAGCATATATTCCACGCCCGGCAGATCATTGCTGCTGCCCGGATCTTCAATGCGCACCTTACGGAGCATCTGACGGACAATGACCTCAATGTGCTTGTCGTTGATGTCAACACCCTGCAAACGGTACACTTTCTGCACTTCGATGATGATATAGTCCTGCACCGCCGAGGTGTCCAGTACCTCAAGAATACGGGACGGATAGACATTGCCCTCTGTCAGGCGGTCGCCTTTCTTGACGGCAACGCCGTTCCGGACGTTCTGGCAGTACTTGTAGTTGTAGGGAACATTGACTTCCTCACTGTCGCCGGTTTCGGGGTTGCGGATGATGAGGGTACGGATGTTCTTGTCCTCACGCAGTTCCAGCACACCGTCACACCCTGCGACAAGGGCAGCGTTTTTCGGCTTTCTTGCCTCAAACAGCTCCTCAACACGGGGCAGACCCTGTGTGATATCGCCCTCACCGCCGGAAGCGATACCGCCGGTGTGGAATGTTCTCATGGTCAGCTGTGTACCCGGTTCACCGATGGACTGTGCGGCGATGATGCCGACTGCCTCGCCCACGGAAACGAGGTTGTTGTTGGCAAGGTTTGCGCCGTAGCACTTTGCACAGACACCACGCTTTGCCTTGCATTTGAGGACGGAGCGGATCTTGATGCGCTCCACGCCCATGTCAATGATGCGGGCAGCTTCCTTTTCGGTAATGAGTCTGTCCTTGCTGACGACCAGTTCACCGGTCTCGGCATCCCGCAGATCAGCACAGAGGAAACGCCCGATCAGACGTTCGCTCATCTTTTCGATACGTTCATCACCGTTGCGGATCTCATAGACCTCAATGCCGTCCGTTGTGCCGCAGTCCTGTTCCCGGATGATGACATCCTGCGAAACATCGACCAGACGGCGGGTCAGATACCCGGAGTCAGCGGTACGCAGTGCCGTATCGGCAAGCCCCTTGCGGGCACCACGGGAGGAGATGAAGTATTCAAGAATGTTCAGTCCCTCACGGTAATTCGCACGAATTGGAATTTCAATGGTCGCACCGGAAGTGTTGGAGATCAGTCCACGCATACCGGCAAGCTGACGCAGCTGTGAGATAGAACCACGGGCACCGGAGTCCGCCATCATCTGAATGGGGTTGTAGGGATCCATGTTGGCTTTCAGGGCATCTGTCACCTGATTGGTGGCATCGTTCCATGTGGTAACGACCAGCTTGGATTTTTCCAGTTCTGAAATACGTCCCATCTCGTACTGCTTGTTGATGAGGGCGATACGTTCATCCGCAGCTTTCAGAATATCCTGCTTCTGCGGCGGAATGGTCGCATCGCAGACAGCGGTGGTGATACCGGAACGTGTGGAATACTTGAAGCCGAGTGCCTTGATCTTGTCAAGTACTTCGGAAGTTGTGGTCGTACCGTGGATACGGATGCAGCGGTCAATGATATCGCCGAGATTCCCTTTCTTGACGAGGAAAGAAATTTCCAGATCAAACTGCCGCTCCGAGCTGGTTCTGTCCACATAGCCGAGGTTCTGCGGAATATTTTCGTTGAAGATCAGTCTGCCGATGGTGCAGTCGATGATCTTGGAGAGTTTCTTTTCAGCGACATCCTTGGTGATGCGTACCCGAATGGGTGCATGGAGCGTGACATCGCCCTCATAGTAAGCCATCATCGCTTCATCCACATCCCGGAAGCACTTGCCTGCGCCTTTATCATCCGGTTTGAGGAGGGTCAGGTAGTACGAACCCAGTACCATATCCTGCGAGGGTACAGCCACGGGTTTGCCGTCGGAGGGCTTGAGGAGGTTGTTGGCAGCCAACATCAGGAAACGTGCCTCTGCCTGTGCCTCAGCGGAAAGCGGCAGATGCACTGCCATCTGGTCGCCGTCAAAGTCGGCATTGAATGCCGAACATACGAGCGGATGCAGTTTCAGGGCACGACCCTCTACGAGGATCGGCTCAAATGCCTGAATACCCAGACGGTGAAGCGTAGGCGCACGGTTCAGCAGTACCGGGTGTGCCTTGATCACGTGTTCGAGGGCATCCCAGACGGATTTGTCGGTCGCTCTGTCCACGATCTTGCGGGCGGACTTGATGTTGGCAATGACACCGGTATCTTCGAGCCGCTTCATGACGAAAGGCTTGAAGAGTTCGAGTGCCATTTCTTTCGGGAGACCGCACTGGTACATTTTCAGCTCAGGACCGACAACGATAACGGAACGTCCGGAGTAGTCCACACGCTTGCCGAGGAGGTTCTGACGGAAACGTCCCTGCTTGCCCTTGAGCATATCAGAGAGCGATTTGAGGGCACGGTTGTTCGGTCCGGTGACGGGTCTGCCGTGTCTGCCGTTGTCGATGAGGGCATCCACAGCCTCTTGCAGCATACGCTTTTCGTTGCGGACGATGATGTCCGGCGCTTCGAGTTTCAGCATTCTCTGAAGGCGGTTGTTGCGGTTGATGACACGGCGATAGAGGTCGTTCAGGTCGGAAGTCGCATATCTGCCGCCGTCGAGCATGACCATCGGGCGCAGATCGGGCGGAATGACCGGAATGACATCCATGACCATCCATGCAGGCTTGTTGCCGGACTGGAGGAATGCTTCAATGATCTCAAGCCGTTTGAGCAGTTTGATCTTCTTCTGTCCGTTGGGGAGATCACGCAGTTCTGCTTTCAGTTCGTTGGCAGTATACTGGAGATCATCGACCCAGTTTTCACGGCGGATCTCGGCAAATTCCTCATTGGTGGGGTCAAAATTCTGCTCAAACAGTTCGAGCATATAGGGGAAACCGCTCTTGATGACAGCGGGCTTGTCGGACGGATTGTCCTCACACTTGCGGTTGTAGGGAAGCAGCATTTCCTTATAGTCTGCATAGCCGACAATATCGCCGTCATGGTAGCCGGAATTTTCCGCACTTTCCACATAATAGGTGAACCGGTGCAGGTAGTTGTGTATCTCCTTTTCGGACAGCCCAATGACCTTGGAGAACATCTGAATGTGTTTTTCAAAGAAACGCACATAGCTGTCCGGGTCGTATTCCTGTAACAGCCACTGAATGGCTTCAGCGCCCATTTCTGCGATGAACGTATCCCCGTACTGTTCCTGCGTCTCCTGATATTCCTTTTCCGTGATGAGCTGGTTTTTGACAAGGGAAGTATCGCCCGGCTCTAAAACGATATATTTGGTAAAATACAGAACTTCTTCGAGACGTTTCTGGGAAACTTCCAGCACCTGCCCGATGCGGGACGGTGTTCCCTTGAAATACCAGATATGAGAAACCGGTGCAGCCAGTTCAATGTGTCCCATGCGCTCACGGCGCACCTTGGCACGGGTGACTTCTACGCCGCAGCGATCGCAGATCTTCCCCTTGAAGCGTATCTTCTTGAATTTGCCGCAATGGCATTCCCAGTCCTTGGTCGGACCGAAAATGCGTTCGCAGTACAGACCGCCGGTTTCCGGTTTCTGTGTTCTGTAGTTAATGGTTTCCGGGCGTTCTACAACGCCGTAGGACCATTCCCGGATGCGCTCCGGGGAGGCAAGACCGATCTGCAATGAGTCAAACGTGGTAGATTCCAAACCTTATACCTCCTTCAAAGTAGTGGCACAGCAGGCACGCCTGCTGCCTGTATCAGAACTGAAAGTCATCGCCCTCAGAAAAAGCATCTTCAATGTCCAGCGGTGTCGGTTCTGCGAACATATCGCCTTCGTCGTCGTCGTCCTCATCGTCCGGGAAATTGTCAATATCCTCCACATCGCCGGTCATGAAGCCATTTTCCTCAAATTCAGATTCATTGCTGTCATGCCGGAAGTCATCGGAATAGTCCGCAGACGGGATGACGATCTCATCGTCCTCTTCAAAATGCTGCTTGAGGTCGATCTCCTCATGGTTCTCGTCCAGTACCTTGACATCCAGACCGAGAGACTGCATTTCCTTGATGAGTACCTTGAACGATTCCGGAATGCCCGGTTTCGGCACATTCTGTCCCTTGACAATGTGTTCATAGGTGTTGACACGGCCTATGGTATCGTCCGACTTGACAGTCAGGATCTCCTGCAATGTGTAGGCAGCGCCGTACGCTTCGAGCGCCCATACTTCCATTTCGCCGAAACGCTGACCGCCGAACTGCGCCTTACCGCCAAGCGGCTGCTGCGTTACCAGAGAGTAAGGACCTACGGAACGGGCATGAATTTTATCGTCAACCAGATGGTGAAGTTTCAGGTAATACATATAGCCGACCGTGACACGGTTGTCAAATTTCTCGCCCGTTCTGCCGTCATAGAGCGTGAACTTGCCGTCCTCGTTCATTTCCAGCGCACGGGGGTTGATGACCTTGTCCATTTTCCCGATCTCAAACGGTTCGTCACGGTAGGGCGCATTTTTTTCATTGGCTTCCCGGAAGCAGGCACGGATGTCCTGTTCATGCGCACCGTCAAAGACCGGTGTCATGATGTGCCAGCCGAGCGCCTTAGCACTCATGCCGAGGTGTACTTCGAGCACCTGCCCGATGTTCATACGGGACGGAACGCCCAGCGGATTCAGCACGATGTCGAGCGGTGTGCCATCCGGCAGGAAAGGCATATCCTCCTCCGGCAGGATACGGGACACAACGCCCTTGTTGCCGTGTCTGCCTGCCATCTTGTCGCCGACAGAGATCTTACGCTTCTGCGCAATGTAGCAGCGCACGAGCATATTTACGCCTGTACCCAGTTCAGAAACTTCCGCATCGCTGTCCTCAGCGATCTTTTCGCCACGCTTGAAGATCTTCACGTCAATGACAACGCCGCCCTCACCGTGCGGTACTTTCAGGGAGTTGTCACGGACTTCTCTTGCCTTTTCGCCGAAAATTGCCCGGAGCAGACGTTCTTCGGCAGTCAGCTCCGTTTCACCCTTCGGGGTGACTTTGCCGACCAGAATGTCACCGGCAGTGACCTCTGCACCGATGCGGATAATACCGTGTTCATCAAGGTTCTTGAGGGCATCGTCGCCGACATTCGGGATGTCACGGGTGATCTCTTCCGGACCGAGTTTGGTGTCACGGCATTCCAGCTCATGTTCCTCGATGTGGATGGACGTGAACACATCCTCCCGGACAAGCCGTTCATTCAGGAGAACGGCATCCTCGTAGTTGTAGCCTTCCCACGTCATGAAGCCGATGAGGGCATTCTTGCCGAGGGAAATTTCACCATCAGCCGTTGCCGGACCGTCTGCCAGCACCTGTCCCTTGCGGACGGTCTCACCGACACTGACGATTGGACGCTGGTTGACACAGGTGTCCTGATTGGAGCGCTTGAACTTGATCAGTTCATAGGTGTGGTCAATCTTGTCCGGATCCTGCACCACGACCCTGTCCGCAGAGACGGAAGTAACCGTACCGTCCGTTTCAGAGAGGACACATACGCCGGAGTCCACGGCTGCCTTGTATTCCATACCGGTGCCCACGAACGGGCGCTCGGTTTTCAGGAGCGGCACAGCCTGCCGCTGCATATTCGCACCCATGAGGGCACGGTTCGCATCATCGTTTTCGAGAAAGGGGATCATTGCCGTTGCAACGGAAACGACCATCTTCGGCGAAACGTCCATGAAGTCAACCTTGGAGTTCTCACATTCGAGAATTTTATCCCGGAATCTTGCGGTAACTCTCGGACGTGCAAAGCGCCCGTCCTCTGTCAGGGGTTCATTCGCCTGTGCGACGATGAAGTTGTCCTCCACGTCAGCCGGCATATATACGACCTCATCCGTTACGATGCCGGTCGTTTTGTCCACACGGCGGTAGGGGGCTTCGATGAAGCCGTATTCATTGATCTTCGCAAATGTGGCAAGGTAGGAGATCAGACCGATGTTCGGACCTTCGGGGGTCTCGATCGGGCACATTCTGCCGTAGTGGGAATAGTGTACGTCACGCACCTCAAATCCGGCACGGTCACGGGACAGACCGCCCGGACCAAGCGCAGAAAGACGGCGCTTGTGTGTCAGTTCGGCAAGCGGGTTGTTCTGATCCATGAACTGCGAAAGGGGAGAGGAGCAGAAAAATTCCTTGACCTGTGAGGTGACGGGACGGATGTTGACGAGTGCCTGTGGGGTGATGACATCCATGTCCTGTGTCTGGAGGCTCATGCGCTCCCGGATGCCACGCTCCATTCTTGCCATGCCGGAACGCATGGTGTTCTGGAGCAGTTCGCCGACACGGCGGATACGGCGGTTGCCGAGGTGGTCGATGTCGTCGATATTGCCCACGCCCTCGCAGAGGTTGAGGAAGTAGGAAACGGAGGCAAAAATATCATCGAGCGTAATATGGTTGGGGACAAGTTCTTCGGCACGGCGTTTCATGACAGCTTTCAGCTCATCAGCGGGGGTGCTGTCGAGAATTTCCCGGAGTACACGCACGCAGACAAGCTCCTTGATGCCGATCTCTGCCGGATCGAAATCCACATAACCTGCCAGATCAACCATGCCGTTGCCGAGGACTTTGATCTCCTTTTCGACCATGCGGATGTTGGTCTGCCCGTTTTCGTCCGTGTAGAACTGCTTCGATTCCACGGTCAGGAAAGCTTCCATGACACCTGCCTGCTGGATTTCCTGCGCCTTGTCGTAGGTCAGCACTTCGCCGGCTTCGGCAAGCACTTCGCCGGTGACAGGATGCACGACCGGACGGGAAACGAGCCGCCCGGAGATCCTTGCGGCAATGCCGAGTTTCTTGTTATATTTATACCGCCCGAACTTGCACAGGTCATAGCGCCGGGGGTCGAACAGCAGCATATCGAGATGGCTGGTCGCACTTTCCACAGTCGGCGGTTCACCGGGGCGGAGTTTTTTATAAACTTCGATCAGACCGTCATTGACGGTTTTGGTGGTGTCCTTCTGGAGAATGGTTTCATAGAGCCGTTCGTCATGCCCGAACTTCTCCTCGATCTCCAGATCCGTGCCAAGTCCGATGGCACGCAGGAACGTGGTCAGTGGGATCTTGCGGTTTTTATCGATACGGACATAGACGATGTCGTTGGAGTCCATTTCATATTCCAACCATGCACCACGGTTCGGGATAATGGTGGAACGGAACAGCTCCTTGCCGGTCTTGTCCTTTTCCATGTCATAGTAAACGCCGGGAGAACGCACCAACTGGGAAACGATGACACGCTCTGCACCGTTGATGACGAAAGTACCGCTGTCGGTCATGAGCGGGAAATCACCCATGAAGATCTCGCTTTCCTTGACCTCGCCTGTCTCCTTGTTCCAGAGTTTGGCGGTGACACGCAGGGGAGAGGCAAAGGTTGCCTGATGCTCCTTGGCTTTGGCGATGGTCTTGTACTTGCGGGCTTCGTCATCAAAACGATACCCGGTAAAGGTCAGCACGAGGTTGCCGTTGTAATCTGTGGCAGCAAAATCACGGAACACTTCCTTGAGTCCCTCTTCACGGAACCACTTGTAGGAATTTTTCTGGATCTCGATCAGGTTTGGCATATCCAGAATTTCCGGGATCTTGCCAAAGCTCATCCTGACGTTTTTTCCGAGCTGTTTGGCGGTTACATTAACCATAGGCGGATACCTCCTTACAGATTTTGAAAAAATTTTCCGCCGGGGCTTGACAAAACCCGCCGGATGTGCTATACTATTCTGCCTGACTGCGGCGATCCGCCACAGCGAACATTTATTTATTTTATCATATTATAATATCCTTTGTCAAGTAGATTTCCAAATTTCGTAGATCTATACAATTTTCATACAATAATTTTGGAAATTATGCAAGCGGATGACGGCAGAAAAAATTTTCCTGAAAAAACGAAAAAATTTTTTGTTTCCCCTTGACAAATGCGGAAAAATGGTGTATAATAGCAAGGTATGCGGTGTTTGCCGCATAAATTTACTAAAAAGGAGGAAACCAAATGCCAACATTTAACCAGCTCGTGCGCAAGGGCAGAAAGATGCAGGTCTCCAAGTCCACAGCACCGGCACTCCAGAAAGGCTACAATGCCAAGAAGAAGGTGCAGATCGACCAGAGCGCTCCCCAGAAAAGAGGCGTGTGCACTGTCGTAAAGACCACCACCCCGAAGAAGCCGAACTCTGCTATGCGTAAGATCGCCAGAGTTAAGCTGACAAACGGTTACGAGGTAACATCCTACATTCCGGGTATCGGGCACAATCTGCAGGAACACTCTGTTGTGCTCATCCGTGGCGGACGTGTCAAGGATCTCCCCGGTGTGCGTTACCACATCATCCGTGGCGCACTCGATGCACAGGGCGTGGCAAACCGTGGTCAGGCACGTTCCAAGTACGGTGCCAAGAAGCCCAAGGCAGGCAAGAAGTAAGCCGCCAAAACTGCAAATTTATGTGAATCATTGATTACCACAGGTGTGTGGAGTCTTTATATAGATGCGTTCTGTACAAAGCCTCTCCCCTGACGTGCCGGCAGGTGCCGGACGAGTACCTATGAATTCACGCCTGCGGAACGTTCCGCACAACTAATGTGAAGGAGGGAAGCGAAATGCCAAGAAGAGGTAATGTCGCAAAGCGTGATGTGCTGGAAGACCCGGTTTACAATTCCAAGCTCGTGACACGTCTGATCAACAACGTGATGCTGGACGGTAAGAAGGGTGTAGCACAGAAAATTGTTTACGGTGCATTTGAGATCGTGGCTGAGAAGTCCGGCAGAGATGCGCTGGAGGTCTTTGAGGAAGCCATGGAAAACATCATGCCGCAGCTGGAGGTCAAGGCACGCCGTCTGGGCGGTGCGACCTATCAGGTGCCCATGGAAGTCCGTCCGGAGCGCAGACAGACGCTCGGTCTGAGATGGATCACCAAGTATGCCAGACTTCGTAACGAAAAGACCATGAAGGAAAGACTTGCAGGAGAGATCCTCGATGCGCTCAACAACACCGGCGGTGCCTGCAAGAAGCGTGAGGATACCCACAAGATGGCAGAGGCAAACAAGGCGTTTGCTCACTACCGCTGGTAAGTATCCTGCGGTATAAGGAGGAAATGCTATGCCAAGAGATTGTACTCTGGAAAGAACCAGAAATATCGGCATCATGGCGCACATCGATGCCGGCAAGACCACTACCACAGAGCGTATCCTGTTCTATACCGGTATCAACCATAAGATCGGCGAGACCCACGAGGGGGCTGCCACCATGGACTGGATGATACAGGAGAAAGAAAGAGGTATCACGATCACTTCTGCCGCTACGACTGCTTACTGGGCAGGTCACAGAATCAATATCATCGACACACCCGGGCACGTGGATTTCACGGTCGAGGTCGAGCGTTCCCTGCGTGTACTGGACGGCTCTGTGACGGTTTTATGCGCTAAGGGCGGCGTAGAACCGCAGTCTGAAACCGTATGGAGACAGGCAGATAAGTACAAAGTGCCGAGAATGGCTTATGTCAACAAGATGGACATCATGGGTGCGGACTTCTACAGGGTCGTAGACATGATGCATGACCGTCTGAAGTGCAATGCCGTTCCGATCCAGCTGCCGATCGGCGCTGAGGAGACATTCAAGGGAATCATTGACCTTGTGGAAATGAAGGCATATGTGTACTATGACGACATCGGCAAGGATATCCGTGTGGAAGAAATCCCGGACGATATGAAGGAAAAGGCACAGGAATACCATGAGTCTTTGCTCGAACACGTTGCCGAGCAGGATGAGGCACTGATGGAGAAGTATTTTGCAGGCGAGGAGCTTACCATTGAGGAGATCAAAGCCTGCATCAGAAAGTCTACGCTTGCCAATACGATGGTACCTGTTACCTGCGGTACTTCTTACAAGAACAAGGGCGTACAGAAGCTTCTGGATGCCATTGTAGATTATATGCCCTCTCCGCTGGACGTTCCGGCTATCACAGGCGTGAACCCGGAAACTGGTGAGGAGGAGAAAAGACCCTCTTCGGACGACGAGCCGTTTGCAGCACTGGCATTCAAGATCGCAACCGATCCGTTTGTCGGAAAGCTGACATTCTTCCGTGTGTACTCCGGTGTGCTGGAGGCAGGTTCTGGTGTACTCAACTCCACCAAGGACAAGCACGAGAGGATCGGGCGTATCGTTCAGATGCACGCCAATGCCCGGAAGGAACTGGAAAAAGTGTACTCCGGCGATATTGCCGCTGCGATCGGTCTGAAAGTGACCACCACGGGCGATACGCTTTGTGACGAAAATCATCCGGTTATTCTCGAATCCATGGAATTCCCGGAGCCTGTTATCAACCTTGCGATCGAGCCGAAGACCAAAGCCGGTCAGGAAAAGATGGGTATCGCACTTGCCAAGCTGGCAGAGGAAGACCCGACATTCCGGACATGGACGGACGAGGAGACCGGTCAGACGATCATCGCCGGCATGGGCGAGCTGCATCTGGATATTATCGTAGACAGACTGCTGCGTGAGTTCAAGGTCGAGGCAGATGTCGGCGCACCGCAGGTATCCTACAAGGAAACCATCAAGGGCAATGCCGATGTGGATTACAAGTACAAGAAGCAGACCGGTGGTTCGGGTCAGTACGGTCATGTCAAGATCCGTGTTTCTCCGAATGAATCCGGCAAGGGCTATGAATTCGTCAACTCCGTTGTCGGCGGTTCTATCCCGAAGGAATATATCCCGGCAGTCGATGCCGGTATCCAAGGCGCAATGCAGGCTGGTATCTTGGCAGGCTATCAGGTAGTCGATGTCAAGGTCGAGCTGTATGATGGATCGTACCATGAAGTAGACTCCTCGGAAATGGCATTCAAGATCGCCGGTTCTATGGCGTTCAAGGAGGCTATGCGCAAGGCAAGCCCTGCTCTGATGGAGCCGATCATGAAGGTCTCTGTCATTGCACCGGACGATTATCTGGGCAATATCATCGGCGACCTCAGCTCCCGCCGTGGTGAGATCCTCGGTCAGGAGACAAGACCCGGTACTGTGCAGGTCGATGCACTCGTTCCGCTTTCGGAGATGTTCGGCTACTCCAATAACCTGCGTTCCAACACACAGGGACGTGGGCAGTATTCCATGGAGCCGCACAGCTACAAGGAAGTACCGAAGAACATTGCAGAAGGCATCATGACATCCCGCAACAAGGGCTGATCTGCTTCTGCTGAATGCATTTCCGGACGGAATGCAGGTTTTTGGGAATTCGGTAAGAAATTTTTTCAAAAACACTTGCATTCCGGTGGGAAATGTGGTATAATACTGTTATCGGATGCTGCGGCATACGCAGCTGGATAAACCAAATTGAATTCTAAGGAGGAAATTCCAATGGCAAAGGCAAAATTTGAGCGTACTAAGCCGCACGTAAACATTGGTACGATCGGTCACGTTGACCACGGTAAGACCACGTTGACTGCTGCTATCACCAAGACTCTCGCTATGAAGGGTCAGGCTAAGTATGAGGCTTACGATATGATCGATAAGGCTCCTGAGGAGAGAGAGCGTGGTATCACGATCAACACCGCTCACGTTGAGTATGAGACAGACAAGCGTCACTATGCTCACGTGGACTGCCCCGGTCATGCTGACTATGTAAAGAACATGATCACCGGTGCTGCACAGATGGACGGCGCAATTCTCGTTGTTGCTGCATCTGACGGTCCTATGGCACAGACCAAGGAGCACATCCTGCTTGCTCGTCAGGTAGGCGTTCCGGCTATCGTTGTATTCATGAACAAGGCTGATCAGGTCGATGACGAAGAGCTGCTCGAGCTGGTTGAGATGGATATCCGTGATACCCTGACTTCCTATGACTTCCCGGGCGATGATATTCCGATCATCAAGGGCTCTGCGCTGAAGGCTCTGGAAGCGCCGGATGACCTCAGCGACCCGGCTTACGCACCGATCCTTGAGCTGATGGATGCAGTAGACAACTACATCCCGACACCTGAGAGAGACGATGCAAAGCCGTTCCTGATGCCGATCGAGGACACCATGACAATTTCCGGCCGTGGTACGGTTGTTACCGGCCGTGTAGAGCGTGGTAAGCTGAATGTCGGCGAGGAAGTTGAGATCGTTGGCCTGAAGGACGAGAAGACCAAGACAGTTGTTACCGGTCTGGAAATGTTCCGTAAGACTCTTGATTTCTGCGAAGCTGGCGACAATGTTGGCGCACTGCTCCGTGGTATCCAGAGAAAGGACGTTGAGAGAGGACAGGTACTCTGCAAGCCCGGTTCCATTCATCCGCACACCAAGTTTACCGGTCAGGTATACGTGCTGAAGAAGGAAGAGGGCGGTCGTCATACACCGTTCTTCAACAAGTACAAGCCGCAGTTCTATTTCAGAACCACTGACGTTACCGGCTCCATCACTCTGCCTGAGGGCGTTGAGATGTGCCGCCCCGGTGACAACGTTGAGATGCACGTTGAGCTGATCACTCCGATCGCTATCGAGCAGAATCTGCGTTTCGCTATCCGTGAGGGTGGCAGAACCGTTGGTTCTGGTGTGGTTATCTCCATCGACGAGTAAAATACGCTCAAAAGAGGACAGGAAACTGTCCTCTTTTTTGTGTGTTGCTATGGGCAAATTCACTAAAATAATTGGTGAATTTGCATAAAAATCTAAACAGCTCTTGCAAGTCTGACGGAGAAATGGTATAATGATAATTGTAGAAATATCTACTTTCAGGAAAAAATGCTTCACAGTTTTTCCTATATTATCCTGAGGGAGGAAGATGATGATGAAGAAAAGAAGATTTGCCGGCGGCACTTTGGCTGCGGCAATGCTTGTGAACACGCTTCTGGTGATGCCGATGCCGGCTGCTGCGGTAAATGTCAAGGCAGAGTTCGAGGACGGCGAGACGGTGAATGATGCGACCGTTCAGACGGACGGGGAAGGCTATTCCGGCACTGGGTATGTGTTCCTTGGTAACAACGAGGGAACGCTCCCGGAAGCATCTGTAACAGTGGACATCGAGGAAGCAGGCGATTATTCGCTGAAAATTGCCTACTCTGCCCCCTACGGCAGCAAGCAGGGCAATGTCACGGTCAATGGCGAGGGCTTGACGACCGCAAAGTTTGACGAGTGCGAGGAGTTCAAAGAACTGGATCTGGGCAGGGTTTCACTCAAGGCTGGTGAAAATACCATTGCCGTTGTCGGCACATGGGGCTGGACAAACCTTGACTATGTGCTGGTAACGGACTACGTTGCACCGACACGCCCGGAGATCAAGGCAACACAGACCAGCACCTGCGACCCCGATGCGATCGAAAGCACCAAGCAGGTCATGGCGTACTTGGCAAGCATTTACGGCAAGCAGTTCCTTGTCGGACAGCAGGAGATCTATCACGGCGGTCCGCATGATGAAGAAACCGAATTCAAGTATCTCGAAGAAACTACCGGAAAACTCCCGGCGATCCGTGGCTTTGACTTTGGCAACTACTGCAATCCCTGCTTCGGCAGTGATGACGGCAGCTTTAGCCGTGCTATGGAATGGGGACAGAAAGGCGGTATCGTTACCGCATCGTTCCACCTGAATGTGCCGACAGATTTTGCAAGCTATGAGATCGGTTCTTCCCTTGGCTTTGACAAGACGACCTATTCTGAAAAGACAGATTTCTCTCCGTCAAAGGCTGCTGAGGAAGGCACGAAAGAAAACCAGTACTATACACAGTCGCTGGATGTTTTAGCGGAACAGTTCCAGAAATTGCAGGAGCAGAACATTACTGTCCTCTGGAGACCGCTGCACGAAGCAGAGGGCAACGGCGGTGAGAATACCTCTTGGTTCTGGTGGGGCAGAGAGGGCTCTAAGGCATACAAGGAACTGTGGAAGTTTACGTATGACTACCTGACGAATGTCAAGGGCTGCCACAACCTCATCTGGGAGTGGAACAGCTATGACTACAGCACTTCCGCTAACTGGTACCCGGGCGATCAGTATGTAGACATCATGGGCTATGACAAGTACAACTGCAACGGCGGACAGTCGCACAATGTCAGCTCGATCGCTGATACGTTCTACAACATCATGGAACGTTTCAACAGTGCAAAGATGGTCGCTATGTTTGAGTGCGACTCCATTCCGACACTTGCCAATATTGAAGGCGATCAGGCTGGATGGCTGTACTATATGCCGTGGTATGACGGCGGTAATGAGAGCACCAATTTTGTCAGCAACCCGAATATCAACGACCCGGCTGACCTCAAGGAGCTGTACAACAGCGAAATGTGCATCACGCTCGATGAGCTGCCGGACTTCGGCACGATCGTGATCGACCCCGATGCTACGAATCCGGTTGAGAATACCGAACCGGAAGAACCGGAAGAGGGGCACGCAAGCATTGCCTTTGACAAAAAGAACAATATCTATCAGATCGACCTGCCGGAACCGGGCGATGTGGTCTGCCTGAAGATCGTGCTTGCGGATGATGCGATCAATTATGCAAACGGCTGCCTTGGTGTTTCCGTCGAGGTGGACGGGGAGTACTACTGGGCAAATGTGCAGTGGGAAACCACGAAGAGCGGTGTCGTAGAGGTTGACCTTGTGAAAGACCTGTACAATGTATCCCTCGGCACGGATGTACTGGAGGAGGACGATCCGGTCATTGACGCTGTCAAGGAACAGCTCAACCAGCAGAAGTCTTTCCAAGGGCAGATCTGGTACGCAGGTATCGGCGAGGATGCTGCGGATACGGCAGATGTTTCCATCGTGGATGCTTGGGTGAAGAAGGACACCGGGGACACAGACCCGACAGAAGAAGTGACAGAAACGGATGAACCAACGGATGAACCGACAGAATCGGAAGATCCGACTGCGCCTGCACCGAGCGGTGTTGTATATGGTGACGTGCAGGTGGACGGTAAGGTGAATCTTGCGGATGTCATTGAGATAAACCGTTTCCTGATGAACCTCACAACGCTGGATGATGAGCAGCTGCTCAATGGTGATGTTGACCTGAATGGTATCGTTGAGCCGAATGATGCGCTGAGTGTTCTGCGCTTTGTGATCGAGATGATCCCTGAGCTGCCTGAACCCGTCGAAGCTGGAGAATAAAGCAAAAGGGGCACCGGAAGGTGCTCCTTTTTGTCTGTCCAGAAACCCGGAATGCTGGTGTATTAGAAGTTCATGCGACCGCAGACTGTTCCATGCGCTTTACAACCGGCAGAAGCCGTACGCCCAGCACTGCTGCCAGAACGCAGGAGAGTACGTCTTTCGGCAGCGGCAGCAGGCAGCAGTTGAGGAGCATGACCCATACGCCCGTAAAACTGCCAAGGTAAAATTCGCTGATGAGCCAGTAATACACTGCCCCCATAGCGTACATGACGATCATGCCGCACAGCGTTCCGGCAATCAGGCGGGGGAGTTTCGGTGTGCCTGTTTCGGCAAAGCGCCCGGTGATGTATGCCTGCACGCAGAAGCCGAGAATGAACCCGAATGTTGGTTTCAGGATGTAACCGATACCGCCGCCGCCCGAAAAGACCGGCACACCGAGCAGCCCCAGCAGCAGATACCCGAACGCTGCCGCACTGCCCCGTTTGCTGCCGAGCACGACCCCTGCCAGTGCTGTGAACAGCGGCTGTAGTGTCAGGGGGCACAGCGGCAGGGGAATGCGGATAAATGTTCCTACCGAGATCAGCGCCGTAAACATGGCAGTCAGGATAATGTCTTTCGTTTTCATGGTAAAACCTCCTTGATTGTCAACCTGTTTTATTGCTTGGTTGTCAATTTAAGTATACCATAAAATGGATGCTTTGTCAACCTGTTTCAGAAAAAAGTTTACAATCAGAAAAAAGAAAAGTCCGCCTCCCGGCGGACTTACGTTGTTATCTTTCAAAGAAAGGCACAGCATTGCGCAGAGCAGCCACGCCAAAGTTGCTATCTGACGGTACAATGGCAAGTTCTGCCCCTCTCAGGTGGGGCTTTGCGACCGCAGCGATCTTGTCGAACGCTGCACGCAGTTCATCGGAATTGGTGATGACGCTTTTGTCTATTTCTAAGATGAGCAGGAAATTCGGGTTGGGCTTGTCCTCACGCTTCATGACACGCAGATAAGCCTTAACAAAGCCATTTTCGCCGGACAGATGCGAAAGCAGGGTGTTCAGCAGGGGCTGGGGTTCTTCCTTGTAGTCGCCGATCTGTACTTTTGTGCCGGGGGCGATGTTTTCCGTGTCACGCATACGCTGGATGGTGTCTGTATTGATGATGATATTGTGACCGTAGGGGTTTACCACAACACCCACTAAGGTTTCCGCATTGTGGGTCTCGCAGAAGCGGCACAGATCCTGAAAGCTGAATGCGAACATCTGATGATCCGAAAAGCCCTCCCATTTCCGTGCTTCTACGGGGTCTGTGAACAGGGGCAGGAACTTCTGATTTTCCTTGTTATTGAACAGCAGGATCTGTACTTCCGGTACATCTTTCAGTACTACTGTGCCGTCCTCATTGGCTTCTGCCTTCTGCACCTGACGTATATTTGCTGGAACGAGAAAACGTGCTGCTTTCATATGATTGATAAATGTCAGCTCCGTTTTGGGGGTACGTTCCTGTTTCATTGCCTCCATTGCCTGTACCAGACCGGGGTTGGTCACGGGTACTTTGCTCTGTCTGATCTCTGCCAATCTTTTCACCTCATTCTAAAATTCATCGGGCAGCCCTGAAAGGCGCTGTGTCCGTCTGTTATTGACATTATACCACAGTCCGGCAATAAAGTCAACTGTTTTTTAGGAAACTTACAAAAACCGCATATGAAAAATCAGGAGCTTTACGGCTCCTGATATATCTCTCCGCAGATACCGGGGAGATCTCTTTTCACTGCGAATGCGCATTATGCCTCCTTGGCACGAACCACCTTACCGGAACGCAGGCATCTGGAGCATACATAGATATGACAGGGAGTCCCCTTGACGATCGCCTTGACACGCTGTACATTGGGCTTCCATGTTCTGTTGGATGCTCTGTGGGAGTGGGACACCTTGTTGCCGAAAGTAACACCCTTGCCGCAGATCTCACATTTTGCCATTGAAAACACCTCCTTCACCTTGTGTCAAAAACACTACTGTACTATAGTATAGCACATCTTTCAAAAAAAAGCAAGTGTTTTTTCAAAATTTTTCAAAAATTTCATTTTGCCCGCCGGAAATGCCTTGCCTTTCCGCTTTTTGGGACGGCAGTTAGGAAATTTTTGAGAATTTGTGCAAAATCACTTGCAAAATCCGGCTGAATGTAGTATAATAAAGAAGTGAATGTTCAGATATAGCTGCAAATGGAGGAAGGATATGGGAATTTTATCCACCGAACGGGTACTAAGATTTTTTGTCTGTCTCATGGTCGTGCTGCTCATCAATCCGCTGCATGAGTGTGCCCATGCGCTCGTAGCCTACAAACTGGGGGACAATACCGCCAAGGAACGGGGTAGGCTGACCCTGTCACCGCTGGCGCATATCGACCCGTTGGGGGCGCTGCTGCTGTTGTTCTGCGGGTTCGGGTGGGCAAAGCCCGTACCGGTCAATCCAATGAATTTCAAGAACCGCCGCCTTGGCATGATGCTGACTGCCATTGCCGGACCGGTCTCCAATCTGCTTGCTGCCCTTGTGGGCGTTGTGATCATGCAGCTCTGTGCGTTCTCTTTGTACCGGAACGAGTACCTCTATGTGGCAGTGTTCTATTTTGTGATCGTCAACATCAACCTTGCTTTGTTCAACCTGATACCCGTGCCGCCGTTGGACGGTTCCCGCATTCTGACCTATTTCCTGCCGCCAAGGGCGGAACTGTGGCTGATGCGCAATCAGGCGGTGTTTTATGGGCTGATGATGATCTTGCTGATGACGGGTATCCTGAGCGGACCGCTGTCTGTTCTGGTCGAGCTGATCGCCAAGGGGATGCTGTTCATCACCGATTGGATCCCGGCGGTGTTCTGATATGGCGATCGAATTTCATCTGGATGTGTTTACCGGACCGCTTGACCTGCTGCTGCACCTGATCGCCAAGCACAAGCTGAACATCAACGACATTGAGATCACCAAGCTGCTGGAACAGTATCTGCTCTACATCGCACAGGCGAAAGAGCAGGATCTGGAGCTTGCGGGAGAATTTCTCGAAATGGCAGCCCGGCTCGTCTACATCAAGACCGTCTCGCTCCTGCCCAAGCAGGAGGAAGCTGAACGGGAGAAGCGGGAATTGCAGGGCGCTCTCATCGAATATGCCCTCTGTCAGCAGGCAGCACGTGAGCTGCGGGAACGTTTTGTGGGGGATGATGTGTTCGTCCGCAAGCCTATGGTGCTGCCGAAAGTGCAGCAGACCTACGGGCTGACGCATGACCCGTCACTGCTGACAAAGGCGCTTGCCCAGATCGGCAGGATACAGCCGGACAAGCAGAAACTTTCTGAAAAGATCACAGACACCGTGACACAGGAGCAGGTCGTTTCTGTCAGCTCGAAGATCGTTCACGTGCTGCGGCTTTTGTTTGACGGCAGGGACGTGGCGGTGGCTTCGCTCTATGAGGGCTTGCACGACCGCTCTGCACGGGTGGCGACCTTTTTAGCGGTGCTGGAGCTGACACGATTCGGGCGTATCCGCCTGAATGAGGACAATACCATGCTGAAACTGTGCGCCAAGAGGAGGGGAACGGCATGACAGACCATGCGAAAGTAGAGGCGATCCTGTTCGCAGCCGGTGAGCCTGTGGAGATCACAAGGCTTGCGCAGGCACTGGAACTGCCGGAAGCGGAAGTTACCGCTTTGGTGGAAGCCCTTTCCCGACACTATGCGGAAACGGAGAGCGCTTTGCAGGTGGTGAGAGCCGGAAATGCCTTTCAGCTCGGCACACGGGAAGAATTTGCCCCCCTCATCCGCACGGCGATGGAGACCAAACGGATGCAGCCGCTGACCAATGCGGCAATGGAGGCGCTGACGATCATAGCCTATAATCAGCCGGCAAGCAAGGGTTTTGTGGAACGGGTGCGGGGCATTGACAGCTCCTCGGTCATCAATTCCCTTGTGGAGAAAGGGCTTTTAGAGGAGGCAGGACGCATTGATGTGCCGGGGCATCCGATCGGCTACCGGACAACGGCGCTGTTTCTGCGGGTGTTCGGGCTGCATTCGCTCGAGGAACTGCCTGTTCCGGGGAAACGGGCTGCGGAGGAAGAAGAGACGGAACAAGAATTGGCAGAAACGGATGATCTGCCGGAAGAATAACGAAAGGAGGCGGACACACGATGCGGGTACTGTTGGTGATCTTGTTGATTTTGGTGCTGCTGTGCGTGGTGGTCTGCCTTTCTGATATTGTCGTTGCTGTCAAGCTGAAAGGGGGCAAATTCACATGGGGCGTGAGCTATTTCGGGATACACGTGTTCCCGCTGAAAAAGAAAGCAGAGAAAGCCCCGTCAGGACTGGAAAAGCCCGAAAAAAAGCTGAAAAAGCCGAAGAAGCCGAAAGCTGCCGGAGCATCCAAAAAAGCGAAGAAGCAGCAAAAAAAGGAAGAGGAGCGCAAGGCATTCCTGACGGACAAGCTGTGGAAACTGGTGCAGAAGATCGCCGGGATTGCCGATTTAGGCGGCAGTGCGCTGTCAGCGCTGCCGGGTCCGTTCCAGAAGCTGCTGCGTGCGGTGAAATGGTGCGATATTGAGACGGATTTTGTGATCGGCGGTGAGGATGCCGCTGCCTGTGCCAAACTGTATGGCACAGTCCAAGCACTGCTGCCGGTGACATTGCAGGCGCAGCACATCATCCGTGTGCAGCGCCGGAGCATTTCCGTGAAATGTGATTTTACAGAGGACAAGTGCCGGTGGGATTTTTCCTGTAGGGTGAAAGTGCGGATCGGCACGGTGCTTGCCGCAGGGATCTGGCTGGGTGTGCGGTTTTTGCTCGACAGCCGGAAATATGGGAAACTCGTTGAGAAAAAGATGTAGTCAGGTATGCGGGGTATCCCGCTTCCATATCAGCGGCACAGCCGCAGTAAGGAGTATGCGCTATGAGTGAACGTGCGATCAACAGTTATATGGGTGTCAGCATGGAGAAGATCCGGAACATGGTGGATTCCAACACCATGATCGGTGACCCGATCCCCTGCGGGGATGGGACGACGATCATTCCTGTTTCCAAGGTTTCGGTCGGGTTTGCATCGGGTGGTTCTGACTTGCCGACCCGCACAGCAAAGGAATATTTTGCCGGCGGTGCAGGCGGCGGCATCAGTGTCAAGCCGATCGGCTTTCTGGTGGTGAAAAATGGCGAGGTTGAGCTGAAACAGCTCACCATGAACGCCGACAAGGCGAATGTCTTTCTGGATATGCTGCCCGGTCTGATCGACAAGCTGAGCAGCCTGAAGAAGAAAAAGAATGACGATACCCCCGCTGAGGAGACTGAAGCAGCCAAGGAGGATGCGGCAAAGGTATAATGCCGCATACCCCCACGTTTGTCCGCATAGACTGTAGGGAACTACGTTCCGGAGGAGGACAAACGATGAGGCGAATGGTTTCTGTGATCATGGGAATGGTGCTGCTGACAGGGCTTGCGCCTGTGGATGCGAAAGCTGCACCGACAGTCTCGGCGCAGGCGTGTGTGCTGATGGAAGCGGTGACGGGGGAGGTGCTCTTTGCACAGAATGCCTACGAAAAGCGCTCCATGGCAAGCACGACCAAGATCATGACGACACTGCTCACGCTCGAGAGCGGTGAGCTTGACAGGGAATTTCTTGTGGACAATGCGGCGATCCATGTGGAGGGCTCTTCCATGGGCTTGCAGGAGAATGATATTGTCACGAAGCGGGCACTTTGCTACGGGATGCTGCTGCCGTCCGGCAATGATGCTGCCAATGCGGCGGCTGTGGCGGTGGCAGGGAGTATTCCGGCGTTTGCAGAAAGGATGAATGCCCGTGCCAAGGAAATTGGCATGACACGGACCTGCTTTGTCACTCCGTCCGGTCTGGAAGGGGAGGGGCATGGCAGTTCTGCCTATGATATGGCACTTTTGGCAAGAGAAGCGATGCAGAATGCGGATTTCCGGGAGATCTGTGCACAGCCGGAGGCAAGGGTCTGTTTCGGGAATCCGCCCTATGAGCGAACGCTTTACAATTCCAACAAGCTGCTCACGATGTATGACGGTGTGGTCGGCGTGAAAACGGGCTTCACGGATGAAGCAGGGCGCTGTCTCGTTTCGGCTTGCGAGCGGGACGGGGTGATGCTGCTGTGCGTGACGCTAAATGACCCGGACGACTGGCAGGATCATGGAAAGCTGTATGATTTTGGCTTTGGCGAAGTGAAGGCTGCGGAACTCCCCGTGCCGGAGGGGCTGACACAAACGATTGTCGGCGGCTGTGCGGAACAAATTGCACTGCAAGCCGGGGAACGTGTGACGATCGGGGCAAAGCACGGTGATACTTCCGGGGTGACTGCGAGGGTGCTGCTTCCGCCGTTTGCGTATGCACCGGTGGCAGAGGGTGATGTTCTTGGCGAATTGGTGTATTACTGCGGAGAACGGCAGATCGCATCCGTGCCGCTTCTGGCGGCTGAGGACGGTGCAATGGCAGAAAAGCCGGAGCAGAGCGGTCTCTGGGCAAGACTGATGGGGTGGCTGAAAGGGATGCTGGGGGCAGGAGAATGACAAATTGAGGATCTAATATGAAGAAATATTTTATATAAGGGCAATATTTAGGTGTTATCCTCTTTAAGAATTGTGAAAGTGTCGATCATATCACAGAGGATTCGGAAATATTCGGCATCCTTATACAAAACAGTGATACAGATAAATTCGATGTTCCAAAAATATCGGTATACGGTGTGACATTTAATGACACTCATGAGACCTTGTACGAAGCCTTGGGCGACAGCTATACGGTAAGCGGCTTTAATGATGATGTTAAGTATTGTGAGCCTGACAGTAAAAGACAATATGATTTTATATTCAGTGCCATGGAAGAAGATAAACTGGTCACTGTTTCCATTTTGAACCCATAATTATTGCGGTCAAAGCTGTCAGGCTGCGACACCGCACCTGTTTCTGTATCACATTTGGACGAAAGGAGAGTATGATTTCGGTCTGACCATATCATACAAGTATATCATGGAACCCATCAGAATTCAGAAGCTGCTTGCGGATGCGGGGTACTGTTCCCGGCGACAGGCGGAAGCGTGGATGGAGGCAGGCAGGGTGCAGCGCAACGGCAGACCCGTCAAGCCCGGTGACAAGGCGCTTCCGACGGACATCCTGACCGTGGACGGGGAACGTGTCCATATCCCGAAGAAGAAAGCACTGCGCTATATCATGCTCAACAAGCCGAGAGGGTATGTGACAACGGTTTCAGACGAACTGGACAGGCGGTGCGTGATGGATCTGCTTGAAGAGGTCGGAGAACGGGTGTACCCGATCGGACGGCTTGACAGAAATTCCGAGGGCTTGCTGCTGCTGACCAATGACGGCAATTTTGCCAACGGCATCATGCACCCGAGCCGCCATGTGAGCAAGACTTACCGGGTGACGGTACGGCCGCCTGTGACCGAGGAGCAGCTTGTCACCATGTCCGGCGGCATTGTGCTGGACGGGCGGAAAACGCTTCCGGCAAACATTGTGGTGCTGACGAATGAGGCGGAGCGTGTTGTCCTGCAAATCACGATCCGGGAGGGCAGAAACCGGCAGATACGCCGTATGTGTGAAGCGGTCGGGCTTCCGGTCGTGCGCTTGAAACGGACAGCGGTCGGACCGTTGAAATTGGGTATGCTCAAGCCCGGTGCGTGGCGTGACCTGACACCGGAGGAACTTCGGGCAATGCGGAATGCCATCGGAAAGGAGTAAGCCATGCTGACGATCATAGAACAAAAGGACTTGTCCGCCTATGCGGAGCTGCTGCGGGGGCTGCCCATTCCGGCTGGTACGGTGCTGCACCTCACGGAGGCAAAGGACGGCGATGCGGTAAAGGGCTATATTGCGTATTCCTACGAGCCGGAGCAGGTGGTCATTTATACAGTTGCGGACGGCGGTGACTGGGATCAGTGTGACGGACTGGTGCGGTCGGTGCTGTTCAAGGCGGAGCTGAAAGGCATTGAGCAGGCATTTTTCCCGGTGGAGGATGCGGCAATGCTACAGCGGCTGCAAAAACTGGGCTTTGTGAAAAATGCTGAAAAAATGCTCTATTCGATTGCAGATATTATGGAAAGCTGCAAAAAATGTGGGGAAAATCAGGCAAACACTTGAAAAAAACTGAAAAAAATGGTACTATAACTGTGTATGCTTCCGCCGCATGGAGGTTTGACAAAAACGTCTGTGTGCGGTTTCAGGGGACTGGGAAGTCCCTGTACATTTCAGGTAGGAAGGAACGATACTATGCAGATGGAGAAAAATGCAGATAGTCCTGCAAGACAGCGCCTTGCTGCGCTGTTTGATGACGGCGCTTATAGTGAGCTGGGTGCGTATGTGACGGAGAAAGATGCACCTGCCGGGGTCGTGACGGGCTTCGGGTATGTCAATGGCAATCCGGTCTATGCGTTTGCACAGGACCAGAGCGTGTCGCATGGTGCGGTCGGTGCTGCACAGGCGGAAAAGATCGAAAAGCTCTGCGGTCTTGCTGCGAAAACAGGTGCGCCGGTAGTCGGTATTTATGATTCCAACGGTGCGTTCATGGATGGTTCGCCCGCTTCACTCAATGCGTACAGCAAAATGCTCTCCTGTACGGCAGCGCTGTCCGGTGTTGTACCGCAGATCGCACTGGTGGCAGGTGTCTGCGCCGGAAGTGCGGCAATGATGGCTTGCGCTTCGGATCTCGTGGTGATGACGGAGGGTGCGGAGCTGTTCCTCACGCCTGATTTCAGCAAGGGGGCAGGTTCGGCAAAGGCTTGCGCTGTCAACGGAACGGCTTCCCTGTTTGCCAAGGATGAGGCAGAGGCGACAGAACTTGTCCGGAAGCTCATCAACTTGCTCCCGGTCAACAATATGGCAAGTGTTCCCTGCATGGAATATGAAGCCCCTGCAGCAGGCGGAAAGGGACTTATGGCAACCGTGAACAGCATTGTTGACGGCGGCAGTGCGGTCGAGATCTTTGAAGGGTACGGGACGGCGGCTTACACGGCACTGGCAACGGTGTGCGGTTCGACAGTCGCTGTTGCGGCAACCAACAAGACAGATGCTGCCCTGACAGAGGACGACTGTGCAAAGCTCTCCCGGTTCGTGCGGATCTGCGATGCGTTTTCTGTTCCGGTCATCACGATCGTGGACACGCCCGGTTTTGCGGGTAATGCGGAAACGGAGCTTTCCGGTGCGGTCAAGGCATTGACACGGCTTGCCGGCAGCTATGCGGAAGCGACGACGGCGAAAATTTCTGTCGTGACCGGTACGGCAGTCGGTGCGGTATTTACGGCACTGGCAGGAAAGGGCTGCAATGCGGACTTTGCGTATGCTTTAGAGGGTGCGTGCATTGCCCCGATGCAGCCGGAAGCAGCGGTGGAGTTTTTGTGGCATGACAAGCTCAAGGGCTGCGATAACCTTGCTGCCAAACGTGCGGAGCTCGCCGGAGAATATAGAAAGACCCTTGCCAGTGCGGAGGTTGCCGCACAGACAGGGCTGGTGGATGATATTATTGCGGCAGGTGACTTGCGGAAGGTCATCTCCGGTGCGCTCTCCATGCTGGAGGGCAAGCGTGTGACAAATCTGCCGAAGAAGCACAATAATTTCCCGTTCTGATGCAACGGCTGAAAATCTATAGAATGGTGGTAAATGAACATGAAAAGATTTAATGTGACCGTAAACGGAAAGGCTTATGATGTTGCAGTGGAGGAGATCGGTGCAGGTGCTCCTGCGCCCGCTCCCGTGGCAGCGGCTCCGGCGGCTGCGCCTGCACCTGCCCCGGCTGCTCCGGCTGTTGGTGCCGGCGAAAAGGTCAGCGCTCCGATGCCCGGTACAATTTTGGATGTCAAGGTCTCCAACGGTGCAAAGGTTGCCAAGGGCGATGTCATCATGGTACTGGAAGCCATGAAAATGGAGAACGATATTGTTTCGCCCGTGGACGGGACGATCACCAGCATTGTGGTCAAGAAAGGCGACAATGTACAGAGCGGCGACACGCTGGCAACGGTAGGCTGACAGAACGAAAGGGAGAAACTGCACTATGGCAAAGGTTAAAGTTACTGAGACCGTCCTGCGTGATGCGCACCAGTCTTTGCTGGCGACCCGTATGCGCATGGACGAGATGCTGCCCATTTTAGGGAAAATGAATGAAGTGGGCTTTCATTCCGTGGAGTGCTGGGGCGGTGCGACATTCGATTCCTGTCTGCGTTTCCTGAATGAGGATCCGTGGGAGCGTCTGCGCACGCTGCGCCGTGAGATGCCCGATACCCGTCTGCAAATGCTGTTCCGGGGACAGAATATGCTCGGCTACCGCCACTATGCGGACGATGTACTGGAAGAATTTGTACAGAAATCCGTGGAAAACGGCATTGATGTCATCCGTATTTTCGATGCGCTCAATGACATCCGGAATCTTCAGACGGCGATCAATTCTGCGAAAAAGGCGACCCGTGACGGCAAGCACCCGGAAGTGCAGGTGGCGATCTCCTACACGACCGGAGAGGTATTCACGACAGAATACTATGTGAACTATGCCAAGAAGATAGAGGCTGCCGGGGCGGATTCTATCTGCATCAAGGATATGGCTGCACTCCTGACACCGTATAAGACCGAGGAACTGGTCAAGGCGCTCAAAGCCAATGTCAAGCTGCCCATTCAGCTCCACACGCATTATACTTCCGGTCTGGCTTCTATGTGCCTGCTCAAGGGCATTGAAGCGGGTGTGGATGTCATCGATACGGCAATGTCTCCGCTGGCACTGGGTACTTCCCATGCACCGACAGAGTCCATGGTGGCTGCGTTACAGGGAACACCGTATGACACGGGGCTTGATCTGATCTTGCTCAATGAGATCCGTGACTATTTCATGGGGCTGCGTAAGAAATACATTGATGAGGGGCTGCTTGACCCGAAGATGCTTGCTGCCGATGCCGGGGCGCTGATCTATCAGGTACCGGGCGGTATGCTGTCGAACCTGCTCAGTCAGCTCAAACAGGCAGGCAAGGAAGACCTCCTGAACGAGGTGCTTCTGGAAGTGCCGAGAGTCCGCAAGGATGCCGGTTTCCCGCCGCTGGTAACGCCCTCTTCCCAGATCGTGGGAACACAGGCAGTGTTCAACGTGCTCAACGGGGAACGGTATAAGATGGTCACAAAGGAGTTCAAGGGCATTGTCCGTGGGGAATACGGGCAGACACCTGTTCCGATCGACCCGGCATTCCGCAAGCAGATCATCGGCGATGAAAAGCCGATCGACTGCCGCCCGGCAGATCTCCTCGAACCGGAGCTGGAAAAGCTGCGCAAGGAGTGCGCCGAGTGGGCTGAGAGCGAGGAAGATGTACTCAGCTATGCACAGTTCGGGCAGGTGGCTGTGAAGTTCTTCGAGAACCGCCGCAATGCCAAATTCGGGCTGGACGGCAAGCACGGCGACCCGGAAAAGCAGATCCATCCCGTATGAGTCTTGTGAAGCGCATCATACCGCTGTTGCTTGCAGCGGTTCTGGGATTTTGTTTGACAGCTTGCGGCGGCGGAAAGGGTAACAGCGCCGAAGAGGTTGTCGGTACTTGGGTGCGCACCCTGTCGGACGGAACGGATACCATTACATTTCATGCCGATATGACCTATGACAAGGTTCTCCGGATCACTTCACAGCCTCCCATGGAGACAAAGACTTCCGATACTTTTACCTTTGACGGAGATACGATTTGTATTAACTATTCGCAGTATGGGACGGTTTCGGAGTACAAGGTGACGTTTTCCGGCAACAAAATGCTCTGGGACAACGGCAGTGCAACGTTAGAATATGTCAAGCAATAGACCTTTCCGGAGGTCTGGCGGTTTGCCCCTCTGCCCTGCGGCATGGGGGTAAATTTGATAGAAAGGAGGCATCCCTGTGCCGATACGTATCCCTGAAAATTTACCTGCCTATGAGATCTTGGAAAAGGAACATATTTTTGTCATGCCGCAGTATCGGGCAGAACATCAGGACATTCGCCCGCTGCGGGTACTGATCCTGAACCTGATGCCCAAAAAGATCGAGACGGAAACACAGCTCATGCGCCTGTTGAGCAACAGTGCTTTACAGGTGGATGTGGAGCTGTTACAGGTGGAGCATATCTCCCATAACACGGCGCAGAGCCATTTGAGTACGTTTTACAAGCAGTTCCCGGAGGTGAGGAACAGCTATTTTGACGGGATGATCATTACGGGCGCACCGGTAGAACATCTGCTGTTTGAGGAGGTGGACTACTGGGATGAGCTTTGTGCTATCATGGAGTGGACAAAGCGTCATGTGTACTCGACGATCTATATCTGCTGGGCAGCGCTGGCAGGGCTGAGTTATCATTTCGGCGTGCCGAAATATCCGCTGAAGCAGAAATTGTTCGGCGTGTTTCCACACAAGGCGGAATCAGACAACCCGCTGCTGCGGGGGTTTGACGATGTGTTCCTGATGCCGCAGTCCCGGCATTCGGAGATCCGGCGTGAGGATGTGGAAAAGGCAGAGGGACTGGAGATCCTTGCCTATTCCCCTTTGGCAGGACCTTCCATTGTTGCGGGGAAAAACGGACGGCAGTTCTTCCTCACGGGCCATATGGAGTATGAACGGAATACGCTGAAACAGGAATATTACCGGGATCTGGAAAAGGGATTGCCGATCGGTGTGCCGTTCAACTATTTTCCGGGGGATAATCCGCACTGCGAACCGTCCTTCCTGTGGCGCAGTCATGCGAACCTGATGTATTCCAACTGGCTGAATTACTGCGTGTATCAGCAGACACCCTTTGATCTGACACAGCTGGAGCATATGGGGTGGTAGGGGAATGATCTGTATAGTTTTTTGGCTCTGAACGCTGTTCAGAGCTTTTTATTATGCAAGTACCTTGGCGAAAAATGCTTCCGTGGTGTAGTCGGGGCTGCGGTTATACCGGAACAGCCCGAACAGACAATCCGGGTCACGGGTAATGTAATTCGGCTTTTCGTAACAAGTGAGCGTGCAGACAAATCCTAATTCCCGCAGTACCGGTACGCTTTCCCGGCAGACAAATCCATACGGGTAGGCAAAGACGGTCGGGGTCGTTCCGGTCTCGTGAAGCATACGGGTCTGGAGCAAGCCGACATCTTTACGGAGCATATCCGCATAGGCTTCCTCGTCCTCCCCGTAACGAATGGAGCAGCCTGCCCGTTCGTCATTGCTGTGCAGGTCATAGGTGTGGCTGCCGATCTCTATCCTGCCGGATGCCTGCAATGTCCGGATGTCCTCCCACGTCAGGTAGGAATACCGTTCACTGTGCGGGTCACGGGCAGCGGTCACATCGGTGTAGTACCCCACAACGGAAATGACGGCGCACATATCATACTGTTCCAGAAGCGGCAGTGCAGCGGACAGATTGTTGTAAAACCCGTCATCAAAGGTCAGCAGGATCGGGTGTTCCGGGAGCGTGCCAGTCCCCTCTGTGTAGGCATGGAGCTGCTCGATGCTGACGGTCTCATAGCCGTTTTCCTGTAGGTATTGCAGATCCTGTGCAAATGTTTCGGGGGTGATCTGATAATCGCCGTGCGGCTGTGGGGAAATGCTGTGATACATCACCACGGGCAGAAAAATGCCCTCCGGCGGTACGTTATCCGTGAACACAGCTTTGCCGACCGCTGCGGAGAGCAGCCACAATGCCACAAGCAGGATATCGACAGAAAGCAGAAACCACAGCTTTCTTCCACTGAAACAACGATACATGACCATTTCTCCTTTCCGGCAGAGGACTGTAGCAGTATATGCGGCAAACTGCCCCGGCTTGCCTGTCCGTCCGGAAAAGGTATATTTGTCCCGCTTTCCGCATAAAGTAATGGAGAAAAGACCATACTGGAGGTGAGGGAATGCGGCAGAGCAAGCGAAAGGCAGCGGCGGCAATTCTGCTGACAGTGACGGCGGTGCTGATACCGCTGATCCCGGCAAGGGCAGAGCGTCGGGCATTTCCGGTGCAGGAAGAGCCGGAATTTCATCTTTCGCACGGGTTCGGGGATGTGTTTGAGGCGGAGACGATGCCGTTTCTTCCCGAACCGACAGAACCGCCTGTGCCCATTCCGGTGCAGGGTGAAGCAGCAGACCCCGGTCCGAAGCCCTACCCGGAGACGTGGGAACTCAATGGCGGAAGTGTCGTGCCGATGCAGTATGGGAGATTTGTGGGGGAGCAGTATTTTGATCTGGAGAGAGCCGGGCAGGTGCAGAATGTGACTTCGCTCACGAATGCGGAATTGTATGCCGAAAGCCTGCAATTGCCGGAATTTTCGATTTCCACGCACGGAGAGCCGCAGGTACTCATCATGCATACGCACACGACAGAGAGCTTTGAGCCGTATGAACGGGAGAGCTTCGATGCGAATTTCAACTACCGCACGACGGACAGCACGAAGAATATGGTCATGGTCGGGGATGCGATCGCTGCACAGATCGAGGCTGCCGGGATCGGGGTCATTCATGACTCGACCATACACGACTACCCGTCCTATACGGGTTCGTATGCAAGGAGTGCGGAGACGGTCAAGGCGATTTTAGCCGAATATCCGTCCATTAAGGTTGTGCTGGATGTGCACCGGGATGCGATCGGGCATGACGGTTCGATCTCACAGCCCACTGTGGAGATCAACGGGAAAAAGGCGTGTCAGGTCATGATCATTTCGGGGTGTGATGACGGGACGATGGGGATGCCGTCGTATTTGCTGAATTTCCGGCTTGCCTGTCTCTGGCAGCAACAGATGGAGTCGGATTATCCGGGGCTGACACGTCCGGTTCTGTTTGATTACCGGAAGTACAATCAGGATCTGACAACGGGCAGCCTGCTGATCGAGGTGGGCACACATGGAAACACACTGGAACAGGCAGCCTATGCGGGGGAACTGGTGGGGGCTTCTCTGGCAAGGGCGCTGCTGACCTTAAAGGATTGAGATGATGAAACGAAAATGGCAGCGATTCTGTACGGGACTTGCTTTGCACCTGATCCTCAGCTTTGTGCTGCTTGGCGCAGTGCGGGTCTATCAGCAGGGCTATAACCGCACACACCGGGAACAGCTTCAGATGGCAAGTGTCACCGTAGAGGGCAGCCGTGCTGAAATTCAGGTGCTGAAACACAGCTATGCGGTTTCCCTGCACTGGCTGGCGGAGGGCAGTCCGCTGTACTATGCGGCATACTGCCTGACGGATGAAGCTTTGCATTGTTGGGTATTTCTGTTGGCGGGATTCATAAAATAGACATAGTAAGTTCACGGAATGTTTCAGATTTTTCTATTGCAAAATGGGTGAAATTCTGGTATAATAGTAACAGTGCCGCTGAATGGCGGTGCTGTGTTGTTGTGCCTGTAGTTTAGTTGGATAAAACAGAGGACTCCGACTCCTCAGAGCGCAGGTTCGAGTCCTGTCAGGCACATTAAGCATTTATAGATGCAGAGACAGCCCGGAAAGGTATTTGCTTTCCGGGCTTTTTCGTGTGTTCTGTGGCTATCCGTGTCAGGTTGGATCGGTTTCTTCCAGTTCACACAGTTCCGCAAAGCAGTCCTCAGAGCGCTGACGGGCTGCTTCCAGTTCACTGCATAGGGTTTCCAGTTTCTGGTAGTCACTGCCGGCTTGCTGCACGGCGGATTCCAGATCTGCGATTTTCTGCTCTAAATTTTCGATTTCCTGTTCGAGAGAGCGCATTTTCAGGCGCTTTTGTGTGTCGGCGCTGCGCTGTGCCTTGGTGCGGCGGGCGGCGACGGGCTTTTCTTTTTCCGCTTTCGGAGCGGGCTTTGCCGGGAGCTGTTCCGCCATGGCAGCTTGCCGCATTTCCAGATATTTCCCGAATCCGTAGGGGTGCAGCACTGCCCCCGCCGGGGTCAGTTCGAGCAGGCACGTTGCAAGCCTGTCCAGAAAATAGCGGTCATGCGACACGAAGATCAACGTCCCCGTGTATGCGGAAAGCGCCTCTTCCAGCACTTCTTTCATGGCAATGTCCAGATGGTTGGTCGGCTCGTCCAGAAGCAGGATATTCCCGTGTTCGAGCATCAGGAGTGCCATGCAGACCCTTGCCCGTTCACCGCCGCTAAGGGCGGAAATCGGCTTGAATACGTCCTCTCCGGTAATGCGCACCTGTCCGAGCAGGCTGCGCAGTTCCACATCGAGCATTGCCGGGAAACGGTCGTGCAGCTCGTCCATGACGGTGTTGAGGGGGTTCAGGTTGGTGGCTTCCTGATCGAAATAGGCGGTGCGGACATTCTTCCCCCAACGTATTTTCCCCTTGTGGGGGAGCATTCCAAGCAGCTCTTTGAGCAGCGTAGATTTGCCGATGCCGTTCTGTCCGATGATGCCGAGGCGTTCTCCCCGCCGGAGCAGAAAGTTCACCGCCGGGAGCAGTTCTTTCCGGGCTGCGCCCTCACCGACCGAAATGTCTACCCCCTGCACATCGAGTACTTCCAAAGGCGGTTCTGTTTCATAAGTAAAAGAGAGGGCTGCCCGCTTTTCATAGGTAACGGGCTTTTCGATGCGCTCCATTTTGTCAAGCTGTTTCTGGCGGCTTTTGGCGCTTTTGGAGGTGGATGCCCTTGCCATGTTGCGGGCAACGTAGTCCTCTAATCTGGCAATTTCCTTTTGCTGGAGGGCGTATTCCTTTTCCTGCCGTTCCAGTGCGGCTTTTTTCTGGACGACATAGGACTTGAAATTGCCCCGGTAGCGTGTCAGCCGTCCGTGTTCGATCTCGCACACACTGGTACAGAGTTTCTGGAGAAAATACCGGTCATGTGAAACGAGCAGCAATGCCCCACGGGTATCCTGCAAATAGTTCTCCAGCCATTGAATGGTATCAAAATCCAGATGGTTGGTCGGTTCGTCTAAAATCAGCAGATTCGGGGCTTCGAGCAGGAGCTTTGCAAGCGCAAGGCGGGTCTTTTCGCCGCCGCTGAAAGAGCTGACAACACGGTGATGCGTTTCTGCCGGGAAACCCATACCGTGCAGGACGGTGCGTATTTTCACATCGATCAAATACCCGTCATTCAGCGTGAACCATGCGGAAAGCTGGTCATACTCCGCTGCGCAGCTCATGTCGTGCTGCATACGGGCTTCGAGTTCCTGCATCCGCTTCTGTGCATCCAGTAAAAGCGCAAACACGGAGCGCATTTCCTCCCACACGGTCAGGCTGCTGTCCAGTGCAGCGGATTGTGCCAGATAGCCGACAGAGGTCTTGGCTGCCCGTGTGATGCTGCCGTCTCCCTCTGTTACATGATCGGGCAGGATCTCACCGACCAGAATTTTCAGGAGCGTTGTTTTCCCGCAGCCGTTTGCACCGATGAGGGCAATACGGTCATTGTCTTCTATTTGCAGGCTGACACCTGTCAGGAGGGGTTCGCCGTTGTATATTTTATGGATATTGTCTGCTCTGAGCAGCATAGGATCACCTCACTATTTATTATAGCAGGAATATGGGAAAATGTCAACGGTGGATGCAGTGCCGGACATCAAACACAACCCCGCATCACTGGTTTCAGCGGTGCGGGGGATATTTTATTCAAATGCCTCCAATTCGCTGCACAGCGCAGCAAAATCCTCATATACAGTGATCGTCTGCAAATAGCGATAATCCAGAATGTATCCGGAAGCACGGTGCCGCAAGAAATCAGAATCCCACAACGGAACTGTAATAAACCCCTTTTTGTAGCTGTATTTCAGCGGTTCAAACTGATCCATATTCGCACGGAAGTATTTAACTTTTGCCATGCACAGCTTGTTTATGCGGAATAACAGACCGATCACATCGGTTTTTTCAAAAAATGCATCCTTAAAAATCAGATGTTTGTGGGAATTTTCACGATCAGAATACCATGCATTATTTTCATGTATCAAATGATATTTTTCGATCAGCAGCATTTTCTCATCCATTGTCATCGCTCCTCTCTATTTTATTATAACAGGAATATGGGAAAATGTCAACGGCTTGTCATTCAGCGAAGGAAAAGCATGGATACATAGCGGCGGAACAGGCGGTTATTTTTTAATCGGCATACTGCTTTCCGCACTGTTTCAAAGATACGTTCCGGCAGAACAATTTGCACAGCTGGCGGCAAGTTGCAAAGGGCAAATAGACAGATATATAGTACTCTTCCAAGAATATGAACGGAAGTGTATATTTTTTGTGCAATTTCCACAACGGGGGGGGGTAAACTACTTAAAAATCAGTGTTTATTGCATAAAAGTCGGCGCTGTTTTTATTGAAAACATACTTGTTTTATGGTATAATAAATAAGAACAGGTTGTGGGGTGATCGTATGCGTATTGCGGTTTGTGAAGATGAAGAACGGGAGCGGGAACAGCTGCTGCAAGTGCTGAAAGCGTGTGAGCCGGATCAGGATGCGGAGTGCTTCCCCAACGGTGCATCTTTGCTGAAAGCAGCGGAAAAGCAGCCGTTTTTTGATATTGCCTTTTTAGACATCTATCTCCCCGGCGAAAACGGGGTTACTATTGCGAAAACACTGCGGGCGCAGTCGCCGGATACGGCGATCGTATTTTGTACTTCCAGCACGGAATATGCCGTAGATGCCTTTTCGCTGTATGCACTGCATTATCTGGTAAAACCAGTGACGGAGCAGGGCGTTGCAGAGGTGTTCCGCAGACTGAAAGAGACACATATCCGGAAAAGAGAGACCATCACGATCACTTCTAAGAGGATGAGCCACACGATCTATCTTGACCAGATCTGCTGTCTCGAAAGCTTTCAGCACGCAGTGGAGATCTCGCTTGCTGACGGGCAAAAGCTAAAAGTCTGGGGTACGCTCAGTGAGTTGGAAAGCAAGCTGGGCAGGAAATTCCTGAAGATCAACCGTGGCATCCTCGTGAACATGGATCAAATCGCACAAATGGCTGCCAATACCTGTGTTCTCCAGAATGGAGCCCGTCTGCCGGTCAAGGCAAGAAACAGCGCCGGCATCCGTGCTGCCTATGATAATTACATTTTTGAACAGCTCTCACAACAAAATGACAGGTGACAGGTATGCGGGCTTATTTTGAAAATACAGTTGGATTTTTCATACAGCTCCTTCCGTGTGCGCTCATGGTTTTTCTGCCGTTTCCCCTTGAAACGTACCGGATCCGGCGTAAGTATGTTTTTACAGCAGTCACAGCAGTCGTCGCCCTCATTGCGGTAGCTTTTCCCTTTGTCCTGAGCAGCACCCCGCCGGAATATGCGGCACTGGCAGCCAATGTGTTCATGTTCCTCTCGACCGTTCTTGTCCTCGTGTTTTACGCATGGGTCATCCAAGAAGCAGCGGTCAAGAAGATCCTTTCCTTTTTTATCGTCCTGTTCTATGCGGCGCTGCAATACTGCCTTGTGAACGGGGTGAATGGTCTGCTCTATGGCTTGTTCCATTTTTCTTCGGCGTGTGAGCCGTGGGCAGTGTATACTCCCGCCGGTGTCGTGGTCTATTTCCTGACAGGTGCGTTCCTGATACCGCTGATGTACGTTTTTGTCCTGCGTGTGCTGCGGTCATATTTGCAGGAAGTGGAGACACAGCAGATGAAACGGGAATTTTTTATCCTGATCATCTCGACAGCCGCTTTCGCTGCCATTATGATGAGCATCGATATGACTTATTATTATTTAGACTATTCCCTGTATCTATCGCTGCTGGTGCTGGTGTTGGTACTGCTGCTGGATCAGGTGTTCATCTACTGGCTGGTCCTGCATGGATCTGTATGGCGCAAGCAGGAAAACGAACGCATGAGAGCCGCAGAATTGCAGCAGCTCCAGTATGAGCGGATCGTCAGCGATATGGAAAGCACAAGACGTATGCGCCACGACCTGCGCCACCATTACAATGCACTGAATGATATGCTGGACAGGGAGCAATATGACGATATGAAAGCGTATCTTTCCGAAGTGATCGGCATGACAGTCAGGCGTGATACGGAGCTGTATTGCAATAACCTGACAGTCAACGGTCTGCTGCAATATTATGCGGGCATTGCCAAAAACGAGGGCATACACTGTGAGATACAGGCAATATGTGATACGCTCCCGGTCGAAGCCGTTGACCTGACGATCCTGCTCGGCAATGCGATGGAAAATGCCATTCATGCGTGCCGGAAATATCCCGGTACACCGTGGATCCGTGCAGCAGTGGGGATCATACAGGGCTCTCTGGCAATACAGATCAGCAATTCCTGTAAGGAGGTCCACATCAGCCGGCAGTTCCGGGAAACAAGCGGCTTTCTGCCTGCGGAAGCTTTTCTGAGCGGGCGTAAAGGCGGCGGTATGGGGCTGCGCAGCATAGCACATACGGCACGAAAATATAACGGAAGTTCCGGGGCGCAGTTCGATGCGGAAAAGGAAACGTTCACAACACGCATCCGGCTTACCCTACAGGGAAATTACGACTGAGAACAAGGAGAGAAACTGGTATGGCAGAATTATTCCGAAAGAAAAGCATGGATAAGATCGCATCCCCCGAAAATCTCAGCGACTATATCCGCATCAACGACCTGTCCGTCTGGGTCATTCTGACCGGTGCAGCCCTGCTGCTGGCAGGCGGTGTGCTGTGGGGCGTGACCGGGCAGCTTGATACGGTGCTCTCTACCGCTGCGATCGTGCAGGATCATCAGGCATTTCTGCTGATCCCCGAAGCAGAAGCCGCTGCGGTGCAGAACGGTACAGCCGCAAAAATTGAGGATGTCACGGTGTCTGTGTCCACGGTTGCGGAACGTCCGGTACAGCTCACGGATGCGGAAAATGCCTATGCGCTCCATGTCGGCGGCTATTCACCGGAAGAATGGCTTTACATCGCAGAAGCGGAAACGAATCTGAAAGACGGCGTATATCCTGCCTACGTGACGACGGAAACAGTCTCTCCGATCTCGTTTCTGTTCAATTGAGCCGGAAGCTTGGAAAGGTGCTGTGTATGAAAGAATGCATTACCAAAGGCGTGGCAAAAGTTCCCGTTGTCATGCAGATGGAAGCACTGGAATGCGGTGCGGCAAGTCTTACCATGATCCTTGCCTATTTTCAGAAATGGGTCCCGCTGGAACAGGTGCGCACGGACTGCGGCGTTTCCCGTGACGGCTCGAAGGCGAAAAATATCCTCCGGGCTGCCCGGATGTACGGGCTGAATGCCAAGGGCTACCGCCTCGAACCGGAACAGCTCCGGACAAACGGACAGTTCCCCTGCATCATCCACTGGAATTTCAACCACTTTGTTGTCCTCAAAGGTATCCGGGGCAACAAGGTCTACCTCAACGACCCCGAACGGGGGAGCTGCGTGGTCAGCTGGGAAGAGTTTGACAGCTCTTTTACCGGCGTATGTCTGCAAATGTCGCCGGGAGAACAGTTCAAGCCCGACGGCAAGCCAAAAAGTATGTATACCTTTGCCATGGAGCGTCTGCGCAGCACGGGTACGGCAGTTGCTTTTTTCATGTTCACCGGTATCCTGACATCAGCCATCGAGCTGATCAGTCCGGCATTTTCACGGGTATTCATGGACAGACTGCTCACACAGCGGGATCCGGAATGGCTCTTCCCGTTCCTGCTGCTGCTCACGGCGCTGAGTCTGCTCCAGATCGCCGTGCAGTGGGTACAGGCAGTGCATTCCCTGCGCATCAGCGGCAAGCTTGCCATCACAGGCAATGCGGCTTTTCTGTGGAAAGTGCTGCATATGCCAATGGCGTTTTTTTCACAGCGCATGGCAGGTGACATCCAGCAAAGGGCAGAAGCGAACGGAAGGATCTCGCTCACGCTCGTTCAGAAATTCGCACCGCTGATCTGGAATATGCTGATGCTGGTGTTCTACCTTGCTGTCATGCTGCGCTACAATGTTATTATGGCACTGGTGGGCGTGGGTTCGGTGTTCCTGAATCTGCTGCTCTCCAAAATCATTGCTGCCAAGCGTATCCACATCACCAGAATACAGATGCGGGATGCCGGAAAGCTGTCCGGTACGACCGTCAACGGCATCGAAATGATCGAGACGATCAAGGCAAGCGGAACGGAGAATGCCTTCTTCCAGAAATGGGCAGGCTATCAGGCAAGCGTGAACACCCAGAACGTGCGCTACGCTAAACTGGATCAGTATCTCGGTATGCTGCCTTCTGCGGTCACACAGCTTGCCTCTGCCTTTGTACTGGTGATCGGTGTCCACGCAGTCATGCAGGGGCAGTTCACGGTCGGTATGGTGCTTGCGTTCCAGAGCTTCCTGAATGCCTTTCTTGCGCCTGCATCGGTGCTGATCGATGCCGGACAGAGTTTGCAGGAGATGCGGACGGAAATGGAACGGGTCGATGACGTGATGAAATACCCCTCCGATCCGCTGGCACGGGAGCAGGAAACAGAATGTGAAGAATATGACAAGCTCTCCGGAAATGTGGAGCTGCGCAATGTGACATTCGGCTATTCCCGCCTTGCCGAACCGCTGATACGGGATTTCAGCCTGAAGCTTAAGACAGGCAGCAGGGTGGCACTGGTCGGGACATCCGGCTGCGGAAAATCCACGATCTCCAAACTGATCTCCGGGCTGTATGAGCCGTGGAGCGGTGAGATCCTGTTTGACGGGAAGCCGATCAGCGAGATCGACAGGAGTGTTTTCACCGGTTCTCTTGCCGTGGTCGATCAGGACATCATTCTGTTTGAGGATACGATCGCCAATAATATCCGTATGTGGGATGAATCCATTGAGGACTTTGAGGTCATCATGGCAGCCCGGGATGCGCAGATCCACGAGGACATCATGCAGCGTGACGGCGGCTACCAGTACCGCATTACAGAGGGCGGACGGGATCTTTCCGGCGGGCAGCGGCAGCGTATGGAGATCGCACGAGTGCTTGCACAAGATCCCACAATCATCATTATGGACGAGGCGACCTCCGCACTGGATGCAAGGACGGAATATGAAGTGGTCAAGTCCATCAAAGACAGAGGCATCACCTGTATCGTCGTTGCACACCGCCTGTCCACCATACGGGATTGCGATGAGATCATCGTCATGGACAAGGGGAACGTTGTAGAACGGGGTACACATGAAGAACTGCTTGCCAAAGGCGGTTACTATACGCAGCTGATCTCCAGTACATAACAAAGGGGCTACAGTATGGGTTGGTTTGATGAACAGATACGGCAGAGAAGAGCGGGCGATGATGCAGCGCTTTCGGACAGCATTGCACGGATGGCAGGTGCTGTTCTGGGAAAGCGTATTTTTGAGGAGCTGGACGACAGCCGTACCGCTAAAAATGCGATCGATGAAATACTGAAATATTATCATCTGAAAACACAGGAAGTGCCTGCGAACTGCAAAACACTGGAAGCACAGCTGGAATTTCTGCTCCGGCCGCATGGCATCATGTTCCGGACAGTCACGCTTTCAGACGGCTGGTATAAGGATGCCTCCGGTGCGATGCTATGTTTCCGGAAACAGGACGGAAAGGTCACGGCACTCCTCCCGAAGGGAATGTCCGGTTACACCTGCCTTGACTACGACACGGGCAAGCGGGTACGGGTCAGCCGCAGCGATCAGGACAGCTTTGCACCGGAAGCGCTCTTGTTTTATCAGCCGTTTCCGCTGCGGAAAATGGGGCTGCCGGATCTGTTCCGTTATATTGCAGGGGTGCTGAAACCGGCGGACTATCTGCTGCTTGCACTGTCGGTTCTGATCGTCACGCTCATCGGTATGTTCACGCCCTATCTGAATCACATTTTCTTTGCGGATGTGATCGCATCGGGCAAAATACAGCTTCTGGTGTCGGCAGGCATTTTTCTGGTGTGTACCATCATCAGTTCTCTGCTGTTCACATCGGTCCGTTCGCTCCTGACAGCGAGGATAAAGACCAAGCTGCATATCACGGTACAAGCAGCCTCCATGATGCGTGTCCTGTCGCTCCCGGCAGATTTTTTCAAGGACTACAGCGCCGGCGACCTTGCCAGCCGGACACAGTATATGGATGAGATTTGCTCCATTCTGACTTCCTCCATGTTGGAGACAGGCATCACCACGCTCTTTTCCCTGCTCTATCTGATACAGATACGGTATTATGCACCGGCGCTTACGATACCGGCTGTTATTATACTGGCGGTATCTCTGCTGATCTCCCTCAGCGCTGCCTTTCTGCAAATGAAAGTGAGCCGCCGGGAACTGGAGCTTGCCGCACAGGAGAGCGGCATGAGTTTCTCCCTCATTTCCGGTGTGCAGAAGATCAAGCTCTCCGGTGCAGAAAAACGTGCCTTTGCACGGTGGGGAACACTCTATGCACAACGTGCAGAATTGCAGTACCGTCCGCCGCTGTTCCTTACCATAAGCAAGACGCTGACAACGGCTGTCGCACTGCTTGGCACGGTCGCTATCTATTATTTTTCTGTCGTGAACCATATCGCCCCGGCAGAATACTATGCCTTTTACAGCGTATTCGGCATGGTGGTAGGGGCATTCGGGGGCATTGCGGACATCGCACTGAAAACTGCCGCAGTACGCCCGATGCTGGAAATGGTAAGACCGATCCTCGAAGCCGTGCCGGAAGTTTCCGGCAGCAAGCAGGTACTCAGCCGTATCTCCGGCGGCATTGAACTGAACAATGTGTCATTCCGGTATCAGGACAATATGCCGCTGGTGCTGGACAACCTTTCCCTGAAAATACGGGCAGGGCAGTATGTTGCCATCGTGGGAAAAAGCGGCTGCGGCAAATCCACGCTGATGCGGCTTCTGTTGGGGTTTGAAACACCGCAGAAAGGTGCGATATACTATGACGGAAAAGACCTGAACACCATTGACCTGCGGTCGCTCCGCCGGAAGATCGGTGTCGTGATGCAGAACGGTAAGCTGTTTCAGGGGGACATCTTTTCCAATATTGCGATCTCAGCCCCGGATCTGACACTGGACGGCGCATGGGATGCAGCAGAGAAGGTGGGTATCGCCGAGGACATCCGCAATATGCCAATGGGTATGTTTACCATGGTATCGGAGGGGAGCGGCGGTATTTCCGGCGGGCAGAGACAGCGTCTCCTGATCGCCCGTGCCATTGCCCCGAAACCACGTATCCTGATGTTTGATGAAGCAACTTCGGCACTGGATAACCTGACACAGAAAACCGTTTCAGATACGCTTGATCACCTGAAATGTACACGGATCGTGATCGCTCACAGGCTGTCCACCATACGGCAGTGTGACCGCATTATTGTGCTGGACAAAGGGAAAATCATCGAGGACGGCACCTATGATGCTCTGATCGAAGCAGGCGGTTTCTTTGCCGAACTGGTGGAAAGACAGCAGGTCAAATGATCACTGATCACACGTCAAGGAGGTGGTGTGCAGACGCATCTGACATGGAGACGAAAGGGAGTGGATAACAGATCGGAAACAGGCTTTCAGACAAACAAATTTTCAGAGAGGTGACTTATCAGTATGAAAAGAAAAGCCAAAAAGGTGATCGCAGCTGCTCTTGTCACAGCACTGTCTTTCCAGACATTGCCTCTGACACAATACGGGAATTGGAGCAGTGAAGTCAGTGCAGAGAGCGAACAGCTCCGCACGGAACTTGCCGCAAAGACGGCTGACTACCCGGATGGAGCATTTGCGTTCTACACGGCAACTACGGACACAGCGGAGGGAGACGGCGACATCACCGTAAAGGTCGTCCGCATGGGCGGCACAGCTTCGGATGCATCGGTGGACATCAAGGCTGTCGATGTGACCGCAAAATACGGAGAGGACTATTCCGTATACGTTGCGGATGGGATGAAGAAGCTTCTTCTTGAGGAGAAGGAGACGGAAGATCTTTCTGTCCCTGCAACAGAGGCGCAGACAGAAACTGCTGTAACGGAAGCACAGACAGAGGCTGCTGCAACGGAAGCGCAGACAGAAGCTGCCGAGACCGAGGCACAGACAGAGGCTGCTGCAACCGAAGCGCAGACAGAAGCTGCTGCAACCGAGGCGCAGACAGAAGCTGCTGCAACCGAGGCACAGACAGAAGCTGCTGCAACAGAAGCACAGACAGAAGCTGCTTCACCGGAAGTACAGGCAGAGGATGCCGCAGAAGCACCTGCTGACCTGCGCAGTGCCTATGCAGAGCAGACCGGAAAAGACCCGGTCAAGACAAACTGGCGTGGGGAATATACGGAATACCTTGCCAGAGCAGCAAGCCAGCAGGCGGAGAACGAGATCATCAATGCCATGGACGGCGCAGAGATGACGATCGAATTTGCAGCCGGTGAGTACGAGAAAGAGATCCATATCCACATCGAGGATGATGATAAGGCGGAAAGCACAGAGAGCTTTGCTCTGCTGCTCGGGAATGCAACGGTCGGTCAGATCGCCAGCCAGATCGAGCATAATGTCACCATTTCGGACAATGAGGCGGCAGAGGATGTTGTCTTTGCGATGCAGCATTCTGACGTGGTCGTCGGCAAAAATGACACCGCTGCCAAGATCACTATCGTGCGTACTTCTGGTCTTGACTATTATGCCGGCGCTGTGATCCAGACTGTGGCTGACACCGCAGAGCCGCTGAAAGACTATGAAGCTGCAAACGGTGTGACAGTTTCGTTCCTGCCCGGTGAAACGGAAAAGACGGTCGAGATCCCCGTAACAGGCGACAGGGAAGAGGGCAAGAGATTCACGGTGCAGCTCTCCGGTGTCAATGCAGAAGCCGGCAGGGAAACGACAGATGTTTATTTCGGCAGAAAGCCTTCCGGGCTGAATGCAACGGTGATCACGCCCGATATGTTCCATACGCCGAAAGCATCCATCGCCAGCGATCTGATCGCGCCGCTTTCCACCGGTACGACGACGATCGACGGTGTCAAGTATGATGTGTTCGAGCATGGCAGTTCCCTGACAGCCTATACCCACAGCAAGAGCAATCTGGATCAGACTGCATGGTCATCCAAGGAAAATTATAATATCACCTATGCTGCCAAGCTCAAACTGGATACCAAGCTTTCCGGTAATTCCAAGAACGGTCTGATCAAGTATTACAATAAGAACGGTCAGGTCTATGTCAGCGGTTCGCAGAAAGCTTCCCATTCCGTACCGGATAAGAAGAACAAGGAGACTACGACCTATTCCGACACGGTAGATGTGACCTATAATGAGTGTACCCCGAATGCGACTTTCCAGACGAGAGCGAATACAGACGGTCTCTGCCGGGATGCCAGATATGAGCTGACAAAGTACACTTCCTACGTGCCGTACATCACGCTCAAGCTCAAGGACGGCAACCCGAATTTCAAATCTTACACCTATACGGACCCCAGGAACAAGACCTCAACCGATGTGAGTGCGCTGACTTCTGTCACATGGTCGACTGGTTCTACCAAGGAGCTTTCTTTCTGCGGCGGCAATGTCAATATCTGCCCCGGCACGACAAGAAAAGGCATCTCTATCACCGGCTATGAATTCTACGCCGGCGGTACGAAGGTCGGTTCTACCACCAGCAGCAGCATCTCCTACAAAACGGTCGCTGACCTTCGGAAAAACTATGACAAGCAGTTCCGGAATGCCAAGTATGTGATCGAGGTAAAGCCGATCTATTCCGTTGCTACGACAAAGATCACGTTTGATGCACAGGATCCGTCCGTTGTCAGCTTCAGCGGCAATAAGCCCAACACTTCCGGCTTCAAGGACGGGGATCAAATAACGATCCAGCAGATCGACAATATCTTGGTGAAGGCACAATGTCCGACAGATCAGGAATTTGTCGCATCTTCCATCCAGCTGTTCGTGGTCAATAATAATAAGGAAACTTGGGCTTATCAAACGACGAACACGAATAATCAAAAAGTCTATGCACAGTATTACACCATCACAGACCCCGAGGTGATCGTTCGTGTCTATAATAAAGAACCGACACTTACCGTTCAGTATGATCCGGATGAGAAAACGGCTGTCAACAGCAATGTCGGCGCTGTTTCCATTGCTGAACTGAATGACCCGGAGCATCCCCTTGGTGTTTCCAATGTCAATACGCCCTTTAAGATCCCGGATGCCAAGACCGGATATGGTCTGAACGGTCTGAATAAGTCCTATCTGCTGTCCTCTTTTATTGATGACAACGAAAAGTACAAGACATCAGGCAACATCCGTTTTGTTACCCGTACCATCTGGACTTACCGTGACCAGAACGACGGCGGTCGGGATAAGACGGTATACGGCGATTCGATCGCATTTAAGCCGTTCTATGCCGATACTGTCATCAACTATCACTTCAAGGCAGTTCAGGCAGACGAAACGCCGGAGGGCGTGAGCGGTACCGTATACCTACAGGAAACACCGCTGTTCTCCAGCGCTGCCAAGCCGCAAAAATTCCCCGCTGTCGGTGTACAGCTTGTGATCGGCGGTAAGAATGCCACCACCAACAAGGACGGCAAATACCAGATCGACCCGAATTTCAACAAGGGCGACACGATCGGTGCTTACCTGAAACTTGACACGATGACCCGGTCGGACACGATCTCTATTTCCAAAAACACCGTAAAGGATATGACGATCGTGGTAGAGGACAATGACCCGCTGAAAGTGACCTCCAGCGCCATGACCGTAGATACGCCGAACGGAGACCGTTCCATTGAGGGCAACGATGTTGTGTATGTGGAAACCGCTACTGACACGATGACCTGTGAAGATGCTACTTATCATCTGTATCTTTCCGCAGCCGGTCAGGCAGGTGTAACGCCCGGCAAGGCTGTTGTCCGGGTATATGACAAAAACGGTAATCTGCGGAGCGATGTCAGCTTCGAGGGTACGTTTGACAAGGAAAACAAGACGGAGATCGTTGTCAACCCGGTCAAGGATAAGCTGAACGTGGGCGACACCATTGCTGTCAAGCTCTACGATACTAAGGGCAATGGCTATTTTGAACACCATTCCCGTGTGGTAGTTGCCGAGAAACTCAGCGGTATGTATATGTTCAATTATCCGGGTATCAAAAGAGAGGATGACAATACTTTCCTGAAAGCACTTGGTATGCTCTCGATCGGTTACGACTTCGCCATCGATGCCTTGGCAAATAACTATGGTACGTACACTGACCCGGCTACCGGCGAGCAGCATAATATGATGTACCTCGGTTTCGGTTCTGGTTTTTCCGATAAGGATAAGGTCTTTGCTATGGAGCAGGAGATCATTCAGAACTTTGACGACATGAAGAGCGGCACTTATATTGCCCAGACACCAAAGCTCGATGACGGCATCACCTTGTTTGGCGGCGACGGCGGTGCGTTCACCCTGAACATCAAAGTCGGCGCGATCATGGACAGCGTATTGCAGACAGAGGGCAAGGACATCGGTAAGTATGCGTTCGGCGACTTCCTCATCATCGGGCAGGCATCCGCTTCTGTCAGCCGTGAATGGAAAGTGCCGGTAGGCGCTGTCACCCTGACGTTCAATGTCAAGGTAGAAAGCAAGGATGTATCGGCTGCCGATGCGACCGGTATCCGGTGGCATTTCTACAATGATTCGGATACGCCCTATATCCTGTCGGACAATTCCACCATCGATGTGCTCGCTTCCAAGGATATTTCCAACGAGGGCGATCTTTGCGTGAATATGGCTGCGACTGGCGGACTGAATGCGAGCGTGCTGAACGGACTGATCGGTGCAGGCGGCAGCCTCAAGGTAGGCGTGGAGCATCATTCCGTCTACAGCTCCGATGCGGACTGGGTCAACACCGGTAAGGTAGCACTGACCCCGACCGTCAACCTTGTCATCCTCTCTAAGGAGATCCCTGTCTGGAAACAGACATGGAGCTATAACTATGGCAGCGACAATGCAGGTATCAAGTCGATCTCGGAAAGGATCCGGGAAGAGGCAAGCCATGAGGTCCTCTTTACGTCCACTGCTATGAGCAAGCTGCATGAGTTTGAGGCAGCACAGCAGGCAGCGTTCCATACCTCTCCGGTCGTCAAGGCTTCCGAGGATGTGAATGTCCTGACAGAATCTGTTCTGAAAGACACCATCGCTGAGGATGCAACAATTCGTATGCAGGATCTTGGCGGCGGCAAGTATCTGGCAGTCTTCCTCGATGCCGTTCCCGGACGGAGCGCAGAGAATGCACTGGGTGCGTACTACACCATTTTTGACGGCACAGCATGGTCCATGCCGCAGCTTCTGGAAGATGACGGCACGATCGACCAGCTCCCCACGATCTGCGAGGCAGGAAGCAAGGGCTATCTGATCGCATGGTCGGATGCCTCCCGTGCATTTGCAGCAGGGGAAACGGTAACAGATTCCCTGAATGCACTGGATCTGACAGGCTGCTTCTACGACCCGGCAACGAATACCTTCAGCCCGGCTGATGCACTGACACGCAGCACGGCTGAGGATGCCGCAGCAGATTCCAACCCGCAGCTCGTTTACTACAACGAGAACGGCACGGAATACATGAGACTGTACTATACCAAGAGTGAATTTGAAGTCAGCAACGAAGCAGAGGGCGAAGTGGTCGGCGATATTCTCAACCCGTATCAGGTCATTGCCGTCAGAAATTACGACTTTGCAAACGATACATGGAGCGAGGACTATTCCGGCACTGCAAGGGATAATATCCTTTCTGCTGTAGGTGAGGAAGGCTATGCCGCTTACCGGGAAAACTGGTACGGGCAGGAATTCCTTGACCTTGCGCCGTCGGTAGAGATCAGCGAAGAGCTTGACGAAAACGGCTATTGGAAGGCAGGCACGACAGCATCCTTTACCGAAACGGATATGAGTCAGGCAACCATCAAGGGCGGCGACAGCATTGCCTATAACCACCTCAGCCTGTTCGCCTATGCACTGGACAAGGGCGGTATGTCTCAGGACACCAACGACCAGAACCTGTATCTCCAGATCTACAATATGCACGAGGATGAATATCATCATCCCATCCAGATCACCAGCCAGAATGCGGAGATCAGCGATATTCAGTTCAACCGCATCCAGCTTGCTGACGGTACGGAAGCTACCTACCTGTACTGGCTGGAGAACGGTGTTGTCAAGCGGATCAATATCAGCGATCTGGTTTCCAATCATCTTGCTGAGAGCACGACAGCCGCAGGGCAGCATTTCTATTACATCGACAAGACCTATTCCGAGGACAATGGCTATGAGCCGGCATCGATCGCTGCATCTGCCTACACGGAAGAAAGCGGCGAGGAGAACGGTTCGGAAAACATGGAAGATCTCTCCATTGCCTCCTACAAGATCCGTCAGAAGAACGGCTGCAATTATGTCGTATGGACACAGTTCGTACCGGATAATGACAGCAGCAACGGCATGGAACTGCAACTCTTTGCCGCACGGGAAGATCTCCGGAACGGCGAGGTAAGTATGCCGGTACAGCTCACGGATGCCGAGGGGCAGTACATCAGCGACTTTGACTGCATGGTAACAGACAACGGCGAACTTACTGTGATCGCAAACTGCCAGACACTCGACCAGAACGGCGATCCTGACCCGGCTACCGCACAGCTTCGGACAATGCACATTGTTCCGGCAGATAAGCTGGCACTTGTCAGCGCTGAGCAGACGGATATTGTGATGAATGATGACGGTCTGCCTGCTGCTGAAGTTACTGTTTCCGCAGCCAACAGAGGACTCGCTTCTAAGGAAAATGTTGTCATCGAGATGCGTGATGCAGACGGGAATGTCGTTTCGACTACCAATGCACCTCTGATCAGCTATGAAACGACAGAGCAGACAGCAGACGACGGCAGCGTGATCCTGACGGAAACACCAGTCGAGAACCCTGCTGACCCGCTCACACTGGTCGGCGGTGAAAAGTATTCTGCAAAGCTCACATTGCCGCTGGCAGAGGATCATTCGTTCCAAGGCACAGTCAACATTCTCAGCGGCGGTGAAGTGGTCGCTTCCCAGAAGATAGAGGGCAAGGCATCCGCTGCGCTGATCGCAGAGGGACTTTCCGCTGAGATCGAAAGCCGTGATCATGTGACGCTCACCGCATCCATCCGGAATGCTTCTATTCTGGACAGCGGCGAGCAGAAAGCGGTATATGGCTATGTGGATGAGAACGGCAAGAATGTTGAACTTGGCAGCGTGGAGCTTGCGCCCCTGAGTGCAGGAGCTGCATCAGACTTCACGGCTGAGGCAGAGATCGACTTTGCAAAGCTGGCACATGTAACAAACGAGGACGGCTCACTGACAGACAGTGTACAGTTCTATGTTTCTACCGATGCTGCGGACACTACGGCAAGCTACACAACGCTTGACCTTACGGCGACTGCGGAAGAAGTCAACTTCATGACTTCTTTGACTGATCTTTCTGTGCAGCCCGGTGAATATGATGATAACGGCAACATCAAGCTGACAGATGCGCTGCATGTTGGCGAAGCTGTAAATATGCAGCTGCTGGTGGGCGATCAGATCGCTGCGAATACACCGGACTATGTCAACCGTACAAAGCTTGTCTGGACGGATGTAGAGGGCGATGCCGTTTCTCTGGACGAGAATGGTATGCCGATCGCTGCGGCAGAAGGCACGGCAACGCTCCGGGGCTATGTTGTTCCGAGCGATACGGAGTCGCTTGTATATGATGGCGGCACTGTAGAGAACAGGAATAACTACGACATCAAGCCGTCTGCTGTCCTTATCCCGATCGAGGCTACTGTCAAGGTCGATGCAGCTACAGGCAGCGGCAGCGGTAACGGGAATACCGGCAGCAACACCGGGAACGGCAGCGGCAATGGCAGCAACACTGGCAACGGAAGCGGCAACAGCGGAAATGCTTCCAACAACAAGAATCCGTCATCCAATGGCGCAACTTCCGGCAACGAAAGCACAAATTCACCGCTGACTGGTGATAAGGCAGTTGTCGGCATAGCAGCTGCACTGGCAGCCTCTGTGTTCGGCGCAGTGCTGTTCAAGAAGAAGAAAAACAAAAAAGGAGGTGAGGAATAATGGACGAAAAGGAAAAGGATCTTCAGGCTCCGCAGGAACTTGACGACGAGGATCTGGACGAGGTTTCCGGCGGCACGATGCGTGGAAATATCGTGATCAACAAGACGACCAGCATTTCCGAGGATACCAAGAAGAATATCTGACACATCCTGATTCTGCATCCCCTGCTCTGACAGGGGGTGCAGAAAATGGATAGATAAGGAGATAGGTATGACGATCAATAAGAAAATCGAGGGAGATCACCTCACCATTGCACTGGAAGGCAGACTGGATACGACCACAGCACCGCAGCTGGAAGCAGAGATGCGCAACAGCATTTCCGGCATCACGGAGCTGGATCTTGATTTTTCAGAACTTGCCTATATTTCCTCTGCCGGACTGCGTGTGCTGCTTTCTGCACAGAAGATCATGAACAAGCAGGGGAATATGACGATACACAACGCCAATGAAGATATTATGGATGTGTTTGAGGTCACAGGATTCATTGACATCCTGAACGTGGAGGAATGACCGGATGTCCGGCACAGGAAAGGCAAAGGCTGACAAAGCACGAATGGATCGTGACGACCGCTTTCTGAAAAGGGAATACCGGAAGATCCTGCTGCCTGTGATCTTGTCCGTGCTTGGCGGTACGATCAATGCGCTGATCGACAGCGTGTTCGTATCGCAAAAGCTGGGCAGTGACGGGCTTGCGGCAGTGAATATGAGTATGCCGATCTATCTGATCCTCTGCACCTTTGGCTCTCTGATCGCAGCAGGGGCTTCGGTCAGGTCGTCACAGGATGCCGGTGCAGATAAGCTTGCGGATGCGCAGCGGCATTACCATGTGGCACTGACAGTCAGTCTTGTGACCGGACTGCTGCTGACGGGTATCGGCTTGCTCATCTGCAGACCGCTTTCCGTTTTGCTGGCACAGAACGGTGAATTGCAGCACTATGTATTTGAATACAGCCTGATCACCATGATCGGGGCATTGCCGACTATACTGTCGTACCTGCCGCTGAATTACTTACAGATCGAGGGTAAGACAAAAGCCATTACTGTCACCATGCTGATCATGGTCGGAACGGATATTTTTCTGGACTGGCTGCTGCTGTTTGTGTTTGAGCTTGGTATGTATGGGGCTTCTCTGGCAAGTCTCATCTCCTGTCTGGCGGCGTGTATATATGGAACTTTTGCCATGGAAACGGGGTATTCCAACTATCACATCCGGCTTTGCCGGGTACGACTCTCGGACTTATGGGGAATGGTGCAGTACGGAAGTCCTGCGGCACTGGGGAATTTTCTGGATGCCGTCAAGCTGCTGTCCCTGAATGCGCTCATCCTGCACTTTGGCGGTGCAGAAACGGCAGCGGTCTGGGCAGTGCTCAATTCCGTTTCTGAGCTGTCCATTGCTATCACATCCGGTGTGCCGAGGGCGGCACTGCCGATGATGGGAGCATATTATACTGCCCATGAAAACAGCGGTCTGCGCATCCTCATGCGCTTACAGGCATTGTATGGGCTGATACTGAGCGCATTGTTCTCGGCTGTCATTCTCGTGTTCCATGCACCGCTGCGGGCTGTGTTCGATGCGCCGACCTCGCTGCTGCTCCCGTTCGCTGCGCTGAGTATCTATATTTTGCTGGAACTGCTGTGCAGCGTATGGACAAATTTCTTCCATGCATCGGACAGACTGCTGCTTTCCGACATTCTTGTCGTATGCAGAAAACTGGCATTCCCGGTTCTTTCGGCTGCGGTTTTGTCGATCACATCTGGCTATATCTGGGCATTCCTGCCGATCGGTGATCTGCTTACCCTGCTGACAGGTGCTTGCCTGACACAGATTCTCCGGCGAAAACAGACACGGAAGGAACATTCCCTTTCCGGCATTTTGCTGCTTGACGACTATCTGGAACGGGAGAAAAAGGTGCTGGATTTTTCCATTGTGCCGAATAACGAGACAATTTGCAGCGCAAGCGAACAGATCAAGGATTTCTGTGCTGAGAACAACATGAATTCCCGGCAGACAATGCGGCTGGAGCTTGCCATTGAGGAACTGCTGACGATCATTTCTCAGAAAAATCCGGGGCTGCCAAGCGTGGATCTGAGAGCTTTTGCTTTTGAGGAGAATATGGGCATTCGTATACGGTGTGCGGGAAAGCTCTATAATCCGTTCGATTTCGATTCGGATATGGAGGACGAAATGATGGGCGTGGAGATGCTCAAGCGTATGTCGAGCGATGTGAGCTTTACCTATTCTTTCGGCATGAATATTATCAATATCGTCTTTGCTGCCGGGCAAAAAGCAGACCGATCCGGTCAGAAATAAAGGAGTTGCAGAATGTTACCATTTACTGAAACACTGGATGCACCGCTCCGTGATAACTGCCGCCATGCAAAACAGGTCAATGAAGATAACCTCCGGCAGATCCTGACAGACAATGCACAGACAGAATTTGGAAAAACATATGCCTTTTCTTCCCTCCGCAGCGTGGAGGACTACAGAGATCATGTGCCGCTTGCCGGTTATGATGCCTTTGCCCCTGCGATACAGCGTATGCGGGAGGGCGAACAGAACGTGCTGACCGTGTATCCCATTGTCAGCTACTGCCAGACATCGGGGACAACGGGAAGCTCGAAATTCATCCCTCTGTCGCAGACAGCGCTGGACAGGTATTCCGACTATTTTGAACGCTACCGCAACCGCCTGCTGCATAAAATGGGCGGCAGACGGTTTCTCATCAATTGTTTCCGGACAGATCTGACACAGAAAATTTCCGATACTTCGCTGTTTTCTGAGATCTATTTCCGCTTTCTCTATGAAAGCGGCATGATGCGTATGGAGGAATTCATCGGCGGCAGGGATATGATCTTTGTCAAGGGTGAGGAAGATATGCTGTATGCGAAACTGTGGGAGGCATTGGCAGATACGGAATTTGTGCTGCTCGAATCGCAGTTCCTGTATGAGATGCTGAATTTCTTTAGCTACCTCGAAGAAAACTGGAAAGACATCCTCACGGCAATGCGGGAGCGGTATATCCCGCTGGACATCAGCCTTTCTGCCAAGATCAAGAGCTATCTCCTGACAATTCCGATCGCTCCCGAACGGCTGGATACCATTGAGCAGGAATGTGAACAGGGATTTGAGGGCATTGCACAGCGGCTGTGGCACCGACTCGCACTCGTCAGCGGTGTCAGCAATCGTTCCTATCAGACGGAGACGGCAGCACTGGACAGATACCTCGGCGCTATCCCACGGTTCTATCTCTGTTACTGCGCCTCGGAATGCTATATTGGCACACCAGTCGCTGTGGACAATTACGGCTATGTCCTGCTGCCGCAGAATGGGTTCTTTGAATTTCTGCCCTACCCCTCTGACGGGGACGAGACACTGCTGCCGCATGAGCTGACGGTCGGGGCAATGTATGAACCGGTGATCACCAATTTCTCCGGGCTGTACCGCTACCGGCTGGGGGATGTGGTGAAGATCGTGGACTACGTGGATGAAAGTCCGGTCATGGAGTTTCAGTTCCGCAAGTCGCAGGCGCTGAATATTGCAGGCGAAAAATACGATATGCGGCAGCTCGAAAGTGCGGTATTCAGCCTGCGGGAGAAGGGTGTTTTTGTGGAGAATTACTGCTTCGGGGCGTGCTTTGACAGCATACCCGGTAAATATCTTGCTGTCATGACACTGATGAAGCAGAGGGGGGCTGCGGTGTTTACGGAAGAGCAGCTTTCTTTGCTGCTCGATGAGGCACTTTCGGCACATAATCACGACTATGCCGACCTGCGCAGCCTGAAAGAACTGGATGCACCCCGTGCCATACTGCTCGATAATACCATGTATGCGCAGTTTTCCCAGCAATACGGGCTGAACCGCAAGCATGGGCATAACAAGCCCAAACATATCTTCAGAGGAGAGGTATCAGAAAAACAATGGGAACAAATACAAAGAAAAGCAAGGTGAAATTTGGTCTGACACCAAAGTTCATCATCGGTATGGCGCTGCTTGCTGTCTGTATCACGGCTGCTTCCATTTACGTCAGCATCAAGACCTACGAGGAGGCGATCAAGCGGTACTATAATACCGTTGCCTATCAGGTCGCAGAGGCGGCTGCCGGCTATTTTACGGAAGAGGAGATGCGCTACTACGCCGATCTCGTCACACGGTACAACTACGGCGAAGCGACCGATGAGGAGCTGAACGCCGCTTATGAGGACGAACGGTATCAGGAGCTGTGGACAGAGATCGACAAACTGCGGAAAAGTATGGATGCCAACGATATCTATGTCAGCGTGTTCGATATGGATGTCCTCAAAAGTTATACACCGGAAACCGAGGACAACTGGAAGCCGATGTATTACATTATGGACAGCTACTATAAACCGGAGGAGCAGTTCCCCTTTGGCGGCAGCGGCAAGATACAGCCGGATTTCCGGTTTGATGTCATGGAGGCTGCTACGACTGGTGTCCATACGGATACTATGATCTTCTCCAACTACCAGTTCGGGTTCATCATGACCGCATCCTATCCGGTTGCTTACGATGGGGAGACGGTTGCTTTTATTGCAGTAGAAATTCCTATGTCTACGCTGAAGAGCGATATTTCCGACTTTATTGTCCGGCTGCTGATCGCTGCGTGCGTTGTGACGATCGTTATGCTGCTTGTGATCATGGCGATCATTGTCCGCATTATGATACGCCCGATCGGGATCGTGGCTGCCGAAGCGGAGAAATTCGTGGAAAATGATGCGGAGATCTCCGATAAGCTTGGTACGATCCGGACAAAGGACGAGATCCAGCTTCTGTCCGGCAGCATCCTCAAAATGGAGACCGACATCAAGGACTATATCGAAAACCTGACCAAAGTCACTGCCGAAAAAGAACGTATCGGCGCAGAGCTGAATGTCGCAACACAGATCCAAGCCGATATGCTGCCGAGTATCTTTCCGGCATTCCCGGAGCGGAACGAATTTGACATCTATGCCTCCATGCATCCGGCAAAGGAGGTCGGCGGTGATTTCTATGACTTCTTCCTGATCGATGAGGATCATCTTGCACTGGTCATGGCAGATGTCTCCGGCAAGGGCGTTCCGGCGGCACTCTTTATGGTGATCGCCAAGACCCTCATCAAGAACCGTGCCCAGATGGGCGGCTCTCCCAAGGAGATCCTGAACTATGTCAACAATCAGCTATGTGAAGGGAATGAAGCAGAGCTGTTCGTTACCGTATGGCTTGCCATTCTGGATCTTAACACCGGAAAGGGCGTGGCAGCAAATGCCGGGCATGAACATCCGGTCATCCGCAGAGCGGGCGGGCAGTATGAGCTTGTGGTCTACCGTCATTCTCCTGCTGTGGCAACGATGGAGAATATCCGCTTCCGTGACCATGAATTTGAGCTGCACCCCGGCGACAGCCTGTATGTCTACACGGACGGCGTACCGGAGGCGACCAATGCACAGGACGAACTGTTCGGCACGGAGAGAATGCTGAAAGCTTTGAATGAAGACCCGGATGCTGCCACGGATGAGATACTGCATACGGTCAGCCGGCATATTGAAGCCTTTATGGTGGATGCGCCGCAGTTTGATGACATTACGATGCTGTGTCTGAAATACTTTGGAAAGAAGGAGCAAACGAATGAAACAAATCAGAATACCGGCAAAGATTGAAAATCTGGAGGAAGTACTGGATTTTGTAAATGCGCAGTTGGAACAGCTTGACTGCCCGATGAAGATACAGACACAACTGGATATTGCCGTGGAAGAGATCTTCGTCAACATTGCACACTATGCCTACCCGGAGAACGACGGGGAAGCCTATATTCTGTTGGAATTCACGGAAGAGCCGATCTCCGTTCGCATTACGTTCATTGACAACGGCAAGCCCTATGATCCGTTGGCAAGGGAGGACCCGGATGTTACCCTTTCTGCGGAGGAACGGCAAATTGGTGGTCTTGGCATCTACATGGTCAAGAAAAGCATGGATGCGGTCAACTACGAATACAAAAACGGGCAGAATATCCTGACTATCCAGCGGAATATCGAATAGGTGAGAAAACACCTGTGTCAATTGAAACTGTTTTTTGCAAATTTTAAGGCAATACCGTATAAAGCCGACAGGCGGTCTTTGTGCGGTATTGCCTTTATTGTTTCATTCTTCCATTCGGTAATTTCAGGTTTATGTGCTGAAATCATATCCATAACAGGATCACAGGTATACACGCCATAATGAATGCCAGTGCCCGGAAAAGAATGATCTTCTGTTTGCATCACTTTCAGGTATCAGGATACCATACTTTTCTCAAAAAAGCAATGCCATTTTCACAGAGGATTTTCCTACCGAATTGCCAGAAAAGCCCCGGAAAATTTTCTGTGGTTCTCTGCAATGCCTGCATCGGGATCATACTGCTCCCCTGCAAGTGCATGCAGACGGGCGAGGTAATCTTCCCGTTCCAAGGAACACGGGCTTTGGAGCGTGATCTGCCTGAGCAGCGGAACGGGGGTTTCTCCCATGCGGTGGACATACATCAGCCCGGAAACCACACGATTCCTGCCGCTGCTTGCCATCCAGTACAGGGGGCGTTTGTGAAACCTCCTGCAATGGTCGGCATAAAAGCCCGACTGATAATATTTTTCCAGATCGCCGAGGTGTGCGGTCAGCCATTGCAGATTTTCTGCAAGATATTCCTTGCCGTAGACTGTACACAGAAAATCCTGCATCCGTTCGGAAAAGCGCTCCGGCGTGAGGAAATTTTCCGCAAGTGCCGGAATGCCTTTTAGCCGATAGCGCCCGAAGAAGCAGCCAACTGCAAAGCTCACCAGCTCTGCTGCGGCTTCCCGTTCCGAGGGATGGTGTAAAGTTACAGTCGGCTGTGAAAAATGCTCCTCTGTCAGTCCGTAGATCTCCGCAAACAGTTCTGTCAGCCGGGCTTCATTGTGCCGTATTCTGTCAATGCGCTGCCGACAGGATGCGGCATATTTTTCATAGGCAGCGGCAAGGGTTTGATCCGGCTGTATCATAGGATGTACCCGGAAATCCCAGCTTTCCTCCGTGCTGTCCCAGTCGGCACGGGCAATGGCAATGCATTCCCGGACGAGGGCTTCAATTTCCGGGCGGTGGTGTTCGTCAAAGCAGACGGGGAGTGCTTTGAGGTTTTCGGGCTGAAAATTGAAGGTCGGATTGCGCAGGCGCAGCAGTGCCGGGGTAATACCGGAGGAAAGCAGACCCATCAGGTACAGACTATCCTTTTCCGCCGGAAACAGGCAGGATCCTGATACATCGAACAGAAATCCTGTCGGCTGCCACCGCACCCCGAACCGGGCATTCTCCGTGATAAAAGACCATGTGATGCCCTGCCGGAAATACATATCCGCATTTTTCAGCCTGCCGCCGGAATGGGCTTTGTTCAGTTCCGCATGGAATGCCCGCAGTGCTTCTCCGCCGTTGCGGTAATTGACCACATGGGTATGATTGCCGTACCAGCGGCGGTTTCTGCCACCCTTGTTGTAGGGGAACCATGTTTTCCCGGTCGCAGCGGCAGCCTGTGCGTTTTCACACCCGAAAGCGATCGTGCCGGGCGGCACTTCATACCAGCGGCGCACGAAGCGGCGGTTGTCCGAGGTCGTCATGCCCTGACATACCCGGCAAAGGCTGCCAAGCGGCGGGTACTGCATCGCCCGCAGCATGGCATCGCTCACCCAGTAGCACAGCGGCTGCCCCGGAATGGCTGCAAAATGCGCCGCTGTGCAGGTATAGCGCAGGTTCGGGTCAGAAAAAGCGGCTTCCTTGTCCTCCTGTTCCGTGAGGTCGACATAAGTCGTCCGGAAGCCGGGGATCTCCTGCCCGAAGGCGGTGAAAGCTGCCGCCTGTACGATCGTCCCCACGTCCGCAGCTGAAAATGCCCGCATTCCGAGGTGTACCAGACTTTGCAGCGTGTAGTGCCGCATATACCGCCGCAGCGGTTCATAGGTAGAAAGGAACATCCACACCTGCTGTGTCACCATGGAAAAGCAGCCGTCTGCTTTCGTCAGCTCTGCACAGCGCTCTATGAACGCCGCAAACAGGTCTGCCTTGCTGTCCGGGTAGGCTTTCCGGACAAAGGCAGAGAGCGCCGGGGACATACTGTTTTTGCCCATGTAGGGGGGATTGGTGATGACGGCATCATACTGCCTTGCCAAAAGGGAGAGCGCCGGGTCGGATGTATCTTTCTCCGGTCGGAGCAGTGAGCCGTACAGGGAAGCGGTTTCTGGCAGGTGGGAAAAATCATGGAAGTGCAGTTCCCGACTTTCAGTGATGAGTGTCGGATCATAGGCTGCGGCTTTCAGGCGGAGCATACATTCCGCCAATTTTACTGCGCAGCTGTCAATGTCCAGCCCAAAAAGATTATGGGTGAGGATATGCCGGGCTGCTGTTCCGGCAGGCATACCGGCGTGCTGGTACTGGGAAAGCAGGGCATCAAAGACATACATCAGGATATGTCCCGTACCCATGCAGGGGTCAAGGACGGTGATCGTTTCAGGGGTTTTGTGAAGATCCGGCAGGATGGTCTGTGGTTTCAGGTAAAAATGCCAGTCCGGCAGCGGCTTCAGCAGCGTTCCGAGGGCGTTTTGTGTCATGCAGCGCACGATCCAGTCCGGCGTGAAAAGCTGTGTCGCAGCAGGCAGGTGCTTCTGCGAGATCTTGATTTTGCGGCGCAAACCGGAAAAAGCGGTTTCCCGCTCTGGGATGTTGTAATACTGATACATCCACCCCGGAAATGCCGGATCAGACCAGCGATCCTGCGGAATAACGGAAAGCAATGCAAGGGCAGGGTAGAAACTGTCCGGGAATGGCAGTGCTTCCGCAAACAGGGGAATATTCCGGAATGCATCACAGGCTTGCGGCATATCCGGCTCTTTCAGAATAGCTGCTGCATGGGCATAGCGCAGTGCACAAAGACGGCAGAACCAGAGCTTTACTGTTTCAGCCGGTGCACCGGGCAGGGCAGTTTCCAGCGCAGCACGCACCCGCAGGGCAACAGCACGCTCTGTCATAACAAATCCCCCTTTCTCCATTTTTCTGTATCACGACAAAACCGCCTGACTTTCCAAGCCAGACGGTCATGCAAAGCTGGTAGTCGGACTCGAACCGACGACCTGCGCATTACGAATGCGCTGCTCTACCAACTGAGCCATACCAGCAACATTTTTATTATACCACAAAAATATCCACTTGTCAAGTGCTGCGCTAAAAAAAATCGCAATTGTGCATATTATATATTTTTTTCAACATTTACAGTTTTAATTTTACATTCTGATTTTGAAAAAAGTCTTGACAAATTCGCCCGGATGTGGTAAAATAATATAGCAGTCTGTGAGGACTGTGTATATTACTTAAGATGCGAGAGTGCTGGAATTGGCAGACAGGCTAGCTTGAGGTGCTAGTGTCGGAAACGACGTGTGGGTTCAAGTCCCGTCTCTCGCATAAGGAAAGATGGCTGAGCTGGTCTAAGGCGCACGACTGGAAATCGTGTATGCGTTAATAGCGCATCGAGGGTTCGAATCCCTCTCTTTCCGTTATTTTTGGATTTTATTTAATTGGCTGTATTGCGTGGGTTTTGCGTGATATAGCCACTTTTTTTATTTTTCTGTTGGGAAAATTTCCCGTTGAAAAGAAAAAGCCCTCGGAAACGTTTACAGAGCGTTTCTAAGAGCTTGCGGCTATTCGTTTCAATTAGGGTTTTTGTCTGGTGTGGTATGTTCCACAATGCTGAAATGGACTTGCGTGGAACGGAAAACGGGTGCGCCAATAGGCTATGCTTATGCGGATCGCCTGTTATGGTAAATCAGAATTTAGGCAGATGTTCCCCATTGATAGAAAATGTATTCTGACTTTGTTTCAATCCCTATAGTAATATCATTCCATTCCGGAGCAATAATATGAACCGCACTAATAACAGGTTCATAGGCAATGCTTATACGTTGATCCATGTCTTCTAATCTTGATTTCATCCATTTCTTTTCTTCTTCATCAATGGGTGAATATATACGGTTTTTGTACATCTCATTCCATGCATCACAAAACTCTGGATTTGATTCCAGATAGTTCAATGCGTGGGTTACAAAGTCATCCATTGATGAATAGTCCTTTTTTGGAGCTAACACAATCAGGATACTTTGCTCACCTGATGGACGATTAAAACAAAGATGTCCGAAATGGATCGCAACCATACCATTTCCTCCTCTATTGTATTGCAAATTCCGATTTATACGAATATATCAATATTTTTGCTATATCAGTATTATACACTATTCTATTGAAAAAGTCAATAGCTTTTTTCTTTCAAAAGCTATTGACATTTTCAATAGGGTGGTGTATAGTATCACCACTTTATCGCCAATTATCGTAAATTATCGTTAAGTGTTACCGAATCACCGAAAGATCGGCATTTTTGAGGGTAGAAACGGAGAAAATTGCGTAACATCGCTGTTTCCGAAAAAGCATCAAAATGAAGATTTTTGGTAGAAAAAACGGTAGAGATCTACTGCATGAAAGGTTGGTAGAAACCCGAAAAAGACGGTAGATAGCCTGTTGACAAAGAAAACTGAATAATGGACAAAGCGGATGGTGTTTCATAGAAGTGAAGCGCTGTCCGCTATTTTTATGCCTAAAATTGAA
>CANRFM010000005.1 GCA_947629905.1 uncultured Clostridia bacterium
CCAGTCTTGCGATCGGCACACGGAACGGAGAGCAGGATACATAGGACAGACCGATCTTGTGGCAGAATTCCACGGAAGTCGGGTCGCCGCCGTGCTCGCCGCAAATGCCCATGTGCATTTCCGGACGAACGCTCTTGCCCAGTTCTACAGCCATCTTCATCAGCTTGCCAACGCCGACCTGATCGAGCTTTGCAAACGGATCGTTCTCGAAGATCTTTGCATCGTAGTAAGCGCCCAAGAACTTGCCAGCATCGTCACGGGAGAAGCCGTAAGTCATCTGTGTCAGGTCATTCGTACCGAAGCAGAAGAACTCAGCTTCCTTTGCGATCTCGTCAGCCGTCAGAGCAGCTCTCGGGATCTCGATCATCGTACCTACTTCGTACTTCAGATCTGCACCGGCAGCAGCGATCTCAGCATCTGCGGTCTCAACGACAACCTTCTTGACATACTTCAGCTCCTTGACCTCACCAACGAGCGGGATCATGATCTCAGGAACGAGTGCCCAGTCCGGATGTGCCTTCTTGACGTTGATCGCAGCACGGATGACAGCTCTTGTCTGCATCTTAGCGATCTCCGGATAGGTGACAGCCAGACGGCAGCCACGATGACCCATCATCGGGTTGAACTCATGCAGGGATGCGATGATGTTCTTGATCGTCTCTACGGACTTGCCCTGTGCCTCTGCTAACTTCTTGATGTCCTCTTCCTCAGTCGGAACGAACTCATGCAGCGGCGGGTCGAGGAAACGAATGGTAACAGGGTTGCCCTCCAGAGCCTCATACAGTGCCTCAAAGTCAGCCTGCTGCATCGGCAGGATCTTCTCGAGGGCAGCTTCACGCTCCTCCACAGTATCGGAGCAGATCATTTCACGGAATGCAGCAATTCTGCTTTCCTCAAAGAACATATGCTCCGTACGGCACAGACCGATACCTTCAGCACCCAACTCACGAGCCTTCTTTGCATCTGCCGGTGTGTCGGCATTGGTGCGTACCTTCAGGGTTCTGTACTTGTCAGCCCAAGCCATGATGCGACCGAACTCGCCTGCGATCTTTGCATCTACAGTCGGGATAATGCCGTCATAGATGTTACCGGTCGTACCGTCAATGGAGATCTCGTCGCCCTCCTTGAATGTCTTGCCGGCAAGCTCAAACTTCTTGTTAGCCTCATCCATCTTGATGTCGCCGCAGCCGGAAACGCAGCAAGTACCCATACCACGAGCCACAACGGCAGCGTGGGAAGTCATACCGCCACGAACGGTCAAAATGCCCTGTGCGGACTTCATACCTGTGATGTCCTCCGGGGAAGTCTCGAGACGAACCAGAACGACCTTTTCGCCTCTTTCTGCCCATGCCACGGCATCGTCAGCAGAGAATACGATCTTGCCGGCAGCCGCACCGGGGGATGCACCCAGACCCTTACCGATCGGGGTAGCACTCTTCAGCTTAGCAGCGTCAAACTGCGGGTGCAGCAGTGTGTCGAGGTTTCTCGGGTCGATCATTGCAACAGCTTCCTGCTCGGAACGCATACCCTCATCCACGAGGTCGCAGGCAATCTTCAGGGCAGCCTGTGCGGTTCTCTTGCCGTTTCTTGTCTGGAGCATATACAGGTGACCGTGCTCAACGGTGAACTCCATATCCTGCATATCTCTGTAGTGAGCTTCAAGCTTCTGGCAAACGTCCTGAAAATCTGCGAAAGCCTCCGGGAACTTCTCTGCCATCTGTGCGATCGGCATCGGCGTACGAACACCGGCAACCACGTCCTCGCCCTGTGCATTGGTCAGGAACTCGCCCATGAGCTTCTTCTCGCCGGTTGCAGGGTCACGTGTAAAGGCAACACCTGTACCGCAGTCGTCGCCCATGTTACCGAATGCCATGGACTGTACATTGACAGCCGTACCCCAAGAGAACGGGATATCGTTGTCACGTCTGTAAACATTCGCACGGGGGTTGTCCCAGCTGCGGAATACAGCCTTGATCGCACCGACCAGCTGCTCCTTCGGGTCAGCCGGGAAGTCTGTGCCGATCTTTGCCTTGTATTCAGCCTTGAACTGAGAAGCGAGCTCCTTGAGGTCGTCAGCGGTCAGCTCAACGTCCTGTGTCACGCCTCTTTCAGCCTTCATCTTGTCGATGAGTTCCTCAAAATATTTCTTGCCGACTTCCATAACGACGTCGGAATACATCTGGATAAATCTTCTGTAGCAGTCCCAAGCCCATCTGGGGTTGTTGGACTTCTTGGCGATAGAGTCCACAACAGCCTCATTCAGACCAAGGTTCAGGATCGTGTCCATCATGCCGGGCATGGAAGCTCTTGCACCGGAACGAACGGAAACGAGCAGCGGATTCTCGATGTCACCGAACTTCTTGCCGGTCACTTCTTCCATCTTTGCGATATTGGCTTCGATCTCAGCCATGATCTCATCGCTGATACCGCCGTCCTCATAATACTGTGTACAAGCTTCTGTTGTAATGGTGAAGCCCTGCGGCACTCTGTCCTTACCGAAGATGGATGTCATCTCAGCAAGGTTTGCGCCCTTACCGCCGAGAAGCTCACGCATATTTGCGTTGCCCTCAGTGAACTGATAAACATATTTTTTGCTCATTGGTCTTTACCTCCAAGAAAATTTTCCGGATACGGTTGCAGAACAGTTCGCAGCCGGATTACCATTCTATTATACCATACATTTGAAAAAAAAGCTATCATTTTTTGGTAGAATTTCAGTGTGAATTTTTTAGCACTTTTCACAAAAATTATGAATGTTCTCTAAACCTTTTCCGGCAAGCGCAGGACAGCAGGGCTCGACAGCATTTTGAATATGTCCAAAATTTGAATATTTTATGAATTTTCAGAAAATTCTATTGCAATTTCCGGAAAACGTGGTATACTAAGTATTAGCACTCAAACTTCAAGAGTGCTAAATCCTTGAAAGAGAAAGAGAGTGTTGGTATGGAAACAAAAGCATTTCAGGCGGAATCGAAAAAGCTGCTCGACATGATGATCCACTCTATCTATACGCATAAGGAAATTTTCCTGCGTGAGCTGATCTCCAATGCATCGGATGCCATTGACAAGCTCTACTTCCGTTCCCTGACGGATGATTCCGTTGGCATGAACAAGGAAGATTTTGCCATCCGCATTGACTTAGACAAGGATGCCCGCACGATCACCATTACAGATAACGGCATCGGCATGACCGCCGAGGAGCTCGAACACAACCTCGGTACGATCGCAAGCTCCGGTTCGCAGCAGTTCAAGACAGACAACGAACTGGGAGACGATCAGCAGATCATCGGGCAATTCGGTGTCGGCTTCTATTCGGCATTCATGGTTGCCAAGCGTGTGACCGTCTACAGCAAGGCATTCGGCGCAGCACAGGCTTACAAGTGGCAGTCCGAGGGCGTAGAGGGCTATACGATCGAGGAGACGGAAATGGACACCCACGGCACGAAGATCGTCCTCGAACTGATGGAGGACTCCGACGACGAGAACTACAGCGAATTTCTGGAGACCTACCGGATACAGGGGCTTGTCAAGCGCTATTCGGACTACATCCGCTTCCCCGTTCAGATGGAAGTCTCCCACCGGAAGCTTAAAGAAGGCACGGAGGACGAATATGAAGAGGAGATCACCCTTGACACCCTCAACAGCATGGTTCCCCTGTGGCGCAAGAACCGCACGGAACTGACGGAAGATGATTATAACAATTTCTATCAGGAAAAATTCATGGACTATATGCCCCCCATGGCATACAAGCACGTGCACAACGAGGGCTCTGTAAGCTATGATGCCCTGCTGTACATCCCCTCGAAAGCACCGTTCGACTACTACACACGGGAATATGAAAAGGGCTTACAGCTCTATTCCAACGGCGTGCTGATCATGGAGAAATGCGGTGACCTGCTGCCGGATTATTACAGCTTTGTACGTGGTCTGGTGGATTCGGAAGACCTGTCGCTGAACATCTCCCGTGAAATGCTCCAGCACGACCGCCAGCTCAAGCTCATCGCCAAGAGCATCGAAAAGACCATTCGCTCCGAACTGGTGCGCATGGTGAAGAACGACCGTGACAAGTACGAGAAATTCTTCGAGGCATTCGGCACACAGCTGAAATACGGCGTTTACAGCGATTATGGGATGCACAAGGAGGAATTGCAGGATCTGCTGCTCTTTGCCTCTTCAAGGGGAGAAAAGCCCGTCACACTTGCGGAATATGTGGAAGCCATGCCGGAAGGGCAGAAAGAGATCTACTATGCATCCGGTGCGACCCGGGAAGCGATCGCAGCCCTCCCGCAGACGGAAGCTGTCCTTGCCAAGGGGTATGAGATCCTGTATTTCACAGCCCCGGTGGATGAATTTGCTGCCAAACAGATGATGACCTACAAGGACAAGGAATTCAAGTCCGTCACCGCCAATGATCTTGACCTCGGCACGGAAGAGGAGAAAAAGGCACTCGAAGAGAAGCAGAACGAACATCAGGAACTGCTGACCGAAATGAGTGCGGCACTGGACGGCAAGGTGGAGCGTGTAGCACTTTCGAGCCGCCTGAAGTCACACGCTGTCTGCCTGACAAGCGAGGGAGACCTCACACTGGAAATGGAGAAAGTCCTCAACTCCATGCCGACCGAAAAGAAGGTACAGGCAAAGCTTGTCATGGAACTGAACCCGGAACACCCCGTCTTTGCAAGGCTGACTGCCCTGCAAGGCACGGACAAGGTCGCCAAGTATGCCAAGCTGCTGTTTGATCAGGCACTGCTGCTTGAGGGTATGCCGATCGACAACCCGGCAGAATTTTCCGAACTGATCTGCGAACTGATGTAAATAAGCCGTAAGCCTGCAAAAATGCAGGCTTTCTGGCGTTAGAAAGGACAACTATGTTTGATAAGATTTTACAGTTTTTTGTGAAGCTGCTGCCTGCGCCGCTGAAAAAACTCTATGACAAGTTTGAAGAGCTCATCATTTATATTTATTATGGTGTTCTGACGACCATCCTGAATCTGATCGTACAGGGCATCGCACAGGCGATCCTGAATCCGATGCCCATTCCTGCGCTTGTCATTGACGGACTCCTGACATGGGATTCCGTCAAGGTCAAGGCGACCATTGCCACGGCGATCGCATGGACGGTGGCTGTGATCTTCGCTTTCTATGTCAATAAGAAGTACGTCTTCAAAAGTGTTACCCGTGCAGGAAAGCAGCTCTGGTACGAGTTCTGGACATTTATCTCCGCAAGGATCGCTTCCCTGTTCATGGAAATGGTCATCATGAATATCGGTGCCAATTTCTATTCCACGGATGGAATGACGGTCGATAACAAGCTGATGTACTGGGTATTCAAGTTCATGGCACAGGTCGTTGTCACACTGGCGAACTACTTCTTCAGCAAACTGATCGTGTTCCGGAAAAAGAAAGAGGACAGCTGATGGACATTTACGAACGCACCCCGCATTACTATGAAACGGATCAGATGGGGATCATCCACCATTCCAACTATATCCGCTGGTTTGAGGAAGCACGCATTCACCATCTGGCAAGCGTAGGCATCCGCTTTGCGGAACTGGAAGCCTCCGGCATTGTCTGCCCGGTGCTGCGTGTGGAGGCAGACTATAAACAAATGGTACACTTCGGGGAAACGGTGCAGATCTGCACGAGTCTGGATTTTTACAACGGTGTGCGCTACGGCTACCGCTACGAGGTACGCAATGCGGCAGGGGAACTCTGCTGCACCGGGAAAAGCCAGCACTGCTTTCTCGATACGGCAGGGAACATCATCCGCCTGCGCCGGGAACGCCCGGAACTGCATTCGCTGATGCTGCAACAATTGCAAGCTGATAACGAATAGTATATTTTTCACTAAATTTCACAAGTTTTTTCCCTCTTTTTTCCTGTTTTTGATAAATCGTGATAACTACGGGGAGAATATTTGTAGAAAAAGTCAATTGCGTTATTGTCAAAAATCGGGTATACTAATAATTGAAGGGCTATGAAGACCGAAGTCCGAAAACGTTTTTCAGGAAAGGAGATCGCTCCGGACGGTGCGGAGCGGAAACAGTTTTATGGCAGCGATCGAATCGAATCAGGTCAAGCAGATGAAAAAAGCATTCAGCGAGAGACTGATGTCCAAGTTCAGTGTCTCCCCGGATGAAGCTTCTGATCAGCAGGTATATGAGGTGCTCTCCTCTCTCGTTGTGGAGCAGCTGAAACAAAAGCGCCGCAAGTTCATCAACGGCGTACACTCCGCCGGCAAGAAGCAGGTATACTACCTCTCGATGGAATTCCTGATGGGACGTTCCCTCAAGACCAGCCTGTACAATCTGAAAATGCAGGATGCCGCTAAGGATATGCTTGCAGATTTCAACATCAACATTGATAAAATTTACGAATGTGAGCCGGATGCCGGTCTGGGCAACGGCGGTCTGGGACGGCTTGCCGCCTGCTATCTGGACGGCATGGCAACGACAGCAATGCCGGCAATGGGGCATTCTATCTGCTACGAGTACGGTATCTTCAAGCAGAAATTAGAGGACGGCTGGCAGACGGAACTGCCGGATAACTGGCTGCCCGGCGGCAGCGTATGGCTTGACCCCAAGCCGGAACGTGCCATCGAGATCCACTTCGAGGGCGAACTGAATGAGTACTGGGACAACCAGTATCATCACATTTCCCACGTGAACTACAACACTGTCATGGCAACACCGGTGGATATGTATGTCTCCGGCTATGACAGCCCCGGCGTGTCCGTCCTCCGCCTGTGGACGGCAAAAGCACCCTCGTTCAACATGGAAATGTTCAATCAGGGCGACTATGCCAAGGCACTCGGACAGAATTCCATGGCAAATGCGATCTCTAAAATTCTCTACCCGAACGACAATCACCTTGAGGGTAAATCTCTCCGTCTGCGCCAGCAGTATTTCCTCTGCGCAGCAGCCGTGGGCGATATCGTCAACACCCACATGAACGTCTACGGGACACTCGATAACCTGCATGAAAAGGTAGCGATCCACATCAACGACACCCACCCGACCCTTGCGATCCCGGAACTGATGCGTATCCTGCTCGATGACTGCGGCTACGGCTGGGAAAAGGCATGGCACATCGTGACAAATACTTTCGCCTACACCAACCATACTGTCATGGCAGAAGCACTGGAAAAGTGGGATGTCAACATGGTCAAGCACATCATCCCCCGTATCTTCTCCATCATCGTAGAGATCAACAACCGCTACTGCGCTTCCCTCATGGAACGCAACGGCTACGACAGTGCCAAGACCACCAGAATGTCCATCATCAAGGACAACACCATCCACATGGCTACCCTCTGCGTGGCAGCTTCCCACAGTGTCAACGGCGTTTCCAAGCTGCATTCTGAAATCATCAAGACCGATGTCTTTGCCGATGAGGCAAAGGACACGCCGCACAAGTTCAAGAACGTCACCAACGGTATCGCCTACAGACGTTGGCTGTACCAGTCCAATCCGGGGCTGACAGACCTGCTGCGGGAGAAGATCGGCGACGGCTTCCTGAAGGATGCTTCCGAACTTGCCAAGCTGGCAGTCTTCAAGGACGACCCTGATGTACTGGAACGCATCATGGCTGTCAAGAAGCAGAACAAGGAGCGTTTTGCCAAGTTCGTCAAGCACTCCACCAAGGCTGTTCTCAACACGGACAGTATCTTTGACGTACAGGTCAAGCGGCTGCACGAGTACAAGCGGCAGCACCTGAATGTCATGAACATTCTCGCACAGTACAACTATCTGCTGGCGAACCCGAATGCAGAATTTACGCCCAAGACCTATATCTTCGCTGCGAAGGCTGCACCGGGCTACTATTTGGCAAAGCAGATCATCAAGATGATCTGGGCAATTTCCGAAGAGATCCGCAAGAACCCGAGAATTTCCGAAAAGCTTGCTGTCCACTTCATCGAGGACTACCGGGTAACGCTCTCCGAGCTGCTCATGCCGGCAAGTGATATTTCAGAGCAGATCTCACTGGCAGGCACGGAAGCTTCCGGTACGGGCAACATGAAGCTTATGCTCAACGGTGCTGTGACACTGGGTACACTGGACGGCGCAAATGTGGAGATCCGGGATGCCGTGGGCGATGACAACATCATCATCTTCGGCATGAAGACCGAGGAAGTCAATGCCCGCAAGGCACACTACAACCCCGAACAGCTCTACAACGAGAACGAGGTCATCCGTGACTGCATCAACAGAATGTACCACGGCATCAACGGCTGTACCTTTGCCGAAGTGGCAAATTCCCTCAAGACACAGGATCCCTACATGGTACTGGCAGACTTTGAGGACTACAGACGGGCACAGGCATTCAGCACGGAGTGTTACAACGACACGCAGCGCTGGGCAAGGATGTCCCTCATGAATACTGCCGGGGCTGGCATTTTCTCCGCAGACCGGAGCGTAAGAGATTACGCACGTGACATCTGGGGACTTTAAGCAGAACGGAAAAAATCTGCCCGGGGTGCTTCACTCCGGGCGGCTTTTTATGCGACAGAATGCGACAAGTGTCGCATAAGCACCGGGAAACACCCCGGAAATTTCACACAGGGAGATAATACAAATGAGCCATCTGTATGACAGTTGGGATGCGGACTACAAAACGCCGTTCGGTGCGGTCAGACTGGGGAGAGTCTGCTATTTTTCCATACGGCTGCCGAAAGAGGTCACGCCGGATTTTGCGCCAAGTCTGGTGCTGTTCCGGACGGGATTCAAGGAGCGCTTCATCCATATGCGCCGTGTGCGGGAGGAGGACGACTGCATCGTCTGGGGATGCGGCTATATCCCGAAATTCATCGGCGTGCACTACTACTATTTCGCCTATATCGTCAATAATGAGCGGTTCTACATCAAAAAGACAGCCGGGCACATCGGCAATCTCAATGACGGCGACCTGTTCCAGCTGACGGTCTATGACGAGGATTTCAAGACACCGGACTTCCTGAAAGGCGGCATTATGTACCAGATCTTCCCCGACCGCTTTGCGAAAAGCGGCAAGGTACATGAGAACATCCCGGAAGGCAGAGTACTCCGGGAGGACTGGGGCGGCACACCGTTCTATAAGCCGGACGAAAACGGGCACGTCTGGAACAACGACTACTTCGGCGGCGACCTTGCGGGCATACAGGAGAAGCTGCCCTACCTGAAAGATTTAGGCGTGACGTGCATCTACCTGAACCCGATCTTTGAATCGCACGAGAACCACCGCTATAATACGGCAGACTACCGAAAAGTTGATCCCCTGCTTGGCACGAACGAGGACTTCCGGGAACTGTGCCGGGAAGCCGGGAAACTGGGCATCAGTGTCATTTTGGATGGCGTATTCTCCCACACCGGGGCGGACAGCGTGTACTTCAACAAATTCGGGCGGTATGAAAATCTGGGTGCTTACCAGTCGCAGGACAGCCCCTACTACCCGTGGTACACGTTCTACCGCTATCCGGACGAGTACGAAGCATGGTGGGGCATCGACACCCTCCCGAACGTGCAGGAAAACAATTTGGAATACACCAATTTCATCTGCGGTGAGGACGGTGTGCTGGACTACTGGATCTCTTTGGGGGCAGCCGGTTTCCGGTTAGATGTGGCAGACGAACTGCCGGATAATTTTTTAGACAACCTCCGCACCCGTGTGAAAAAATGCGGTGAAGAAAAAATCGTCATCGGCGAAGTCTGGGAAGATGCCTCCAACAAAGAGGCTTACGGCATAAAGCGCCGCTATCTGCTCGGCGCACAGCTCGATTCCGTGATGAACTATCCGTTCCGGGAAGCGATCATCCACTATATCAAGGGCATGAGCGGACGGGATTTCCAGCTCGGCATTATGACCATTTTGGAGAATTACCCGAAAGACGTTGTGGACGTGCTGATGAATTTCGTCTCCACGCATGACATTGAACGGGCGATCAACCGGTTCGGTGGTGAGAACTGTGACGACAAGTCGAAAGACTGGATGGCAGAGCGCTATCTGAACGAGGAACAGTACAACCGTGGCAAATCCATGCTCAAGGCAGCTATGGCGCTGATGTTCTACCTGCCGGGCGTGCCGAGTATCTACTACGGTGACGAGGCAGGTTTGCAGGGCTACAAAGACCCCTTCAACCGCCGCTGTTATCCGTGGGGGCATGAAGATCAGGATCTGATCGCCTACACCAAGGAACTGGGGCGCATCCGGCGTGCGCACCGGGTATTCCGGGACGGACGGCTGAAATTTTTCCGCACGCAGGACGATGTGATGATGTTCTCCAGACGGTACGAACGGCAGGCAGTCCTCATCTGCGTGAACCGCAGCGCACAGGAACAGCAGGTCACATTCCCGGAGGGAGAGTTCCAGCCGGATCGCTGTGAACATGGCAGCATTCAGGACAGAACGATCACCATTGCACCGTATGACTACACGGTGGTTGTCTGTGTACCGGCAGCATCAGAATAAACAAGAAAGGCATCCGGCGACCCGGATGCCTTTGTTTTATGCTTTTTCAGCGAGATGTTCCGCAGCGTTCACGATCAGCCCGGCGCTGCCCTCGATACCGAGCAGACCGCTGTTGATGCACAGGGCATAGCTGCCCTTGTCGTGCCAGTTGCCGCCGGTGTTGATGTTGTAAAATTTCTCACGCCGGCTGTCGATGCGGGGGAGAAGCGTGTCCACTTCCTTTTCCGAAACGCCGTACTGCGACATGGCATATGCCCGCCGGAACGCTTTCGGTGCATAGATAAAGGTACTGAACCGGTGCGGGTTGTCCCGCAGGATCCAGTTGGCACACCGCCCCACGATCACGCAGCTCCCCTCTGCGGAAAGCTCCTTGATGATCTGCGTTTCCGTGATGTAGAGCTTGTCGGAGACCGGGATATTATCCTCCATGGTGCGGGCAGGGTTGGAGTTCATCAGCAGCGCATAGAGGAAGCTTTTCGGTGAGGATTCCTCTGCGCCCTCTAACTTTGCCACCGGAACGCCCAGCCGTTCGGATGCCATTTCGAGAATATCGTGATTATAAAAGGGAATATGCAGCTGCTCGGCGACCAGCTTGCCGATGACACTGCCGCCGCTGCCGTATTCCCGTTCAATGGTAATAATCGGGTGTTTCATGGTATGTATTCCTCCGTATTGAAACGTGTAAATTCCTTCTTCTTATTATAGCACAGATTTTACAAAAAATCATCCCATTTCTGAAAAAAATTAAGCATTTTCTGATTTTCTCTATTTCAGACAAATCTGACCCTGTTTTTTTATGCAAAATGGGGAAAGCTTTGACAGGACAGCCTTGTAAAAACTGTGAAAAATCCTGATTTTCCAAAAAGTTTACAAATAAAGATTTCCAAATACAGCCGGATATGATATAATAAAACTATAAGCACAAGGGAGGAATTTCCATGAAATTGTCCATTCGTTCCCGTCTGGGGGCTTGCTTGCTATCTGTTGTGCTTGGCTGCACGGCACTGACCGGATGTTCCGGCAAATCGCAGGACACATCCGAGACCGAAGCGCCGGTATCCTCCGCCGTGGAGGAGACAGAAGCCGCCACGGAAGCCCCCTCCGAAACCGAACCGCCTGCCACGGAACACATCAGCCCGACCGAACAGGTGACTTCCGTTTTAGGGACACAGATCGACACCAATGCAACGCTGAACCGTGACAGCGAGGATGACACCCAGAAGAATTATAAAATGCCCCTCTCCGACTTCATCGAGGACGGCGATGTGATACAGTCGTTCACGTTCGTGTTCTATGCGGCGGACGGGACTTCCGATATCGGCACCTATCAGGGCGGCTGCGGGATCTCCGTCAATGCTGACTGCGCCGCAGCGACTGACCCCGGCTGGTTTCAGTCTCCGGATTTCAGCGCACAGGCAGAGGGTTCCTATGCCGAAGTGAAATGGGATGTCCCCGGCGATGTTGCGCCCTATGCAGCCGCCTCCGGTGAGGTACAGATCGGCTACTGGTGGGGCAATACCGCAGAGGTCACGCTGAAAAACGTCATCTGCACCTACACCCGGACGAAAACGCTTCCGGTGGACGGCACGCAGACGATCAACGTCGGACAAAGCCTGAATTTCGGCAGCGATACGACCAATTCCGTGAAAGTCCCCCTTGCCGATGTGCTTGGCGAGGAGGGCGTACCGCAGGCGATCACCTTTGACATCAGTGCGGGCGGAACGATCGGGAAATTTACCGGCGCATTCGGCATCACGACTGACGACTGGTATCAGACCGGAACGATTGCCGTCCCGACCGAATCCGGCAGCCTGAACCTGACGTGGATCCTGCCGGACAGCATCAAGCCCGCCGTGCCGCAGAATGCGGAAGTCATGCTTGGCTACTGGTGGGGCGAGGTCAGCGACATCACGCTCAACAGCATTACCGTAAAATACAGCACCGGCAGCAGCACGTCCGCCGTGCAGCAGCCTGTTGCTGTGGGAAATGGGGAGAAACCGGTGACAACAGAGGGACAGGCGGCAGAGATCGCCGCATCGATCAAGGCAGGCTGGTGTCTGGGAAATACACTCGACTGCTACGATATTGACTGGGTAGAGGACGACTTTGAAACGGCATGGGGCAATGTCCGGACAACGCATGAGATCATCGACACCGTGAAAGCTGCCGGGTTCAATGCCGTGCGCATCCCCGTTTCGTGGACAGATCATATGGACGACAGCGGCAATGTGGAAGCCGCATGGATGGACAGAGTGAAGGAAGTCGTGGACTACGCCATGGATGACGGGCTTTACACGATCCTGAATGTACACCATGACGATTATACATGGATCCATCCGGTCTATGCCGAGGAAGAAACCGTTACCGCCAAATTCGTCCACCTTTGGGAACAGATTGCGGAACGCTTTCAGGACTACGACACGCACCTGCTGTTTGAGGGGCTGAATGAACCCCGCATGGTCGGTTCTGCCAACGAGTGGATGGGCGGCACAGACGAGGAACGGGACGTGATCAATCATCTGCTTCAGAAATTTGTCGATACCGTGCGGGCTTCCGGCGGCAAGAATCCGGAACGGACGCTGGTCGTGACGACCCATGCCGCCTCTATCACGGATGCAGCCCTGAACGGCTTTGTCCTGCCCTCGGATGATAACCTGATCCTCTCCATACACAACTATGCACCGTGGCAGTTTGCGACCATCATCGAGGGGCAGGAAAATCAGAACACCGTATTCGACAGTGCCGGCGAAGCCGAACTGAACAGCGAATTTGACAAGCTCTATGACAAATTCGTCAGCAAGGGCATTCCGGTCATCATCGGTGAATTTGGGGCAGAGAACAAGGATAACTCTGCCGACCGGGCAAGGTATTACAGCTATTATATACAGGCAGCCGCACAGCGGGGCATTCCGTGCTTTATCTGGGACAATGGTCTGTCCGACAGCTTCGGCTTGCTTGACCGGGCACATCTGTCATGGTTTGACGGAAATATCCTGAATGGCATTCAAGAAGCGATTCAATAAAGGCAACACCCGCAGCTGAAAATGCTGCGGGTGATTTTTTTACACGGTATAGCCCATCTCCCGGAAATGGTCGATGAGTTCGCCTAAAATTGCCGCATTGGTCGAGGAGACCGAGTGCAGCAGGAGAATTTCACCGCCGTGCGCCTGTGCGGTCAGCTTTTCGAGGGCAGCTTCCGGGTCGGGCTGATCATCGACCAGCCAGTCCACGTGCGCCCCGCTCCAGAAAATCGTCTTATATCCCAACGACTGCGCCGTACAGAGCGCATCCTCCGAATACTCCCCGCACGGGCAGCGGAAATACTGCATGGGATAGCTGTATTTTTCGATCATATAGTCATGCAGCGACTGCAATTCCTCCACAGCGGAAGCCTTATCGAGCAAAGGCAGAGAAGCGTGTGTCATGCCGTGATTGCCAAGCATATGCCCCTCAGCGATCATGCGGCGGACGAGTTCCGGTTCGCTTTTGGCATACTCTCCGGTGAGAAAGAAAATCGCCGTCACGCCTTTTTCTTGCAAGATGTCGAGAATGTCACTCGTGTAGCCGTTTTCATAGCCCTGATCAAAGGTCAGGATGATGCGGTTTCTGTCCGGTGTCGTGGCATAAGCACCATACTGCCGGTACTGTGCATCGAAATCCAGTGCGCCGAGCGGTACATTGTCCGCATCGGTCTGTGTGCCCTGCCCATAGCCGATCGCCGTGCCTGCATGGACAGGAAGGCTTGTCAGTGCGGTCAGCATGAGCAGCAGACAGCAAATGTGTTTCATACCATTCCTCCTTTCTGCGGTTTTGCCGCAATCTTAGTTTATGCAAAAAAGCAGGACGCAACCGCCCTGCTTTTCGTTTTATTTTGCCAAATATTTGAAGAAAATAGAATCCTCGCTCTCCCCAAGGAAATTCGTGGTAAGTCCCTCCGTCAGAAGATCAACCTCTTCCGCATAGAGCGGTGTGCTCTGATCATAGGAATAACGGACAGAATTGCCGATCGAACGGTCCATCTCATGGTAGGCAGTCAGGCTGCCGACAAGCAGCAAAGCGACCGTGGGGATAAACACCTTCCAGTCTTTTTTTGCTTTGGAAACTGCTACCGTGTCCATGACCATGAGCATCAAAATCAGCAATGCAGGGATAGAAGCCCGCATACAGAAGTCAATGCTATAGCCGCAGCGTATGACCGGAATGATGAGCAGCGATACAAGGCAGACCGCATACATCGGTTTCTGCCCCTGATATTTGTAAATGGCAATAAAATAGACCAGCACTTCAAGGAAGATGAACAGCAGATAGCTCGGCATGAGCAGCTCCATGGGTGCCATATGAAATCCGTTGGTGGTGGTACTGTTGACCGTGAGGAAGAGATAGGACAGGAGCGTAATAAAACACCCGCAGATCAGATTCTGGAATGTCAGCGCTTCCCCTATGATGCGCCAGACATTCTTCTCCACGGACAGCGCCTTGTCATAGCTTTCGATGATGCGCCGGATGCCAAGAAAGGCAAGGATCGGCACAAGTCCGACCGCAGGCAGCGTACAGAACAGGAAGCTGAAAGCGTAGATGAAGATCACAGAGCGGTTGTCTTTCTGGACGAGGAGCAGCATGGTGATGAGCCATGCCGGGATCGCCTGATTGTACACCCAGAACAGCTGTGTAGACATACTGGAAAACTGGAACCCGTTTGCCCAATGTTCAAGATGGCTGCCGGAAAACCAGAGGAAGGACGGTGAATTGTTCAGGACAAAATCCCCGACCGTGTCCAGACCGGAGAAGAAAATAAAGGCAAGCACGATCCAGACAGAGCATTTCTTCATATGCCCCATGACCAGCAGCAGTGTCAGCAGAATACCGATCAGACACCAGAAATACAAAAATATCTGCGAGGATACAAAGCCAAAGATTTTTCCCCACAAAGCCGCCGGGAGCCATAGCATGAAGTAGTAAACCATAGCGACCTGCCCGCCGGAAGAGCCCGGCACATCCGTATATACAACAGGCCACGGCCGGTCAACCAGTTCACGCAAAATGGCATTGCGCCAGTGGTGATCGGCATTCTGATAGCAATAGCCGCCTACGCCGGACAGATAGAGCCAGAATACGACGATCATGCCCAGACAGAGCAGTTTGACAGTGGAATTCTTGCGCAGAAAGGAAATGTCGATTTGCGGTGCATCTTTCCATGCCAAATACAGCCCGAAAGTCAGGATAGCCCCCATGAGCAGCGCCAGCAGCAGTTTCAGCCATCCGAAAATGAACATGTACATCGGAATTGCCAGATACAGATAGCTCAGCCGCACAGGCAGGGCAGAGGTGTCTGAAAGGGTAAAACGTTTTGGTTTTTTGGCAGCTTTATCGGACGAAACCGCCGGAGCAGGTGCTTCGGCGGCAGTCTTTGGCTGCTTTTCGGCAGTTTTTTTCATGGAGACCCTCCTTACGGTTCGAGGTCAAAAAGCTGATGATAGAAATCCACATAGTCCCGTCTGTCCTCTTTGGTAAAGGCAATCGCAGAGGACGGGTGCAGATTCATCTTGCCGGTCAGCAGGTACTGAATATCATAGCCCCATTTCAGCCCGGATTCTTTCAGCCCTAAAATATAATGCTCATAGAAATCCAAAATGGGCGTAAGGTTGTATTTCGGGTTCTTCAGGAAGCCGAGAAGCAGTTCCATCGCACAGTTGCCTGCCCCTCTGCCCATGCTGCCGACAGTCGCATCAAGGAAACTTGCCCCCATGGAGCACGCCTCAACCGTATTGGCAAATGCCATCTGCTGGTTGTTGTGGGCGTGGATGCCGACACGCTTGCCAGCTTTTTCCATGGTTTCCACATACAGGGAAGCAAGCTGCTGAATCTGTTCCGGGAAGAGTGCGCCGTAGCTGTCCACGATGTACACGGCATCGACCGGCGACTTGGCAAGCAGAGCAAGGGCTTCCTCAATGTCGGGGGTATTTGCCTTGGAAATTGCCATGATGTTGCAGGTCGTCTCATAGCCGAGCTTGTGGGCGTATTCGATCATCTCGATCGCAGCGGGCATGGTGTTGATGTAGGTCGCCACACGCACCATGTCGAGCACGCTTTCCTCTTTGGGGAGGAGGTCACGCTGCAGATTGGCACGTCCCACGTCTGCCATGACAGAGAGCTTCATGTCTGTGTCATTGTTCCCCACGATGCGGCGGATCGCCTCATCCCGGCAGAATTTCCAGTCCCCGAATTCCTCCGGGTTGAAAATATCCTTGTCCGCAAGGTAGCCCATTTCCATGTAGTCCACCCCGGCACGCAGATTGGCAATGTAGAGTGCCTTGACAAATTCATCCGTGAAGAAGAAGTTATTCACCAGTCCGCCGTCCCGCACGGTTGCGTCAAATACCTTGATGTCCGGTCTGTAGGTCATCAGATTTCCTTTTCTTTCCATTCTAAAAACCTCCGTCTAATGCTTTTATGCGCTAAAATTGTAATGCACCATATTATTATACCACTATTCCGGGAAATCTGCAAGCCTTTTCCGGAAATTGCACGGATATTTGGAGATTTGCACAAAAAATAGTGTTAAAACCATCTGCCCGATTTAGCCTGTGACACGCAGAAAAATCAATTCACCTATGCCAATTTATCATAGCTTTTCCCTGCATTTCCGACATTTCAGCGATTTGGTAAAAAGCAAACAAAAAAGGCTTGGATTATTTATGGATAATTGCAGTAGACATTTTCTGCTTCTTGTGCTATAATAAATATGTATGCATAGGGCTTTTTTCATAGAGAGGTAATTACATGAAATATCAACACTGGCTGCTGCTCCTTTGTGCAGCACTTTGTATGACAGGCTGCAATCATGCCGAACCCGACACTTCTTCCGAAACGGCAGAAGCCACTGAGGGCGTGGAGATCACAGCCCCGGCGGAGACCGAAACGCTCCCCCTTCCCACCAATGCCCCCCTTGCCGAGGCAGACCCGAATGCCGTGACCTTTGACGAAGTCGGTGCGGACATCGCTGTACTCATCGCCGATGATTCCACAGCCGTGACCGGAACGCTTTCCGTCGAAGCCGTTGAGGGGAACAATATGCTCAAGCTCACGGACACTTCCACCACGGCAGACAATCTCGAAACCGCCGTGCAGAAAGTACGCATCAACGTCAGTCCCCTCCTTGCCCCGGAACAGCTGTCACTCGTTGACCGTATTGAATTTGACCTCTACGCCGAGGCAAAGGACACACTGCTTGTCACAGAGGACGGCGAAAGCCGGCAGGCACCCGGCTGGATCGGCGGCGGCGGCGGTACGGAGATGGCAGACAAGGAATGGTATACCTTTGCAGACTTTTCTGGTTCGGGGCTGAGTGAATATGTTCTCCCCCGCTGTGATGCGTGCCATGTGACGTTCAAATTCCTGCTTGCCGCATCCGGGAAAAAATGGGATGAAACCATGACAGAACCGAATTTCCAGATCATGCGCTGGGGCATGCAGAATGTTTCTGACCTGTATATCGACAATATCACATTCTATGATGCGGACGGGAACTCCATCCCGCTGACCTTGGGCGGTGCAGAAGAAGCGGAGACTGATCCCGCTGCGGAGGCAGAAGCGACCTGACCCTGCCGGACAGAAAGGGACAGTTTGTACAAAATGTATAGGTTTTCGGCTGGAGATATGCAGGATACATGCAATACGCTGATATGCTACCGGTGTTTCTTGACAAAGTCTGTCGTCTGTGCTATACTAATAACGTAAGTTTTATTTACCGGAAAACACCGGATACATGAAGGAGAACATACCTATGAAGATGAGAATTGCTGCCTGTGGTGCTGCCGCTGTAACGCTGCTGTCCCTGACAGGCTGCGGAAATGCCGCAAAGACCTATACTGACTATGTGCAGTCAGTACTGGACTGTACCTATAAGAATATCACCGACAAATACATGGAGCTGACTGAGTCCACCACCGAAGAAGCTGCGGACGTTTATCAGGGCGAAGTCGATTATATGGTACAGCTCATTTACTACTATTATGATGTGTATGAGGACTATGTGGACGACAGCACAAAGACCGGCTACGAGGCACTTGCCAAGGATATTCTGGCAAAGGTGAATTACACTGTAGAACCGGCTGTACGTTCTGGATCGTCCTACCATGTGACCGTGACTTCTCAGCCGATCGACTTCTGGGATATTACCTATGATGCCGTGAATGAACTTTATGATGACAAGTATGCTGATCGGTTTTTAGACGAGTCGTTGAGCGATGAGGACTATGAAGCAGCGGAAGGCGAATGGGCAAGCGATGTGCTGACGACGCTTTCCGGTTACACCTCACAGATCGGCTACAAGGACACACAGAGTACGATCGTGGAGATCACGACAGCCGATGACGGCACATATGGCATTGACGAGAAAATGTGGCTGGACATTGATGATCTGCTGCTGGATGTTGACGGAAATATCAGCAGTGAAGAATAAAAGCAACCCCGCACGATCTTTGTGCAGTGTTGCTTCACAAATACCTCTCCTTTCCGGAGAGGTATTTTTTTCAAAAAAAACGGACCCTTCCGGATCCGCTAAAAATAAAGGATGTATATCTTATGACAAATATAGTATAGCACAAATGCTCAACATTGTCAACAGTTTCCGTAAAATTTGTGCAACCTGTCAAAAAATATTGTTAAAATTCACAATTACTTGTCCTCCAGCTTGCGCAGTTCCTTTTCCTCTTTGGAAAATCTCGCCCTTGCCTCCCGGAGCACTTCCACCTCGGAACGGTCGATCACATAGGGTATGGCATCCTCTCCATCCGGGCGGATACGGAGCTTCCCGGTGATCAGGTTAGCATCCTCGACACGCCCCTTGCCCTGCGGTGTCTTGACAATTGAACCAATACGGGGCGTGCATTTTTGCAGCTCCTCGTACATTGCCTGCTCGTGCTTGAGGCAGCACATCAGCCTGCCGCACGTGCCGGAAATTTTGGTGGGGTTGAGGGACAGCCCCTGCTCCTTTGCCATTTTAATAGAAACCGGCTGAAAATCGCTCAGATAGCCCCGGCAGCAGAATTCCCTGCCGCACACGCCCAATCCCCCGAACATTTTCGCTTCATCCCGCACCCCGATCTGCCGCAGTTCAATGCGCATCCGGAACACGGAAGCCAGATCCTTGACCAGCTCCCGGAAATCCACCCGCTGATCTGCCGTAAAATAAAACAGCAGCTTACTGTTGTCAAACGTACAGCTCACATCGACCAGTTTCATTTTCAAGCCACGCTGTGCAATTTTCTGTTCACAGACGGAAAAGGCACGCTTTTCTTTTTGGGCGTTCTGCTCCACCTGCCTGTGATCCTCCGGTGTCATGATGCGGACGACGTTTTTCAGGGGTGCAACGACCGACTCACTCGCAATCCGGCGGTTTGGGATGGACACCGTACCGCATTCCAGCCCCCGTGCCGTCTCCACGACCACCTTTGTCCCCATGGGCAATTGCAGCCCGTTGGGTGAAAAATAGTACACCTTCCCGGTATTCTGAAAGCGTACACCAACAATTTCTGTCATAGGACCTCCTTTGCTTTTCCCCACAATACGGGAGAAACGCTATATGCTAAACCACATTCTTCAAACCGACAGCGCTCCGCCCAAGGCAGCAAGGGTGAGCTTCACGCTGACACTTGCCTGTAAGGCATCCGCAGCTTCCTGTACCGCCGTGTGCAGCTTCCGGAACCGTGACAGGGAGAGCTGCCCGGAAAGCAGCTGTGCGCTCTTCGGGTCGCAGCCCATACGAGGGAGATCCGGACGATACTGCATCACCAATGCATCCCGGAGCTGCCTGTCGAGCAGCCGGAGCAGCACCGCCGCAGTCTGCCTGTCCTTTTCAAAGCCTGCTAAAATACGCAGCACCTCATAGCTGCTGCGCTTGGCGACTGCCTCTGTAAGGGCAGCTGCCTGCCGAGTCAGTTCCTGCTTGTCCGTATCCTCCAGCCATTCCACGGCATTGCCGATATTCCCCCCGCAAGCCTGCACCGCACGTTCTGCATCGGCAGGCGTGCAATCATGTGCTTCTGTCAGTGCCATGCGGCATTCCTCTGGCGAACATGGGCGCACCGCAAGCGGCACGACCCTCGAAAGCATCGTCGGCAGCAAAGCATTCCTGTGTTCGGCAGTAAACAGCAGCAGCACGTGCGCCGGCGGTTCTTCCGTCAGTTTGAGCAGTGTATTCTGCGCCCGTTGATCCATGCCGTCACAGTCCGCAAAAATATAGACCTTCCGCTCCCCGTCATTCGGGGCAACGATGGCATCCTTGCAGATCGTGCGCACCGTCTCTACGGAAAAGCCATTTTTCTTGCCGCTGTGTTCTGCCCAGATCACATCCGGGTGAATGTCCTGCATCACCTTGCGGCAGCTTTTGCAAGTGCCGCAGGGGGCATTGCCGCTTTTACAAAGGGCAGCCATGGCAAAATACCGTGCGATCGTCCGCCGTCCCATGCCCTTTTCCCCGAAGATCAGGGCAGCATGCGGGATCCTGTCCTGCGCTGCCATGGTACGGATGAGGGAGAGGATGGCATCATTTCCGTAGATCTTCATACTTTCTCAAAATGCTCCACATCGGTCACAAAGATCGTAGCACCGCCGGTCTCCACCTCGACCGGGAACTCAGCCCCGGCAGCAAAGGACACGCCGGAAGGCACAGTACGCTTGCGCCTGTGCGATTTTTCACGGATCACGTCGATCACAGCATTCACCCGTTCATCCTCCACGCACATGAGAAATGTGGTATTCCCGGCGCTCAGGAAACTGCCGGTAGAGGCAAGCTTCGTGGCAAAAAAGCCATTTTTCGCAAGGGCTTTTGTCACAGCCTGACTGTCATCCCCGCCCACGATGGCAAACACAAGTTTCATAGCGTTCTGCTCCTTTCGTTCGCCTATGTTTCTATTATAGCACATTCTCTGTGAAATTGCAATTGTTTTTGTAATTTTTATCCGGAATACCCCCATAAAACACAAACCCCCGGCACAAAGCCGGGGGTTTTCGTCAAATCTTAGTCAACCAGCTTGATGATCGCCATTTCAGCGGCATCACCACGGCGGGGACCGGTCTTGATGATCTGTGTGTAACCGCCCTTACGGTCGGCATACTTCGGCGCAATTTCGTCAAACAGTTTCTTAGCTACGCCTTCTTTTGTGATATAGGAGAATACCTGACGCTTGCTGTGCAGGTCGGTATTCTTGCCCAGCGTGATCATTTTTTCAGCTACGCTGCGAACCTCCTTGGCTCTGGTGACAGTCGTCTCGATCTGCCCGTTTTCCAGCAGATACGTTACCATTGCCCGGAGCATAGCGGTTCTGTGGGCAGAGGTCCTGCCCAGCTTTCTTGTACCCGGCATTGTATTTCACTCCTTTTCTTCAGACCACAGCGGACTGCCATGTGCGTTCCGCCGGGGGTAGGGTCGGGTGCAGTCCCTCAGTCCTCCTCCGAGGAGAGGTCAAACCCCAGTGACTGGAGCTTCTCCTTGACCTCATCAAAGGACTTCTTGCCGAGGTTACGCACCTTCATCATTTCTTCCTCGGACTTGTTGATCAAATCATCCACGGTATTGATACCGGCACGCTTCAGGCAATTGAACGAACGTACCGATAAGTCAAGTTCCTCAATGGTCATCTCAAGGATCTTCTCCTTGCCCTTATCATCCTTTTCTACCAGAACTTCGGGAATGCACGCTTCGTCAGAGAGATCGACGAACAGTTTCAGGTGCTCGTTGAGGAGATTGGCTGCCTGCGACAGAGCCTCCTTTGCGGAAATGGTTCCGTCTGTCCATACTTCCATGGTAAGCTTGTCATAGTCGGTGACCTGTCCGAGACGTGTGTTCTCTACGGTATAGTTCACCTTCAAAACAGGAGTATAAATGCTGTCCACGGCAATCACATCGATCGGCATATCGCTGAACTGCTGCTTGTTGCGCTCGGCAGATACATAGCCTCTGCCCCGGTCAATGGTGATTTCCATGTGAAGCTTGGCGTCCTTGCCCAGAGTTGCAATGTGCATCCCCGGATTCAGAATAGTAACTTCAGAGTCTGCCTCAATATCACCGGCAGTCACCTCGCATTCGCCCTCGGCATCGATCAGAAGTGTTTTCGGACCGTCACCATAGAGCTTTGCGGTCAGTCCTTTCAGACTCAGAATGATCTCTGTCACATCTTCCTTTACGCCCGGTATCGTGGACAGCTCATGGTGTATCCCGTCGATCTTGACGAAATTGACTGCCACACCCGGAATGGAGGAGAGAAGTACCCGTCTGAGACTATTGCCGATGGTTGTGCCGTAACCCCGTTCCAGAGGAGTGAGGATAAACTTGCCATACTTGCCGTCAGGTCTCAGATCTTCGGGAACAATTTCCGGCTTCTCAATTTTCTCAAGCATATAAACCCTCCTATTTCGTAATTACTAATGTTCGTGTGTGCGTACAGTGAGCAATTACGCCTTACTTGGAGTACAGCTCGACGATCAGATGTGTTTCTGCTTCGTAATCAATATCGGTCGGGTTCGGCAGACGTGTTACCTTTGCAGAGAAAGTCTCCTTGTTTGCCTCCAGCCACAGCGGAACGACTCTGCCGTTGGTCTGTTCTGCCATGCCCTTGAACTTCTCGCTTGCACGGCTCTTCTCGCTGACAGCGATGACATCCCCCACGTGTACACGGTAGGAAGGAATATCCACTCTCTTGCCATTCACAGTAAAATGTCCATGACCTACCAGCTGTCTTGCCTCACGTCTTGTCAGCGCCATACCCATGCGGTAAGCGACATTGTCCAGTCTGGATTCCAGCAAAGTGATGAGGTTGTCACCGGCTTTGCCCTCCATCTTTTCAGCCAGCTCAAAATAGTGGCGGAACGGCTTCTCCATCATGCCATAGATGAACTTGAGCTTCTGCTTTTCCTTGAGCTGTGTCCCGTATTCAGATACCTTCTTGCGTCTGCCGTCAGTCGGATCTCTGAATTCCACTTTGTCCGTGATGCCTTCCTTGCGGGAGTCGAACTTCTTGCCCTTCTCACGGTCTTCCTTCATCTTTTCCTTGAAATTGTCCGGAACTCTGGGGTTGACACCCATTACGGCAGGGCTGATGCCCAATGCACGGCACTTCTTCAGGATCGGTTCTCTATTTACTGCCATTCTCATGTACCTCCAAATCAGACACGACGTCTCTTAGGCGGACGGCAACCATTGTGCGGGATCGGTGTAACATCCTTGATCATGCTGACTGTCAGACCTACACTCTGCAATGCACGGATGGCAGCTTCTCTGCCGCTTCCGGGACCCTTGACATACACTTCTACCGTTTTCAGACCATGTTCCATAGCAGCCTTGGCAGCTGTCTCGGCAGCCGTCTGTGCTGCAAACGGTGTAGATTTTCTCGAACCACGGAATCCCAGCTCGCCGGCACTTGCCCACGAAATGACGTTGCCCTGGGTATCGGTAATGGTCACGATGGTGTTATTGAATGTGGACTGAATGCGCACTGCACCGCTCTCGATATTCTTGCGCTCTCTGCGGCGGCGTACAGCCGTTACTTTCTTACCCTTCTGCTGTGCCAAAAAAATTCGCCCTCCTTACTTCTTCTTGTTAGCGATCGTCTTAGCCGGACCCTTGCGTGTCCTTGCATTGGTCTTGGTACGCTGACCTCTTACGGGCAGCCCCTTTCTGTGGCGCACGCCCCTGTAGCAGCCGATCTCGACCAGACGCTTGATATTCAGGGATACCTCACGGCGGAGGTCGCCCTCTACAGTCACGTTGGCATCGATATAATCACGCAGCTTGGCAACATCCTGCTCCGTCAGATCCTTGACTCTCGTATCGGGGTTGACACCGGTAGCAGCGAGGATCTTGTTGGCAGTAGGTCTGCCGATGCCGTAGATATAAGTCAGACCGATCTCGACTCTCTTTTCCTTGGGCAGGTCAATACCTGAAATTCTTGCCATTGATGTTTCACACCTCCATTGGGTTTAGCCCTGACGCTGTTTGTGCTTGGGATTCTCACAGATGACCATGACTTTTCCCTTGCGCTTGATGACCTTGCACTTTTCGCAAATCGGTTTTACCGAAGGTCTTACTTTCATTGAGATTACCTCCTTATGCGGCACGCTTACTTGGCACGCCACGTAATGCGTCCCTTTGTCAGATCATAGGGTGACATTTCGATCTTCACCTTATCGCCGGGGACGATACGGATATAATTCATCCGCAGCTTGCCCGACACGTGTGCGAGTATCACGTGCTTGTTCGGAAGCTCGACCCGGAAATTCGCATTCGGGAGTGCCTCCAGTACAACGCCTTCTACTTCAATCAAATCTTCCTTAGACAAATCAATTACCTCCTTGCAGCGTATCCCGCAGCTTCCGGTGCAGCGCCCGATCGGTCATGCCGTCCAGTTCCCAGATATGCTGTGTCGGACGGATATGCCGGATATTCTTGCGCTTTGGTTTCTCCAGCGTTCTATGTTTCCCGTCAGCCAGCCAGACGAAACCGTCCTCCAGCCGTGTGACAACGTAGAAGCCGTTCTGTTCCTTTCCGGCGGTCGCACAAACCACCATACCCACCTGCACCTGCATCAGTCCGGATTTGTCAGGATGAACGGACCGTCCGGTGTAATGGCGATGGCGTGTTCAAAGTGCGCCGACAGGGAGCCGTTCTTGGTGCGGACTGTCCAGCCGTCACGGCAGGTACGGACCGCATCCCCTTTCTGATTGATCATCGGTTCGATGCAGATACACATACCCGGCTGTAACTTCAGGTGCATATCCCGTGCGCCCTGCTGTACATAATTCGGGACCTCCGGGGATTCGTGCAGATTCCTGCCGATGCCGTGACCGCAATACTCCCGGACGATGCCGTAACCTCTGGAAGCGCAGTAGCGTTCGACCGCCCCGCACACCTCCTGAAGCCGTACACCGGCGACTGCCTTGGCAATGCCCTCGTAGAGTGCAGCCTGTGTCACATCCAGAAGCGCCTGTGCCTCCCCGGAGATCCTGCCCACCGGAAAGGTAGCGCAGGTATCGCCGTGAAAGCCGTTCAGCTTCGCACCGACATCAATGCTGACGATATCACCCGGCTTCAGCCTGCGGTGACGGCTGGGGATGCCATGGATGACCTCCTCGTTGACGGACACACAGGCGCTCCCCGGAAACCCTCCGTAATGGAGGAAAGACGGGTAAGCCCCCTGCCCGACGATGTAGTCGTGCACAATTTTGTCCACGTCCATCGTCGTCATGCCCGGTTCGAGGGACTGTCCCGCAAGCTGCAAAGCCCTTGCGGCAACCCGCCCCGCCTCACGCATTTTCAGCAGATCTGTCTTAGATTTAATCGTAATACTCATTCGGTAGCTGCCCCCACTGCCTTGAGTGTGAGCTTCACCGTATCAGCAACCTCTTCCTGTCCGACAACAGTATCGAGCTTGCCCTGCTTTTCGTAGTAGTCCTTGAGCGGTGCTGTCTGCTTGTGATAAACAGCGAGACGCTCCAGTACGGTTTCAGGCTGGTCATCCTTGCGGATCACCGTCTTGCCGCCGCACTTGTCGCACACACCCTCGACCTTGGAAGGCTTGTACTGAACGTGGTAGGAAGCGCCGCAGCCCTCACATACCCGTCTGCCGGATACCCGGTTCTTGATGGTCTCATCATCCACATAGATCTCCAGCACCTTGTCGATCCGCACGCCCATGGCATCGAGTGCCTCTGCCTGCGGTACGGTTCTCGGAAAACCATCCAGAATAAAGCCATTCTTGCAGTCGTCTGCCGCAATGCGGTCTTTCAGGATACCGATCACGATGTCATCGGAGACCAGCGCACCGCTTTCCATAGCAGCCTTTGCTTTCAGTCCGTACTCCGTGCCGTTCTTGACAGCCTCACGCAGCATGTTGCCGGTGGAGATCTGCGGAATGTGCAGCGCCTCGGAGATGACCTCCGCCTGTGTGCCCTTGCCTGCGCCGGGCGCACCGAGTAAAATCAGGTTCATACTTGCCCCTCCTTATCCTAAGAAGCCCTTGTGGTGACGCATCATCAGCTGGGATTCCAGTGTTCTTGCCGTTTCCAGTGCCACGCTGACCACGATCAGGATGGAAGTACCGCCCATGGACAGGGAGGAAAGGTTCTCATCCATTCTGGAGATGAAGATCGGCAGGATAGCGATGATACCGAGGAAAACAGCACCTACCAGCGTGATCTTTGACAGGACCTTCTGGATGTAGTCCGAAGTCGGCTTACCGGGACGGATGCCCGGAATTGCGCCGTTGTTCTGCCGCAGACTGTTCGCAATTTCAATGGGGTTATACTGCATTGCCACGTAAAAATAGTTGAATGCCACGATCAGGATCAGGTACAGGATCGCATAGCTGATACTTCTTGTGCTGAAGAACTGAATGAATCTGAAATAGAATCTTGCCCAGAAACCTTCAGCCTGTTCCAGTGTTGCTGCCGGATGCACGAACATCGCGATTGTGGACGGCAGTGACATGAATGCCATAGCGAAGATGATCGGCATAACACCGCTCATGCAGACCTTGATCGGGATGTGGGTATTCTGCCCGCCGAACTGCTTTCTGCCGACCACACGCTTTGCGTACTGGATCGGGATGCGGCGTTCGGACTCGTTCATGAAAACGATAAAGCCAATCATGACCACAAACAGCACCAGCACACCGAGTGTCGTCCAGAAGTATTTTGCAGAGACCCTGCCGCCCTCTTCACTGAAGATCAGTGTGATGAGGTGTCCCACATCGGTAGGGAAGCGGGCAAGGATGCCGGCGAACAGGATCATGGAAACACCGTTGCCGATGCCCTTTTCGCTGATGCGGTTGCCCATCCAGACCACGAAGGAAGCCCCTGCGGTCATGCAGACAATGATGACGATGGCTGAGAACCAGCCTGCAAAATCGTTCCCGGTGTACTCCACGGCATTCATCTGTCTGCGCATGATGAAATAGTAGCCAATGGACATGAACAGCGCAAGCCCCAGTGCCACGTAGTACATGATCTTATTGATGACCTTGCGCCCTTCTTCGCCCTCTTCCTGCAAACGTTCCAGCGGTGGGAGCGCATAGGTGAGCAGCTGGATGATGATGGATGCATTGATATAGGGCGTGATAGAAAGGGAGAACACGCTCGCCTTTGACAGGTTGCCGCCGGAGATAACATCCAGGTATTCCAGAAAGTTACCGCCCGTGGCTGCCTGTGACACCCATTCCTGCACCTGCGACTGGATGAGGAACGGTACTGTTACCGCACTGCCCAGCCGGAAAATGATGATCATTAAGAGCGTGTAGAGGAACTTCTTCCGGATCTCCGGCACGCTCCAAGCGTTTCGCAGAGTCTGAAACAAGTCAGATCACCTCAGCTTTCCCGCCTGCCTTTTCGATCTTCTCAAGCGCAGATCTGGTGAATTTTGCTGCTTTTACTGTCAGCTTGGTATCCAGTTCACCATCGCCCAGAATTTTAACGCCGTCGCAGACCTTCTTGACCAGTCCGCTTGCGCAGAGCAGCTCGGTATCCACAACCGTGCCCTCGGTAAACTTATTCAGATCACCGACATTGACAGTCGCATACTCTGCTGCGAAAATGTTGTTGAAGCCTCTCTTCGGGATTCTTCTTGCCAGCGGCATCTGACCGCCTTCAAAACCGATTCTGACACCGCCGCCGGAACGAGCCTTCTGACCCTTATGTCCCTTGCCTGCGGTCTTACCGTTGCCGGAGCCGTGACCTCTGCCCACACGCTTGACGGGCTTGTTGGAATCCGGTGCCGGTACGAGTTCATGAATCTGCATCGTGTGCACCTCCTTGCTTATGCTTCTTCTACCTTGATGAGGTGGATGATCTTGTGGATCTTGCCAGCGGTGCAGGGATTGTCGGGCTGTGTTGTCACATCACCGATTTTCCGCAGACCAAGGGACTGTGCCGTTGCGATCTGGTCCTTCTGGCAGCCGATCAGGCTTTTTACGAGTGTGATTTTTTTCATAGTGCCCTCCTTAGCCCAGGATTTCCTTGACGGTCTTGCCACGCTTTGCGGCAACTTCCTCGGCGGTGGTGCATCCGGTCAGTCCTGCGATCGTAGCTCTTACCACATTGCAGGGATTGTTGGAGCGCAGGGACTTGGTACGGATGTCCTTGATGCCGGAAACCTCGATCACGGCACGCACCGGACCGCCGGCGATCACACCGGTACCGGGAGCAGCCGGACGCATGAGGACTTCGCCTGCACCAAACTTGCCTACGATCTCGTGAGGGATTGTCGTACCCTTCAGCGGTACTCTCACCATGTTCTTCTTGGCATCCTCGATACCCTTGCGGATGGCATCCGGCACTTCTCCGGACTTGCCCATACCGAAGCCGACCAGACCCTTGCCGTCACCGACAACGACCAGTGCGGAGAACTTCATGATACGTCCGCCCTTGACGGTCTTGGAAACTCTGTTGATGTGTACGACCCTTTCGAGGTACTCATTCTCTTTTGCTTCAAAATTAGCCAATCGTGTTCCCTCCTCTTCTTAGAACTGTAAGCCGTTCTCACGGGCAGCCTCAGCCAGTGCCTGTACTCTGCCGTGATACAGATAGCCGCCTCTGTCGAATACGACATTGGTGATACCCTTTTCTGCGGCAGCCTTAGCGATCATCTCGCCGACTTTCTTTGCACCCTCGACATTGCTGCCGCTTCCCGCAAAGCCCTTTGCCATGCTGGAAGCACTTGCAAGGGTCACGCCCTGCACGTCATCAATGATCTGTGCATAGATGTGCTTGCTGCTGCGGAACACATTCAGTCTCGGAACGTCAGGAGTTCCGGAGATCTTTCTGCGAACACGGGCGTGCCGTCTGAGGCGTGCCTTGTTGCTGTCAAACTTTTTAATCATAGCCGTTTACTCCCTTCCTTACTTCTTACCCTTACCGGCCTTGCCTTCCTTGCGGATAATACGCTCGCCCAGATAATGGATACCCTTGCCCTTGTAAGGCTCAGGCAGTCTCTTTTCACGCACCTCAGCGGCAAACTGACCTACCTTCTGCTTATCGATGCCCTTGATGATGATCTGGTTCGGCTGCGGTACTTCGATCTGGATGTCGTCCGTCTCCGGAACGATCACCTGATGGGAGAAACCGAGGTTCATGACCAGATTCTTGCCCTGCTTGGCAGCACGGTAGCCGACACCGTCAATTTCCAGTGTCTTGCTGTAGCCGTTCACAACGCCCTCTACCATGTTATGGATGAGCGTTCTGGTCAGACCGTGGAGCGATCTGTGCTTCTTGTCGTCCGAAGGACGGGTAACAGTGATGCTGCCGTCCTCACACTTGATCTCGAGTTCCTTGGAGAACTGCTGAGAAAGTGTACCCTTCGGTCCTTTCACGGTCACAAGATTGTCTGCGACCTTGACATCCACACCGGCAGGAACGGCGATCGGCATTCTACCAATTCTTGACATTGTCTTGCCCTCCTTACCAGATATATGCGAGCACTTCACCGCCGACATTCAGGTTTCTTGCCTTCTTATCGGTCATAATGCCCTTGGATGTGGAAACGATCGCAATGCCCAGTCCCTTGCGGACTTTCGGCATATCCTCACAGCTTGTGTAGATTCGCAGACCCGGCTTGGACACTCTGCGTAAGCCGGAAATGACCGGCGTTCTGTTCTCTGTATATTTCAGAGTAACTCTGATAATGCCCTGCTTACCGTCATCCACGATCTGAAAGTCCTTGATGTAGCCCTCGTCTGCAAGGATCTGGGTGATCGCCTTCTTCACGTTGGATGCGGGAATGTCAACCGTGGCGTGCTTCGCAGAGCTTGCATTGCGGATTCTCGTCAGCAGATCTGCGATGGTATCAGAAATTTGCATGCCAATGACCTCCTTACTATTTTTACCAGCTTGCCTTCTTTACACCGGGGATCTGTCCGTCATTTGCCAGCTCTCTGAAGCAGATACGGCAGATACCGTACTTTCTCAGATAGGCATGGGGTCTGCCGCAGATCTTGCATCTGGTGTAAGCTCTTGTGGAGAACTTGGGGGTTCTCTGCTGCTTGTTAATCATTGCCTTCTTTGCCATGATCTTCCCTCCTTAATCAGCGAACGGAGCGCCCAGAAGCTTCAGAAGCTCCTTTGCCTCCTCATCGGTATGCGCCGTGGTGATGAAGTTGATGTCCATACCACGTACCTTGTCGATCTTGTCATACTCGATCTCAGGGAAGATCAGCTGCTCACGGATACCGGTGGAATAATTGCCCTTGCCGTCAAAGGAGTTGCCGTTGATCCCACGGAAGTCACGTACACGGGGGAAAGCCACGTTGAACAGCTTATCCACGAAATCATACATTCTCTCACCACGAAGTGTTACCTTCACGCCGATCGGCATTCCCTCACGGAGCTTGAAGTTTGCAACGGACTTCTTGGCACGGCATACGACCGGCTTCTGTCCGGTAATTGCTGCAATATCAGTCATGATGGCATCGATGACCTTTGCATTATCCTTTGCCTCACCGGCACCTACGTTGATGACGACCTTGTCGAGCTTCGGGATCTGCATGACGCTCTTATACCCGAATTTCTGCATCAATGCGGGAGCAACGGTGCTGACATACTGTTCTTTTAATCTTGCCATTTCGTTTCTCCTTTACTCGAAAGTCTTGCCGCACTTCTTGCATACACGCAGCTTCTTGTCGCCCTCTACTGTATGACCTACTCTGGTAGGCTTGCCGCAGTGGGGGCATACGAGCTGTACTTTGCACGCATAGACCGGAGCTTCTGCTCTCACGATATTGCCGGACTGACCCATTGCGGTGGGCTTGAGGTGCTTGGTGATCATGTTGATGCCCTCAACGATGACCTTGCCCTCCTTGGGGCTGACTTCGAGCACCTTGCCGGTCCTGCGGTCCTTGTCCTTATTCCTGAACTTGTCGTCGAACTTGCCTGTTCTCAGAACAACGGTGTCGCCTGTTTTTACGTGAACCTTACTCATGACGCACCTCCATCACAGCACTTCCGGTGCAAGGGAAAGGATCTTCATGTAGTCCTTTTCACGAAGCTCTCTTGCAACCGGCCCGAAGATACGGGTACCTCTCGGGTTCTTGTCTTCCTTGATGATAACGGCAGCATTTTCGTCAAAGCGGATATACGTGCCGTCCTCTCGTCTCAGACCCTTTGCGGAGCGGACGATGACAGCCTTTACCACGTCGCCCTTCTTTACCACACCGCCGGGTGTTGCTTTCTTAACGGATGCCACGACAACATCACCGATATTCGCATATCTTCTGCGAGTACCGCCCAGCACACGGATACACATCAGTTCCTTTGCGCCGGTGTTGTCTGCAACCTTCAGATACGTCTGCATCTGAATCATGGATGCTTCCTCCTCTCAGTATGGCTTCTATCTTACTTAGCCTTCTCGATAATGCTGACAACACGCCATCTCTTATCCTTAGAAAGCGGGCGAGTCTCCATTATCTGCACACGGTCACCTACTCTGCACTCATTCTTCTCGTCATGAGCCTTGAGGCGAACGGTGCGCTTGATGATCTTCTTATACAGCGGATGCTTGACGTTGTCGGCAATTGCTACAACAACGGTCTTATCCATCTTGTCGCTGACGACCATACCGGTTCTGGTCTTTCTCAGATTTCTTTCAGCCACAGCGTTTTCCTCCTATCTTACTCTGCACTCTGTGCCAGCTCTGCTTCACGCAGGCAGGTCTTGACCCGTGCAATGTCCTTCTTGACAGCCTTCACTCTTGCTGTGTTCTCCAGCTTATTGACAGCAAGCTGGAAGCGGAGTCTGAAAAGCTCATCCTTGAGGCTGACAAGCTTCTCGTTCATCTCCTCGACAGTCATCTCTCTGATTTCTGTTGCTTTCATAGCGACTCCCCTCCTTTACTCAGCAGCCTCGGCAGTCTCTTTTGTCACAAATCTGCACTTGATCGGCAGCTTGTGCATGGCAAGACGCATAGCCTCTCTTGCCGTCTCCTCAGAAACACCCTTGATCTCGAACATCACTCTGCCGGGCTTGACAACGGCTACCCAGTACTCCGGGGAACCTTTACCGGAACCCATTCGTGTTTCTGCCGGCTTTTCCGTGATCGGCTTATCCGGGAAAATCTTGATCCACACCTGACCGCCTCTCTTGATGTAACGCGTCATCGCGATACGGGCAGCCTCGATCTGGTTGGAAGTGATCCATGCGGGCTCCAGTGCCTGTAAGCCGTAATCGCCGTAGGTCACTGTGTTGCCCCTGTATGCCTTACCGGTCAGACGTCCTCTGTGGACTCTGCGGTATTTTACTCTCTTCGGAAGCAGCATTACTTGTTACCCCCTTCTCTCCTTGCACCGGAACGGTTATTGCCGCCGGAGCGTCTGTTGCCGCCTTCACGACGGTCGCCGCGCTTTCTGTCAGGTCTTGCCTCTCTGCGCTGTCTGCGCTCGTTTCTTTCTCTTGCTGCCATAGCCTTAGCAGCATCGCCCTTGAGCACTTCGCCCTTATAGATCCATACCTTGACGCCAAGCTTGCCGTAGGTCGTATCTGCCTCTGCAAAGCCGTAGTCAATATCCGCACGGATGGTCTGGAGCGGGATCGTGCCCTCGTGATAGCTCTCAGAACGTGCAATTTCCGCACCGGCAAGTCTGCCGGAAACCGTTACCTTGATGCCCTTGGCATTCAAGCGCATAGCTCTGCCGATGCTCTGCTTCATGGCACGGCGGAAAGACACTCTGTCCTCCAGATCCTTAGCGATCTTCTCTGCAACAAGCTGTGCATCCATATCGGGGACTTTGACCTCCACGATGTTGATGGATACCTGCTTCTTCATAATTTTTTCAAGCTGAACTCTCAGCTTCTCGATCTCAGCGCCCTTCAGACCGATCACAAGACCGGGCTTGGCAACATGGATGTGGATTCTTACTCTGTCCTCAGCGAAACGCTCGATCTCCACACGGGGTACACCGGCTGCCTTATACTTCTTCTGGATCAGCTCACGGATCTTGTAATCCTCCACGAGCATATCACCGAAGTCAGCCTTTTTGGCATACCAGCGAGAATCCCATTCCTTGATCACGCCGACACGCAGTCCACGTGGATTCACCTTCTGGCCCATACTAAACCTCCTCTGGGATTATTCTTTTTCTTTCAGCACAACAGTGATGTGCGATGTTCTCTTCAGGATCCGGTATGCTCTGCCCCGAGCCCTCGGCATGATGCGCTTCAGGATCGGACCGGGTGCGGCATAGCACTCCGCAACATACAGGGCATCCTTGTTCATGCTGTGGTTATTGTCTGCATTAGCAGCGGCAGACTTTACAAGCTTCTCCACGATGGGACTTGCTGCCTTGGGTGTCAGGCGAAGCATTGCAAGTGCCTTATCCACAGGCTGATTCCGGATGAGATCCAGTACGATCTGTACCTTGCGGGGCGAAATACGGACATTACGCAGGGTTGCTCTTGCTTCCATTGTGTTTTCCTCCTTCCGCCATTACTTCTTGCCGTTGTTGGACGTCTTGGAGCCTGCATGACCCTTGAACGTTCTCGTGGGTGCAAACTCGCCGAGCTTATGACCTACCATATCTTCTGTGACATAGACCGGCACATGCTTTCTGCCGTCATGCACTGCGAACGTGTGTCCCACAAAATCCGGGAAGATCGTGGAAGAACGGCTCCATGTCTTGAGCACCTTCTTCTCTCCTGCTTCGTTCATAGCCATGACTCTTTTCAGGAGCGCCTCTTGTACATAAGGTCCTTTTTTTACGCTTCTGCTCATAATTGCAGTCCCTCCTTTCCGATCACTTGCCGTTGCGGCGCTTTACGATATACTTATCGGTGCGGTTATGTGTCTTTCTGGTCTTGTAACCCAGAGCAGGCTTGCCCCACGGGGTAACAGGTCCGGGACGGCCGACAGGTGCCTTACCTTCACCGCCGCCGTGCGGGTGATCGCAGGGGTTCATGACAGAACCACGAACGGTCGGTCTCCAGCCCATGTGACGTCTCCTGCCGGCTTTGCCGTAGTTGACGTTCTCGTGGTCGATGTTGGATACCTGCCCGATGGAAGCCTTGCAGTTGATCGGGACTTTTCTCATTTCGCCGCTGGGCAGACGGATGAGCGCATAAGCGCCTTCCTTACCCATGAGCTGTGCCATATTGCCGGCGCTTCTGACAAGCTGTGCGCCCTTGCCGGGATACAGCTCAATGGCGTGGATGAACGTACCTACGGGGATATCGTTCAGCTTCAGGGCATTGCCGGGCTTGATGTCGGCATCTGCGCCTGCCCGTACCACATCGCCCTTATCCAGACCGTGCGGTGCGAGGATGTAGCGCTTCTCGCCGTCCTCATACTGCACGAGTGCGATGAATGCGCTTCTGTTCGGGTCATACTCCAGGGTGAGTACGGTAGCGTTCATGCCTTCCTTATCACGCTTGAAGTCGATGACACGGTACTTTCTTCTGTTGCCGCCGCCTCTGTGGCGGACGGTGATCCTGCCGTAGCTGTTTCTGCCGCTGTTCTTCTTCAGCGGTTCGAGCAGGCTCTTCTCCGGACCGTCCTTGCTCAGGGCGGTATGATCCGTCACGGTCATCTGACGGCGGGAGGGAGAAGTCGGCTTATAGCTTTTGATCGCCATGATTTTCACTCCTTACATGCTGTTTGCGGGAGCATGGCTCCCATACCTGAATGGGTCTTTCTTAGAACATGCCCTCGAAGAATTCGATCTTGCCCTTCTTCTTGTCAGCCTTCTTGGTGCCCTTTGCATTGGTGGGCTCCGGATTTACTGTGACAACGGCTTTCTTATAGGAAGCGGTTGTGCCGACAAATCTGCCCATTCTCTTCTGCTTGCCACGGCAGTTCTGTGTGTTGACCTTTACGACCTCCACGTTGAACAGCTCCTCGACAGCAGCCTTGATCTCAAGCTTGTTCGCATCCTTTGCGACTTCAAAGGTGTACTTGTTCAGCGGCAGATTATCCGTGGACTGCTCCGTGATGATCGGGCGGATGATGATGTCCTGTGCTGCTTTCATTATGCGTACACCTCCTCGATTCTGGCAATGGCATTCTTGGCAACGATGAACTTGCCGCCGTTGAGAATGTCATACACATTGAGTGTGTTGACCGCTGCGGTCTTGACACCCGGAATATTGGCTGCGCTTCTGTAGACCTTCGGGTCTGCTTCTGCGGTTACGATCAGTGCCTTCTTTTCCACGCCAAGTGCCTTGAGCATTGCCACGATGGTCTTGGTCTTGTAGCTGTCTACCGTCAGGGTATCCAGTACGATCAGATCACCGTCCTGCACCTTAGCGGAAAGAGCGGACTTCATCGCCAGTCTGCGTACCTTCTTGTTCAGTGTATACCGATAGCTTCTCGGCTTCGGTCCGATCGCAACGCCGCCGTGTACCCACTGCGGAGCACGTGTCGAACCCTGTCTTGCATGGCCTGTACCCTTCTGTCTCCACGGCTTTCTGCCGCCGCCGCTCACTTCGGTGCGGGTCAGTGTGGACTGTGTGCCCTGACGCTGGTTGGCAAGATAATTGACAACTGCCATATGCATAACCGCCTGATTCGGCTCAATGCCAAACACGCTGTCAGCAAGCTCTGTCTCGGAAAGTTCCGTGCCAGCCATATCAAAAACTTTAACTGATGCCATTTTCGGTTTCCTCCTTCCTTACGCTTTCACACTGTCAACAATTGTAACAATGCCGCCTTTAGGACCCGGAATAGCGCCCTTGATGGCAATGAGATTATTTTCAGCGTCTACCTTGACGATCTCAAGATTCTGGACTGTTACCTTTTCAGCACCCATATGACCTGCCATGCCCTTGCCCTTGTAAATTCTCGAAGGCGAGGAGCAAGCGCCCATAGAGCCTGCCTGTCTGTGAACAGGACCTGTACCGTGTGTTTCCTTCAGTCTGTGCTGGTTGTGGCGCTTGATCGCACCCTGAAAGCCCTTGCCCTTGCTGGTGCCCGAAACGTCCACGATATCGCCCACTGCGAATGTGTCTGCTTTTACGAGTGCACCTGCCTCAAGTGTGCTGTTCTCCAGCCGGAATTCCTTGAGCGTTCTCTTGTAGCCTGCATTTGCCTTGTCAAAATGTCCCTTCATGGGCTTGTTGACTCTGGTAGCTTTCTTGTCGCCGTAGCCAAGCTGTACTGCCGCATAGCCGTCATTCTCCACGGTCTTGACCTGAACGACAACGCACGGACCAGCCTCTACAACGGTTACCGGAATTACCTTGCCTGCCTCATCGAAGATCTGCGTCATACCGACCTTCTTGGCGATAATACCTTTCTGCATACTGCTTCCTCCTTATTCGGTTATTGGTCGGATCGCTCCGACATGACCCCGTCAGCGGTCGGTCGCCCGACATGGCAGAGGACGTGTTTTGTGGAAACTTACTTGGTTTCCATCACAATGTCAACGCCTGCCGGAAGCTCCAGCTTCTGGAGTGTCTCCATTGTCTTGGGGGTAGGACGGAGCACGTCGATCAGACGCTTGTGGGTGCGCTGCTCAAACTGCTCACGGCTGTACTTGTACTTGTGTACAGCACGGAGGATCGTTACGATCTCCTTTTCGGTCGGCAACGGGATCGGACCGGAAACACTTGCGCCGCTGCGCTTGGCTGCCTCTACGATTTTTGCAGCCGCAGAGTCGACCATTACGTGCTCATAGCCCTTGATCTTGATCCTGATCTTTTCGCTTACTGCCATTGTTCTTTCGCCTCCTCGGTGTTAATGTGGGGGCTTGTGTTCAGAAATGCTGACACCCCTCCGGGTGTTCCGCACCCGTGAGATGCAAAAAGCGGAATCATGCAGAGCAGATCCCGGACAGAAAGCACAGCAGGAACCTCCGCAGGGTGTGCATTCTCCCGTAACCCGAAAGACCGCAGCCCCGTTTTCCACCTACTGTGTCAGCATCTCTTATCGCCCGGTTTGAAATCGGACATACTCCACGAAAATTCCCCGGCAAACCGCCGGCAACCTTTCGCTTCCTCGCATATCGTTCGTCGGACACAGCCCGACTTTTAATAGTATACCATACTTTTTCCCCGCTGTCAAGCAATTTTTTCCGGTTCGGGGAACAAAATTGTAAATTTTTTGTGAACAAAAGCTTCTCCGGAAACCGGGGAAGCTTTTTTAGCCTGTTTCTGCCGTTCAGTCCAGTTTTCTGTCCGTCAGGTCGATCACGGACGGGGCGTTCCGGCGGTTCTGCAAATTCTGCTCCTTGCGCAGTCTGCCCGTCTGTATCAGCGTATGCACCCGTTCGGCATCCCCGGCAGCAAGGGCTTCCCGGTACTCTCCCAAATGTTCCATGAGAATGTCCAGCTCCTTGAGCAGGCTTTCCCGGTTCTCCATGAACAGATCCGTCCACATCGTCTCGTTCATGGTCGCAATGCGTGTCATATCGTGGAAACTGCCGCCCGAAAAGCCGCATTCCAGCTCGATCACGGGGCTTTCCACATAGGAACTTGACACCACGTGCGCAAGCTGTGATGTGTAGGCGATCATGCGGTCGTGCATTTCCGGGGTCGTGATAACAAACCGCCGGAACCCGATCTGATGCGCTAAGTTCTGCACCTGCGCAATGACATATTTCGGGGTGTCTGCCGTGGGGGTCATAATGAAATTCGCCCCCTGATACAGCCCCTCGTCTGAAACATCGTAGCCCGCCTTTTCCTTGCCCGCCATCGGGTGCGTGCTCAGGTAGTGAACACCCTTTGCGGCGCAGCACCGTGTCAGCACTTCCGGGATGTCCTTTTTGACACCGCTCACGTCAATGACGATCGTACCCTCGGACATGGTCTCCAGCCGCTGTTCCACCCAGTCCCGGATCTGTGCCGGGTACAGGCAGACGATGATCATGTCAAACCCGCTGCAATCCTGCTCCACGATACCATCGATCACGTGTTCGTCCAGTGCCCGCTGTGCCGTGGCAAGTGTCCTGTTCCAGCCAAAAACGCTGTGCTCCGTGTAGGCATGGAGCGCCTTGCAGATCGAACCGCCGATCAGCCCCAGCCCGGCAACCAGTATTTTCATAGTCGTATGCTCCTTTCGCAGGTCACTGTGCGGCATTCACCAACCGGGTGATACGGTAGCCGTCACCGTCTTTTTGCAGTGTCGCCTGCATGGTTTTTTCGTTGTCTGTCCCGAAATTTCCGGCGTGTTCCTGCCACTGTGCTGTGTCGCTCCGGTAGTGCACCGTTACGGTATAAATATCACCGCTGCGCCGGATCTCCTCCGCTTCCGGGGCGTAGGAAAAGATCACCGGCGAATCCGTGACATTATAGCAGCTGTTCTCGCTGTCATAGTAAAAGGTTTCCCCCGCCGCATACAGCATTCCCTCAGGCGTATAGCTCACGCCGAACATTTTTTCTGCCCGTGCTGTCACATCCGCTTCCGGAATGGTCAGCATCCCGAAATCCACCGTATAACCGGACAGATCGTCATGCATCAGAATATCCATCATCGCTGCCGCAAGCGCATTGTCCGCCGGCAGTTCTGCCGCTTCTTCAAAGGCAGGCAGATCCACTACGACTGCCGGGTACAGGGCATCCTCGATCTCCTCACGCAGAGAATTGCCGCCGATAAAGCCCCTTGTCCAGCCAATTCCGGCTCTCACAAGCGTCACAAGCCCCACGACCGCCAGCCCGAAACACACCAGCCCGGCAATAAAATAGGTATTCCGTTTCAGGAAATGCGTCCGGGGCGTTTCATCGGGTTCGGGCATCGGTTCTGCCCGTATTTCGGCAAGTTCGTCCGCCGTCTCGTCAAGTGCTTCCTGCCACACGCTCCGGAACTTCTTCTCCGGCTGCGGCAGGGGCGGGAGCTGCGATTCTTCCTGCGGGGCAGGGGGTTCGGGTTCTTCCGGCTGTGCGGGGGTTTCCACCATTTCCGGCTCTTCCCGGAAATACTGTCCGCCATACGCTTCCGGCGGCACTGTTTCGGCTATATCATCTTCCGGGAACGTTTCCGCCGGGTCAGCGCCGGTGTCTTCCTGCTCCGTATCTTCGGAAGTACGCTGTTTCCGCTGCCGGAAACGCCCGAACAGTGAGGGCTTTCTCGGCGGCTCTGCCGGTTCGGCAAGGTGCCGCAGCCGGGGCGCAGTTTTCTGCTCCGGCGGAACGGGCGGTTCTTCCGGCAGGCGTTCTTCCGGTGCAGCTTCCTCGATTTCCGGCTCTTCAGACTTCCGCAGAAAGTGAAAAAATCCCTTTTTCGCTGTTTCCGGCTCCGGCTCTGCGGGAACTGTCTGCTCCGGTTCTTCCGGCAGCACGGGCGCAGCAATCTCCTGTGCGGCTTCTTCCTCGGCTCTGCGGCGCATCTGCTCCCGTATCAGCTCCGCACGGGAGCGCACCTGTTCTTCCCGCTTCGTATCGACTGCTACAGCCGACTGCCGCCGGACAACAGGCGGCACGGTCTCCGCACTGCGTGGACGGCTCTGTTCCGGCACGATCGGCACGGCTCTCGGCTTGCGGCGGTGCTTGGGCTGATCTTTCCGGGCAGCGTGTATCTGACTGGGCCGGCGGTCGGGGTCGGGCTTGGGGAGGGTCGCTTCCTCGAGCTTGTCCCGCATCCGGACAGCCGTGTCCGGTGACGGTTCATCCGTGAAATGGCTCACCGGCGGCGGCACGACCACAGGCGTATGCCGGGGCGCAGGAATTTCCCGCTTCGGCGGCTCGGCGGGCGGTTCATAGGCATTGTCCACGTGCTGCCCGATCTCCTCTGCCCGCCGGAGGGCTTCTTCACTGGCGGGCGGTTCGGTATGCAGGGGTTTGCGTTCCTTTTCCTGTAAAAGGCTATTCAGCAGGGCATCTATTTCTCTGTCCATTGTCTGTCTCCTGTATCTGTTCAGCGTGTCTGTCCGTTGCCGGTAATGCGGTACTGTATGGTCGTCAATGCCGGAAGTCCCATTGGTCCTCTGGCGTGCAGTTTCTGGGTGGAAATGCCAATTTCAGCCCCGAAGCCAAATTCCTCCCCGTCCGTGAACCGGGTAGAGGCATTGACATACACGGCTGCGGAGTTCACATGATTCAGGAAATATTCTGCACTTTCCATGGACTCCGTCACAATGCACTCGGAATGCCGGGTGCTGTAGGTCTCGATATGTTCCACAGCCTGTTCCACGCTGTCCACCACACGAACGGCAATTTCATAATTGCCGTACTCCGTCCGGTAATCTTCCTCCGTGACCGGAATGACACTGTCCCCTAAAATGCGCTGCACCGTCTCATCTCCGTGAAGGATCACATCATGCGCCGCAAAGGCGTTCCGGATCTCCGGCAGAAAGGCTTCCGCAATGTCCTTATGGACAAGCAGCGTTTCAATGGCATTGCACACGGAAGGGCGCTGTGTCTTGGCGTTGTCCGTAATGGCAACTGCCATCGGAATGTCTGCCGAAGCATCCACATATACATGGCAGTTCCCTGCACCCGTTTCAATTACGGGCACAGTCGCCTGTTTCACGACGGCTTGGATCAGCCCTGCACCGCCCCTCGGAATGAGGACATCGAGGTAACCGTTGAGCCGCATCATGTCGGCAGCCGTTTCCCGGTCGGTCTTTTCCACAAGCTGCACCAGATCAGCCGGCAGTCCCGTGGCTTTCAGTGCTTCCCGCATGACCTGCGCAAGGCAGGTGTTCGAGTGAATGGCTTCCTTGCCGCCCCGGAGAATGACCGCATTGCCCGCTTTCAGGCAGAGCACGGCAGCATCTACCGTCACATTCGGGCGGGATTCAAAAATAATGCCGATCACGCCGAGCGGCACACGCACCTGCCGGATGCGCAGCCCATTCGGGCGCAGCCAGCCGGAAACCTCCTCACCGACCGGATCGGGGAGAGCTTTCACCTTGAGGACGGCGGCGGCGATCGCCTGTATCCGCTTTTCGTCAAGGCGCAGTCTGTCCTGCATGGCAGCAGACATCCCGTTTGCCTGTGCAGCTTCCATGTCCTGTGCATTTGCCTGTACGATGCGCTGTACATTGGCACACAGTGCTTCAGAGATCGCCTGTAGCGCCTGATTTTTCAGTTCCGTTCCGGCAACCGAACCGGCACGACTTGCCGTCCTTGCCCGTTCGCCGAGTGTTTCCATATAATTCATATCGCTGCCTCCTCGTCTGTCGTTATGCGCCCCGGTTTGCCGGGAAATATGTGCCGATCTGCTCCCCGTCAAACAGACGGTACAGATCTTCCGGGTCTCTGCCGTTCATGATCAGCATATCCACACCGGCAGCTTTCGCAATGCGGGCTGCATTGATCTTGGTGATCATGCCGCCGGACCCCAGTCCGCTGCCTGCGCCGCCGGCGATCGCCTCTATGGAGCTGTCGATCTCCTCCACGACCGGGATGATGCTTGCCTGTTCGTCCTTGCGGGGGTCGGAAGAATACAACCCGTCAATGTCCGACAGGATGATGAGCGCTTCTGCCCCGGCGATCGATGCGACCACCGCCGAAAGCGAATCGTTCTCCCCGATCTCCAGTTCCAGTTCGTCAATGGCGACCGTATCATTTTCGTTCACGATCGGGATAACGCCCATACTCGTGAGCGCATCGATGGCATTGCGGACATTGTCCACCCGGTCGGGGGTGCTGATGATCGTTTTCGTGAGCAGGATCTGCGCCACGGTCACGCTGTATCTGGAAAACATCTCGTCATAAATATGCATCAGCTCGCACTGCCCGACAGCGGCTGCCGCCTGCTTGCCGGGGGTGTCTTTCGGGCGTTCGGGGAGATTGAGTTTCCCCACGCCAAGCCCTACCGCACCGGACGAGACTAAGATCAGTTCATGCCCGGCGTTCTGGATATCTGCCAGTACACGGGTCAGGTTCGTCATGCGGCGGATGTTGAGCTTTCCGGTCTTATGGGCAAGCGTAGACGTGCCCAGCTTGATGACGATGCGTTTTTTGCTTCTGATGTCCAACATATCAAACTCCTTTGGGGCGGTTCACCCAGTTTTGGGGGTGTCCGTCCAGAAATGCCTGTAAATTGTCCCGCACGATGCCGATCAGCCGCTGTCTGGTCTCCAGTGCCGACCATGCGATATGGGGCGTGATGAGACAGTTCGGGATGCCTTTCAGCGGCGTGTCGGGAGACATTGGTTCCTGTTCCAGCACATCCAGCCCCGCACCGGCAAGTTTCCCGGTACGCAAAGCCTGCGCAAGTGCCGCTTCGTCCACGATGCCGCCCCGTGCGGTGTTGATGAGGAAGGCGGTCGGCTTCATGAGGGCAAGCGTTTCCTGCCGGATGAGGTGTGAAGTCTGCGGATTCAGCGGGCAGTGAATACTCAGCACGTCCGCTTCCCGGAATGCATCTTCCTGCGAAACAAGCGGATAGGGGCAGTGCTCCGGCACGGAACGGGTATGCACCAGCACCCGCATCCCGAATGCATCCGCTGCCTTTGCCGTACCCTGCCCGATACTGCCGTAGCCGATGACACAGAAGGTCTTTCCTGCCAGTTCATGCACCGGGTAAGGGAAATACGAAAATGTCTTGCTCCGTTCCCATGCGCCGTCCTCCACAGCCCGGAAATAGGCAGGCAGATTCCCTGCCAGTGCAAACAGCAGCGCAAAGGTGTGCTGCACGACTGCTTGTGTAGAATACGTTCCTGCATTGCTCACCACAATGCCACGTTCCGTAGCTGCTTCGAGGTCGATATTGTTGCACCCCGTAGCAAAAAGCCCGATGTATTTCAGGTTCGGGCATTGTGCCATGACTGCACGGGTGATGGGGGTCTTGTTGACAAGCACGATGTCGGCATCCCCGATCCGGGCAGCGGCTTCTTCCGGGCGTGTACTGCCGCAGCAGACGACCTCCCCGAATTCTGAAAACGCCGAAAAGCCCATGTCCTCGGCATCCATGGTACTCCAGTCCGGAATGACGATCTTCATGCTTCTTCGTCCTCTGCGGGGGATTCTTCCTCTGCCGGGGCTTCTTCCCCGACAGGGGCTTCCTCTGCCTGTTCCGGCAGCTTTCCGGTGACGGGGGAAACTTTTTGCCTGTCCACCGTCTTGGAGAGGATGAATGCCAGCAGCAGGGCTGCCAGTTCAAACACGCCGATGCCGTAAAAGAACGTCTGACTGTCCGTCAGATACGGCAGCAGCGTACACGGCAGCGCAATGCCCAGTACCAGATAGCAGATCTTGTGATAGCGGATAAACTGCATCCCGAATACCAGCACCGCCAGCAGTGCTAAAATGATATGTACGTGAAGCGGGATGGGAAAAAACGAACTGTCCATACTTCTATCTCCTTTTTGTCCTGTTCGGATACACTCTTTTTTTATTATAGCACAAAGTCTCTGCAAATGCAAGAGCGCAGAATATTTTTTCACAGAAATCCTGCCCTCTGCCTGCCGGACGGGGAAAAATTTTACAGACGGCGGAATTTTTTTCAGAAATTCCTTGAATTTCCGCTGCAACTGTGCTATAATAAAAGTATTGCCGTATTGCAAGGAGGTGTCTGAATGCGGTATTATATGAAAGCCTATGAGAAATTTCTCCGGGATTTTCTGCAAGATCCGGATAAATCGCAGCTTTCCGCTGTCCGGAAAGAAACGCTCGTGCAGATCGGTCTGATGCAGCACGAACGGCTGGTGCATTTTCTGGTGTGCATTCTGGTCGGGGTCGCTTTCATGATCGTTCTGGGACTGGTGCTGTACTACAAGACCATGGGGCTGCTCCTGCTCGAGCTGCTCCTGCTCGGACTGCTTGCGCCGTATCTTGGGCATTACTACTTCTTGGAGAATACCACGCAGCGTATGTATGTGCTCTATAATATGCTTGCAGCGATGGAGGACGGCGTGGGCTATCCCAACACAGACCCTGACGGGAAAATATAAGGGAGACGAACAAACCGAAACACACAGAATGGAGGAAAGTATGAACGAAGAAAACAAGCAGAATCCTGCTGAAACAGAAGAAACGCCGGAATACGAGGGTATTTTAGGCGACTACACGGAGACACCGGAAGAGGAGGAAACTCCTGCTGCACCGACATCCGAAGAAAAAGCCCCTGCCAAAAAGAAGAACGGCAGTAAGGTCGCTGCCATTGCCGGCATTTCGGCTGTGGCTGCACTGATCGCCTGTCTGGGCGTGGTCGGCGTGGTCAGAGGTGTACGGAGCAATCAGGCTGCCGTCAGCACTGCCCATTTCAAGGTCACGGAAAAGGGCATGGCTTGCGCTTTGCAGGGCACGCTCGATATGTACAAGAACTATTTCGGGGAGGACTATCTTGCCAGCAATTACGGGCTGGATGTGAATGCCCCCCTGAAAGATCAGGCTTCCCCCGTGGAGGACTTTGAGACATGGTTTGATCTGCTGATCAGCGATGCCAAGCAGACGATCTCGGCACAGCTTGTGCTTGCAGAAGCTGCCAATGCTGCCGGGTTCGAGATGAGCGATGAGGACAGGCAGGAAATGGAAAATGCTGTTGCTGCCATTGACCTTTCCACCTACGGGTATGGCATAACAGAAGCCGACCTGCGGGAGGCAATGGAGCTGGAATTTTACAGCTCTGCCTACTATGATGCCAAAATGGCGGAAGACGTGGACGATGCCGATGTGGAAGCCTATGCCGATGCTGCCGGGAATACCTACAAGACCTGCGGTGTTATGGGCTTTTCTGCCATTTATGACACAGAGGACGATGGCTCGGGAGATATGATAACGCAGGACAGTGCCAAGGAATGGGCTGACAAGTTCGCAGCCTGCAAGACACCGGAAGAACTGCGGAAAAAGGCGAAGGAATACCTTGAGAAGGAAATGGATTATTCCGAAGAGGACGCTGCCGCTACGGTTTCCACGATCGAAAACCCGAATTTTGCCTATTCTGAGGGCAATGAACTGTGTGAGTGGGCTTTCGGCGGTGCAAAGGTCAATGATATCTATACGATCGAAGATGACGGTGCCTACTACGTCTATATGCTGACCAGTGAACCGGTGCGGGACGACAGCAAGACCGTCAATGTCCGGCACATCCTGTTCTCCCTGAATCCTTCTTCCGGCGAGGAAAGCCGCACCATGGACGAATGCCGTCAGCTTGCGGAGGACTGTCTCGAAGAATGGAAAAACGGCGAAGCGACCGAGGACAGCTTTGCAGCCCTTGCCACCGAAAAGACCGACGATACCGGGTCTGCCTCGACGGGCGGACTGTATGAGAATGTGTATATCGGGCAGATGGTTGCATCCTTTGAGGAATGGTGCTTTGACGAGAACAGGAAGCCGGGCGATACGGGCATTGTAGAATCCGATTACGGCGTACACGTGATGTACTTCGTCAGCGATGATGAACCGACATGGAAACTCAATGCCGCTTCCGACCTGAAAAGTGAACGCTACGAGGAATGGTATAACGAACAGGTCGAACTGTATCCGGTCACATTCCATGACGATGTCATCAACAGTATCGGGGACTGAGACATGACAAAAAAGGAACGTACCCTCGAAGCCGTGCGGCTTCTGAAGGAACGCTATCCGGATGCGCTCTGCTCCCTCACCTATGAGCAGCCCTATGAGCTGATGATCGCCGCAAGGCTTTCGGCACAGTGTACGGATGCACGGGTGAATATCGTCACCAAAACGCTGTTCGTGCAGTACCCCACGCTCGAAGCCTTTGCCGGGGCGGAGCTTTCCGAACTGGAAGAAGCGGTCAAGCCCTGCGGTTTCTACCGCACCAAGGCAAAGAGCATCAAGGAAATGGCACAGCGGCTGCTCTCCGTCTACGGGGGGAAGATACCGGACACCATGGACGAGCTGCTCACGCTGCCCGGTATCGGGCGCAAGACGGCGAACCTGCTGCTCGGCGATGTGTACGGCAAGCCGGCGGTCGTGGCGGATACGCATTTCATCCGGATCACCGGACGGCTGGAGCTGACAGCACACACCGAACCGCAAAAAGTCGAGGCGGATCTGCGGAAACTCCTGCCGCCGGCGGAGTCCTCGGATTTCTGCCACCGGACGGTGCTGTTCGGCAGGGATGTCTGCCGGGCAAGGAAGCCCCGCTGCGGGGAATGCCCCCTGCGGCACTTCTGCCCGTCTGCGGCACAGGCATGATGTATGCCTTGACAAATCGGTGAAGATACGGTAAAATGATAAATAGGTGCACTGCACCGTGCAATAAATGATAAGGCGGTAACATACAATGGGTATTTTAACTTCCATTTTCGGTTCGTACAGTACCAAGGAACTGGCAAGGATCGAACCGATCAAGAAAAAAGTCCTCGATTTAGAGGAGGAATACAAGGCACTGTCCGATGCGGAGCTGAAAGAAAAGACCTACGACTTCCGTGAACGGCTTGCGGACGGGATAGATACGCTTGACACCTTGCTGCCGGAGGCACTCGCTGCCGTGCGGGAAGCCGGCGACCGGGTACTCGGCAAGCGGGCATTTGAGGTGCAGATCATCGGTGCGATCGTGCTGCATCAGGGGCGTATCGCCGAAATGAAGACCGGTGAAGGTAAAACACTGGTAGCCTGTCTGGCTGCCTACCTGAACGGACTGAGCGGCAAGGGTGTACACGTTGTCACAGTCAACGACTACCTCGCCAAAACGCAGTCGGAGGAAATGGGCAAGGTGCTCCGCTTCCTCGGGCTGACGGTCGGCTGTATCCTGCACGGTCTGACGAATGCACAGCGGCGGGCTGCCTATGCGTGCGATGTCACCTACGGCACGAACAATGAGTTCGGCTTTGACTATCTGCGTGACAACATGGTCACATACAAGAAAGATATGGTACAGCGTGACCCGAATTTTGCCATCGTCGATGAGGTGGACTCCATTCTGATCGATGAGGCAAGAACACCGCTGATCATCTCCGGGCAGGGCGACAGGTCCACCGACCTCTACAAGCAGGCGGATGTGTTCGCCAAGAGCCTGATCCCCATGACGGTCGTTGAAATTGATGACAAAGTCAATCAGGAAGAAGTCACGGAAGATGCCGACTATATCATTGACGAAAAGGCAAAGACAGCGACCATTACCCGGCAGGGCGTGGAAAAGGCTGAAAAGTATTTTCATGTGGAAAACCTCATGGCACAGGAAAATATGACCCTCCTGCACCACATCAATCAGGCACTGCGGGCAAATGGCATCATGAAGAATGATATTGACTACATCGTGGAGGACGGCGAGGTCATCATCATTGACGAATTCACCGGCCGTAAAATGCTCGGACGGCGGTTCAATGACGGTCTGCATCAGGCGATCGAAGCCAAAGAGGGCGTGAAAGTACAGAAAGAATCCAAGACCCTTGCTACAATTACGTTCCAGAACTATTTCCGCCTGTATCAGAAGCTCTCCGGTATGACCGGTACGGCAATGACGGAAGAGGACGAATTCAAGGAGATCTACAAACTCGATGTCATTGCGATCCCGACCAACCGTCCTGTGATCCGTATCGACCACCCGGATCAGGTCTATCGCTCGGAAAAGGGCAAATTCCAGTGCATCATCGAGCAAATCATCGCCTGTCACGAAAAGGGGCAGCCGGTTCTGGTGGGTACGATCTCAATCGAGAAGTCTGAAATTCTTTCCCAGCTCCTGAAACGCCGTGGCATCAAGCACGAAGTGCTCAACGCCAAGTACCATGCCAAGGAAGCGGAGATCGTTGCACAGGCGGGCAAGCTCGGGGCTGTTACCATTGCCACCAATATGGCAGGACGTGGTACGGATATTATCCTCGGCGGTAATGCGGAATTTCTTGCCAAAGCGGAACTGCGCAAGCGGGACTATGACGAAGCGATCATCAACGAAGCGATCGGCTTTGCAGATACGGACAATGAGGAGATCCTTGCTGCCCGTGCCGTCTACCGGGAACTGTATGCGAAATTTGACGCACAGGTCAAGGAAGCTGCTGTTGCTGTCCGGGAGGCAGGCGGACTGTTCATCATCGGTACAGAACGCCATGAATCAAGACGTATCGACAACCAGCTGCGTGGACGTTCCGGCAGACAGGGCGACCCCGGTGAGAGCCGTTTCTTCCTGTCCGTAGAGGACGACCTCATGCGTATATTTGCGGGCGACCGCATGGAGACCGTCATGCGCACCCTCAACGTGGAGGAAACACAGCCGATCGAAAGCAAGTGGCTCACCAAAGTCATTTCCTCATCCCAGAAGAAAGTCGAGGGACGGAATTTCAGCATCCGTAAGAATACCGTCAACTACGATGATGTCATGAACGCACAGCGTGAGATCATCTACAAGCAGCGCCGTCAGGTTCTCGACGGTGAGGATCTGCATGATTCCATTATCCAGATGATGGAAGAACTGGCTGCCGGTGTGACCAACCAGTACCTCGGCGAAGAGGAAGTGCAGGATCACTGGGAACTGACCTCTCTGCGGGACTTCTTCTATGGCTGGGTACTGGAAGAGGGCGACCTCGTGTTCTCTGAAGAGGAACTGGCAAAGCAGAAGAAGTCGGAGATCATCCAGTTCATCACGGACAAGATGAAGCGCCTGTATGCGGCGAAAGAAGAGACCTACGGCGAAAAGATCATCCGTGAACTGGAGCGTGTGGTACTCCTCAAGGTCGTAGATACCAAGTGGATGGCACACATTGACGATATGCAGGAGCTGAAGCGTGGTATCCAGCTGAGAAGCTACGGACAGCGCAATCCGGTCGTGGAATATCGTTTTGAGGGCTTTGAGATGTTCGATGCCATGGTAGAGAGCATCCGTGAAGACGTGGTGCGTATGCTGCTGACGATCCAGATCCAGCAGAATGCAGCCCCGCAGCGTGAACAGGTCGCAAAGCCCGATGCCCCGAATGCCGGCAGCCCCGAAGCCAAAGCTTCCGGGAAAAAGGTCGGTCCGAACGACCCCTGTCCCTGCGGCAGCGGCAAGAAGTACAAGAAGTGCTGCGGACTGACGGACAACCATTGATGCAGCAGGGCAGGGCGTGACCCTGCCCTTTTCCTGTCATTCAAAAAGGAAACGCTATGGACTACATGGAATTTGCCGCATTCTACGATCAGCTGACGGAGAATGTGGACTACAGAAACCGGGCTGCAAGGCTGCACGCCCTTGCCCGGCAATATCTGCACACGGAAACGGACGGCACGCTTCTGACCGACCTTGCCTGCGGCAGCGGCGGTTTCAGCGAAGCACTTGCACGGCTCGGCTATGACGTGATCGGCGTGGACAATTCCCCTGCCATGCTCTCGAAAGCCATGGAAAAAAAGCTGCAAAGCGGGCTGCCCATCCAGTACCTGTGTCAGGATATGCGGGAACTGGATATGTTCGGGACGATCGATGTGACGGTCTGTATGCTCGACAGCCTGAATCACCTGCCCTCGCTTGCGGACGTGGAGCAGGTGTTCCGGCGGGTGTCGCTGTTTGCACAGCCGGGCGGGGTGTTCCTGTTTGACATGAACACGCTCTACAAGCACCGGGAAATTCTTGGCAGCCGGGTCTTTCTCTATGATTTAGAGGACGTGTTCTGCGCATGGGAAAACCGCCTGCAAGCCGACCGTGCCACGGTGGAAATGCAGCTGACTTTTTTTGCCAAAGAGGGGGAGCAGTATGTCCGGAGCGATGAATTCATCCGGGAAACTGCCTACCCGGTCACGGAGATCGAAGCTGCCCTGCAACGGGCAGGGCTGACGGTCTTGGGGGAATTTGATGCCGACAAGGGTCTGGACACACCGGAAACGCTGTTCCCCGTGAGCGAAACGACGGAACGCATTCTCTTTGCGGCAGGGAAGCCCCTCACACAGCCATAAAGGAGGAAATATGAGCATCATCCAAAGAGCCATTTCCGCTGACGGATGTGTTGTTGCTTCGGCGATCGATGCAACGGACATTGCGGCAGCGATCGAACACTACCACAAGCCCTCGGCGGTCGTGACGGCTACATTGGGGCGGCTTGCAGCGGCTGCCTCCCTGATGGGTTACGGGCAGAAAAACGAAAACGACCGCCTCACGCTGCGCATAGACGGAGACGGTCAGATCGGCAGCATGGTCGCCGTAGCCGACAGCCATGGCAATGTCAAATGCTGTGCCGATCAGTATATTGTGGAAATTCCCCTCAATGCCAAGGGAAAGCTCGATGTCGGCGGTGCGGTCGGAAACGGCACGCTGTCCGTCATCAAGGATCTGGGGCTGAAAGAGCCGTATGTCGGCACCGTGCCGCTGATCTCGGGTGAAATTGCGGAGGACATTGCAAGCTACTATGCGGAAAGCGAACAGGTGCCGACCGTCCTCAGCCTTGGGGTGCTGGTCGCTCCTGATTTGAGTGTGGTGTGTGCGGGGGGCTTTCTCATTCAGCTGCTCCCCTTTGCGGATGAAAGCTGCATCCCCGTTCTGGAAAAAAATGTGGCAGCCATGCCGCCCGTGACAGAACTCCTGAAAAGCGGTATGACTGCCGAAGCCATTGCCCTGCGCTGTCTGGACGGTCTCGAGCCGAACCTGCTGGACAGTGCCGAAGCGCATTATCACTGCGATTGCAGCCGGGAGCGCACCTCGAAGATCCTCATCGCCCTCGGCAAAGACGAGCTGAAAGCGCTATCCGATGCGGGCGAAGCTATTGAGGTCTGCTGCCATTTCTGCAATAAGAAGTATGTGTTCACCCCGGAGGAGGTTCTTGCTCTGACGGAGGGCTAATTCAAGACGTAAATGCCGATCGTCAGGTAGCTTGCATAGGCGCACCAGAGCAGATAGGGCAGGTTCAGCCACCCGGCAAGGGGCTTTACCCGGAAACAGAGATAGCACATCCAGCCGACAAGCCCTGTCAGCGCAAGGATGATCACGACCGCCGTGAGCCGTGCCTGCAAGCCGAAAAAGACCGGACTCCAAACAAAATTGACTGCCAACTGCACCCCGAAAGCGAGCAGCGCCTGCCGCTTTCCGGGGTGTTTGCTTTCCAAGAGCCAGAACAGTGTCAGCCCCATCAGCGCATACAAAATGCCCCACGCCGCCGGAAATACCCACCCCGGCGGCGCAAAGGGCGGACGGTCGTAACTGCGGTACACTGCCCCGAAGCTGCCGCCAGCCGCAATGCCGGACAGCGCCCCCACAAGCTCCACGCTCACGATACACAAAAGCAGATTTGTCAGTCTTTGTTTCTGCATAGCTGCACCCCTTTTCGTTCAGTGGTATAGTCTATGCAGAAGGTGTAGGGGGTATGCTTATTGCAGAGCCTGTGCCCAATCCTTTTCCCGAAAACCGACCAGTACCGTCTCGTCCGTCACCAAGATCGGGCGTTTCACCAGCATTCCGTCTGTTGCCAGCAGGGCAAGCTGCTCCGCTTCCGTCATGTCCGGCAGCTTGTCCTTGAGCTGCATCGAACGGTAGAGCTGTCCGCTCGTGTTGAAGAACCGCTTCAGCGGCAAGCCGCTTTTCTGCTGCCATGTGTGAAGTTCTTCCGCTGTGGGGTTTTCTTCCTTGATGTGGCGTTCCGTAAACGAAATGCCGTTGGCTTCCAACCATTTCTTCGCCTTCTGACAGGTCGTACATTTGGGGTAGCAGATAAATTCCATATAAACCTCCTATTTTTCCAGTAATGCTGCCGTCCAACCCTCTGCGGAACGGACTTCGGTCTGCCGGAAACCCTGCTGTTTCAGCACCCCCAAAACTTCTTCCGCACGTTCGGTGATGATGCCGGAAACGATCAGCCTGCCGCCCGGTTTCAGGAATGCCCCGAATCGCCCTGCCATGGCGATCAGCACATCTGCCACGATATTGGCGCAGATCAGGTCATACCCGTCCCCGAGCGTTTCACGCAGTGCCGCATCCGTACAGATGTCGCCGCAGTATGTCCGGTACACTGCTGCATCAATGCCGTTTTCCGCTGCATTTTCGGCAGCCGTCCGGACGGAATTATCCGCAATGTCCACCGCAGCCGCCTCACCTGCCCCTAACAGCATTGCCCCGATGGACAGGATACCGCTTCCGCAGCCGAGGTCAAGCACCCGGTCGCCCCGGTGCAGCACCGTTTCCACAAATTCCAGACAAAGCCGTGTTGTGTGATGCTGCCCTGTCCCGAAACTCGATGCCGGGTCGATGCGCAGGATCGTGCGGGTGTTTCCGGCAGGTACTGCTTCCCATGAGGGCAAGATCAGGAGCGTTTCGCCAACGGGCAGGGGCTTGAAATACTGCTTCCAGTTGTTTGCCCAGTCCTCCTCCCGCACATTGCCGCAGGAGAGGGCAAGGCTTCCGTAAAATGCCGCATTTTCGCCGCTTTTCAGCTGTTTCAGCAGCTCCCGCACCCCCGCAAGCTGTTCTGCCCCCTGTGCATCTTCCGGGAGATAGAACGTGATCTTCGTCTCGCTGTCTGCAAGCTGCATGAGGCTTTCGTCGATATAGTCCCACTGTCCGTTCTTGCCGTCCAGAAATTCCTGAAAGTCTTCCTTATCCTCAATGGCAAACCCACGCACCCCGTAATCCGTCAGCAAAGCACAGAGGGGTTCAATGGCAGGGGTCTCCGTGCAGATCTTAATTTCCATCCAGTTCATGATTTGTTCCCTTTCTTGCTTTTTTTGCTTCACGGGCAAGTTTCCGCTGCTGCTTTTCATAGGCAGCACGCTGTTCCTGCCACGTCACATAGCCCTTGGAAAGACGTTCCGTGGTGCTGTGGTGTCCCGTTCCGTACAGGATCATATCCAGTTCCGCAAACAGCGGCGCATCCGCAAAGAATTTCGCCGAATCCTCGCCCAATTCACGGACTGTCGTGCTGTCAGGAAGATCCCGCATTTTCCGCATCCGGCAGAACATGGCAGCTGCACAAGCTTCGGGCTGCATTTTTGTGATGTCTTTCCGGAATTTCTTTTCCCGGATAGACGGCAGCAGCAGATACACGCCGCCTGTCAGCAGCAGCAGTCCGAGCAGGACAAAGCCCCACTGCATCACGACCTGATTTTCGGCAGTGTCGTCCTCCATATCCATGGAAGCCACTGTCGGTTCAAAACTCATCCACCCGTAGCCCGAAATATAGACCTCCGGGAAAGCATGGGCATCCCGTTCCTTGATGACGTAATTCGTCTCCCTGCCGCCCCGGTTGCTGGCATCGTACATCTGATTCATGTTGTAGCCCTGTGCGAACCGTGTCGGCAGCCCGGCACTCCGGCAGAGCAAGGTCATAGCCGTGGCAAATTCATAGCACACGCCCCTGTGTGAAACGGTCAGAAAGTCCTCGATATTCTCTCCCTCTGCCTTTACATAGTCCGCATCGTAGAGATACCCCTGCTCCGTGAAATAGCGTTCGATGGCAAGTGCCTTGTCAATATCCGAGTTCAGTCCCTCGGTGATCTCCTCGGCAAGCGCATCAATGGCATCGCTGTGCCAGTCGTCCAGTAACGTCCTGAAATGATACAGGTCGGCATCGATCGCCTCATCATAGGCAGCATCAAGCAGTTCTTGCCGTTCGGTGTTCCCGGCTTCCTCCGCAATGGCAGAAGCATCGTGCAGCAGCAGCGAGTATTCGTCATTGTTCAGCTGCTCCAGTACCGGCAGCACGCTGCTGCTCCGGGCGTAGGTGTCCGGATAGTAGGTCAGCGTTGCAGCCCGGTAATTTGCCTGAAAGGCATTTGTTGCCGAAATGGTGATATTGGCAGCACCGCTTTGCAGTTCATTTGTCCGTGTCGGTGAAGGAAGCACCCGGAAACCGTACCATGTGTACAGATACAGCTCATTTTCCCGCTGTTCCGGCAGCGTCTCCCCGGCAAATTCCGTCAGCCCGTATGTCTCCGCAAAGTCCGCATCCTCCGCAGCCGTGTCTAAAATGGCTTGCAGCAGTGTCTGTGGTTTGTAGGTCATGGGGGCTGTGTATGGCTGATCCGGTTTGTCCCAGCTCTCAAGCACCGACCAGCTGTCGTCCTCGCTGTAGTAAGTAAATGTCTGCGTCCGCAGGCGGAGCGCTTCCGGCGAATTGGCATAGTACAGCGTTCTTGCGCTGTTGGAGATCGTTCCGGTGTTGTCGGTCGTTTCCGTGAACATGGAGATGGCACTCATCAGCACATCGGAGATCGTGCTGTATGCCATGGCGTTATCGATAAATTCTCTGTCCGCCGTGATCGCAGGCTTGGGGATAATGGCAGCTAAAATGCTGAACGCTGCCACATAGACAGCAACAGACAGACCGCTGTGAAAGCTGCTGATGCGCCGTACTTCCTTGTTTTCCCGGATCTGCCGGCAGTAGACCATCAGCAGGAAATAGCTTGCGAGCAGGATAATGACAAACAGTGCCGGCATCTGCGCACCTTCCTTGGCATACAGGCTCAAGGGGATGAGCATGATGAGAAACTGCATCGTCATCCGGTAGCGCACTTTGGCAAAATAATATACCGCACTCGTCAGAAATCCGATCATCAGCAGATAAATGGAAATCGTATAGATCTGGGAAAAGTCCACAACGCTCTGCGGCGTGAGGAACCAGACACCGAAGCTGATCGGGTAGTTCATCCTGCCCATGGTGATGAGCATATTCACCCCGTACAGCCCCGCAAATAAATACACAAGATAACAGATCGAACCCAAAAAGCCCTTTTTCGCAACAAAATCATAGAACCGCATCAGCACAAAGGACACAAAGACTGCGATGATCGTATACAGCCACGTCCAGTCCTCGTGGTAGTAGTACATACAGGTCATGACCAGAAAGACCGCATAGACCTGCACCGGGTCACCGCAGAGTTTCCGGAGAAACTGTACAGCGGGGTGCTGTGCGGTTTTTTTCAGCGTATCCCACATACTGCCACCTCATTTCTGCACGGCTGTCATGGAGAAATCCTCCGAGAGCAGCCAGAGTGCATCTGCCGTCAGTGCTTGGGTGTCCGAACCGGACGGACAGACACAGCACACATAGCCCGCATTCCGCAGCGAAACAAGCCTTGCGGAGAGCAGTTCATCCGGGCGGCTGGTATACACCAGAAATGCCCCAGCCCGTTCCTGATCGGCAGAAAGGTCAATGCGGTTGCCGTCATTCCGGAAATCCGCTGCCGCCAGTTCCACCGCTGCCATGCGCACGGCATCTTCACTTTCGAGGTAAAGACAGTGCCATACACCGTCCGCCGCATACCGCAGCGAACAGACAATGCCCTGCCTTACCAGCAGCAGCAAGAAGCCCAGCGCCCCCTCGATCAGGGTCTGCCGCTTGCGCAGCAGTTCCGCCGTCACTTCCGGCTGCAAATCCAGTACCACGGTCGGACGCACGGTCGCAGCTGCTTCGTCCATGCGCACCATGAGCTTGCCACGCTTGGCAGAGAGCTTGTAATTGATGCGTTTCAGGTTATCCCCCGGCACATAGTCCCGGTGGATATAGCCCGGCATGGTCTGTGAGGAAAAGGCAGCGGCGCTTTCCTCTTCTTCATCGTCCTGTGTCAGCACCACATCGCTGACGGTGTGCAGCATTTTCGCCGCACCCGAAAGAGACGGGATCGCCGGGATCACACCGACCTTGAGCGTTTCCGCATTGTTTTTCACCGCAAAGCTGAACAGCCCCAGATAATCCGATACCCGCAGATTTTCCAGAAAGATCAGCCCGCACCCGGCATATTCTGCCGTCATGCCGGATTCGATGACAAGCGGTTCGGCAGGTGTCATGGCGCACTGCACTATGCGCCCATCCTCCGGGGTGAAATTGGCATCCTGCCCGATCTGACAGCGCAGGAACGGTACGGGCAGCTTGCCGGTCGCTGTGATCTGGGTTTTCACGGCAAAGTGCCGTCCCTTGGCAAGGCAGGACGGCGATTCCAAAGAAACCGTAATGTGCCGGCTTGCATACCATGATAGCAGTGCCGAGATCAGCGGCGCAAGGAGCAGAAAAGCGCAGATGACCACCCCGATGTCCGCATCGAGATAAAATGTAAATACATATGCCATGCCTGCCATAGCAGATAGTCCGAACACAAGTTTCAGCCTGTCTGCTACCACGGCAAACCGTGAACGTTTCATGACATCACGCTCCGGCAGGGACAGGCAGACTGTCTAAAAGCTGCTTGACCAGTGCTTCCGGGCTGCCAAGCTGGTTGCGCCCCTTCGGGGAGAGCAAAATTCTGTGCGCCAGTACCGGCACGGCAAGGGCTTTCACATCGTCCGGTGTGACGAAATTCCGCCCGTGTACGAATGCCGAAGCCCGCACTGCCTTGAAGCAGGCGATGCTTCCTCTCGGGCTGACACCCAAGGCTGCCATGTCGCTTTCCCGTGTCGCATGGACGAGGGCGATGATGTAATTACGCACCCCCTCCGAAACCTGCACGTCATTCACCTGTGCCTGAAGCTGTTCCACCTCTGCCGTGGAAATGACCGGTTCGGAAATATTGTTGATCGGGTTGCCCTCTCCGTTTCTGTCTAAGATCGCAAGCTCTTCCTGCAAAGTCGGGTAGCCCATGGAGATCTTCATGAAGAACCGGTCCATCTGTGCTTCCGGCAGGTGATATGTACCGTAAGTCTCCACCGGATTCTGTGTCGCAATGACCATGAAAGGACTCGGCAGAATATGGGTCTGCCCGTCCAGTGAGATCTGGTGTTCTTCCATGATCTCCAGCAAGGCGGATTGTACTTTCGGGGAAGCACGGTTGATCTCGTCGGCTAACAGAAAATTACAGATCGCCGCACCCGGACGGTATTCGAGAGAACCGTCTTTCTGATTGACGACCGAATAGCCCGTAATATCGGACGGCATGATGTCCGGTGTAAGCTGTATCCGGTGAAACTCTCCGCCCACCGAACGGGAAAGCGCAGCTGCCAGCTGTGTTTTCCCCACGCCCGGCACATCCTCAAGCAGCACGTGCCCGTTGCAGAGCATGGCAATGACTGCCTGTAAGATCGTCTCATCCTTGCCGACAATGACTTTCCCGGCACTTTGCAGAATATTCTGAACATCCTTTTGCATCGCTGTTCCTCCTTGCAAGGGCAAAATGCCCTGAATTGTCCTTATTTTACCACAATCATGTGATAATTCTGTGAAATCTGCATGAAAGCAGTTATGGAAAAGAGGAAGAAGGCTGCTTCTTCCCTTTTCTGTCCTATTTCAGCCCCTCTAAAAATACATCTGCTGCCGCATAGGCATCCTGTTCTGCCAGTGCCGCCTGTACAGCCGCAGTCAGTTCCGCCGGGACACTGCCGGCAATGACACTTTGTTTCCCCGGTACATCGATCAGCAGAAAGCCCTCTGCTTCCGTCTGCACCCGTAACTGTTCCGCATAGGCAGACAGCGGCTCCGCTTCGGTCGGGGCAGGTGCTGTCTCCGTGGGCTGCGTTTCACCCTCTGTGGGCTGCGTTTCACCCTCTGTGGGCTGTGTTTCCGTGGGTCGTGTTTCTGTTTCTGAGGGCTGCGGCTCTGTCGCTGCGGGCTGCGTTTCCGCTTCGGCAGGGGCAGGAATGCTTGCCGCAAAATACACGCAATACTTTTTCGGCAGTGCATCTGCCTTGGTGGTCAGTGCCTGTACCTGTTCCGGGGAAAGCGTTCCGCTGCGTTCCAGAATCCGATCCGGAATGCGTTCGCCGAGCGGCAAAAAAATTTCCAGTGCATCGGCATAGCGCCCCTCCACCAGTGCCGGGCTTGCCTGTGCAATGGCAAGTGAAACTGCCGCATCATCCACATATGAGGACACAACGCCCTCCCGGTAAATGCAGTCCTGTCCGGTATCATTGTTGATGAGCACCAGAAAGCCGCTTGTACCCGTTCCCCAGAGTGTCTGATAATACGTCTGTGCGAATGCCTCCGGGCTGCTGCCGTTCAAGTCGTCCGTCAGTACCACCGTTGTGCAGAGCAGTCTTGTTTCCGCAAGCCACCCGAGGTAGTTGTTGTAGGTCTTTACCGTCTCCCCGTCCAGTACGCCGCACTCGTCAAACACATACGTATCCCCGGCTTTCCGCAGGGATGCGGCACGTGCGGCAATATCCCGCACGGGTGCAGGCTCCGTTTCCGTGGGAGCTTCCGTTTCTCCGGCAGTCTCTGCCGCTGTTTCAGGCTGTGTTTCCTCCGGAACAGAAGAACTGTCCGTTTTGCTGCACCCCGTCAGGCACAGCAGCGCAAGGCACAGCAGGAGCAGTTTTCGCATATCATTCCCCCACCGATTTCGTATAGGCATAGGCACTCTGTTTCAGAATGTCCTGATTCGCTTCAAAATTGACCTGCAGTGCCTGCTGCCCGTCCGGCATGGTGATACCCGACCAAGTCCCGTCCGCCGGAATTTGCTGCTGCTGCAAATCATATCCGACCAGAAGCGGCGCACGCAGCGAAAGCACGTACAGTTCCGCCGTGCTCATATTCGTTGACAGGTGCGGCATGGCAGAACCGACCAGTTCCGGAATGGCTGCGGCGGCGTTGGTCTTTGCCTTTTCAAGGAGTTTTTCCATGACCTCACGCTGCCGGGAAGTGCGCTCAAAATCCGCATTCCCCACATACCGTATCCGTGCATAGGCAAGCGCCTGCTTGCCGTTGAGCTTATATGTTCCCTCTCCGTTCAGGAAATCCGCCATCGGGTCGTCCCCCATCAGGGCATTGACTTCACTCTGCAAAATGACATTGACCGCCTGTGCTTCAGAATCTGAGAGAGTCAGTTCCACCCCCCCGAACGCATCAATTACCCCCGCAAATCCCGCAAAGCTCACGCACAGATAATCATCAATGCGCACATTAAAATTCTGCTCGACCGTATCGAGCAGCAGATCTGCACCGCCGAGCGAATAAGCGGCATTCAGCTTGTTCATGCCATGCCCGGGAATGTTCACATAGCTGTCCCGCATCAGGGAGCTCAGGTATAACTCCTGCGTGTGGTCATTGATCGTCAGTAAGATCATCGAATCCGACCGCCCCCGCTCCTGCGTCAGGTCACGGGAATCTGTTCCGATCAGCAGAATGCTCCGGGTATTGCTCCCCGTTCCGATCTGCCCGGAAAAAATGCTCCGGCTGCCGGAAGGTACTTTTTCGAGACGTGAGATCAGCAGCAGTGCGATCACGGAATACAGTACAAACACAATGACAAACAGGCTGAGAATGCCTTTCAGGATGCGCCCGAGACAGCTGCTCCGGCGCTTTCTCCGGCGGGGAGGGGGGGCAGCAGTATACTGTCTGCTGCCATGTCCGGAGGCTGTACGCCTTTTCCGGGGTGCAGGGGCAGCGGTATAGTCCCCATAGCCGGGCGTATCGTCGTAGCTGTAGTCATCTTCGTATTCCATCGGGGGAATGGGTATTTCAGCCGTATCGCTTGCGTAGGGGTGACGGCTGTCCTGTTTGCGCACGGGGGGAGCAGAAGTGTTCCGGTTCTTTGGCTTGCGTGCAGCAGGCCGCCCCTGTTCCGCACGGGCAGGCTTTTTCTGTGCTGCACGGTGCAGTTCACCCGGTTTTTCCGGGGGCTTCGGCGGTTTTTTCGGCTTCGGCAGATCAGAGCCGTTTCCCCGCTGTTCGTCCATCGTTCAGACTCCCTTCTGTATGTGTATTCAATAGGTGCGCCGGATATTCACGGCGATCAGTGTAATGAGCGATGCAGCAAGCTGTACAAGAAGCAGCCGGGCGGGCGAAATGCCCACATTCAGCAGCCCTTCGAGCAAAACAAGCCCCAGCCCCAGTAAGATCGCAGCCGCCTGAATGAATATGCCGTACACCGCCGCATGGCGGATGACTTTTGCACCGATGATCAGCTGCGCCACCCCGGAAAAGCTGCCGGAGCAAGCCATGGAAGCGCTCATCTCCCGGACCGGAGCGGTTTCTGCTTCGTAGGCTTCATGGAGTTTGGCAGGGATGATCTTCAGGATACTTTGCGGCACTTCAAGCAGGGAGGAAAGCCCTGCCAGTGTCAGCATCGGGTCAACGCTCCGCAGGATCAGGCAAATATTATGCCTTGCCGCCTGTTTCGCCCAGAATTTTACATTCCTGTCTGCCTTCAGCTGCACCAGAAACATCGCCGACAGACTGCCTGAAACAGACAGGTACACGGCTTCCTGATTGACACCGACCATTTCGGCTTCCCTCGCACGGGAGGGAAGTCCCTCAATGCTGTGGGATTCCATCAGTTCCCGGTTGCCAAGCAGGACACGCTGATTGTCGATCCAGCCGCACAGTCCCATAGAATCTTCATAGACATAATTTTCCACACGGGAGAGTTTATATTCCTTGCCCTGCAATGCCTCATCGAAAGCCTTTCCGAACACGCTCGAAGCGCACCGGGCAAGGCTTGCGGCAGTGAGCAGGGTTCTTTCCGGCTTGATATTGGCATAAATTTTCACACCGGCAAGCGTGACAGAACCATCCGGAAAGAGGGATTCCGCATCCACCAAAAGTGCATTGGTGTCATAGAAATCATCCACGCTCTGATAGCCAAGCATCAGTGCGCCGTTCTTTGTCATCTGCCGGGTCGCTTTCAGCAGCGGCAGATTGACCACGAACGTGATCGCAGCGGCACTGCTTGCCGCCGTGAACATCGAAAACAGCCGCAGACCATATACGATCGTATCAGCCCGCAGCACCGTCAGTGCCACGGCTGCCGCAATGGAAAACAAAGTCGCAAGCGGTGCGGCATAGCGGCAGAAATGGTCTGCCATGTCTGCTGAATAGGTATACTTCCGGAAATCGATCAAAGAATCCGTCCGGCGCATCGTCGCCATGATCGGGAAATCCCCCAGCACGCCCCTTGCCAGCGCATCGGCACGCTGTTCATCCTCAATAATGCTCAGACCGCTGCACGTGGTGCGGCTTGCGGCAAGTCGGAGATTCGTCTCCTCCCGGCGGATGATGAGCAGCTTGCCAGCTGTGTGCAAAAACAGTGCCAGCACCGTGCATGGCAGATAGTAGGGCAGCGTTTCTTTTCCGCCGACAGCCATTATGAAATTACCAATATCTGCCGCAAAGCACCCGACCAGTGCCACAGCCCCCAAGCTGTCCGTATCTGCCCGGAAACGAAACAGCCGGGAAAAGCCATTTTTCAGAACAGGCGCACAGGCAACGGCTGCTGCTATCGTCAGCAAGCATTCGATCACTGCCCGCATTACGGGGTGCATCTGCATGACCCAATTGAATTGAAAATGTCCGCCGATCACAAACAGACCGCTGACAAGCAGCACCAAAAACAGTGCCCCTGTCCGGAAATTGATCGCACCACGCAGCTCCGCAATGTCATGCCGGATGTCGGATACATTGTCCAGATCCATGCTGTTGGTGATCTCCTGCCGGCGGCGGGTCTCGGCTTCGGCTTCCTCTCTCGTGCGGCGGATGTCCACATCGATGGAATCCGCACCCACGGCATTACCGGCGCTGAGGTCAATGCTGGTCTTGGCTGCTCTTGGGGCAGGAGGAACCTCGACCGGTTCTACCGGCGGAACGGGTGTCGTCTGCGATACCGTCACGACATCCCGCAGATCCAGATGAATGGTCTCCGTTCCGGCAGCCGTCAGATCGGGCATCTGCCGGTTTTTCCGGCGGCTTCTTGCCTTGCGTGCGCCGTGGATCTGGGTATAGAGATACTCTCCCTCCGGGCGCTCCTTTTCGTAGGTATAGTCCTTTTCCTTGCGGGCAGAGCGCTTTTTGCGCTTCTTGTCCTTGGCGATCTCCCGTGCCCGTGTGGAATCGCTCATGCGCCGGATCTTCGGCGTATCCGCAGAAAAAACAGGCGGTTTCTCCGGTTCGGGCTCGACAAAGCGCTGCCCGCCGGACGAACCGTTGACACGCATCGGCATTGGCTCGGCTTCGGCAGCATCCGATTCTAAAAAGGAAATTTTCGTGCGTCCCGTTCCTGCCGGCGGACGGCGCAGCAGGGGCGGTTCGGCGGTCTCCTCTTCCGGGGCGGGCGGAGGGGACACCGGTTTGACCGGGGGTGTTTTCTTTTCGGACTGGGGAGCGTATTCGTCAAGGATCTCCTCCAGTGTCAGATCTTGTTTCTCCATCTATGTAAACTCATCCTCTCTGACGCACAACTTCATACATAAAAATACCTGCTGCCACGGAAGCATTCAGGGATGTGATCTTGCCTAACATGGGCAGTTTCACCAGAAAATCGCATTTTTCCCGGACAAGACGGCTGATGCCGCTGCCCTCCGAACCAATGACGAGTGCCACGCCCCCGTCAAAGCTTGTCTCCGTGTACAATGTTCCGTTCATATCCGTGCCGTAGATCCACACGCCCGCTTCTTTCAGGCGGTCAATGGCTGCGGCTAAATTGGGGACTCTTGCGACCGGGAGCCAGCTTGCTGCCCCGGCAGAGGTCTTGTGGACTGTGGCATTCAGCACGGCGCTGCGGCGTTTCGGGATGATGACCCCGTCTGCCCCGGCAGTCTCCGCCGTGCGGATGATCGCTCCTAAATTATGGGGGTCCTCGATCCCGTCACAGAGTATCAGGAAAGGCTGTGTCCCCTTGTTCCGGGAAACCGATAGCAGATCCTCCAGTTCCGCATACTTGGCACAGGCACCCAGTGCCACAACGCCCTGATGCACCCCGCCGCCGGATAGCTGGTCAAGCTTCTGTTCCGTTGCCGTCTTGACGACGGCACCTGCCTCGGCTGCCAACTTGCGTATTTCACCGAGCCCGCTGCTCTGGCTGACATAGACCGTGTCGATCGGCTGACCGCTGCGCAGTGCTTCCCGGACGGGATTCCTGCCGATGATAATGGTTTCCTCCATGACCTCACTCTTTTCTCGCTGAATTCTTACCCATCTTCTATTATAACATGGTTACAGAAGTTTTACAAGCTTTTTTTACACGGCTTCAGAAAAAATTAATTTCTTTTCCGTCAATGCTCAAAAAAACTGTACAAACCTACCCATTTTCATCACAGCAGCAGGCTGAACCCCCACCAGACTGCCGCCGAAACGGCTGCCCCGAGCAGAAACCACAGTGCACCCCGCAGACGTTCCCGTCTCCGTTCCGGCTGTGAAAAATAGGCTGCGGCTGTCAGCTGCGTTTCGTGCAGCGGTACTTCGTTCACGTCCGGGCGGAGATACAGCACTGCCCGTTCAAAATATTCGCTGTCCGGGCGGTTGATCTCAATGACTTTCCTGTTCACACCTTTGATCACGGAATTGCCTCCTTCCTGTTTAAGGATAGGATTGCCGGAAACCGGTAAAGTATACAAGCTGTATTGCATTTTTCAACCGGGTTTTCAACAGTGCTGTGGAAAACGAAGTGAAAAACCCTGTGCTGCGCAGGTGTGTCTCCACACGAATTGTGGAAAACTCTGTGGAAACCGTTGAAAAATCCCATAGGCAAGCCCCAAAAGCGACATTGTGGAAAATTTCCCGACATTTCATTACAAAATGTAGTAAATGCTGTAACAAATGTTACCAAAACGTCATTTTGTGAATAATAATTTTGCAGGGAGCATTGCCCCCTGCATAGAGGTTACTTTGTGAGGTTGCCGGCTACCTTGTCCACCTTGCCCGATGTGCAGCAAGCCACGGTCGAAAGGGCGAACAGCAGGTCGGTCGCCCCGACTTCCTGCATGAAGCTCACGGCATTTCTGCCAAAATACCGGAAGTCGCACAGATAGATCCGCTTGAAAGACTGTGTGAGGAACGGCACAAGGGCGTTTCCGTAGCTGTCCTTGAAGATCACCAGCACCCGTTCATTGGGGGCATCCGTGTCCACCTGTAAAATGCAGTCATCCCGTCCGACAAAGACCGTGTAACTGGAACTGATGCCGTTGTTCTCAAAGAACAGTGACCCGGTCTTGCCGTTGTTGAACGAGGTGTCGTAGTAAGTACAGGTGATGTTCCCTAAATTCGCAGGTTTGTAGTAGGTAAACTGTTCCGGTGTGAGGCTGATTTTGTTGACATTGCAGAATGCGCCCTTGTAGCCCTCTCTTGTGACAGGAGTATAAGTGCTCAGGTCGGCATAATCGACACCGGCTGTGGCGGCGAACTGCTGTGCCGCATAGTAAGCGCCAAGCGGCTGCCAGTGATAATCCGTCCGGGAATACAGCGGTTCTGCCTTGTGGGCATCGAGGGTCTCATAGACCGGGACACCCGTCACGCCCGCAAATCCGGAAGCGATCAGGTTATAATATTCCTGCTGGTTGCCGTACTGCCCGGCATAATCGGCAGGCGTGTAAAATGCCTGTGAGGTCGGCACAACCATGCAGTACACATTCACTGCATCCCCCAAGGCTGCCTTGTAGCTGTTGAGGGTCTGTGCGTAGCGCTGCGCCGTGTTTTTGTTCCCCGAAAAAAGCTCGATCGCTCTCGGGTGGTCTGTGCCGCTGTTCGTCACCATAATGCCGTTGATGATCTGCGTCGTGCCGTCCGTAGGCACACCGCCCGCAGGGGGCGTGACGGCTGCCGGCTGTGTGGTTACAGGCGGCTGCGTGGAAACAGAGGGCTTTTCCGTGGCGGTCTGGGGTGTGGTGCTTTTTCCGCTGCCCGTTCCGCTCCCGGAAGGCTTGGTGCTGCTGTGTGAGCCAGTTCCGCCGCTGTGTGAAGTGTTCCCTCCACTGTGTGATGTATTCCCACCGCTGTGCGAACCGCTTCCCCCACTTTGGGGAGCTGTGGGTGTGCCGCTTACTGCGGGCTGTGAGGCTTCGCTGGTGTCAGCGGCATCTTCTTCTGTTGAATCAGGTGCGGTCGCATCGGTGGCTTCTGCTTCTGCGGAAAGGCGTTCTGTCTCTGTTTCTTCTTCGGTTTCTTCCTCTGTCTCGGTGACGAGCATTTCAGCCCGCTCTTCGAGTTCGCTCGAATCGATCTGCTCCGGCATACTTCCGCAGCCTGTCAGAAACAGGCAAAGTGCCAAAACTCCGGCAAGTTTCCTTTTCATTGTCATTTCTCCTTATATACACAGAAAAAGCCGGTAAACAGTTACCAGCTTTTTCAATTTCCGTTTTCCATTCCGTCACGTGCTTACGTCGATGCTTCTGTCGCCAGTACGGGCGGATGAACAGGCTGCTCATACCCGTTCGTATTACTTGTTGCATAATCATGTAGGAGAGAAATGTAATTGCTCTCATACGAACCTGCTATACGCTCTACAGTGATCGTGCCATTGGTATAGTAGCCAACATTTCTCGAACCACGGTTATTGCAAGATACAGCGGATCTGACAATGTAACCACGGATATAAATTGCCCAGTTGGTAGTATCACTGTCCGAAACAGTTCTGAAGACCTGCCTTGCTACATCCTGATACACATTTTCTTCCGCATTGGCAGCTAATGCCTCATCCGGACCAAAACTTGAAAAAGTATAAGTCGGCGTATTGTTTGTCGGATCGCTGGCATCCATTACCATACAAGTGATCCTATGCGTTGCCGCATTGTATTCCATGATCAAATCGCCGCCCGTAGAAAAACGGCTCTTCTGATCGGATGTAGCAGAACCTACAGCACCGCATTCCACTGCCTTCACTCTGTCAATGCTGATATACTTCTGTACTGCTGTCTGTGCGGCATTGTATACCATTTTGGCATCGGCATTGGCATCCTTGACACGGGATTTCCAGTAATAAGTAGACATCGTGGGCGCAAGGATCCCAATCAGGACACCGATAATCGCAAGCACGATGATCATTTCGATCAAAGTAAAACCCTTTAGTTTTCTGTACTGCTTCATACGAAACACCTCTCTATCTGAATTGAAAATTCAAAAAAACTTCATACTTACAGTATACCATGTTCCGGCAAAAAAGTCAACAGATTTGGCTTTGCCGTTTCTCACAAATTTCAAAAGGAAAATTTGTGCAAAGTCACGGGGTAGCTGCGTCCCAGCTGCCAGTTTCTGCAAAGTGCAGAACATCCCCCCAATTATTTCCTTCGTATGGTTCATTATTGGGGTGGGGGTAAGTACCGACATATTTGTCAGTCTCACTCTTGCGGATCGCTGCGGAAACTGGTGAATCATCCCTCACCTCAAGCATCCACACGACTTTCTCCGCATCCTTGAAATACTCGTACACGTACCTGTAAAAAGCCTCTGTGTTCGTCAGTCCGTCAGCCTGTGTGACACCGGAACCTGCATTTCCGTAAATACCGGGATCCATCGGGTGGTATACATCATTCTCCCGGCAGGCTGTCATGGCAGCACTGTAAAGCGTCTTGGCGGAAGAATTCATACTGGACAGCTTTGCCTTGTTCACATAGCCCAGCATACTCGGCACAAGAATAGCTGCCAGTACACCGATGATTGCGATCACCACGATCAGTTCCACCAGTGTGAAACCTTTCACCCTGTTTGTATTTCTTTTCATAACAACACTCCCTTTCTCTCAGTCAGACACATTTTCTCTCTGTTTATGCCTTTTCTACATTATAGCATGAAGTTCATAAAATGTCAATAGTTATTTTATACAAATGCCAAAATAAACAGAAAAAAGCTGTTGCCAAACAGAACTTTGGGTGGTATAATATAAATTAGAACGGATATGAACCAAGTAAAGGAGACACTATGCGAAAGTATTTGCGCCTGACGGCAGTGCTGCTGCTCTGCGGACTGCTGTCTTTGCTGACCGGCTGTTCCGGGCGGGAACAGACCGGCGAGGGGTATTTGTTCACGGTCGCCCTGCCGGGCAGCCCGGAATGCCTTGACCCCCAGTTTACAGAAAACACCAACGCTGCCGCCATCCTCCCGAATATGCTCGAAGGGCTGATGCGTCTAAACGAAAACGGCGAGCCTGTCCCTGCAGAAGCGGAGGAGTATACCATTTCCGAGGACGGGCTGCGGTATATGTTCACACTCCGGCAGGACTGCTACTGGCACGGCAAGGACACGGACGAGGACAGACCGGAACGTGTGACCTCACGGGATTATGTGTTTGCGTTTCAGCGATTGCTTGACCCGGCAATGCGTTCGCCGTATGCGGAAGAGTTTGCCTGTATCAAAAATGCCGCCCCCATCATGGCAGGTACTGCCAGACCGGAGACCCTTGGCGTGACCGCACCGGACGGGAACACGGTTATTTTTGAACTCGAAGCGCCCGAACCGGATTTCCTGCTCCTCCTGACCCGCAGCTGCGCCGTGCCCTGCAATGAGGATTTTTTCGAGAGCACCAAAGGCAGATACGGACTGGATGAGAATACTGTGCTGTGCAACGGGGCATTCTATCTGACGAAATGGAACTACGACCGCTACAGCACGGGGAATTTCATCACCATGCGGAAAAATTCCCTTTATTATGATAAAGAGACAGTCGCACCGAGCAGTCTGCAATTTGACATTCTGTCCTCCCGGAGTGAAGCGGAGTCTGCCTTTGCGGAGGGGGAAGAGGACATTCTGCTCACGGATACCAGCCCGGACTACTTCCTGCACGGCAAAAACTGCACCGTACAGGCAAACGGTGTGCGCACCATGGGCTTGATCTTCAACCCGGAAAATCCGCTTCTGCAAAATACCGACCTCCGGCAGGCGCTTGCCTATGGTATCGACCGGGCTGCCCTTGCGGAGATCGTCAGCGGCGATGTCACGCCGGCTTACGGTGCAATTCCGCCGGCAGTCACGCTGCTGGGGCGCTCCTACCGGGAATTATATGCCGATGAACCGCTTTGTCTGCCCTATGACACGACAAAGGCGACCGAATGTTTCTGCAACGCTGCCGCCGTGCTGCCGCTTGGCGCTATGAACACGATGCAGATCATGATACCGAGTAATTTAGTGGACACGGATGCCATGCTTGCCATGTGTCAGGAGTGGCAGAACCTGTTCGGCTATTATATCGGTATTGAGACCGTCTCCCCGGAAGAATACGACCGCCGCATTGCGGAGGGGGAGTACAGCATTGCCCTCTACAGCTTTCAGCCGGCACAGGACAGCTGCTACGATGCCCTGAAAGGCTTTGCCGACAAGAGCGAACTGCTTGGCATGGAGAGCGAGACGTTCAACACCCTCTTGCAGGAACTGGACACGGCGCAGCAGCTTTCAGACACGGTAGAACTGTCCGGACAGGCAGAACAGGCACTGCTCGACACCTGCTGCTTTATTCCGCTGTTCTACAAGAACACCTACCTTGTCTATACGGCGGACAATGCGGACATTGTGTGCGACCCGTTTGCCGGGATTCTCTATCTCCGGGCAGCAAAGCATTTTACCTGAGCATAGCCGTTTCCGGAAAATATCTGAAAAAATTATATTTTCCTCTTGATTTTTTAGCGAAGATGTAGTATAATAGAAGTACAGCAGATGTTCCCCTTACGGGAACGCACAAACCACAGCGCCGTAAGGCAGTTAGGAGCAGGCTACTATGGAAGAGTATAATCCTGAAATTTTCACGCTGACCGATGAAGAGGGCGTGGAACGGGAATTTGAACTGATGGATATTATGGAAGAGAATGGTACTGTGTACTATGCCCTCGTTCCCTATCAGGACGACCCCGATGCCATGCTGGAAGAGGACACGGAACTGGTGATTCTCAAGGTCGGCGAAGAGAACGGCGAGGAATTCCTTGCCACGATCGACGACGATGACGAGTACGAGCGCATTGGCAATATCTTCATTGACCGCATTTCCAGAATGCTCGAAGAAGAACTGGATGACGAGGAAGAAGAGGAAGAAGCTGATTAAATAAGCCGTTACTGCCTTGTTCGAGTAAATATAGTTATTATAATCCAACACCTATTTTCAGGGAATCTGATGCTCTGTCTGAGGATTGCAGACCTCCCGTTTCCGGCTTGCTTGTCTCGCCGGATCCGGACGTTGGGAGCGAGAGACTGACAGGCGGATACCCACCTTGCGGAGACGCTTGGTTTTATACTCTATATGACGGCAAGGCGGTTCAGCCAACAAGAAACCCCCGGAGTGATCCGGGGGCTTTTTTTAGTCGTGGTTTTCTTCTGCCGCTTTCAGCAGGGCTTTCAGGTTCTGTTCGGCTTCTTCATCATGGATGAGTTCCGTCACGACACGCAGATAATAAATCGCTTCATTCCGGCGGCTTTCGTCCGCCTGTGCCTGCTTGGCAAGCTCTCTTGCCACATACAGCACTTCCTTGCCCGGTCCGTGGTAGATCTGGTACTTGGCGAATGCCGCATTGATCATTTCACGGGTCGGGGGTACGATCGGCTTGCCGGACAGGTGTTCAATATGCCGCAGTTCGCCGGGGACTGCCGGGTGGTCGGCGAAATTCAGGCTCTCGTAATAGAAAGCGACCGCACTCTTATAATCCTTGAGGTTCACACAGTAGAACCCTAAATTCGCATAACAGCGGCTGATGGCATAGCCGGATGTACAGATCGGCAGCGTGTCGCAGACCGTTTCGAGCAGGTTGGCATTGTCGTTCAGCAGCTTGTATGCCTCTGCGAGTTCAAAGCGGGGGTCGGGGTTCACGGGGTCATAGCGGATGGCATCCTTCAGGACTGGGATCGCCTCCTCTGTCCGGCGCACCTCTACAAGATTATAGGCGTGTGCCGTCAGGAACCGTGTGAAGTCAAACGGCGCTTTCAGGAGCTTTTTGGTGGGGCGGTACATGAGCTGATACAGATTGGATTCGAGCAGATTGCGGAAGCTGAAAAACCGCTCCGTGTCCGTCTCCGGGAAATGCTGTATGACGTGCTCGTAGAGTTTTTTGGTGAGGGTCAGCGCCTTGGCGGTCTGTCCTTTCTGCATGAGCGCTTCTGCCTCCTGATAATATTTGTCGAGCAGCCTGCCGCCGATGAACATGGTTTCCTGCAAATAGGAAAGCTGCTCCTGCGGCAAAAGTGTGTAGGCAAGTTTCAGGATCTCTGCCGGGATCTCGCTCTTGGGGTCCTGTGCAGCATATGCCGCTGCCTGCTGCTGTAAATAGATCAGATCCTCCGTCTGTCTGCCTGTCAGGTGACTGCGGAGTTCTTCTATGATCTGCGTTTTTTCCTGTTCGGTCATGGTATATCCTTTCCTCCGGTTATCAGAAAAGCGCCGCCTGTCTGAGGCGGCGCTCCCGGAATGTCGTATTGTATCAGAATTTCTTCGCTACTTTCTTCTTGAAGTCCTCGTCGATCTTTTCACGGCGCTTCTGGTCACGCTTTTCTTCCTCAGTCATCGCAGAACCGCCACGCTTGCCGCTCTTCTTGGAGCGGGGCTTGTATTCCACAAAGCCCTCGAGCTGCAATTCGGGTTCTTCCTTCTTTTCCTTTTTCTGGAACTGAGAAGTATCCTCGCCCATGGTGGACAAAATAGCCCCGATGTCATCCATGACCGGAACAGCACCGCCCTGCTGGTCGAAGATGTTCCCCTGAGGTGCAGCGGATTTTGCGAGTGCGGAGCGTACCACATCCGGCATTTCCTTCTTGTCCTGATCGACCGTGGAAACGTGGATGCCCTGCAAACTCGGCTGTGCGGGATGCTGCGGCTGTACGGGCTGCTGCGAAACAGGCTGCGGCTGCATCGGTGCGACCGGCTGCTGCATCGGCTGTGCATAAATCGGCTTTCCGCTCGCATCATAGCCCATGAACTGCGGCATTACCTGCGGTGCAGCCTGCGGATAGGAATAGATCGGCTTTCCGCTCGCATCGTAGCCCATGAACTGCGGCTGCATATACTGCTGCGGCATCATCATGCCGGCTGCTACGCCCATTTGCGGCTGGAATCCCTGCTGTGCGGCAGGCTGTACGGGTTGCTGTACAGGCGGTTGTACCACCTGTGGAGCAGGAGCAGGCTGCACTGCGGCAGGCTGCGGCGCTTTCGGCATTTCCTGTACGGGTGTCGGCTCGGGGGCTTTCACGGCTGTGGGTGCAGGTGTCGGCTCGGGAACTTTCACGGCTGCGGGAGCAGGAGCAGGCTCGGGAGCTTTCGCAGCTGCGGGAGCAGGTGTTGGCTCGGGGGCTTTTACGGCTGCGGGAGCTGGTTTCGGCTCCGGGGCTTTGACGGGTTCAGAAGTGCCGCCGCTCAGCAGCATATCCTCTGCCGAAAGCGGTTCTGGCATCGGCGGAGCAGTTTCTTCCTGTGTACCGCCAAACATACGGTCGGCAATGGCATCGAAATCGTCCATCGTCGGGCGCTGCGGCATCGGGGCAGGTTCAGGTTCTGCCACGGGAGCAGGTTCTTCTGCCACGGGCTGCGGTTCAGGTTCAGCAGGTGTTTCCAGTGCGCTGAATTTCGCCATCAGATCGTCCATATCATCTGCCTTGGGTGCTTCGAGCAGCTCGGCAGCTGCGGCGCTTTCCAATGCAGGGGAAGTCTCTTCCGGTGTGCTGAATTTTGCCATCAGCGCATCCATCTCGTCTACCTCCGGTGCAGCGGGTGCTTCCGGTACAGCGGAGACTTGCGGCTGTGCGGGCGCATTCACGGCAAACTGTGCCATAATATCGTCCATTCCTGCGATCGGGGAAGCCGGAGCGGGTGCTTCCTGTACGGGAGCAGGTGCGGGCTTCGGGGCAGGTGCGGCAGCGGGCGCACTGCCGGGAACGGCAAACTGTGCCATAATATCGTCCATCCCTGCGATCGGGGAAGCCGGAGCGGGTGCTTCCTGTACGGGAGCGGGTGCGGGCTTCGGGGCAGGGGTGGCAGCGGGCGCACTGCCCGGCACGGCAAACTGTGCCATAATATCGTCCATTCCTGCGATCGGGGAAGCCGGAGCGGGTGCTTCCTGTACGGGTGCAGGGGCGGGCTGTGCGGGTGCATCGCTGAAGCCGAATTCCTTCATCAGGTCATCGATCGATTCCGTTTTCTGTGTTGGTGCGGGAATGCCGAATTCCTGCATAATATCGTCAAGCGAGCTGGGTGCAGGCGGCGGCGCAGTCTGTGCCCCCTGTTCAGCGAGTATGTTCGGGTTCTTGCCCTCACCGGCAGCAAACTGTGCAGCGGTGGGGTCTACGGCTGTCTTAGGCAGTGCGAACTGTGCCAGATCGCTGTCGATCGCAAATCCGCCAAAAGACGTTGTAGTCGGATGCTGCTGGGGCGCAGGGGTCTTCTTTGCCGGCGGCACATATTCCTGATATGCCGGCAGTTTCGGCTCTGGTGCGGGAGCAGGAGCGGGGGCAGGGGCAGGCTGGGGGCGGCGTGCTGCTTCCTCGGCACGGCGCTTTGCCTCCTCTTCGGCACGGCGTTTGTCCTCCTCCTCACGCTGGAGACGTTCCTGTCTCTGGCGTTCGGCGATCTCGGCGTGCCGTCTTGCCTTTTCCGCCTCGATACGTTTCTGTTCCTGTGCTTCGGCAAGATTCACCATATTGGCATCGTCCACGGCGTTCTTGCCCTTTCTTTTTTCTTCCTTTGCCTGTTGCGCACGTTCCTTGCTGTCTGCCTTCATCATCTTTTTGAGGAAAAGAGTCTGACATTTGCTGCAAGTCACCTTATCGAGCACAGCGAGTTCATCTTCGGCATTTCCGGCAGCTGTGTACCGGGTGATGTTCTCCGGCTTTTGCAGGTTGACACGGCATCCGGTCGACTTTTTGTTTTCCGAACCATGTACCGTTCCGTCTCTGCTGTCCCGGTAAAGATAAATAAGCATAGCAATCCTCCTAACGGGTCAATCTTCTTATATTTATCATACCATATTTTCAGAAAAAAATCAACAGTTTTTGAAAATTTTTTTCAAAATATACGTTTTGTAATATTTAAGCCATTGTTGAAAGATGAAAACGATTACGCTATTACTTTCTGAACATTTCACCAATCCCGAAATATTTTTGTTAAAGATTTTTTCAAAAACTATTGACATTTTGACTGATTTCCTCTAAAATAGATACTGAGGGGCTGTATCGTACAGTCCGTAATGCACACAGGAAGGAAGGTCAATGATGAAACCAAAATTTGGAAAGCGGATGCTCGCTGTGCTGACCAGCGCACTCGTTCTGCTGAGCGGAACCGCTTCTGTTTCCGGCTTTGCCGCAGCAGGCGATCCCATTGATGAACCGACAGACGAGGAAAAGGTATTCCCCGATCCCGATACCTTAGAACCGGCAGATATCAATTTTGCCAAAGCCCTGCAGCTTTCGCTGTACTTCTACGATGCCAACAAGTGCGGACCGGGCATTACCGGTGGCAGACTGGAATGGCGTGGTGACTGCCACACGGAAGATGCTGCCGTGCCGCTCATCCCCATGACGGAGGAAATGAAGGGCACAAACCTGTCACAGGAATTTATTGACGAACACCGGGACATTCTTGACCCGGACGGAGACGGGACAATCGATGTTGCCGGCGGTATGCACGATGCCGGCGACCACGTGAAATTCTGCCTGCCGGGCAGCTATGCGGCTTCTACCTTGGGGTGGGGGTACTATGAATTCCGGGATGCCTATGCCGATGCCGGACAGGCAGAACACGCCGAGGAGATCCTGCACTGGTTCAACGACTTCTACCTGAAATGCCTCTACTACGATGAGGACGGCGAAGTCCTCGCTTTCTGCTATCAGGTGGGTGAGGGCAACATCGACCACAACTACTGGATCGCACCGGAACTGCAGGGCGAACATCTTCTCGATTTTGCAAGACCTGCCTACTTTGCGACCGAGGAAACACCGGCTTCAGATATGTGCGCCGGGGTAGCGGCTTCGCTGGCGGTCAATTACCTGAATTTCAAGGACACCGAACCGGAATATGCCGAAGAATCCCTCAAGGCGGCGCTTGCCCTCTATCGGTTCGCCGTCAAGACGCATTCCGAAGCGACCAACACCAATTCGGACGGCGAAACTGCCGGAAAGACGGACGATGCAGAATACGATCCCGAAAATCCGGACGATGTCAATGCCAGCATCGAAAATTCCAGCATGACCGTGACTTCGCTCGGCTATGACGGCGGATTCTACACTTCAAGCTACGACTACGATGAACTGGCATGGGCAGCTGTCTGGCTGTACGAGTGTACCGGCGAATGGGACTACATTGACGACATCATCAGCGTCAATGAAAATGTCTCCGGCGACATGGGCGCACATCCCTACACGGGCTACATCCGCCGCATCATCAAGGACACAGGAAACTGCTGGCAGAACATCTGGGTACACTGCTGGGACACTGTCTGGGGCGGCGTATTTGCCAAGCTTGCCCCCATTACCAATTGCGCCCGTGACTGGTATATTTTCCGCTGGAATCTCGAATTCTGGAGCGGTATGTCTCCTGCCGATGCCGCAGCAGCAGAGGGACTTCCGGCTGCCGTGACGGCGCATAAGTATTTCGGCATGGATGATGAACTGTGGAACAAGACCATCACCGCCGAGGAGATCGCCGACCTTCCGGAAGCGGACGGTGCATGGCTGAAAAAAACCCCGGCAGGCTTTGGTATGCTGAACGACTACGGTTCTGCCCGTTATGACACTGCTGCACAGTTGGAAGCACTGGTCTATGCAAAGGAGACCGGAGATATGACCTTTGCTAACTGGGCAGAGGGGCAGATGGAATATATCATGGGCAACAACCCCATGGGACGTGCCTACATCGTCGGCTATGATCTGGAAAACGGTGCCTGCCACCCGCACCACAGAGCGGCACACGGTTCCACGACGCTGAACATGGACGATCCTGCGGATCAGACACACGTTCTCTGGGGCGCACTGGTCGGCGGTCCGGATGCCAATGACTGGCATCGTGACCTGACAAAGGACTATATCTACAATGAAGTTGCCGTGGACTACAATGCCGGTTTCGTGGGGGCTGCTGCCGGGCTGTATCATTACTTCGGCAAGGCTGCCGGAGATGAGCCGGAAGAAAACTTCCCGCCGTCTGAAACGGAGCTTTACGGCAAAGAGGCACAGGAATTCACCCTGAAAGCCGCTGTCGGGCAAGAGGACAACATGGCAACGCAGATCCTCATCGAGATCGAGAACCATACCTCACAGCCGCCAAGGTATCTGGAGGGCATTCAGGCTCGCTACTACTTCAACATCTCCGAATTGCTGGAGAATGCGCAGTCCATTGATGACATTGAGGTGCGTGCGGACTATGACTCCATTAAATCCAACACCAACGGCGAATATCAGGTACAGTGGGAGGTCGTTCAGTACAATGACAAGGGCGATGCCTACATCGAGCTGCAATTCCCGGGGTACAAATTCTATGGTACGGAGCAGTTCCAGTTTGCTTTGATGGACACGGTACAGAATGATGAATTTACATTCATCTGGGATCCGACCAATGACTACAGCCGGAAAGAGCTGCACACGAACGAGGAGCTTGGCAAGGAGCTGAATGAAGCACCGGAGTTCGTGGATTCCATTACGATGTACGCAGAGGGAGAACGTGTCTGGGGTACACCTCCTGCCGATGCCCCCGAACCGGAAGGCATTACCTCTTCCGGGGATGTGGTCTATGGCGATGTGACACTGGACGGCATAGTCAGACTGGATGATGTCATTGCCCTGAACAGATACCTGATGAATCAGGAAAAACTGAGCGAAGCAGCACTGGTAAATGCAAATGTTGACTGCAATAAAACAGTAGATCCGATCGATGCACTGAATCTTCTCTGCTACGTGATAGAGCTGATCAAGGTTCTGCCTGTTACATCCTGACAAAAAGGGACACCCTGCAAAAGGGTGTCCGCCAGCCTGTCAAAAAAAGCCCTGAAATAAGCAAAGATAAAACGAAATCAGGACTCCAAAAAAGGAAACATATCGACAAAGCAAGTAAAGCCCTCCATCAAGCGTTATGGAGGGCGCTGACCCATTTGGAGACCTGAGCCAAGCCTATCATACAACTTATATATGAAAAAGTCCAGTGTTCGGCTGGACTTTTTTGACAGGCTGACGACTGCACCGCAAGGTGCAGCCGTTTATGTTGCTTTTTGGCGAAAAAAGACATAGCAGCTTGACAGTACAGGCAGAATGTGCTATAATAAATACTGTATGACCCTGCCATGAAACGGCAGAAAAAGGAGACTACAGATGAATACAGATGAATTGCTTTGGTATAAAAAAGAAGCCCCCGATTTCAACAGCGCTCTGCCCGTGGGGAACGGGCGGCTGGGCGGCATGGTGTTCGGCGGTGCGGCGAAAGAGCTGATCAAGCTGAACGAGGATTCCCTCTGGTCGGGCGGTATGCGCCACCGGAACAATCCGGGGGCTTTTGCAGGCGTGCAGGAGATCCGGCAGCTGCTGAAAGCGGGAAAGCCGAAAGAAGCGGAGGAGCTTGCCTTTCAGAAAATGCAGGGGCTTCCCATTGATTCCCGGCACTATATGCCGCTGGGCGTGCTGACGATCGCACAGCAGTTCACAGGAAAAGCACGGGAATACATCCGCAGCCTTGACCTGACGGAAGCGGTCGCAGCGGTGAAATTTCACGATGATGCGGGTGTCTGGTTCGAGCGGGAAGTGTTCGTCTCATTCCCGGCACAGCTCATGGCAGTACAGCTCCGGGCAGATCAGCCGGGAAAGCTGACATTCTCCGCATGGCTGAGCGGACGGGACGACTACTACGACGAAAACCGCCCCGTGGAACAGAATACGATCTTATACACAGGTGGAACGGGCAGCCGGAATGGTATTTTCTTTGCGGCTGGCATGACAGTGCTTGCCAAAGGCGGTACGGTGGAAACGATCGGCAATTCCCTGCGCATTGAGAATGCAGACGAGGCGCTGCTGCTGCTCTCGGCGGAGAGCAGTTTCTACTGCGGAGAGACCTACACGATGCAGGCTTTGGGGCGGCTTCATGCGGCGGCTGACATCAGCACGGACGTGACACAGCTTGCCGCACACCTGAAAGCCGAACACATTGCCGACTACCGGGCACTGTATGACCGTGTGCGGCTCTGCTTGGAGGACAACAGCGGCGGCGCTGCGGAAACGCTCCCGACCGATGAACGGCTCTCCCGTCTGCGTGGCAACGAGGACGACGACAAGGAAGTACAGGCGCTCATCCGGGACAACCGGCTGGCGGTGCTGTATTTCAACTATGCCCGCTACCTGCTGATCGCCGGCAGCCGTCCGGGCAGTCAGCCGCTGAATTTACAGGGTATCTGGAACGAGGAAATGTGGCCCGCATGGGGCAGCCGCTACACCGTGAACATCAACACGGAGATGAATTACTGGTCTGTCGAAACGTGCAGCCTTCCGGAATGTCACCTGCCGCTGTTCGACCTGATCGAACGGATGCGCCCCAACGGTGCGGAGACCGCAAAGGAAATGTACCACGCACGGGGGTTCTGCTGTCACCATAATACGGACATCTGGGGCGACTGTGCACCGCAGGATCTGTGGATGCCGGCAACGATCTGGCCGATGGGTGCAGCTTGGCTCTGTCTGCATATTATGGAGCATTACCGCTTCACTCTGGACAGGGAATTTCTGAAAGCCCATTTTGACACGCTCTGCGAAGCGGCACGGTTTTTCACGGACTATCTCTTTGAGAATGAACGGGGCGAACTGGTGACGGGACCGTCTGTTTCCCCGGAAAATACCTACCTCACAGAAGACGGCACGAAGGCAAGCCTTTGCTTGGGACCGTCCATGGACACGCAGATCATTGCGGTGCTGTTTCACGATGTCATGGAAGCTGCGGAACTGCTTGGGGAAAATCAGACATTTGCGCAGGAACTTGCCGGACTGCTCGAAAAGCTGCCGCCTGTTTCGATCGGCAAATACGGGCAGATCATGGAATGGGCAGAGGACTATGACGAAACAGAACCGGGACACAGGCATATTTCACAGCTTTTTGCCCTGTTCCCGGCAGACCTCATCACACCGCAGAAAACACCGAAGCTTGCCGCTGCGGCAAGGGCAACGATGATACGCCGCCTGATCCACGGCGGCGGGCATACGGGCTGGAGCTGCGCATGGATCGCCAATCTCTGGGCAAGGCTGCATGATGCGGATATGGTCTACGAAAACCTGCGGAAGCTCCTGACCTATTCGACAAACCCGAATCTGCTGAATTCTCATCCGCCGTTTCAGATCGACGGCAATTTCGGCGGGGCATCCGGCATTACGGAAGCGCTCCTGCAAAGCCACGGCGGAGAGCTGTATCTGCTCCCGGCACTCCCGAAAAACTGGAAGAACGGCATGGTTTCCGGTCTGCGGGCAAGAAAGGGCTTTGAGGTCTCCATGACATGGGCAGACGGAAAGCTGACGGCGGCGGAGATCCTTTCGCTGCACGGAGAACCCTGCGTGCTGCGGACAGCAGGCGTGGTGAGCATTCACCGACCGGACGACACCCCGGTGAGCGCCGAGCTGAAAGACGGTGCGGTCTGCTTTGCGACCGAAGCGGGCGCATCGTATATTGTGAGAGGTTGAGCCATGAAACTGACGAGAAAACAACAGAAGATCCTGCTGATCGCTGCCGTGGTGCTGCTTGGTATGCTGATCATATTGGGCATTGTCTGGATGATACGCAGCGGCAGCCGGAAACGGCAGACACTCGAGAGCAGCACTCCGGTCAGCAGCATTGCCGAAACACAGCCAAAAAAACAGGAAGCACAGGACACGACCGATTATCAGGCACCAAGCTACCCGGTCGTACCGCTCGATGTGCCGCCTGTCGTTCCGGAGGAGGCTGATCTGCGCATTGAGGCGGAGAGTGCGGATTTTACGGGGCAGCTTGCCGTGGAGGACGTGTATCCGGGCTACAGCGGAGAGGGCTATCTGACGGGCTTTTCCAAGAGTGAGGGCGACAAGGTGGAAGCGGTCTTTTCCGTGCCGTCCTCGCAGCATTATGATGTGACGATCAGCGTCTGTGCGGATTCTCCGGTCACGAATGCTGTCGCCCTGAACGGGGAGTCCATCGGGGAATTTCAGATCGAAGAACCGGGCAGCTTTGTGAAAGTGACTTTTTCGGGCGTGTATATCCCGGAGGGAGAGGCGACACTTTCCATTCAGGAAATTGACGGCTATTTTGCGCTGGATTATTTTGAGATCAGCAGCTACCGGGAGATGTACGAGATCGACTATCAGGACGAGTACCCCCTGAGCGACCCGAAAGCCTCGGACGGTGCGAAACAGCTGATGGCGTATCTCTCCGAAAATTACGGAAAAAAAATCATCTCCGGGCAGTATGCAGCAGGGGATGCTGATACAGAACCGGAGCTGATCTACCGGCTGACAGGCAAGTACCCGGCGATCCGCTTCGGGGATGTGGAGGGCTACACCACGAACAGCGTTGCCAACGGCGGTGATGTGATCGCTGCCTGTGAACGCTGGGCAGAACGGGGCGGTATCGTGGGGCTGATGTGGCACTGGGATGCGCCCTCGGGGGTCAGCTCGGTGTATGCGGCGCAGACGGATTTTTCGCTGATGGATGCGCTGCCGCCCTTTACGGTGACCAATGAGATCGTGGAACAGGAGACCGACCCGCAGACCGACCCGGCTGTACCCGAGGAAACGGCAGCGACGGAATTTCCGGCGGAGACAGAAGCCCCGACAGTGGTGCAGCGGTTCATCTTTTCGGTGGATGTGGCATTGAAAACCCCGGAAGAACTGGACAAGCTGGTGCAGGACGGCACGATCCCGGAGGGGTGCAGGGCATTGCTGACGGATATTGACAGCGTTGCCGAAACGCTGAAACCATTGGCGGAGAAAGACATTCCCGTCCTCTGGAGACCGCTGCACGAGGCGAGCGGCGACTGGTTTTGGTGGGGCGCAGGTGGTGCAGAAGCATACCGCTGGCTCTGGGATGTGATGTACCGGAGAATGACGGAATACCACGAACTGCACAACCTTATCTGGATCTGGAACGGGCAGAGTGAGACATATCTGGTAGATCAGTATGACATTGCCGGACTGGATATTTATTTAGACAAGGACAAGCCGTTCGGCAGCCGGTATGAACAGTTCGTTTCCCTGAACCGCATGACGGGCGGCGAAAAAATGCTCGCCCTGAGCGAATGCAGCACCGTGCCGGACAGAAACCTGATGTTCCGGGACAACACGATCTGGAGCTTTTTTGGTATCTGGTACGGGGAGTACCTGATCGATGAGGAGGGCAGGTATTCAGAAGCCTACACCAAGGCGGATGACATGATCGCTGCCTACAATTCCGAAGTCGTCATCACACTGGACGACACGAAAAAGGTCTTTGCCAAGGCAGAATAAAAAAGCGGACACCCTTTTGAAATGCTCCCCATTCGTCAGACAATGCGGTATAATAAAGATATACCGCATCAAAGTCTAATGAAAGGGGGCATTTTTATGCCAAAAAGGAAGCCAAACAAGAAGTACACACGCAGCATCACGCTGCTTGACAAATGCAATGAGATGGTGTATAATAGAAGCAGATGTTCTTCGGGGTATGTGAAATTCATAACCGACGGTAAAAGTCCGTGAACCCGCAAGGGTTGAACCGGTGAAATTCCGGTACCGACGGTAGAGTCCGGACGGGAGAAGCACATTCCTGTTGAATGCATTGCCCCGGAGTCATTTCGGGGTATTTTTGTTTGCAGGAGGTTTTGGTATGACAAATGAAGAACTTATGCGGCGGGCAATTACCCTTGCAAAGCAGGGAAGCGGCTTTGTAAATCCGAATCCGCTTGTCGGGGCAGTCATCGCCCGGAATGGGGTAATACTGGGCGAGGGATACCATGCGGCATACGGGCAGCCCCATGCCGAACGCAATGCCCTTGCTGCCTGTACGGAAAGCCCGGCAGGGGCAGACCTGTTCGTGACGCTTGAGCCGTGCTGCCATACGGGCAAGCAGCCGCCCTGTACCGAAGCGATCATCGCCGCCGGGATCGCACGGGTGTTTGTCGGTTCGGATGACCCGAATCCGCTCGTAGCCGGAAAAGGGCTTGCACAGCTCGAACAGGCAGGTATTACGGTCGTGCGTGGTTTCCTGAAAGACGAGTGCGACCGGCTGAACCGAATCTTCTTTCACTATATCACCAAACGGACACCCTATGTCATCCTGAAAGCTGCCATGACCGCTGACGGCAAGACAGCGACCCGCACCGGGCTGTCCCGCTGGATCACGGGCGAAACCGCAAGACGGCACGTCCACGAGACCCGCAAGCGCTGCGCTGCCGTCATGGTCGGTATCGGCACGGTGCTGGCAGACGACCCGTCTTTGAATTGCCGTATTGAGAACCCATGTCAGCCCGTCCGCATTATCTGCGACTCGAATTTGCAGCTTCCGCTGGACTGCACGCTTGTGAAAACGGCAAAGGATGTCCCCGTGTGGGTTGCCTGCTGTCATACGGACAAGCGGCGTGCGGCTGTTTTAGAGGAAGCCGGTGTGCGCATTCTCGAAATGCCCGAAAAGGACGGAAGCGTTGATTTGACGGCGCTGATGCGGTTTTTGGGGAAAGAGGGCATCGACAGCGTACTGCTCGAAGGCGGTGCGGCACTCCATGAAGCTGCTCTCCGGGCAAAGATCGTACAGCGTGTGCAGGTCTACATTGCCCCGAAAATTTTTGGCGGCATTTCAGCAAAAACCGCTGTCGGTGGGCTTGGCGTCTCACAGGTGGAGGATGCCTACAAACTCACCCGCCCGGAGATCACCCGTTACGGGGAGGATGTGCTGCTCGAATTTGACGTGGAGGGTGTCTGATGTTTACCGGGATCATTGAGGAAGTCGGCACGGTGCGGCAGATCCGCATGGGTACGGCTTCCTGTGTGCTGACGGTGGCAGCTGTAAAAGTTCTGGAGGATGTCCACATCGGGGACAGCATTGCGGTCAACGGCACTTGCCTGACGGTGTGCAGCACGGACGGCAGCAGCTTTTCGGCGGATGTCATGCCGGAGACGATGCGGCGGACAAACCTCGGAAAACTCATCCCCGGCAGCAAGGTCGACCTCGAACGTGCCATGCCCGCAAACGGTCGGTTCGGGGGGCATATCGTTTCGGGGCATATTGACGGGACGGGCACGGTAAAAGCCCTGCGCCGGGAGGAAAATGCTGTCTGGGTGACTGTCACGGCAGCCCCGGAAGTATTGCACTATATCGTGGAAAAAGGCTCTGTCGCCCTTGACGGTATCAGCCTGACGGTCGCTGCGGTCACGGGGGAGTCGTTTTCGGTGAGCATCATTCCGCACACGGCGGCGGAGACGATACTGCTCTCCCGGAAACCGGGCGATACGGTCAATATCGAATGTGACATCCTTGCCAAATATGTGGAAAAGCTTCTTACTCCGCAGCAGGGCGGCAGACTCACGCCGCATTTTTTGGCGGAGCATGGATTTCTGTAAGAGACAGGAGGCATTTCATGAATTTCAATACAATTCCCGAAGCGCTCGATGCGCTGAAGCAGGGGAAACTGATCCTCGTCATTGACGACCCCGACCGGGAAAACGAGGGCGATCTGATCTGTGCGGCGCAGTATGCGACCACGGAGAATGTCAATTTCATGGCGACCTATGCGAAAGGGCTGATCTGTATGCCGATGAGCCATGAATTTGTCCATAAACTGGGACTTCACCAGATGGTTGCCAACAACACAGACAACCACTGCACGGCGTTCACGGAATCGATCGACCATGTGGACACGACCACAGGCATTTCTGCCGAAGAAAGGGGCTACACTGCCCGAAAATGCGTAGAAAGCGACAATCCGTCCGAATTTCGCCGGCCGGGGCATATGTTTCCGCTCGAAGCCCGTCCGGGGGGCGTTCTGGAACGCAACGGACACACCGAAGCGACCGTTGACCTGATGCGCCTTGCGGGGCTTGCGCCCTGCGGGCTGTGCTGTGAGATCATGGCGGATGACGGCAAGATGATGCGCACCCCGGAACTTCTGCAATTCGCACAGGCACACCGCCTTGTGACTGTGACGATACAGGACCTGCAAAGCTACCGGCGGCGGCAGGATATTTTCATGGAGCGTATTTCTTCGGCGCATCTGCCGACGAAATATGGGGATTTCATGATCTACGGCTTCCGGAACAGCATCACCGGACGGGAGCACGTGGCTCTGGTCATGGGAGATGTGGCAGACGGCGAACCGGTACTCTGCCGGGTGCATTCGGAGTGCCTGACGGGGGATGTGTTCGGTTCGTTCCGGTGTGACTGCGGACAGCAGCTTGAGGAAGCCCTCCGGCGCATTGCCGAACGCAAGCGGGGCATTCTGCTCTACCTCCGGCAGGAGGGGCGTGGCATCGGCTTGCTCAACAAGATCAAGGCGTATGATTTGCAGGAACATGGCAGAGACACGGTAGAAGCGAATGTGGAACTTGGCTTTGCGCCCGATCTGCGGGACTACAGCGAGGGGGCACAGATCCTCAAGAACCTCGGTGCTTGTCGGTTGGAGATCATGACGAACAACCCCGACAAGATCAGTGATCTTTCGGAATACGGCATTGAGATCGTCAGCCGTGTGCCGATCGAGATACAACCGAATAAGGAGAATCTGTTCTATCTCCGGACAAAGCATGATAAAATGGGACATCTGCTCCATACAATAGACAAGAAAGGATGAAAGAGAATGCAAATTTTAGAGGGCGTTTATGAGGGCAGCGGGCTGAAAATTGCCATCGTTGCGGCAAGGTTCAATGAATTTATCGTCACAAAACTGGTCAGCGGTGCGCAGGACTGTCTGGTACGGCACGGCGTAGCGGATGAGGACATTACACTGGCATGGGTGCCGGGGGCGTTTGAAATTCCGCTGCTTGCCAAGAAACTGGCAGGTTCTGGAAATTATGATGCCGTCATCTGCGTGGGGGCAGTGATCCGGGGTTCAACGAGCCATTATGACTATGTGTGCAATGAAGTCTCCAAGGGTATTGCGGCTGTTTCGCTGGAAACAGGCGTTCCGGTGATGTTCGGCGTGCTGACGACGGATACCATCGAGCAAGCGATCGAGCGTGCCGGGACGAAGGCAGGCAACAAGGGCTATGACTGCGCTATGGGCGCACTGGAACTGGTTTCCCTGCTCAAAAAGGCGCAGTGATGCGGAAGATCCTGTTTTTCGACATTGACGGCACACTCATGGAAGATTCGGCATCGCATTTCGTACCGGAAAGCACCGTGAAGGCAATTTCGCTGGCACGGAAAGCCGGGCATCTGCTGTACGTGAACACGGGCAGACCGCTGTGCAACGTGGACGAGGATGTGCGGTGTTTAGGGTTTGACGGGTATGTCTGCGGCTGCGGGACATACATCGAATGCGGCGGGGCGGAGCTGTTCTATTACACCAACCCGCCGGAACTGTGCCGGAAAATGGTCGCTCTGATACGGGAAACGGGCTGTTCGCCTTTGTTTGAGCGGCGGGATGCGTTTTTCTTCGACCCGAAGGCAAGGATGCTGCCATTCATTACCATGCTCCGGGAGAGCTTTATGATGCAGCAGAAAAACATCGAGCGCAGTGCAGAGGATGCGGATTTCGGGTTTGACAAATTCGTGATCGCCTATGATGCGGAATCGGACATAGAGGGCTTCCGGGCAGGCATTGCCGGGAAATTTACCTTTATCGACCGGGGCGCAGGGTTTGCGGAACTTGTGCCGCTGGCATATTCCAAGCAGACGGGCATGGAGTTTGTCCTGCGCCACCACGGCATGGACAAGTCCGCTGCCTATGCCATCGGCGACAGCCTGAACGATTTGCCCATGTTTGCGGGGGCAGGGACATCCATCGCTATGGGGAACGGGGAGAAGCTCATCCCCTATGCGGATTATGTGACGGACGACCTGTGGCATGACGGGATTTATCATGCCATGCAGCATTTTGGATTTTTTGAAACGTGAGAGAGGCATATTATGGCAAAGAAAAAAGAATACGGCAACGAAAGCATTACCATACTCAAAGGACCGGACAAGGTGCGCAAGCGCCCCGGTGTTATTTTCGGCTCGGACGGTCCGGACGGGTGTGCGCATTCGGTATTTGAAATTATTTCCAACTCCATTGATGAAGCACGGGCAGGGTATGGGGATAAGATCCTCATCACCCGGTGGAATGACGGAACGATCGAGGTAGAGGACTTCGGACGGGGCTGCCCGGTAGACTTCAACAAGACGGAAAACCGCTATAACTGGGAACTTGTCTACTGTGAGCTGTATGCGGGCGGTAAATTTGACGAGGCGCAGGACTATGACTATTCGCTCGGTCTGAATGGTCTGGGACTGTGCGCTACACAGTTCGCTTCGGAATTTATGGACGTGACCGTGCGGCGGGACGGGTTCGAGTACAGTCTGCACTTCGAGAAAGGCTTCAACATCGGCGGTCTGAAAAAGAAGCCCTACAAGGGAAAGCAGACCGGGACCTGTACCAAGTGGAAGCCCGATTTAGAGGTATTCACGGACATTGTTGTCCCGGATGAATTCTTTCACGAAACGCTCCGCCGGCAGGCAGTCGTCAACCCGAATCTGTTGTTTGTCTACCGCTCGCAGCAGGCGGACGGCAGCTTGTTGGAGACGGAATTTTTCTACGAAAACGGCATTTCCGACTACGTGAAAGAACTGACCGGCGACAAGGCACTGACCTCCGTGCAGTGCTGGTCGGCAGAACGTACTGGACGTGACCGGGCGGACAAGGCAGACTACCGGGTGCGTCTGAATGTGGCACTGACCTTTTCCAACCAGATGAACCTGATCGAATACTACCACAATTCGAGCTTTCTTTCTCACGGCGGTTCGCCGGATAAGGCGGTGCGGAGCGCTTTTCTGTCGCAGATCAACAGCTACCTGAAAGCCAACAACAAGCTCCAGAAGAACGAATCCACGCCCAGTTTTGACGACATCCGGGACTGCCTTGTGCTGGTGTCCTCGTCCTTTTCCACGCAGACTTCCTACGAGAACCAGACGAAGAAAGCCATTACCAACAAATTCGTGCAGGAGGCTATGACGGAATTCCTCAAGCACCAGTTAGAGGTCTATTTCATCGAGAACCCGGACGAGGCGAATAAAATTGCCGAACAGGTACTCATCAACAAGCGCAGCCGGGAAAGTGCGGAAAAGATACGCCTGAACACGAAAAAGAAGCTGACCGGCAGCATCGACCTTGCCAACATGGTGGAAAAATTCGTGGACTGCCGCACAAAAGATGTCAGCCGCCGGGAGGTCTATATCGTGGAGGGCGACTCCGCCTTGGGGGCTGTCAAATTGGCACGGGATGCGGAATTTCAGGCTGTCATCCCCGTGCGGGGCAAGATCCTGAACTGCCTGAAAGCGGACTATCCCCGCATTTTCAAGAGCGACATCATCACCGATCTGCTGAAAGTACTTGGCTGCGGCGTGGAAGTCAATCTGAAAAATACCGGGAACATCCCGCCGTTCAGTCTGGACAGTCTGCGCTGGAGCAAGATCATCATCTGCACGGATGCAGACGTGGACGGCTTTCAGATCCGTACGCTGATCCTGACGATGCTCTACCGGCTGACACCGACACTCATCCGGGAGGGGTATGTGTATATTGCGGAATCTCCGCTGTACGAGATCACCACGAAGAGCAAGACCTATTTCGCCTACACCGAAAAGGAACGTGCCGACATTCTCAAGAAGATCGGGCAGCAGAAATTCACGATACAGCGTTCTAAGGGACTCGGTGAGAACGAGCCGGAGATGATGTCCCTTACGACCATGAACCCCGAAACACGCCGCCTGATACGTGTCATGCCCTCGGATGCGGAGCGCATGGCATATATGTTCAATCTCCTGCTGGGCGATGACTTACAGGGGCGCAAGGACTATGTGGCACAGTATGGGGGCGACTATATCGAGCTTGTGGACGTTTCCTGAATCACCTTTTCCCGGCAGCGGCATATATTGCAGTATACCAATTGCAGGGAGGGAACGATATGAAGGTAGTTGTCATCCGAAGCCCGAAACTGTTGTCCGGTGTGTTCCGGCTGATCTTCCACATAAAAAAAGAGGAGAATGCATAAGCAAAGCCCCCTTCCTGCCGGGAGGGGGCTGTTGTTTCAGGTCTTGATGCGTTTGGTGAGTTTGGTAGCTTCCTGATAGGGGCGCACCAGCATATAGACCATGCCGGCGATCAGCACCAGTGCAGCGATCAGTCCGGGGATATTCACATGACCGGTGAACAGTCCGCCGATCTGGTTGACACAAAGTGCCACTGCATAGGCAAAGCCACATTGATAGCCAATGGCGAACCAGAACCACTTGCTGTTGTTCATTTCACGGCGTATCGCACCCATTGCCGCAAAGCACGGTGCACACAGCAGATTGAACACGAGGAACGCAAAGCCACTGACAGGCGTGAACGCTGCCGCAATGTTCGCATAGGTGGAAGCATCGCCCGTGCCGTAGAGGATGCCCATCGTGCCGACGATGTTTTCCTTGGCGACAAGTCCCGTAATGGAAGCCACTGCTGCCTGCCAGTTGCCCCAGCCAAGCGGTGCGAAGATCCACGCAATGGCACTGCCGATCGTGGCGAGGATGGACTTGTCAAGCTCATCTTCCGCCAACATCCGGAAGCCCTCTTCGGTGAACCCGAAGAACGTCGTGAACCATACCACGATGGTGGACAGCAGGATGATCGTTCCTGCTTTCTTGATGAACGACCAGCCTCTCTCCCACATGGAGCGCAGCACGTTCCCGGCGGTCGGCAGGTGATATGCCGGCAGTTCCATGACGAACGGGGCAGGGTCTCCGGCGAACATTTTCGTCTTTTTCAGCATGATGCCGGAGAGGATGATCGCCGCCATGCCGATGAAGTATGCCGAAACTGCCACTGCCGGACTGCCCCCGAAAATCGCTCCGGCGATCATGGCGATGAACGGCACTTTCGCACCGCAGGGGATGAAAGTCGTGGTCATGATCGTCATGCGGCGGTCACGTTCGTTTTCAATGGTACGGGATGCCATGATACCGGGAATGCCGCAGCCTGTACCAATTAAGATCGGGATGAAGGATTTGCCGGAAAGCCCGAAACGGCGGAAAATTCTGTCCAGCACAAAGGCAATTCTTGCCATGTAGCCGCACGCTTCGAGGAAAGCCAACAGCAGGAACAGCACCAGCATTTGCGGGACGAATCCAAGCACCGCTCCGACACCGGCAACGATACCGTCCAAGATCAGACCGCTCAGCCAGTCCGCACAATGAATTGCATCAAGCAGTTCGCCGACAAGCACCGGAACGCCCGGCACCCACACGCCATACTTTGCCGGGTCAGGGGCAGCAAAGCCGCTTTCGCTGAAATACTGCACCGCTTCGAGATAGCTCAGGGCATTCGCTTCCGTATCGCCTGCCGGGACTTGATCATAGTAGACCAGCAGTTCTGACTCTTCGAGCGTCTCCTCGTCCTGCACCGTGTAGAAAACGACATTGTCCGCCGGGGTGAAGGCTTTCAGTTCCGCAAGCGCCGCATCTGCATCAAAGTCCTCTGCTTCCGGGTCAAGCCCTGCAAAGGCATCCGCCGCTGTCAGGGCAGCATCATACTCATCCGCCTGTTCCGTGTAGGCAGCTGTGCCAATGCCGAACAGATGAAACCCGTCCCCGAACAGCCCGTCATTTGCCCAGTCCGTTGCCGCTGAACCGACTGTGACCATGGAAATATAATACACCAGCCCCATGATAATTGCAAAAATGGGCAGCCCGAGCCAACGGTTCGTGACAATTTTATCGATCTTGTCCGAAACGGAAAGCTGCCCGGCATTCTTGCGTTTCCAGCAAGCCTTTGTCAGGTTGCCGATGTAGATATAGCGCTCTCCGGTGATGATGGATTCGGCATCATCGTCCATTTCCGTTTCGACGGCGGCGATGTCTTTTTCGATATGTGCCAGCTTGTCGCCCGAAAGCTGAAGCTGCTCGATGACTTTCTCATCCCGTTCAAAGAGCTTGACGGCATACCAGCGCTGCTGTTCTTCGGGCAGATCGTGGACGACACACTCCTCGATGTGTGCCAGTGCGTGTTCCACCGGTCCGGAGTAGCTATGCTTCGGAACGATCTTCTTCTGCTTGGCAGCTTCCAAAGCCGCTTCGGCAGCTTCCATGACACCGTCCGCTTTCAGGGCGGACAGCTCCATGACCTTGCAGCCAAGCTCCCGGCTCATTTCGGTGAGGTTGATCTTGTCACCGTTTTTTCTGACTAAGTCCATCATGTTGACGGCAATGACCATGGGGATACCTAACTCCAAAAGCTGTGTGGTCAGGTACAGGTTGCGCTCCAGATTCGTGCCGTCCACGATATTGAGAATGGCATCGGGACGTTCGCCGATGAGGTAATTTCTTGCCACGACTTCCTCAAGCGTATAGGGAGAAAGCGAATAGATACCGGGCAGGTCGGTGACTGTCACACCGTCATGCTTTTTGAGCTTGCCCTCTTTTTTCTCGACCGTGACACCGGGCCAGTTTCCCACGAACTGGTTCGAGCCTGTCAGGGCATTGAATAATGTCGTCTTGCCGCAGTTGGGGTTTCCTGCTAAGGCTATGCGTATATCTGCCATTGTAGCTTCCTTTCCGGCTTTTGCCTGTGTTAGTTTCGGCTAACTCGTAGCCGTAAGTGTGCGGAGAGCGTGTCATCTCTCCGCTGTCGGTCTATTCGACCTCTACCATTGCCGCATCCTCTTTGCGCAGGGACAATTCATAGCCCCGCACCGTGACCTCGATCGGGTCGCCTAAAGGTGCGACTTTTCTGACAAGTATTTCAGTACCCTTGGTAATGCCCATGTCCATGATACGGCGCTTGACCGCACCCTCGCCGTGCAGCTTGACAACACGGGCAGAACCGCCGATGGGAATATCCCGCAGTGATCTCATAGATGCTCTCCTTTCTATGCGGCTGGGAAACTTACACCGCCGCAGTTAGTGCTTGCTAACTAATATTAGTATACCGCCTTTCCGGGCAGATGTCAAGGGACATTCCCTTTTTTCAGCATATCGCACAAATATACAGACGGCTTTTTGTATGGAAAAGCAGCTTTTTCTACAAGTGCTGCAATTTGACAAAACAGCTGATTTGACGGGGTGAAATTTGTCTATTCCGACAAATTTTCCGGTAATCTGCCGGAAAGTGTAGGGTTTCCGGGGGCGTTCCGGACTTATCAGGTAGAAAGCAGTGCAGGGCACTGTTACAGAAAGGATGAATGTTATGAAACCCTATTTCCCTTTGAGTGTGCTGCTGTGTATCTGCCTGACGGGCTGTGCGGAAACGGTTACAGCACCCACTGCCCCCGATGCGGACAGTGTGAACAGCGCAGACAGCGTTCCCGTGGATACGGCAGATTTGACAGAAGCAGAAGAACAGAATGCGCCTTTACCGGAAATTTCCAATTTAACAATTGACTTTGATGCTGCCACGATTTCCGCTCCGGAAACGGCTGTGACAGTTGCGGCGGAACAGACGGCAGGTGCACAGCGGGAACGGAACAAGGCGGCAGACACGGAAAAGCTGTATACCTATTATGCAACGCCAAGCGGCTATCAGATCACGCCGACAGCACTCGATGCAGTGTTCGGGCATGAAGCATTGGCATTCATGGATGCGGATACAGCAGCGCAGACAGCGCAGGACTATGCGGAAGGGTTTGGCATGGAGACGGAACAGCTTGCAGAGGTGGAAGTCTGGTCGATGACAGCCGATGTCATCAATGCCATGGCAGAAAAGGAACAGGCGACTTACAAGGACGGCAGCGCCGTTGCGGGGTGGGGTCAAGCGGATGAAGCCTACCTTGTGCGCATGACGTTTGCCTACGAGGGCATTCCGGTGGCAGGGTATGACGTGATGCCGGACAAGAGCGCCAATGATGCGGCGTATTCCGGTATGTTTGCGATGGCGATCGTCGGGCAGGACGGGGTGTTGTCCTACAAGGCAAGCCCGCAGTACCGCTTCGGGGCGGCAGGGGAAGCGAAACCTGTCTGCACGGCTGAAACGGCACTCCGGGCACTGTTGAAATATCATCAGCAAAACCCGCTGCGTTCGGCGGCTGTGCTGACAGAATGCCAATTGCAATACGTTCCGGCACGGGCGGACGGGCAGTTGGTCTTTACGCCGGCATGGGGATTTACGGAGGACTCCGTGGTGGACGGAACGCATTTCTACACGGTGTATCTTGTGGATGCCTTTACGGGAGAGATGACAGGCAGATCGACCTGATGAAAGGCTGATCTTGCTATTTTCTTCCATACACCTTTAATTTGTTATAAAAGTAAATACACGCTTCTGATTCGGATCTGAAAGCAGTTAGACCCGTTCTATTTCCTCTTTCACTATAATATACGATCCAACGGTCTCCTTCCTTAGTCAGGCATAACATTTCATTAGGAAGTCCACCTTTCATGATGGAATAGCAGTCATTTGGAACTTTGATTTTTTGCAGACTCTTTTCTAATTCCCATATTGTCATTTTCATTTGATCTCCTTTTTTCCTCTTTATGCACATCTGCTCTGTTTCAGGGAAGATAAAAGTAACATTCGAGCAAGCCGACCTTTGCGCCGTCAGGCGCATTGGGAGGCAAATCGGTGCAGCGCCTCGCTGCATTTCCGTCCAAGGGCGGAAAGGATAATTCAGAAAAGAGGAAAGAAGGAGGCGCTTTTTTGCCAAAAGCGCCCCTTCTCGCAAATAAGATAAAAGCAGCAATCAAGCAAGCCGACCTTTGCCGCCTTTGGCGGCATTGGGAGGCACAACGGGTGCAGCGTCACGCTGCTTTTTGGACTTCACCCCCTGAAAAGGGCGAAGTATAGAAGTGTTTCGCCGCCTGCGGGCGGCGACCAGAGGGCGCTGCCCTCTGGACTCCCGCCAGCTTTTTTGAAAAAAAGCTGGCTCAAAAAACTTTTGTACCGCCTCCCAATGCGGCTACGCCGCAAAGGTCGGCTTGCTCGAATGTTACTTATACTTACCTGAGAACAGTCGCCCTTTGCGCCGTTAGGCGCATTGGGCGACACCACGGGTGCAGCGTCACGCTGCCTTTTTAATTATTGCGGAAATTATCCCATTTTTCTTTCAGGGTCTCCTGATATTCTGCCTGACGCTGTGCAAGGCTGTGGTTCTTTTCGAGGATGTATGCCTGCGTTTCGGACAGATGCTCCAGCACGGTGTCCGGCAGCTTACGCTGTATCGCATAGGAAAGACTGCGGAATTCCCGGTTCAGCATAGCGTGCCAGCGTATGTAGAAACGGTACAAACGGCGGCTTTTCCGGGAAAAGGCTGCTGCGGAAAGAATGGTATCAGCCGCTAACAGCACTGCCAGAACGATTGCAGTCGTGGTGAGCAGTTCCGGGCGGACGCTATAGAAGCACATCAGCACAAAAGGCTGCACGAACCGACTGATGACGACCACTGCCGTCCCGAAAAACAGGAACCCCAACAGGCACACACGCCCTTTGAACTGAAATGCCATGCCGGTATAGTCCCAGAGCTTGACGTGGAAAATATCCTCTAAGATCGCACCGCACAGGTATTCGCAGCAGATACAGAGGAAAGCGGACGTGAAGAACAGCATCACAGGGTTCGGGATATAGTAGGCTAATACAAGCCCGATGACGGCACCGCCGCCGTAGACCGGGCAGCACGGACCGAGGAGCGAGCCCCGGTTCAGGAAATGTCCCGACTCCCAGAGGGAGCAAACGGTCGTTTCATACAGCCAGCCTAAAAAACTGTACAGCATAAAGGACAGGAACAGTACATCCAGTTCCATATTGGCGATCATAGCCGTACACGCTCCTTTCTGCATACTTCCAGAATGGTGCAGATCTTGTCAGCCAGTGTCACAGCCCAGCCCTCTTTGCAGGTGGGCGGGATGATGGTGATAGGCCACATATGGCGCTGGATGATCTGCATTTCCTTTTCGGTGAGGGTGTAGTCCTCCAATGCATTGTGCATGGCAAGTGTCGGGTGATAGGTGGGGTGACGGGGGTGACAGCTTTTGCGGTCGTGCCAGTCATAGAGGAAATAATCGTGCAGCAGTGCGCCCCGGATCATTTCTGTCCAGCTCACGGCGATGTGCAGCTTCATGCAGATGATGCAGCTGACATAGGCAACATGGGCGCAGTGCTGAAACACGGACAGGTCGGAATGCTGGATAAAGTCCTTTGTATGCATGAGCCGTCCGCTGGATAGCAGGACAGCAGCCTGTGCCTTGATGGCAGCAACGATCTCCTCTTTGGTATAGGATACGCCTGAACAGAGTTCTGTCTCCGGCGTGGTGCAGGTAATGGTCTGTTTCATGAAAGCTCCCTCCATTGGGTAAGCAAATGTCACATCCGGCGTATTGACAAAGGGGATATATTTATATTATAATAGAAATGGTCAAAAAAATCAAGGGGAAAAAGCTGGTATCCTGCTGACAGGGTGATTTTTTTCACGAAACTGTGCAATTCTGCATAAAAATGCACACAAAACCTGTTATATTTGCCGGAAACAGCCAGTCCCGGAAGGAGAAACGTATGCAGTACAAACTTGTGATCTTTGATATGGACGGAACGGTGCTCGACACGCTGAAAGACCTTGCGGCGGCAGTCAATGCGGCGCTGCGGGCATCCGGTATGCCGGAACACACGCTCGAAGAAGTGCGGCAGTTTGTCGGCAACGGCATCGGCAAGCTCATCGAACGGGCAGCCCCTGCCGGTGCAACGGATGCGGAACGGGAGCAGGTGTTTCAGGCGTTCACCGCATATTATAAGGCACACTGCACGGAGCAGACAGCGCCCTATCCGGGGATCCCGGCACTGCTTCAGGAACTGCGGGCAGCCGGTATCAAAACAGCAGTCGTGTCGAATAAGGCGGACTACGGCGTGCAGGCTTTGGCGGAGGCATTCTTTCCGGGGCTGCTCGATGCGGCAGTCGGGGAGCGCCCGGGTGTCCGGCGGAAGCCTGCGCCCGATGCGGTGCAAGCCGTACTGCAAGCCCTTGACATTGCACGGGAAGAGGCGGTGTATGTGGGGGATTCGGATGTGGACATCCAGACAGCCCGCAATGCCGGAATGCCCTGTGTCAGCGTGGACTGGGGCTACCGGACGGCGGCATTTCTCCGGGAGAACGGGGCGGAGCGCATCGTTTCTACTGCGGAAGAATTGCGGGAATGCTTACTGGAACAGGCACACAGCGGGATGAACAGGAAACCTTGAGAAGCCGTTGACAAATTCCATGAAATATGTTACAATAATAGTGTAATTTAGTCCATTGTAACCAAAATTTTGCAAAGGGGGATTCTTTATGAATGTAAAAAAATGGATGGCTGGGTTCATGGCAGTGTTTTTTGCGGTTATGTCTCTTGCATTGCCATTGCCCGGAACGATTACTGCGCCTCTGCTGGAGGCGGCGGCTTCTGATACGTATCCGGAACTGTCCATTGAACAAAAAACTCTGACTGTCTCAGAGGCAGCAGGGCAGACTGTCACGCTGGATGTGCATCTGAACTCACCGTCTCTGACACGGTTTCTGCTCATGCTGCACTATGATGAAAGCCTGCAGGATGTTGAAATAGAATCGGTGATGGAGCAGCTCCCGGGAGAATACACAGCTTTTTCGGAAAATCACCATGGCAGTGATAACTATCAGACATTCTTATGGAAGAGCACAGGAGAGCGCAGCTTCGATGAAGTGATCTTAAGAATGACTTTTACATTGCCGGAGGACGTGCAGCCGGGGGATGAATTTCCTGTGGAATACTTACCGGTATCTCCGCTTACCGGAGACGTGTGCGAGTGGAACAACACTTGGAGCGATATGCAGTATGCGGATAGCTTACTCTATCTCAACGGTGGTATCCAGATCGTAGAGGATGAAGAATCAGAGACTGACCATGTCGAGCTGTTCATTGAACAAAAGACTCTGACTGCCTCAGAGGCAGCAGGGCAGACTGTCACACTGGATGTGTATCTGAATGCACCGGGACTGACAGGCATTATAATGACGCTGCAATATGATGAACGTCTGAAAGATGTGGAATTAAATGGACTGGATTCGTACCTGTATTTAACATCTATGATTCGAAACAGTGATAACTTTGCAGAGTTAGCATGGGCAGCGGCTGACCCGCACGTGTTTGATGAAACGATACCGATATTGAGGATAACTGCTACACTGCCGGAGGATGTGCAGCCGGGGGATGAATTTCGTGTGGAATACCTGCCGGTAGGACCCACTGGTATAAGTAGTGTGTGGCATGATACCACAACAGGTGCGCAATACGAAGACAGTATGACCTATACCAATGGCGGAATCATAATTGCAGAGGATGACGAACCGGATACAGAAGATCCTGCTTTCCCGTGGCTGTCCATTGAGGAGATGACCTTGACAGCATCACAGGCAGCAGGGCAGACGGTTACACTCGATGTGTACCTGAAGTCGCCGGGACTGACGGGCTTTACCATGTTGCTGCAATATGATGAACGTCTGAAAGATGCTAAAATAAAAACGTTAATGGCACTGCGACCTTCACCTGTTTTTTCGTGCCCTGATAACTATATGGGGCTTGCATGGGCGAGGTCATCCAGTGATGCACTAAAATTTGATGGAGCGATTTTAAGGCTGACGGTTACACTGCCGGAGGATGTGCAGCCGGGGGATGAATTTCGTGTGGAATACTTGCCGGTAGGACCCAGCGGTAAAAATTGCGAGTGGCATGATACTACAACAAATACGAAATACGAGTATAGTATGACCTATACCAATGGCGGTATTACGATCATTCCGGACGGGGAAGCCGTTGCCGGTGACCTGAACAATGACGGCACACTGGAGCTGAATGACATGGTATTGCTGCAGCGGTATGCGCTTGCTGCCAAGCAGCTCACTGCAAAACAGCTTGACATGGCAGACCTCAACAATGACGGCGTGTGCGATGTATACGACCTTGCCCTTATGAAATATGCGCTTCTGTCCTGAAATGCACATAAGGTAAAAAGATCTTTACAAGGTAAAAGGTGATCTTTATGAATGTAAAAAAATGGATGGCTGGGCTCATGGTGGCATTTCTTGCGGTTCTGTCTCTTGCATTGCCATTGCCCGGAACAAGCACTGCGCCTCTGCTGGAGGCGGCAGCTTCTGATACGTATCCGGAACTGTCCATTGAACAAAAAACTCTGACTGTCTCAGAGGCAGCAGGGCAGACTGTCACGCTGGATGTGCATCTGAACTCACCGTCTCTGACACGGTTTCTGCTCATGCTGCACTATGATGAAAGCCTGCAGGATGTTGAAATAGAATCGGTGATGGAGCAGCTCCCGGGAGAATACACAGCTTTTTCGGAAAATCACCATGGCAGTGATAACTATCAGACATTCTTATGGAAGAGCACAGGAGAGCGCAGCTTCGATGAAGTGATCTTAAGAATGACTTTTACATTGCCGGAGGACGTGCAGCCGGGGGATGAATTTCCTGTGGAATACTTACCGGTATCTCCGCTTACCGGAGACGTGTGCGAGTGGAACAACACTTGGAGCGATATGCAGTATGCGGATAGCTTACTCTATCTCAACGGTGGTATCCAGATCGTAGAGGATCAGTCTGCATCCGGCACGTGCGGAGAGAATTTGACATGGGAATTTGACAATGCTACCGGAACGCTGACAATCAGCGGGACAGGGGAGATGGATGATTATTTTTACAATAGCAGTAGTCCGTGGAATGGATTGGAGATCACTTCTGCGGTGATCGAGGATGGTGTGACAAGTATCGGATATTATGCATTTTATAAATGTGAATTCCTGACCTCAGTGACGATTCCGGAAAGCGTGACAGGTATCGGAGATTATGCATTTAAATACTGTAAAGCCCTGCCCTCAGTGACGATACCAGATAGCGTGACAGGTATCGGAGATTATGCATTTGAATACTGTAAAGCCCTGCCCTTAGTGACGATACCAGATAGCGTGACAAGCATCGGAGATTATGCATTTTGTAAATGTGAATCCCTAACTTCCGTGACGATTCCGGAAAGCGTGATGATTATTGGAAGGCGTGCTTTTTACGGCACACCGTGGCTCGAAGAAAAGTTTGAAGAAAACCCATTATGGATCTACAAAAACAGTCTGATTGATGTGGACATAAATTTTGAGGGTGAATGCATTATACCAGAAGGTGTGACAAGCATCGGAGCAGGGGCATTTACGAGCTGTGCATCCCTGACTTCCGTGACGATCCCGGACAGCGTGACAAGTATCGGAGATGCTGCCTTTTATGGCTGTGAATCCCTGACTTCCGTGACGATCCCGGACAGTGTGACAAGTATTAAATATGGCGCATTTGAGTATTGTTCATCCCTGACTTCCGTGACGATTTTAGATCCAGACTGTGAGATATGTGATAGTGCATCCACAATTTGCAATGACTATGATGGAGATTATTTTTTCACCGGCACGATCTACGGTTACGAAAATTCCACCGCACAGGCATATGCGGAGAAGTACGGCTATGCATTCACGAGCATAGGTGCTGCCCCCGAACCGACCACAGCCCCCGGTGATCTGGACGGAGACGGCTGCATTACGATCTTTGACTTGGGCTTGATGAAGAACGGCGTGAAGAATGGCTTTGCTACCGCCAGCATGATGATAACTGCCGATGTAGACCAGAACGGTATCATAGAGGAGGAGGATGTCAGGCTGCTGCAAGCATTCCTGCTGGGCAGGAAATAGAAACAATTTTTCTGCAATGCATTGACTTGAACCAGATTATGTGCTACAATAGAAACAGGCAGAAAATGCCGCTCCATTCTGTTTCAGACCAAAGGAGACCATTATGAACGAAGAAAACCCCATTTTCACTTCGGAACAGTTCCGGGCGCAAGCGGCAGAACTCAGTCAGGCAGTCGCAGAGCTGAAACGCCGGGACGAACAGTGCCCCGACCCGCACGACCCGTTTGACAACCCGACAGAGTTCCGGGACTATACCTGCGACTATGGCGAAATTGTGCCGCAGATACGCATCCCCGGCTGCCGCATTCCCCTCACCCCCAACAAAAAGGAAAAAAGCCGCATCTGCCGCTTTCAGAACATTGTCGGCGGTGTGCTGACGGGGCATGCGATCGTTTCCAACGTGCTGTTTATGATCCTTATGGAGCTTTTTATTTTGGGGGTCGGCATGGTTGACCGCAGTGCCGGGGAATTGCCGTCAAACTATGGGGACATCGCAATAGACTATCTCTACACCTCGTCCGCTGCCACCGCCCTGACGCTGCTGGTGTTCGGGCTATGCAATTTTTTGGCAGCATGGTTGGGGTGCAAAGCGACGAAAATTCCCATTTCTTCCCTGTTTCAGACCAGAAATTTTACAGCCGGAAAAGCGCTCACCTACATCTGCATTGCCCTGTTTCTCCAGACGGCAATGGCATATGCGGCAGACTGGCTTTCCATCCTGCTCGAAGGGGTCGGTATTTCGCTCTACGAAGCGGATTTCTCGACTGCCCCGGAAATCAAGAGCACGGCGGTTTCCTTGGTGTACAGTGTTCTGGTCGCTCCGGTCACGGAAGAATTGCTGATGCGTGGTTTCGTCCTGAAAAATCTCTCCCGCACCGGGCAGCGGTTCGGCATTATTATGAGTGCTTTCCTGTTCGGTATCTGGCATGAGAACATTGCACAGTTTCTGCTCGCATTTGCGGCGGGGTGTTTCTTCGGCTATCTCACTGTCAAGCACAATTCCATTATTCCTGCCATTATCTGCCATATGGCAGTCAACGGCTTTGCAGAGCTGTACACGATTCTTGACACCTTTCAGCTTGGCTTTGCTTATGAACTGGCGGATATTATGTATGGGCTTGCGGTATGGGCAGGACTGGTGCTGCTGATCATCCTGTTCTTCCGGGAAAGGATGCCGCAGAGCACACCGCATCAGACAGAACGCTGTCTGCGCATGACACTGCGCTCCCCGATGATGCTGGTTGTCATGATCATTCACATCGGGGCAATGGTTATGCTGATCTTTCAGGAGTCTGGTATAGTATAAGCAGCGTGACACCGCACCGGTTTTTGACCCCTCTGTCACTTCGTGACATCTCCCCTTACAGGGGAGACTTTGCCCGACCGAAAATGCAAAAAAGGGGGTGTGAACCAGATTCAGCAGCGTGACGCTGCACCCGATTTGCCTCCCAATGCGCCTGACGGCGCAAAGGTCGGCTTGCTCGGTTGGTAGTGTAATTTAGATGGATCAAGGGTGTGAACCAGATTCACACCCTTTTCTTACGGTATGAATGGCACATGATCGATACGCCCTGACGTATGGTATACGCCACCACCATACGCCTGTTTTGGCTATTTATAGCCATTCATACGCCCATACGCCATTTTTTCATGTTGTCCTTATATAGTATACTATACGTGTAGTGCACACCCTTGGCACACCATCCGTACACGCTTGTTTTGGCTATGTATAGGCTTTACACACCTACACGCCTTTTTTCTTTGTTGCTATTATATATATATTATATTATACCATATTTTTCCATTCCTGCAAATCCAATACAATATCTGTTTTTCTATGATAACATAGAATGAATATTTTTTATATCTGATTTCAATAGAAAAAAGTATAAAACTGCTGAAATGACAGTTTCACAATACCTGAAAGGGGGTCGCATTTCACGACTCCCTTTGACGGAATACAAAACAGTATCCAGTTTTCACAAAACGTTAAATGTCAAATTTTGTAAGAAAAAATGAAAGATACATATATAATTATATAATATATATATATAGCAACAAAGAAAAAAGGTGTGTGGGTGTGTATTTGGCTATATTAAGCCATTTAGGGTGCGTGGTAAGGTGCGTGCAGGGTGCGTACTGCACGTGTGGCAGAAATATAAGGACAACCTGCTTTTTAGGCGTATGGGCGTATGAATGGCTATAAATAGCCAAAACAGGCGTGTGGTGGTGGCGTATACCATACGTCAGGGCGTATCGATCATGTGCCATTCATACCGTAAGAAAAGGGTGTGAATCTGGTTCACACCCTTGATCCATCTAAATTACACTACCAACCGAGCAAGCCGACCTTTGCGCCGTCAGGCGCATTGGGAGGCAAATCGGGTGCAGCGTCACGCTGCCCTTTGTGCCGCATCCGCCACTGTCTCCCCTTTCAGGGTAGATGTCACGAAGTGACAGAGGGGTCAAAACGGGTGCAGCGTCACGCTGCCCTTTGCCGCCTGCCGGTGGGAGGCACAACGGGAGCGCAGACTCTACGCCAGAATGCTCACCGTTTCCAGCTCGTAAAAGTTCATCATCTCTGCCCATTCTGCCGTGATGCGTTCCCCGCTCACAAGCAGGGGCACTGCCGGGGGACAGGGCACTTGTACAGCCCCGCAAATGCACCCCACTGCTTCCCGGAGCGGTACAGTCCTCTGCGGCGCAAGGGCAGCTTCCCGGAGCGGTATGACCTGTTCCGGGGGCGCAGGGAGAGGGGGCAGCTCTGCCGCCGGGTAGGCTTCACAACGGCGGAGAGCTTCCTCCAACCGGCAGAACTCCTCCTCCCCCATCAACCCCGAAAGCAGCAGGACAAGGCAAGTCCTGTCCGCATATTCGCACTCGATACCCGCTGCCCGCAACCTGTCCGCAAGCCGGATACCGTCCGCCGCTATGCTGAGATGCAGCGGGTCATCCCCGATAAACCGGAAGCCTTTCAGCCGCTCCCGGAGTACCTCCGCACGGGCAGCGGCTCGCTGTATGGCTTCCCGTCCGCTGCCATGTGCGATATAGTGTACTGCCGCTTCGATAGACTGTAAAATCACGTAAGAGGGGCTTGTCGAGCCGAAGAGCTGCATATGCTGCTTCATTGCCGGGGCGGCAGGTTTTCGGGTGTGGAGTATGGCAGCCCCGGTCAGGGACGGGAGCATTTTATGCAGGGAATCGCAGCAGTAATCAGCCCCCAATGCCATCGGGTGACGGTTTTCTTGGAGAAAGGCAAGGTGCGCCCCGTGGGCATTGTCCACCAGCAAGGGCGCATTATACTGCCGACACAGCGCCGCAAGCCCGGCAATATCCCAACATTTCCCGGTATAGTCGGGCGATGTCACATACACGCAGCAGGGCGTTCCGGAATGCGCCCGGAGGGCAGCTTCCACGTCCGGCAGGGCATAGTCCCCCATGATCAGCCCGCCGCTGACCGGGAACACCCACTCTACGGGAAGCCCCAACAGTACACAGGCATTCAGGAAAGCCCGGTGCACCGTCCTTGCGGCGATGACCGTCCGCCCCTGCGCCCGCATTTCCGCTAACATGGCTTGGATGCAGAGGGTCGAGCCTCCTGCGCTGAAACAGGCATCCCCGCTCCCCCACAGGGCTGCCGCCTGTTGTTCGCTTTCCCGGAGGATGCCGCTTGCCTCAAACAGGCTGTCCGCACCGTGTATCTCCGTAATATCCCATGCACTGACATCCCCCAACCCATAGGGCAGGGGCTTTCCGTGGTGTCCCGGCATATGGCAGCGGAGATAGTTTGCCTTCCGGTAGTCCTCTAAAAAGCCTGTAATTGGCATTTTTTCGGGAAAAGGCATGGATGCTGAAAAAATTTTTTTCATTTTTTTGTCAAACCCCCTTGACAAACGGATTTTTTTGATGTAGAATAGTAGATAGAACATTTGTTCTGTGTATGCTTTCCCGCTTGCAGAACAGTGTTCCTATTTTCCACTCGAAGAAGAACAAACGTTTCGTCATGAATACTGCACCGCAAAAGGAGGTACAACCATGCAGGAACTGATTCAAGCATACGAAAAGAGCAGGGCGCTCGTCCTGCGCCGTGTTCAGGAACTGACCGCACAGCTGCGGAACGGACATCTGCGCAACAAGGAGCGGGATGCCCTGTGCGCCCGGCGGGCATTGCTCTGGGAGGAGAGTGCCGATCTGACACGTATACTCCGGACACTGTATGCGCACATAGAGGAGGCAGATACGCATGAGGGAAAAAGTGGCAGCAGACCTGATGGAGTTCGACAGGGAGTTTCTTGCGGAGATCAGCGGCGAAAGCAGCACAAACCGGGAACGCCTCAACATTGTATGCCGGGCGCTGAAGCAAGCGATCCGGACAGACCTGACACCACGGCAGAGAGAGGTACTGCTGCTGTATTATCAGGAGGAGATGAAAATGTATCAGATCGCCGCCCTGCTCAGCAGAGACCCGTCCACGATCTCCCGCACCATCACCCGGGCAAAGGCTCGGCTCAAGAAAAGTCTGCGCTTTTACATGGAGTTTCTCAACTGTAAATTCTGAACCGAAAAGCAAAAGCAAGAAGCGGAGAAACGGCAGACTGCTCCGCACGTTCTTTCTGCTTCTTGCTTCCTCTGGTTGGGACAGCTGGACTCGAACCAGCGACTGACGGAGTCAAAGTCCGTTGCCTTACCACTTGGCTATGCCCCAGTCCTTTTATAGTATACCATAGAAATCCGGATTTGTCAAGCACGTCTTTTTCGCCGCCGCATACCATGGAAACAGGAAGTAAAAAAGCGGCAGGTGCATAATTTCAGCCCGCCGTGCCATACTACCAACAAGGAAACCAGAAAATCAAGGGTTCCCCGCAAGCCGGAGAACCGGAAAGAAGGAGTGTTCGTATGTCCGTAAAACGTGGAGAGATCTATTATGCTGACCTGAGCCCTGTTGTTGGTTCGGAGCAAGGCGGCATCCGCCCGGTACTTATTGTACAGAACGATGTGGGAAACCGCCACAGTCCGACCGTCATTGCCGCTGCCATTACCAGCCGTCTTGACAAGGCAAAGCTCCCGACGCATATTTCACTGAATGCGTCCTCGTGCGGCTTGCAGCGGGACAGTATCGTCCTGCTCGAACAGATCCGCACCATCGACAAGAAACGGCTCAAGGATAAAATGGGTTCGCTCGACCACAATGCCATGGATCAGGTAGACAATGCCCTGTCTATCAGTTTCGGGTTACAATAGTACTTTCCCCTCCTGCCTGTGCGGGAGGGGTTTCCTGTTGAAAAGTAACAAAAAAAGGGAGATGTTTCTGTATTCAATCCACAAAGCGCCGTTATTCTTTTGTTCCAAATGTAATCACTCTGTAATTTTTGGAGTAAATTGTGTGTTTCAATTAACCGAAATGCAATTTTTCGTTCACGAATACGACACAGAAAATTGTGCAAAGTGCTGTGTTTCAGACAGCTGTGTCCGCAAGCTTTTTACAAAACGTAGAAAGCGGTGATAAATCATTGCCTTTTGCGGAAAAATATGCTATGATATTGACAGTGCTTGTGAAGAGCACAACGCTTATTGAGGAAAGGATGAGTTGATGAGAAAAGCCAAAGTCGCAGCCATTGTGGTCGGTATCGCCGCATCCTGTCTGCTCGGTGGGTTCGCTGTTGTAGAAGCAGCTACTGTAACACTCGACGACAGCTCCGCAGCAGAATGTGCTGTACTGGTTCCGGAAACAGAACCCGTCACAGAAGAGACCGAAACAGCTGCTACAGTAACTTCTATCGAAACGAATGCCGCAGCCGCAACGAGTACAGAAGCTACAGTAACCACGATGTCCTCAGAGACAACAGAAACACAGATCAGCACGGAGGCAGAAACGACAACACAAGCCGTGACCACAAACGCTCCCGCTGCTACGGTTGCCGTACAGGCACCAGTCTATGAGGCAAAAAAGACACCCGCTCCTGAGCCGGTCGTCGTTGAAACCAAACCCGCCGTAGTTGCTACCCAAGTGGTAACCGTATATACAGAACCCGCCAAGCCTGCTGAAACGCAGACAGAAGCCGTTGTCATGGAAGCACCGCCCATGCCTGAACAGCCTGTGGAACCGGAAACTGTTCCGGTGACAGTGCCTGATACAGCCCCGGCAGTTTCTCCGGTGGCAGCCGGTGTGATTTCAGAAAGCGATTACATCCTGCTGTGCAATGCAGTCGGTCATGAAGCTGGCGGTGCGTCTGTCAGCGTACCGGATAAGGCACTGGTCGTGGAAGTCATCATGAACCGTGTCTACTCCCCGAATTACCCGAACACGATTTACGGGGTACTTACCCAGAAGCTGCAATTCAGCGGTTCTTCCAAATATGTAGATCTGGGCACATATTCCGGCAAGGTAAATGCGGATGTCAAGGCTGCTGTTGACCTGTACTTTGCAGACCCGTCTGTGTTCAATCACGGGTATCTGAGCTTTACAGGCGACGGAACGAGAAATTATTTCAGATAAAATGATGAGGGCAGGAGCTTTCCTGCCTTTTTCTTTTACTATGGCACACAGAAATACCCTATGCCGCCTCAGAGGTGATAGACGTTAGCGAAAGTCGCTGACCTCGCAGCACTGAAACTGACATAAAAAATCCGTCCCGATAAATCGAGACGGATATAAAAAATCTTTCGATAAAGACCGGACAAAGACCAAATCCTATTTGTAAGATCAGAAAAGTGCCGAAAATACGGCGGTTTGAGATAAGTCTGGTTATCTGCACTGTGATATTGGAGAGATTATGGAAATGGCGCCTGAAACGACTGATTGAAAGGATACAGAGTGATGACCGTTAAAACAAAAAAGATACCGTAAGCAACACCCTAACAACGATTATTTGGTGAAATTTGGGTGGTTGGTTTTACCACGGAAATCAATTTTCAAAAACATCTGATTTGTAAGAGCATTTTATAGCATTTTGGATAGTAATCTCATTCAAAATCACTTGAAAATGATTCTAATCCTGACATAAACCATCCAAAATTGCATTGGTTAAATCATTTTACCAACAAAATTGATTTTCATGTGGTTTTACTGAGCAGACTTGACAAATCGCTGAAATTGTGATATAATTATTATGATAATGTGAGGTGTTACTATGCAGGAAACAAAAATTATTGTCCCCCCTATAAAATGTCAAGGCATAAAAACCAAAATCGTTCCTTTCATCAAAGAACACGTGATAAGGGATGAAGAAGGATTATGGATTGAACCATTTGTGGGGACGGGTGTGGTTGCGTTTAATATCGCACCAAAAAGAGCATTGTTGGTAGATAAGAATCAGTATATCATAGGACTGTATCATGGAATTCAAAATGGTTCTATCACATCACGAATGGTAAGAGAGTTTTTGGAGCATCACGGAGCTATACTTGAACAACGCGGTGCAGATTATTATCGTGAAATGCGTGATGCATTTAATCAAAACGGTGATCCACTCTATTTTCTTTTTCTTAATCGTTCTGACTTTAATGGAATGATTAGATTTAATCGCCATGGTCAGTTTAATGTTCCTTTTTGTCAAAAGCCGAATAGGTTCTCTAAGGCTTATGTTACTAAAATCTGCAATCAGGTTGATAAGGTTGGTGATGTTATGCGTGACAAGGACTGGACATTTAAATACGGCTCTTGGAAAGATGCGTTCTCTTCTGCTTCTGAATCTGATTATATTTATCTTGATCCTCCGTATATCGGCAGAGATACTTCATATGTTGGTGAGTGGCCTGAGGAAGATGCAATAGCCTTAGTCAATTATTCAAAAGCAACTCCTGCTAACGTATGTCTTTCTATGTGGAGAGAAAATGAGTTTAGGCGAAATGACCATCTATATGAGCATTGGAGTGACTTTAAGTGGTATGAATGCAAACATTTTTATCACATAGGTGCTAAGGAATCCAATCGTCATCCGATGATGGAAGTGTTAGCAATAAAGAGATAAAATAAAAAGTCGTGCATTTCATTCTTTGAAATGCACGGTTTAAATATCAATTAGTTAATTATAAGGAAGACCATATTTTGTCTTTGATTTTTTCATAATCATATTCATATAAAAGAGTCACATTTTTTTGAGGCTGATTAACAAACCAACGAAGGAATTCCGGAAGAGAAGTGTATTCTTTAGTCGATGCTCGATATTTAGGATAGTATTTCCAATACAAATCAAATACTTCTTTTCCATAATAAGCAAAGGGACCAGTCCCGTTTTTGAGAGCCTCAAAAGATTTCGTAGCAAAAGAGCCAATGTTTTCAGTATTTCCAGAACCAGGTTTATCGCCGGCAATCTTGTACTTTTCTTGAATAAAATATCGCACGTCTGTGAAAGGGCACTCTATATGCTCTTTGTTTTCATAATTAAACACCTTACTTTCCTGTGCAGAGTCATTGCGTTTATAAATAAAGCAAATTACAAAGTGTTTACAATAATCTGTATACTTGTATTCGATGTTTTTAGTATTATTTCTCATGTATGAGCCAAACGACCCAAGCGTAAACACTATTCTCGAATTATCATCAACGACATACGTAGTCTTAACATCAATTGCTATTTTCTCACTTGAATCCTCAGAAGTCATCATAACAAAATCAGGATATACAGTCTGTGATTCAGGAGTTTTAAGTATTAAACCATGTTTGTTGGCAATCTTCTCTAAGACTGGTTGAACCATCATCTCGAATATCCTACCAATAATTTTCGAGTCCGTCCCCAACGTGTGAATATTATCTTGCGAATCTAAAATACCATACACATTTAAATCAACTTTTGACATTTCTTCATAAAATTCCGTGATAATAAAATCGTACATTTTAATCGCCTCCAATTCATTGCTACTTAATCTTCATCATCTATGAACAATTTATATGTCTCTATTTCAAGGGCATTGGCTATACGTTCAACATTTTCAATAGAAATATTACGCTGAAACCGCTCGACGGTGCTGATATATGTTCGGTGCAAACCACATTTTTCAGCGAATTTCTCCTGTGAAAGTCCAAGCGCAAGTCGGTATTTTTTAGATTCTTACCAAATACCTTAACAATATCCATAACTGCACCACCCATCTTTATATTATTATAGCACAGTGCAGTCTATAAATCTACATATTATGAGTAACATTCCCGAAAATCAACAAATTATCAACATATATTGCGTTAGTCCATAGCCTTTTGGTGCACACATAATCCGTTCCGCACAAGTCAATTTAATCATTATGGTGCATGTCACAATGACAGCATACCCTTTTGGGACTGAATAACAGAAAAAGTCCTGAGATTTGCTCACACAAGCACTTCTCATGTCTTTGTCTTTTCAGGCGGTTAGTTTTCCGCTCCGCAGACTCAGATGGCTCAGAGGGGCATTTCCGTTCGTCTGAGGGGGTCAAGCAGAGGTCGGCTCTGCAATTCCGTGTTCTGCTTCATATTCCCTCACACGGTGGTAAAAAGTGTTTGCTGACAAGTCCATTTTTCGCATAAAATCACGCCCCGTGATGCTTTTGGACTTCCATTCCCCATATAGCCTTGAAAATTTGTCCCAATCAATCTCAATTG